>DAOUIZ010000060.1:0-124098 GCA_034423195.1 Dehalococcoidia bacterium | reverse complement strand
TGGTGGAAGGAGGAGACGGTGAACCCTATGCTGGCCTTGCGGTCCCTGCGAGCCAACAATCTCTGGGAAGCCTTCTGGAACTGATTCCAACTCCTTCTAGTCACACCCTGTCCTTTCAGCCAGTCACTCTTCCCAGGGAGAACTGGCAGCGGCAAGGAATTTGTGGAAGATGTGCCATATCATCATACGAAACGGACTGCGGGTGGGGAAAGGGGCAACTGTCAGCCAGAGAACGGCTCCCCATTTCCGGGCAAGCATCCGATTGACGGGCCGGAGCGGCATCCATAGAATCAGCCCAGCCACGGCCGGCAAATGGGACCCGGCGGCCTGTCTGGGCCAGATCTGCCGGAGTTTCGTCCCCGGATTTCGACAGGGAGAGGTGTAGAACATGCCGGAACCGCGAATTATCCGCCCCAAGGAACAGCTTCCCCGGGACCTGGACCCGATGGGAAGGCGGGCCCTGCAACTGTTCAGGGACACCGTCGGCGGCAAGGACGTCGGCATCAACTACGGGGAGTGGGAGCCGGGGGCCTCCAACGGCCCACACACCCGCACCAAGGACGAGTTCATCTTTGCCCTGCACGGCAAGGGCGAGGTGATAGTAGAAGGCGGTGAGACCTACTCCATGGAGCCCTACACCTTCATCCACATACCCGCCGGGACCACGCACACCCACCGCAACGCGGGCAACGGCGTGTACATCCAGGTCAGCTTCGCGCCGGACGGGCCGTACACGGAGCCGTAACCCGGCACTTCCCTACCGGGCCCTTCGAGAACCCCGATGAGCTTCTGCGACGACATCGAAGACCGCACGCTGGAGATGCGTCAGGCCATCCTGTCCCACCCCTTTGTTGCCGGGGTGGGGGACGGGACGCTTTCCCTCGACCGATTCAAGCACTACGTCACCCAGGATTACGCCTACCTCATCGAGTACAGCCGGGTACTGGCGCTGGCGTCGGCAAGGGCCACCGACCTGGAAACCATGGGGTGGTTCGCCAGGCTGCTGGACGAAACGCTGAACGTGGAAATGGACCTGCACCGGAGCTACTGCGCCGAGTTCGGCATCACCGAGGCGGAACTGGAATCCACCGAGGCGGCTCCGACCACCATCGGTTACACCAGCTACCTGCTGCAGGTGGCGCACCAGGGCAGTTTCGGAGAGCTGGTGGCAGCGCTGCTGCCCTGCCAGTGGGGATACTGGGAGATCGGGACGCACTTGGCGGAACAGGGGGAACCCGCCGATGCTCCCCTGTACTGCGCGTGGATCCAGATGTACACCGCGCCGGAGTTCGCGGACCTGGCCAGGGCGGTGCGCGACCTATGCGACCGGATTGCCGAGAGCGCCGGTCCGGCGGAGCGGGAGCGGATGGCCCAGGCCTATATCACCAGCCTCAGGTTCGAGAACCTGTTCTGGGATATGAGCTATAACCTGGAACACTGGCAGTGGTAGCCGGACGCATCCCCGCGTTCTGGACTTGATGTCGTTCAGGGCTTGACGGCCCGGAAGATGAGGCTGGGGAAGGAGAAGTGGATGTCCCCGTCCTCCGTTTCCCGTATGTTGAAGGCGGTCCGTATCCCGGATGGGGCGGCTAGGAAGTCCCGGCGCAAGGCCGCCACTTCATCCTCGGGAGTGGCGGTGCGCTTTACCCAGTCGTTGAACTGAAGGTTGACGCGGGCCTCCTCCTGCACGGCGATTTCAAACTCGAGTTCCGCGAGCATGGCCAGCATCTCTGAGGCCTTCCAGTCGTTGACGTGGCTGAAGTCCCGCCGGAGCTCGACATCGTTGAGCCACTCCTGCATGACATCGTCCTCCGGGGCCGCGGTGTCCACCATGACCAGCGCACCGCCGGGACGCAGGGCCCGGTAAATCTCGGAGAACGCTGCCCGCAGGTCGTTGAAGTGGTGTCCGGCCGCCCGGCAGGTAATCAGATCAAGGGAGTCGCTGGCAAAGGGAAGGTGCTCGGCCGCGTTTTGGCTCAACAGCACGTTGTCCAGGCCGCGCTCACCGCTGAGGCGGCGCACCTGCTCCAGCATGGGGCCGGTCACGTCGCTCGCGACCACCCGGTCGGAGCGATCGGCCACGGTGAAGGCGGTGAATCCCGCGCCGGTGCCGATGTCAACCGTCCATCCGTAGGGGCCGGTGGAAGCGAGCCTAGCTATGCCGTCCAGCCGGTCGTCGCTGACATGGACGGAGCTGACGGCGTATTCGGCCGCCTGGGAGCCGAACATCTGCTGGGACAGGTTGCTTTCCTGATTCGTCGCCATGGGGACCCCCGAGCAATTTGCGGGTATTGTGGTTGAGGGGGGCCGGGGGTGTCAACTGGAACTGCCGGCCGTAACCGGAGGCGTTAATCCCCAACTTCCCCGTAATTCAGGGCCATCATCGAAAAATCAGCGACATCGGTGATTCCATCATCGTTGAAGTCGGTATAAAAGGGGGACTCCTCCTTAGAGCCAAAGGCATCCTTCAGGTAATCCACGTCAACCGAATCAACCCAATCATCCCCGTTGAAGTCTCCATAGAGGATCGGAGGAATATCGCCCAGGACTACCGGCGACGCCCCGGATTCCCGGGGCAGGACCACCCCCGGTACGGAGCGGCTGAGCGCGCCTTCCACCTTGACCCGCACCACATACGGGCCCGGGGGAGCCAGGGAAGGGGGGATGTCCAATACCTCAAAGGCGCCATCGTCGGACAATGGAATCCCGCTGAAGCTGACCTTCGGACTGCCGGCGCCGCCCCGCCAGGGGGGAACCGCCCCGGATTCCCACATTGACAGCCGCATAGTCCGGTGCCGGTACTCCGACCCGGCCGCTGTCGGAAAGCCCGGAATCCGGCCGGCAATACCCGGCGTCGTTACGCGCCCGACAGACAGGGTAGCCAACGGGTTCCGAAAGGAAACGTAGACCGGAATCTTTCCATCTCCCGGTTCGTGCAGTACAACCTGTGTTGGAATTCTGCTGCCGTAGACGGCAACAGCGCCCGGGCTAACTCCCTCAATCCGCACCGAACCAAGGGTTATTCCTGCCGTCCGGGACGATATGGGAACTCCGGGCCATTCCGACGGGGAGTCGGGCCCGATCAAGACCACGGCGTAGTCCAGCAGACCGCTGGCGGCATCAAACCGGTTCTGTACCAGGAAGTAGCCCGTGCCGGAAGGGTTGATACCGCGGTAATCGGACAACTCGGCGAGAGACAAAATAGGACCATCCGGGGCCCGTACTGGCGGAGTGGCAGGTATTCCGACGCCCTCTGTATCCCCGGACAGTGCCAAGTGAGTCTCCCATGCCAACAGGCCCGGAGAATCATTTTCCGGGGAGAGGAGGCTCGTGTATAGCACGAGGTCAAGAGTTGCCGCGTCGCCGACCCCGATGCTGATGGCGTCCTGGCATGGGAAGACGTTGGCCCGGCACAAGCCCAGGGACATTTCGTGGGTCTGCGCCGACAAGGTGGGCGGCCAAACGGCCAGGGCGGCGCAGAGCGCCGTCAATACGGCAATGGTGAGTCGGCGTTTGGAGCGAAGGAGCGCCAAAGGGGTCAGTGAGCGTGAATGGAGGCCGCGGCCTCACCCTCCGGATGGAATTCGTGGTCTTCGCAGGCGACCCAGCGGGAGCCGTCCTCGTAGACCTCTTTCTTCCAGATGGGCACTATGTGCTTAATCCGGTCCACCGCCTTGTGGCAGGCTGAGAAAGCCTCTCTGCGGTGCGGAGAGGCGACTGCGATGACAAGGCTGATTTGACCGATATCCACTGTGCCGATGCGGTGGGATATGGCTATGTCCTCGATGTCGAACTCTTCCTGGAGCTCGGCCCGCACCTCGGCCATCTTCTTGACGGCCATCTCCTCGTAGGCTTCGTAGTCGAGGCGAACCACGCGCTTCCCCTCGAAGGTGTCCCGGGTGGTGCCCAGGAAGGTTACCACCGCCCCGTTGGAGTCCCGCCGGACCAGGTTGGTGACCCTCTCCGGGTCCAGGGGATCGTAGGTGAGTTCAATCATTGCGGCAGCGTCCACCATTGGGTACCTCCACTTACCGGGGGGATAAGGCAAATTTCATCGCCGGGGGCAAGGCGTTGGTCCGGGTCGGCGTAATCGGCGTTGACGGCAACGACGATGTTCACGCCGGGCGGAGCGAGGCTGGGAAACTTCTGTCGAACCGCTGCGGTGAGGTCGGTTACAGTAGCCACATCGGGGACCTCCACCTGGCAGTGGCTGCACCCGGCCCGTTCCCGGTAGAGAGCGTACAAGTTAACGTCTACCAACATCCGACAGCCTTCCCGTTTTCCAAGACTCCGTAGCCCGCCAGTATACACAAGGGGGTGATGAAGTGTCTTCCCGCGACCCAGGACGGGCCTCAGCTACATCTTCGTCTTCTTCTCGCCGGAGAGGTAGGCTTCGGGTTCCCGCTGGAAGGCCCGGTTGCAGCCCGGGCCGCAGAAGTAGTAGGTCTGCCCCTCGTGTTCCCAGCTGCCGCCGGGCGGGTTCTTCGTATTCACCACCATGTCGCAGACCGGATCAATTGCGTCGCCTCCGCCCCGCCGGTTGAACAGGGGAATCCTCATCTTGACCTCCCAAGGGTGTTGGCCCGGTTGGATTCGCCGGGCCAGTCCAAGCTTTTCGTCAGTCCAGGGAGCGGGAAACTTCGCCCAGAACCGCCATGGTGCGGGCGATGGATGCCTCCCGGTCGTCTCCGGCGTGGACGACGGAAACCAGGATTTCCCCAGCCCCGGCGTCCAGCAGGGACCGGAGCCGTTGGGCAACCTCATCTTCCCCGCCGCACATCACCGTTCCGTCGATCATGCCGTCGCTCCATACCTCTTCCGTGGCTTCCGGGTATCCGGCGGCTACGAACATCTGCTGGTAGAAGGGCAGGCGGGGATAGTTGGAGAGCTGCTGCTGGACGGCGACGCGGATTTCATCCTGGTCTTCGTGGACGCAGACGGGGGCGTGGGCGATGAGAGGCGGAGCTTCCCGTCCGGCGGCTCCGGCCCCTTCCTTGATGGCGGGTAGGGCCACGTTTTCCAGATAGGAGGCCGGGCAGACCCAGCTTATCGCTCCGTCGGCCCCTTCACCGCAAGCCCGGAAGGAGCCGGAGCGGAGGGCCGATGCCATGACGGGCACGTCGATGGGCGCGGGTATGCTGGCGTGGGCGTGATAGTATTCCCCGTCAAAGTCCACCGAGCCAGTCTGGAACAGAGACCTCAACACCTGGAGATACTCCTTCAGGTGTCCCAGCGGATTGCGGAAGGCAAACCCGAACATGGCCCGGGTCGTGGGGGCATGGCTTGGCCCAATACCCAGCCGGAACCGTCCCGGGGCCAGCTGGGCCAGGACCTGCACCTGCTGGGCCATGACGATGGGATGCCGGGGAAAGGTGGGCACGATGGACGTGCCGAAGGTCACGTTCTTGAACCGTTCCGCCGCCGCGCCGAACAGGGTCAGCCCGTCCAGGCCGGCCCCGCCGGTGGTGAGCCAGACCGTGGGCACCCCGGCCTCGTCCGCCCGCGCTATGTTCTCGAAGACCCCGGCCGCGTCCGCCGCGCCAACCGCTACGCCAATCCGCTTACCGCTCATCCTGCTGACTCCTTGCATCCCGGAATGTGGGCCAATTGTACCCCACGTCAGGCTAACGCCGTCCGAGGGTGCTGCTTCCCTCGTCGACGTACACCGTCTCTCCCACCATCGAGACGTGGACCTGCTGCCGGTAGACCTGGCCCCGCAGCTCCCTTTCCGCGTTGTAAATCTCCCGTCCCCAATCAACCTGTTCCGGGCTGGGACCACCGGCCAATGCTTCCGACAGTACCCGCCCGTCGAAGGGGGTCGTTCCTGCATCCAACCCCAGGAGACTCAACACCGTCGGGGCCAGGTCAACGTTGCCGGACGGGACTCCGCTGATGCACCCCTGCCGGAAGCCGGGACCCCGGGCGAAGAGGACACTGTGCAGTTCCTGTCGGCTCATGGACCCGTGCTGTCCCTGGCCGGGCGTCCCCCCGGTGGAGAAGACGTAACCTTGGTATCCCGAGGGGTTGATGGACGGGTTGGAACGCAGGGACGCGATGACCTCCGGCACCCGGGGGCCTTCGCATCCGACCCGCCGGGCCGGCAGGCCGCCCGGCAGGGGTCCGGCGGCGTCGGAGACGATCACGGGTCCGCACCAGGGCTGGGACATGAGCCATTCGGTCACGTCCCCCGCCGTTCCCGCATCGCTGCCGTTGGTGTAGAACAGGGCCGAACCGCCGTTGCCGGCCACGGCCACCCCTCCCGCAACGTTGGGCCCGGGAAAACCCGCCTGCCGCACGGCGGCCTCGATATCCACCGTTGCCAGGATGGTGGAGTACCCGTGGTCGGACACCACCATGACATTGGTGTCCTCGAAGCCGTCCGTCGTTTCCAGCCAGCGGATGATCCTGCCGAATTCGCTGTCCGCCTCCCGGACGGCCTGGTCCGATTCAGCGGTGCCCACCCCGGCATCGTGCTGGGACTTGTCCGGTTCGGAGGACCATATCAGGGCCACGTCCGGGCGCCGCTGCGGGAGGATGTACTCGGTCAGAATGCGGACGGCGTGGGCCATGCGGGGGGTGTTGGGCCGGGTCTCTGCGGGCCACGGGCCGAACCGTTCCAGGATTCGCGAATGAAGGTAACGCGGGAGGGTGAACTCCGGGTGCAGGGTGGCGCCGCCCCGGTTCTCCGGGTTGGGGTTGTGCAGGAAGGCGTTGCCGCTGGTGCCCACCCCGATGGCGATGTATTCCCGGCCGCGCCGGGAAAGCAGGTCCGCCAGGGTCGGCGCCAGCAGTACCTGTCCCGTCGCCTCCTTGACCAGGGCCAGCTCCGGTTCCAGCGCCGGGATGGTTTCGAGGTGATTGAACTCCCGTACCATCAGCCGGTTGGCCGCCAGGCCATGCCCCCCCGGATTGCGTCCCGTCACCATGCTGGAGGCGTTGGTTCTGGTGACGGAGGGAAATACGGAGTGGTGGTTGGAGAAGGTCACTCCTTCGGCGGCAAAGGCCGACAGGTGCGGCATCAGGTCCGGCCGCACCTGGGCCGGCTGCAACCCGTCGAACACTACGATTAAAACGCCGGACATTTTCTACTCCAACCCCGGCAAACGCCGCCGGGTCCAGCGGAACCGGGCCGCCGCCTTCAATCCTGCTGACGCACCGCGTGTCCTCCAAACTGTCGGCGGAGAGCGGCGAGCATCCTCCCGCCGAAGGGTTCCTCCTGCCTGGAACGGAACCGCTGCTGCAGGGCCAGGGTGATGACCGGGATGGGCACGCCCAGGTCCACCGCTTCCTGCACCGTCCACCGCCCCTCACCGGAGTCGTCCACGTAGGACCGGAGGCTTTCCAGGCCGGGGTCTTCCTCCAGGGCCGCCACTGCCAGGTCCAGCAGCCAGGAACGGACGACGCTGCCATGACGCCAGGTCTCGGCAATCTGGCGCAGGTCCAGGTCGAAGTCGGCCTTGGCCCCCAGGAGTTCCAGTCCCTCCGCGTAGGCTTGCATCAGCCCGTACTCGACGCCGTTGTGGACCATCTTGACGAAGTGGCCCGCCCCGGTGGGGCCCACCCGGCTGTATCCCCGGTCCGGCGCGGGAGCCAACGCCTGGAATACCGGTTCCAGCCGCGCAAAGGCTTCTGAGGAGCCACCGACCATCAGGGAATACCCCTGGGAGAGTCCCCACACGCCGCCGCTGGTGCCCACGTCCATGAGTTCCAGCCCATGAGCCGCCAGCTTCTCCCCCCGGCGCATGGTGTCCTTGTAGTAGGCGTTGCCTCCATCCAGGACCACGTCGCCTGGCGAAAGGATGGGGACCAGGGCGTCGATGGTCCCCTCGGTGACATCTCCGGCGGGCAGCATCAGCCAGACCGCCCGGGGAATGGCGAGTTGGGACGCCAGGGCTTCCAGGGAACCCGCGCCGGTCGCGCCCGCGGAAGAGGCGGCATCAACAGCCTCCCGGTCCCGGTCGAAGGCCACAACCCGGTGGCCGGCCGAGAGGAGCCGCTGCGCCATGTTCCCGCCCATCCGGCCCAAGCCGATCATGCCCAGTTCCACTATTTGCACCTTCCTCGAACCGCCAGGCGCCGACCCTCAACAGGGATTAGCATCGCCTGCCCGGAGAACCCTAACCCCGCGCCCCGGTGAACAGCTTCAGGAAGCGGGTGTAGTTGTCCGCGATCCGCGTCACCGCCTGTTCCCGGGAGATTGACCCCTGCTGGCATTCCACCACCGGCCCCCAGAAGGTTGTCCTCCCCACCGCGAACCCAATGAATCCGGGCGTCTTCGCCCCGATAGTCAGCCAGTGGTCCACCTTGGCGGCATCCTCGCCGCGGCCCAGGATGATCAGGCCCACACCGTCGCGGCCGCCGGACCGGGCCTGGTCGGAAACCGACCTGGCGGATTCCAGGTCGTCCATCCCCTCCACCTTCCAGACGTCCGGTTCAATTCCGGCTTCCTGCATTTCCGCCATTGACCGGGCCATTAGGGCCGGACGAAGAGAAGTGTCGTAGGCGCCGGCCGCCTGTTCGGACTGCCCCGGAGTTGCCGGCACCAGCAGCTCGAACATGAACTTCAGGCCCGCTCCGCGAACAGCATCGCAGGCCGTCTTGAGGCGGTCCCGCTGGGCCCGGTTCACCTCCGGGTCGCCTTCTGGATTGTACCGCACCAGAACCTTGCCGAAGGTGACGTGGGCCTCCTGGAGCCTGGACAGGAAGGCGTCCCCGTACTCGAAGTCGAACACTTCCTGCCCGCTCTTCTCCATGCAGGTGCAGGAGGTGACCCCCCGCTGGTGGGCGTCGGCCAGGATCTCCGCCCCGTACTGCTGGTCCACCAGGATTGCCGAATCCTCCAGCCTCACGTCGCCCCGGTCGCTGGCCTCGAGGAAGGCATCGTAAATGATGCGCTTGAAGGACGAGAGCTGCCGGGTCTGCTCCTCGCTGACCCGGCCATCCCGGACACCCAGCAGTCCGGCCTCGAAGGACCCCCGGTGGTCGAAGGGAAGGATGAACAGGTCCTTCCGGTAGCCCAAGTCATTGCCGGTCATCGTCAAACCCCCTCGCCTTCCTTCCTCGGTCCATCATGGCTCTGTCAGCGTGAGCCTCGGCGCGATACCCCCGGAACGGAGACTCATCCTTCGAGCCGCCTGGCCAGGTCGGCAACACCGCCGCCGGGATCTATTCCCAAGTCCATCCAGGCCGTGCGCCGTCCCAAGGACCGCAGAGCCTGCAGGTCGCCCATCCACTGCGCCCGGTTCAACTCGCCGAAGGAGAATGGGTACCCCGGCGCCGGCACATCCTTTTCGGAGTCGCAGGTCAGCACCAGGAAGATGCCCAAGTTGGCGCCGCCCTTGTGGAGCTGCCCGGTGGAGTGCAGGTAGCGGGGTCCGTATCCCACCGTGACGGGCAGCCCCCATTTCCCGGTGACCGCAGCGCGCAGCCCGGACAACTCCCGGTCCAGCTCCGGCGTTTGCTCACCGTAGACCAGGACCGCCATGTAGTCCCCGGTAGACGCTCCGGCCATGAGCGCATCAATGGTGTCCGTCTCGATGTCTCCGGCGGCCAACGCCCCGCTCTCCAGGACACGGTCGGTCTGGCCCTTGGCCGACTGCACGTCCGGTTGGTCGAAGGGGTGGACGCCCATCAGCGCTCCGGCCACCGCCGTAGCAAACTCCCACCGGAAAAACTCGCCCCCCAAATCACAAGTGTCCCGCAGCCGGATACTGAGGGCATCGCCCCCCAATCCCCCGCCGGCCTCTCCACCCAAAATCAACCGAACATGCAGCCGGTCAACCCCGCTGGAATGCAATGCCTCTTCCGGCTCTCCAACGACGGGCACTATCCCCTTGCCATCTTTCCCCAGGCTTTCGGACAGCATCTGCTCCACCCACAGGCCGAAAGCCGAGACATCTGGAGGGCTTTGGAGCGTCATTTTATCCCGCCCCGATGCCCATCCCGCGGCCAGGAAGGCTCCCAGCATCGCCCCGGGGTTTTCCTCCAAGGGCGTTTCGATGCGGCAGGCATCGGCCATGGCATCCGCCCGGTCCAGCAGAGCCTCCAGGTCCATTCCGATGAGGGCCGCCGGGACAAGGCCGAAATAGGACAGCACGGAGTACCGCCCTCCGATATCGGGAGGATTGAGAAAAGCCCGCCGGAATCCTGTCCCGGCGGCCATGCCGGCCAGCGGCGTGTCCTGGTCGGTGATGGCCGCGAAATGCCGGCCTGATTGTTCCTCACCGACGGCGGCCTCCACCAGGGACCGGAAGTGGGCGTAAAGAGTGCTGGGTTCGATGGTGGTGCCGGACTTGGACGAAACAAGAAACAGGGTACGGGCGGGGTCTATCGCCTTTCCGACGGACCGGACCGTGCCGGGGAAGGTGGAGTCAAGGACGATAAGCTGGGGATGCCCGGGCGCGCTGCCGAAGGTCTGCCGCAGCACCTCCGGCCCCAGGCTGCTCCCGCCCATCCCAAGAAGGACCACGTGGTTGAAGCCATCTTCCCGGACGCCCTGGGCGAACCCTTCCAGCAGCGGAATCTGGCGGCGCAGGACTCCAGTGACGGTCAGCCAGCCCAGCCGGTCGCTGATTTCCACGGGGTCGGGACTCCAAACCGTGTGGTCCCGCTCCCAGATGCGCCGGACGGCTTCTCCCCGGCGCAGGTTGTCCAGCTGGGCCTCCAGGCCCGGCAGACCCACCGCGGAAGAAGGCGAGTCAACCACGTCCGCTAATCGCCCGTGGCCTGGGTCAGCATAAGTTGGGACCGCTTCTGCTCGATGTTTTCCATCAACAGGTCGAAGGAATCGGCGAAGGCCTTGACCCCGTCCGCGAGGAGCTGCTCTGTGATAGCGTCCAGGCTGATGCCGGCATCGGCCACTCCGGCCAGCGCCTCCTCGGCTTCGGCCACGCCCTCGGTGACGGTCAGGGAGACTTGGCCATGGTCGAGGAAGGCATCCAGGGTAACGTCTGGCATGGTGTTCACCGTGTTGGGACCCATCAGAGTCTCAACGTAGAGCACATCGCTGTACTCCGGGTTCTTGGTGCCGGTGCTGGCCCAAAGCGGCCGCTGCACCCGGGCGCCCATCTCCCGCAGCTTGTAGAAACGCTCCGAACCGAAGGTTTCCTGGAAAGCCCGGTAGGCCAGCTTGGCGTTGGCCACCGCAGCCTTGCCCATCAGGGAGGAGTCCGCGGCCCCGTTGGCGGAGGCCACGGCGCTGTCCACCGCAGTGTCCACCCGGCTGACGAAGAAGGATGCCACCGACGCCACCTTGGTCAGGTCCCCACCCTTTGCCGCCAGGTCCTCCAGGCCGGAGATGTAGGCTTCCTGCACCTCGAGATAGGCGTCCAAGGAGAAGATTAACGTGACGTTCACGTTCACCCCTTCTCCGATGAGCCGGCGTATGGCCGGAATGCCCTCGGGAGTGGCCGGGACCTTGATGAGGACGTTTGAACGGTCCAACTCACGGAAGAACCGGCGGGCCTCGGCCACCGTTCCCTCCGTGTCGGCGGCGAGGTGGGGGCTGACTTCCAGTGATGCGTAGCCGTCTACCCCGCCCGTCCCGTCGTAGGCATTCCGGAGCAGGTCGGCGGCCGACCGGATGTCGTCCATTGCCAGCGACTCGTAGATGTCGTTGACGCCGGCGCCTTCCGCAGCCAGCCGCACCAGGGCGTCGTCATAGTCGCTGCTGCCGGATATGGCCTTCTCGAAGATGGTAGGGTTGGCGGTCAGGCCGCTGACGCCGAGGTCAATCAGGCGCTTCAGCTCCCCCGACTCGATCATCCCCCGCTGGATGTTGTCGTACCAGATGGACTGTCCCTGTTGGTTGGCCTGTCTTATGGCATTGGCCATGGCTAACTCCCGATTAAAGTGTTGTGGAGGCCCGGGGAAACGCCCGCTGACATGGAAACCCATTCATCAGGCCAGCAGCCGCCTGGCTTCCTGGACCACCCGCCCGGCGGTGAGGCCAAACTCTTCGTAGATAACGTCCCCGGGCGCGGATGCCCCGAAGTGAGGGACGCCGATGGCCGTCCCTTCCAGGCCGACATACCGCTCCCATCCCATGGGGGAGGAGGCTTCGATGGACACCCGGGCCTTGACCTCCGGGGGAAGGACGCTCTTCCGGTACTCCTCCGGTTGGGAGTCGAACAGGCCCCAGGCTGGCATGGATACAACCCGGGCCGCGATGCCTTCTTCCTGGAGCAGCCTGCCGCCCTCCAGGGCAATGGGTACCTCGGAGCCGGATGCTATGACGATGACATCCGGGGTCGGGCCGCCTTGCCAGAGCACGTAGGCTCCCCGCTGCACTCCCGAAGCCGGGGCCAGCTCGGAGCGGTCCAGCACCGGAAGATTCTGACGGCTCAGGGCCAGGGCGGTGGGACCGTCCCGCCGGTTCAGGGCAACCTTCCAGGCTTCGGCCGTTTCCGTGGCGTCGGCCGGCCGGATGATTTCCAGGTTGGGAATCGCCCGCAGCCCGAGCAGTTGCTCGATGGGCTGGTGAGTCGGCCCGTCCTGTCCCAGTGCGACCGAATCGTGGGTGAAGACATAGACCACCCGCTGTCCCATGAGGGCCCCCAACCTCATGGCGGGACGCATGTAGTCGGAGAAGATCAGGAAAGTGGCGGTGAAGGGAATGACCCCGCCGTGCAAGGCCATTCCGTTGGCCACGGCGCCCATGGCGTGTTCCCGGACGCCGAAGTGGAAGTTGTGGCCGGAATAATCGTCGGGCCCAAAGTGGCCCCGGTCCAGCAGCAGGGTCTTGGTGGAGGGGGCCAAGTCGGCCGACCCGCCCAGCAGGGTCGGCACGGTCCGGGATATGGCGTTCATCACCAGCCCGCCCGCATCCCGGGTGGACACGGACGAAGCCCCGCCGGAGAAGAGGGCGTCCAGTTCCCGGTCCCACCCCTCGGGGAGGTCTCCGCTTATGTCCTCCTCCAGTCGTCCGGCATCCTCGGGATAGGCGCGGCGGTATTCTTCCAGCCGGCGGTTCCAGTCATCCTGCCAGGCTTTGCCGCGTTCCCGTGCCTGGCGCAGGTGGGAGCCGGCTTCTTCGGGGATGGTGAAGGAGTCCGGGTAGGTCCAACCCAGGGTTTCCTTGGAAAGCCTGGCTTCTTCGGCGCCAAGAGGCTCGCCGTGGACTCCGCCGGTGCCCGCCTTGTTGGGGCTGCCAAACCCGATGACCGTCTGGCAGATAATCAAGCTGGGACGCTCCGCCTCTTCCCGGGCCTCCCGGACGGCGGCGGTGATTCCGGCCAGGTCGTTGCCGTCGACCGGGCCAATGACCTGCCATCCGTAGGCGGAGAAACGCTGGCCCACGTTTTCCAGGAACGCGATGTCCGTATCGCCCTCGATGGATATG
This sequence comes from Dehalococcoidia bacterium, assembly GCA_034423195.1. GTDB lineage: Bacteria > Chloroflexota > Dehalococcoidia > Lucifugimonadales > UBA3495 > CATOSK01. Next base: position 110,759 of record DAOUIZ010000060.1, on the reverse strand, counting down.
CCGTTGTCGTCGTAGAAGTAGATGAGCTTGTTCAGGCCGAGGGTCCCGGCCAGGGACGCGGCCTCGGCCGCCACTCCCTCCTGCAGGTCGCCGTCGGATACCAGGGCGTAGGTGTAATGGTCGATTATCTTATGGCCGGGCCGGTTGTACCGTTCAGCCAGCCACCGCTCGGCGATGGCCATGCCGACGCCGTGGGCGAATCCCTGGCCCAACGGCCCGGTGGTTACCTCGATCCCCGAATCGGGAGCGTATTCGGGATGGCCCGGGGTCTTGCTGCCGAACTGCCGGAACTGCTTTAGGTCATCCAGTGATATGTCGTATCCGGTCAGGTGCAGCAGACTGTAAAGAAGGGCGGAGGCATGGCCGGCGGAGAGGACGAAGCGGTCCCGGTCGGGCCAGCGGGGGTCCCGGGGGTTGTGCTTGAGAAAGGAGTTCCACAAGACGTAGGCCAGGGGAGCGGCACCCATGGGGGCCCCGGGGTGCCCCGACCTCGCCTGCTCCACGGCATCCACCGCCAGGAACCGGATAGTGTTGATGCACAACTCGTCGAGATTCGCGCCGGACATCCATAACCCCCGAACGACTCGCGGCGGGAAGGCAGCCAACCGGCCGAAACCATCAAAAACCAGGTCTCCGCCGACGCTGCGCCGGTCTCCATCCCGCCATCTGCCCACCGATTATATAACCTAACCCGGCATTTCCCCAACCTGGCCATCGGAGAAAAAGCAATCCGCCCTCGTCATGGAAGGCGGATTGCATAAAACGCCGAGGATGCCGGGGCCGCCGGTCAGCCGCCGCTCTTGACTTGCACGTCCGCCATCTTTTCCAGGAAGTGGAGAATAGCCGAGTGGTCCAGATCCTGTTCCCCGTCGTTGACCAGCGAGCCGAGCATCTGCTGGACCAGCGCGGTCACCGGGAGCGGCACGTTCAGTTCCTGGGCGGTCTGGAGCACGTTCCGCAGGTCCTTCTGGTGCAGCCGGATGCGGAAGCCGGCCCGGAAGTTCCGCTCCAGCATCATGGGGGCCTTGGCATCCATCACGTTGCTGCCCGCAAGGCCGCTGCGGATGGCATTGAAGACCCGTTCCGGGTCGACGCCGGCCTTCTGGGCCAGCACCATCGCCTCGCTCAGGGCCTCAATGTTGGCGGCGACGATGATCTGGTTGGCCAGCTTGGTGATGTTTCCTGCGCCCACGTCGCCGGTCAGGACAACGTTGCCGCCCATCACCTGGAGCATATCCGCACACTGGTCGAAAACTTCCTGCTTGCCGCCGACCATGATGGCCAGCGTTCCGGCTATGGCGCCCGGCTCGCCGCCGCTGACCGGGGCATCCAGCATTTCGACGCCCTTCTCGGCACACGCGGCGAAGATCTTCTGGGACATGGACGGGGCTATGGAGCTCATGTCGATTACCACCGACCCGGTCTTGGCTCCTTCCAGCACACCGCCGGGCCCCAGGATGGCCCGCTCCGAGTCTGCCGAATCCGGGAGCATGGTAATAATCTTGTCGGTGCTGGCGGCGACTTCGCTACTGGAAGACGCGGCCCTGGCTCCTTCGGTGGCCAGCTCCTCGACTGCTTCCCCGACGATGTCATACACCGTCAACTCGTAGCCGGCGTTCATCAAATTACGGGCCATGGGCTTGCCCATGATTCCCAGTCCAACAAAACCGATTTGTTCCGCCATACCTGACCTTCTCCATCTGGGAATTTACGCGGGGAATTTACGTTCCTGTCCGGCAGTACCACCGGCCCCGCACTTTACCACACCCCAACCGGGCGGGCCAGAATCCTGCAGAGGCGAGCCGCTCTTCCAGGCCGACTATCCCTGGCCGGGAGCCTCGTCCTGGGGGATGTAGAAAACTCCCGGCAACTCCCGATAACGCTGGTCCAAGTCCATCCCGTATCCCACGACGAAATGATCCGGGATGGTGACCCCAACATACTTGACCGGGACCTCAACCTGCCTGCGGGAAGGCTTGTCCAGCAGGGCGCATACCTCCATGGACTCCGGCCGGTGCTTTCCGAGGCGCTCCAGCACGGCGGTGGTGGTAATGCCGGTGTCGATGATGTCCTCTACGACGATCACCGTCCTCCCCGCCAGAACCTGTCCCGGGGGGCTGTAAACGATGTTGGCGTGGCCGGAGGTGGTCTGCCCGGCCCCGTAGCTCTCCGCTTTTATGAAGTCCACCCTCCCGATGGGAACGCGCATCCGCCGGACGAGGTCGGCCAGGAACATGAAGCTGCCGGTGAGCACTCCAACCAGCACCGGCATCCGGCCTTCGTAGTCCCGGTCCAGCTCCGCTGCCAGGCGTCCCACGGCGGCGCTAATCTCGTCGGGAGACAGCCACGGCGTCAACGAATATTCCAAGGATTTTCAACCACCCACAGGATCGAGTCCAGCCTGTTGCTCGGGGCACAAAGCGCCCCGGAGCCTGCCCCGAGCGAAGGCTGGGGAGCCTTAGACAAGTTGCCCAACTCGGCGACGGAGGGCGCGACCCTTATTGTGTGAACCGAGAACGGCGGTTATTATACTCGCGTTGTCGACAGCTTCCCGGCTGTTGACTTTGATGGGTTCCCGGCCTGAATATGTATGTGTGACGAGGGCCGAGTCTGGGTGGGGTGAGGAGGCCATGTTGAAGGCTGGAACTGCTCTGGTAACCGGCGGAGCCGGATTCATCGGGTCCCACCTGGTGGACCGCTTGCTGCAGGAAGGGCATGAGGTTGCCGTCGTGGACAACCTCAGCACCGGCAAGCTGAAAAACCTGAACCACCGGGCGACCTTCTTCCACGTTGACATCACCAGCGAAGCCCTGACGGACACGTTCCGGCGCCTTCAGCCGGATGTGGTGTTTCACTTGGCTGCCCAGACAAGCGTCAGCGCTTCAACCAAGTGGGCGGTCAACGACGGGGAGACCAACGTAATCGGGACCCTCCGGTTGTTGGAAGCAGCCCGCCAGACCGGCGTTGAAAAGCTCGTCTACTCCTCCACGGGCGGGGCGCTGTATGGCGACCCGGTGGAAAACCCCTGTTCCGAGGACACCGGAATCATCCCCCTCTCCCCCTACGGGTTGTCGAAGTACCTGGGGGAGCAGTACATTCAGCTCTACGCCCGCTCCTATCACCTGAACTACACCATCCTCCGCTATGGCAACGTTTACGGCCCCCGGCAGGACCCTCGGGGAGAGTCCGGCGTCGTCGGCATCTTTGCCAAGGCGATGCTCGCCGGGAAACAACCGTGCATCTTCGGAGACGGGGAACAGGAACGTGATTTCGTCTACGTGGACGATGTGGTCGAGGCAAACATCCAGGCAATGGAACACGGGGACGGCCGGGCCTACAACATCGGCACCGGCATCGGGACCTCGGTCAACGACATTTTCCAGGCCTTGAAGGAAATCACCCGGTATCGCTGGAACGCCGACCACGCACCCAGCAGGCCGGGCGAGGTCCACCGGATAACCCTGGACTGCCGGCGCGCCGCCGAGGAACTGGGCTGGACCCCCCGGGTCAGCCTCGACGAAGGCCTGACCCACACCGTGGAGTTCCTGCGGGACCACGCCGGAGTGCCCATCTAGGCCGTCCGGCGCCAGGCGGACAGCACCCGCGGGGCGTCACAACCAAACGATCTCGAACCAAGCGATCCCCAACCAAACGAACAAGGAATGGAGTCATTGATGGAACCGGAACATGACGTCGTCATCCTCGGGGCGGGTGCCGCTGGCCTGGCCGCCAGCCTCTACACAACCCGGGCGATGATGAATACCGTGCTCATCGAGTCCCTGGGAGTGGGCGGGCAACTCCTGATAACCGACGAAATCGAGAACTATCCCGGGTTTCCCGAGGGAGTCAAGGGCCAGGAACTGGCCCAGATGATGGAGGAGCAGACCACCCGCTTCGGCACGGTGATCGAGTACGCGGAGGTTGAGGGCGTCGAAGACTTCGACAAGCCGGTCAAAGTCGTCCACACGGACAGCAAGACCTACACCGCCAAGTCGGTGATAATCGCCTCCGGGGGCAGCCACAACAAGCTGGGCGTCACCGGCGAGGACGAGTTGGCCGGACGGGGCGTTTCCTACTGCGCCGTCTGCGACGGAAACTTCTTCCGGGGCCAGGACGTGGTGGTGGTCGGCGGGGGCGACGCGGCCATGGACGAAAGCTTCTACCTGAGCGGAATCGTCAACTCCGTCACCATAATCCACCGCCGGGACGAGCTGCGGGCCACCCGTGTGCTCCAGGAGCGGGCTTTCAACAACCCCAAGTACAAGTGGCTGTGGAGCCACGTCGTTGAAGAGTTCGTCGGCAACGACGTAATGGAAGCCGCCCGGGTCAAGGACCTGAAGAGCGGCGAGGTTTACGACTATCCGGCCGCCGCCGCCTTCATCTACGTCGGGTTCCATCCCAACTCCGACTACCTCAAGGGCCTGCTGGACATGGACGCCCTTGGACACCTCTACACCGACATCCACATGCGGACCAAGCTGCCCCACGTCTATGCCTGCGGCGACGTCCGCGCCGAGTCCACCCGCCAGTTGGGAGCCGCCGTCGGCGACGGCATCACCGCCGCGCTGGCCGCTTTCCACGACCTCAACGGATAACCCCACCAGCCCCAGCCACCGCAAACCGGAGGCCCGGCGTAATGCCGGGCCTCAATTGTTTCCGGTCGGAGTGGGACTCCTTCAGAGCAGGGACTCCTCCAGAGCAGGGTTTCTCAATGGGGCACTATCTCCCGCACCAGCAGCACCACGCTGCCGGTGATGATGACCGCGATGGCAACGTACCGGAAGACCCCTGCGTTGATGCGCTTCACGATGAGGGTTGCCAGTCCAAAACCCGCAACCATCCCAGGAATAACCAGCCCGATGTTGGCCAGGGTTTCCAGGTCCACCAGCCCCCAGGCCATGTAGACCAGGAACGCCGGCACGTAAACGGTCAGGAAGTAGAAGGAAAGGGAGGCTCGCATCCGGTTGGGTTCCCACCCCTGGGACAACACATAGGCCGCGGCCAGGGGCCCGCCGATGCTCAGGGTCGTAATGGACAGGGAGGTGAGAAACCCGAAGACAACCCCGGAAAAGCGGCGTTGGGTCATCGGGATCTGGATGTTGAACAGGTGCATCGCCCCCAGGACCAGGATCACCAGGGCTATGGTGATCCTCAGGACGTGGCCCGGGGCATAGTTCAGGGCCGCCGCTCCCAGGGGTACACCGCCCAGGCCGCCGAGGGCCATGCCCATCATGGGCCGCAGGTGGAAGCTGCGGCGGGCCTGGGCCAGTACGAAACAGCACACAATCCCGATGATGGCGTTGACCACCACCACCGCAGCCTGGGGCGCCAGGAACAGCAGCAGGACCGGGGCCACCACCAGGCCCATCCCGAAGCTGACCGTCCCCATCACCGTGGCCCCGGCGAAAACCGCCAGCAGGGCTATCAACCACTCGAAGCCGGAAAGCACCCCGCCTCCTTTGGAGAAGTACGCATTGGAAAATTGCGCGTTGGAGAAGCACGCGCCGCCGTTCCGGTCTGTATCAGGCGGCCGGGGAAACCGGAAATGGAAACCCTCCCGCCACTGACCAGCGGGAGGGTATCAGAGAGGAGACCCGTTAGAAAGGCGGCCCGTCAGAAAGGTTCAGCTTGCCGGGGGCTTCCAGAAGTCCAGCAGGTACTCGAAGGTGGTCCCCATGGTGATGTAGTTGGAGGGCCAGCCGAAAATGCCAATCCGGTTGACGATGTTGGTCCGGTCCCAGATGATGACGTTGCGGAGTTCGTACCCCACCTCCCGCAGCGCGTCCACCACCGACATGTGAATGGTGATGCGCTGGTTCTGCCACCACATGTCCGGCACGTTGATGACGCAGTGGGCCTTCTCCTTCATCAGGGGCAGCAGCCCGGCGAATATCTCCGCCATCGCCTCCTGGTACTGCTCCAGGGTCAAGGTGCCCAGGTCCCGGCTGTCCTGGCTGTACTGCTCCACCTTGCCCAGCTGGCCATTGTCCCGCTGGTCCGAGCGGCGGCTCTTGTTCCGGCGGGGCCGGTTCAACAGATTGGCGTAGGGGGGAGATGTCAGCAGCAGGCTGACCGATTCGTCAGGGAGATAGTCCGGGATTTCCCTGGCATCGGCACATCGGGTCAACTGGCGGACGGAACCGGCGGCTCCCTGCACTTCCAGCCGGGACTCGCTGAGCTCAACGTAGTCCGGCTTGAGGTCGAACCCCACTCCGTTCCGGTTCAGGTCGCGGGCCGCCACCAGGGTGGTCCCGCTCCCCACGAATGGGTCGAGGACCAGCTCCCCCTCGTGGGTGAACAGGGAAATGCACTGCCTGGCAAGAGCAATGGGATAGGTGGCCGGGTGAAGGGACTTGTTTCTGACGTCCCGGGACTCGTAGGAAAATTTCCACACCCCGAGCTGGGAAGTAATCCATTCCTTGGCGGTCAGGCAATTGATATGCTGCTGGGGACAGGAACAGATCCGCTCGGTGCCAATCTCCAACGGAGCGGGGCCGGAGCGGGTCGCCGTTGTAGTGTCTTGCCGCGTGTCTTGCTGCAACTCGGATACCATGCGTCACCTGGTGCAGCGGAGACCGGAACCGGAAGGATGGGTCACCCTGGCGGGGATGGTCTGCCGCAGTGCGTTTACCGTTTGCAGTCATCCTAACGGTCAAGCACCCGGATTTTCGATGCAAGGCCCGCACGAGTTCCGGGCACTTTCCGGGGTCAGGACAGGCGCAGCACACCCTGTTGGGCAGCGGTCTTGAGGGCCAGTCCGACATCCACCACCGGCGGGCCGTTGCGCCGCAGCAGGACCGATAGGGCCTCGCCGGGAGTAACGGCGAACTCCCGCTCCCCGTCCAGCGCTACGGTGCAATGCCTGCGCTCCAGGTGTACCGGCTCCCCCAGTTCCAGCTTCTGGAAGGAGGATATGTCAACCTCGGCCACGACCCCCGGGGCCACCGGGGCGACTATCCTGGTGTTCCCCCGGCGTTCTGGAGAACCCAGGACGTAGCGCAGGCCGGCATCGTCCGACAATGCGGTTGGAGCCAGCTGGCCGCCCACCGCCGACAGGCCAATGCCGAAGGGTTCGGCCCGGGTCAGGAAGACCTCGTAAAGGGTTTCCAGGTCCCAGATGGCCCGGGACGCCACGAAGCGTTCCCGGGACAATGCCACGTCCACCAGCGCCACATCGCGGTACTGTTCGTCAACATACACCTCCAGCATCTTGGACCGGGTCGCCACCTGCCCCGCATCCAGCTTCCCCAGCGCCACCAGGCCGGCGGCCATTCCGGCCAGGGTGCCCTCGACCATGGCGGGAAAGACGTTATTGGTGCCGGTGGAGATCGCCACTACCGGAATCGACGTGCAGCCCTTCGCCACCGCCCGGTTGGTCCCGTCCCCTCCCAGCGTCACCATGCACCCCACGCCCATCTCCTCCATGGCCGCCGCCGCGCGGGTGGTGTCTCTCTCGGAGAAACGGGACGGGATGGGGAGCAGGGACAGGTCCAGCTCCAGCTGGGCATAGTCCCGGGCCCGCTCGCACAGGTGGGCGCTGTCGGCCATGGCGACGACCGCGTCGACTCCCACGGCCTGGAGACCCAGCATAACCCGTCGGACGGTGTTGACCTTTTCCCAGTCGGGAATCACCCGTCCAAGCGCCACCAGCCGGCGTATGTCCTTGCTGGCCGCCGGGTTTGCGATGATGCCTGCCAATGCCAAGATTCACCTCTCCGTCTAACCTGAGGGCATTCGCCAGGCCCGTCCTGGCCCCGGTCCGATGACATTTGGCTTTTTCCCTATCCCGGGTCCCTCAGGTATCATCAATATAACCCACGGAAATAACCCACGGAACGAAAGGGCCAACGTGCTGCCCCCTCCTCCGGTTTCTCCCCGAAAATGGGACAGAATCGGACAAAATGGGACAATTATTTTTCCTCAGCCCTGTTTCCTGACCCATCCCAACCGCTTGCTATAATATCCGGCAGACCCGGCCGCCATTCCCGGCACCGGGGAGCCCGATGCCTGCATTTGCGAGAGGTTGACCATGGACCAGGAACTGAGTTTCGCCCCCGCCACCGAGCTCCGGCAGAAGATTGACGCTAAGGAAGTCTCGGTTGTCGAGCTGACTGAGCTATTCTACCAGCGCATTGAATCCCTGAATCCCCAGCTCAACGCCTACCTCGCCCTGTGCCCGGAGCAGGCCCTGGAAGACGCGGCCCGGGCCCAGGAAGCGGTGCAAAAAGGGGAAGCGGTCGGCCCCTTGCACGGCATCCCCATCTCCATCAAGGACCTGGAGCTGACCCGGGGGTTGACCTCTACCATGGGATCGGCAGTGTTTCGCGACCGGGTGCCGGACATAGACTCCGTGGTGGTGGAGCGGGTCCGCCAGGCCGGGGCAATCATCTTGGGCAAGACCAACACGCCGGAGTTCGGGCAGTCCGGTTCAACCGAGAACCTGCTGGGCGAGCCCTGCCGCAACCCCTGGAACACCGCTCACACGCCCGGCGGCTCCAGCGGCGGGGCCGGCGCTGCGCTGGCATCGGGACTCTGCACGCTGGCCACGGGGAGCGACGGCGGCGGCTCCATCCGCATCCCGGCCAGCTTCAGCGGCGTATTCGGAATTAAGCCGTCCCAGGGAAGGGTGCCCCGTTACGGCGGTTACGGACGGCCCGCGTCCAATCATTTCTCCCAGTCCGGCCCCATGTCCCGCACCGTTGCCGACACGGCCCTGCTGCTTCAGGTCCTGGCCGGCCCCGACTCCCGGGACCCGGGTTCGATGCGCGAAACCCCGGCGGACTATTCCGCCGGCTTGCAGGAAGGAGTGCGCGGCCTGCGGATGGCTTGGAGCCCGGACTTCGGATACGCGGGGGTTGACCCGGAGGTCATCAGCGTGACATCCCAGGCCGCCCAGGTCTTCCAGGAACTGGGAGCCTCGGTGGAGGAGACCAACCTCACCCTGGACGATCCCTTCCCGGCCTTCTTCGACATCTTCTCCACCGGCACCTACGCCAGCTACGGCCACCTCATGGAGGAACACGCCGGGGAGTTCACCCACTACGTGCAGAACACCCTGGAGCACGCCGCCACCCTCACTGCCTCCGACTTTTCGAGGGCGCTGCTCCGCGTCGACCAGCTCAGGCGTCAGATGGAAGATTTCTTCGACCATTACGACCTCTTGCTGAGCCCGACCATGGCGGTGCCGGCCTTCCCGATAGGAGAACGCCCGTCGGTGATCGGCGGCAAGGAAGTAAACCCCTTCTGGGGCTACCTGCCCTTCACCTTCCCCATCAACATGACGGGCCAGACCGCGTCCAGCGTCCCCTGTGGATTTTCCGGTTCGGGGCTGCCCATCGGGTTGCACATCGTCGGCCCCCGGGGCGCCGAGGCGCTGGTGCTGCGGGCCTCCGCCGCCTTTGAGGAAGCCCGGCCCTGGGCCAGCCACCGCCCACCGGTTTCGTGAACCAACCGGCTCGCCTCGGGCCGGGCCCACTCTCAGCTTTTCGGAAACCGGCTTATCCATTGCGGAACGGCTCCATGGTTGAGCCGCGACAAATGGCGGCCCTCAAGGTCGCCTGCCAATGCAACGGTTCCTAATTACTATTGTCGGTTAACACAATCATTGCTATGCTTGTTAATAGAGGCATAAACATGTAAACTGCCCAACCATCGGCGGGTCCTGGTAAGTTGATGTCTCTTGCGCCGAGACGGAAAGTTTCTTTTCCGGGGCCTTTGTTAAGGGGGCGTGACTATGCCTAATCGCCGGAGGATGCGCTTGATAATGCGGGCGTTGGCGGCCGCCATCCTCCTGGCAGTGGCGAATCTCTCCCCCACCTTCTACGCCAAGCCAACCGCTGCCGAGGCCGGTGAACCCTTCTCCCAGGGCCTGATTTTCCGGCCGACTTCGGAGGTAGTCGCCGCGCTGCAACAGACCGCCGCCTTTCCTGAAGCTGACGCGGGATTCTCCTCTTATTACCGGATCCGGGACGACAACGACAATTTCACCCTGGACAAGAGCGCGGTGGACGGGGTGCTGCTGTCCGACCCGCCTCCGCTCAGCGTAAGGACCAGCCCGGCTTCCCTGGTCTCCGTTGGGGACAATTACTCTGTTGCTTCTTTCCCTGTGCTCAACATCGATCAGACCACCACTTCCGTTCAGGTCTACTATGACAGCGGCGGTTGGGTAGTGGCGTACTTCCCCAGGGGAGGCGAGTCTTCCCGGGCGTGGCAGGCCGTGGACCTGGACGCGGAAAACCCGACCCTGGAGTCCCTGGACCGCACCACGCTGCTGGATGCTATCAATGCGGTGGTCAACGAAGCCCTCAGCCAGCCGAAGGTCGCCACGGCGGACCTGGGGTTCTACCATTGGGAGTTTCCAACCGCCAACGCCTTCTTCATGATGGCCAACGCCCGGGGCACCGACGGTTCGGACTCGTTGTCCTTTGCGGTCCCTGCCGGTTTCACCGTCCACGAGGCCTCCATCTCCCTCTGGGTTAGCGGCACTGAAGGAGCCTGCGCCGACGTATCCCTCGACGGGACAGAAATCATCGCTTCCAGCTGCGACCGTCAGTTTCAACATGCCCGGGCGCCGTTGACGGACTTCAACGCGCCTTCCGGGCACACCATGATTTCCACCCACACATCGGGTGGAGACTACGGCGGGTCCGGAGTCTTGATCATGCTGGTCTACACAGTCCCACAGCCGGGTGGATAAGAGCCGCAAACGAACGCCAACACCCCGGCAACAGGCGGCACGTCACTTGGCCCAGACTATTTTCGTGTCCCTGTTCCTGCTCACTGTGGCTGTAATTGCGTCCGCTCCATGGGGATTGGTCAATTCGCAGGAGACCATCGACGTTGCGGTAGACGGCGTCAGCGTCCCCTCAGGACAAGCAACCGTAGGGGATACCCTGAAAATAGTAGTAACGGTTGGGAACTCCACCGGCAGCGAGGCTTCTTCCGTTGATGTCGTGCTCAACGCCCTGCCGTCCGGCGGGAACCCGGTAAACATTGGGATGCAAAACGTTTCCGTGGGGGCGGAATCGACCACCGATGTTTCCTTCAACTGGGACACCACCGACACGCAACCGGGCAACTACACTTTCCAGGCGGTGGCCCTACTGGACGGAACGGGCAACGACGCCGACCAGTCCAACAACTTCAAGCTGACTATGACTCCGCTCGCCATTGTCTCCCCTCCGGCAAAGGACGTGGCAGTGACCGAGGTGGACGTGCCCGCTGGCCCAGTCACCCAGGGCGATCAAGTCAGCGTCACCGTCACGGTGGAAAACCTTGGCACCGACGCTGCCTCATCCGTCTCCGTCACGCTGCTGGACACTCTCGACATGAAATTGGCTGACCAGGAGACCATTGCCTCCATAGCCGTCGGGGACAGCAGCAACGTCACTTTATCGTGGGACACCTCATCCGCCTCGGCCGGTGACCACACCCTCAAAGCCGCGGCCATCCTCGACGGCGACGAAAACAACGACAACGATTCCCTGGACGCCGACACTCCCATCACCGTTAAGGCCCGCCCGGCAAAGGACGTGGCCGTAACCGCCATCAGACTCCCTGCCGGACCGGTGGACGGAGGGGCCTTGGTCGACGTGGAAGTGACCGTGGAAAACAAGGGGACCGAAACGGTCTCAGTGACCCTGGCGGTTGTGGACACCCAGGGGCTGACTCAGATAGCCGAAACGGAAGTCGCCGACCTGGCATCGAGAGAGTCGGTCACGGAAACCGTGTCCTGGGACTCATCGGGGGCAACCGTGGGAGAGCACAAAGTCCAGGCTTCCGCAACCGTGGAGGGCGAGGAGACGGCCCAACTGGGCGACAATTCCCTGGTGTCCGAAACCTCCATCGCTATTGTCTCCTACCGGCTGACCCTCGGAGACGGGAACGGAGATAACCTGCCTCTGGCAGCGTTCCACCGCAAGATGGTGGCTCCCAACGTTGACACAGTCCCGGAACCCCTCGTGGAAATCCTGACTATTGGAAGCGCGGCGAAGGCCGGGTCCGAGTTCTTGCTGCCCCCAATCACAACCTCTCATGTGTTGTTGGAATCCCTGTTCGCGGCCAATTCTCAGGCCACCTTCGGCTCCGGCTTCAACTTGCAAAACCCTTTCGAGCTTGGACACATTCGAGGCGTCATCCGGTTGGAGGAGCGGGAATCCAGCACCGGGGCCCATGTCATCGTGGGCGGTCAGACCTTCTTCGCTAAGGCGGACGGCGCCTTTGATGCCACCGTGCCAATGGGGAACTACGACCTGGAGATGCGAGCCCCTGGTTATGTTTCCGTACGGATTACGGGCATCCGGCTGGGCATTGGCGGGGAGGTGACCATTCCCGAGCTGACCCTGCCCTTCGGGGATGCCAACGGCGACGGGCGCATCGACATTCTTGACCTGAGCATCGCGGCCGGGAACTTTGGCGCGAAGGCCAGGAAATATTCTCTCCCGTGAAAGACTCTCCGGCCGCCCAAAGGGAGTCGCCGGGCGGCCTGCAGCGGGTCAGGACCCGGTCTGAACCAACGCATCCCGCAGCACTTCGGAGAGGTGGCGGGCGGAACGGCCCGTCCCATGCTCGACCTGCTGTCGGCAGGATACCCCCATCACCGCAACTTCCCATTCCGGCCCCTTGGCCTCGATGGCCGGGAAGAGAGACTGCCCGCCGATGGTCATGGATATGTCGTAGTGCTCTTTCTCGAATCCGAAAGACCCGGCCATGCCGCAGCAGCCGGCGTTGACCAGTTCGACTTCGTAGTTGGGAGGCAGCCGGAGGGCGGCCAGCGAACTCGCCGTTCCCACCAGTGACTTTTCGTGGCAGTGCCCGTGAAAGAGCACCTTCCTGGAGGTTTGCCCGAACTCCAGCACCAGCTTGCCCCGGCCCGACAGCATAGCCAGGAACTCATCAATCAGGTAACTGTTTTCCGCTATCTTCTTCGCCCTTTCGTCCCTGACCAACTCCGGGTATTCATCCCGGAAGGTCAGCAGGCAGCTGGGTTCGCATCCGATGATCGGAATATCCCGTTCCGCGAACCGGAACAGGGCATCGGCGTTGGCGGAAGCGGCCGAAGCTGCCTCGTCCAGGAACCCTTTGGAGATCATCGGGCGGCCGCAACAGCCCGCGCTGACCAGTTCCACCCGGAAACCGGCGGCTTCCAGCAGTTCCACCGTCGCCATTCCGACCTGGGGATAGTTGTAATTCATGAAGGTGTCATTGAAGAGGGCCACCGTGCTTCCGGTCGTAGCGCGGGACGTGCGCCGGTTGAACCATTGCTCGAAGGTGGACCCGGCAAAGGCGGGCAGCCTCCGTTGCGGGTGGACCCCCAGCACCCTTTCCGAAATGAGCTTCCCCAACGGGTTGGACGCTCCCCAGTTGGATATGGGGGCGAACCTGCTGCCCCAGCGGTTGACCCGGTTGATGTGAGCGAACATCCGGGTGCGGAGGGAGGGTTTGTTGGCCTTGTTGTAGTTGGCCAGGAACTCGTACTTGAGCTTGGCCATGTCCACGCCGGACGGACACTCCGACTTGCAGCCCTTGCACTCCAGGCACAGGTCCAGGGCCTCATACAGCCGGCGGCTCGTCATCGTTCCCTCGGGGAGGTTGCCGGACAGGGCCGCCCGGAGCAGGTTGGCCCTTCCCCGGGTGGAATGTTCTTCGTCGCGGGTTGCCATGAACGACGGACACATGGTCCCATCCAGCTTGCGGCAGGCCGCCATGCCGTTGCACATCTCCACGGCCCCGGCGTAGTCGGTGTCCAGGGAAAAATCCAGCGTGGTGGAAAGGGCCGCCGCCCGGTACTCGGTGCCGTAACGCAGGTTTTCCCCCATGGGAGGGCAGTCGAAGATCTTCCCGGGGTTCATTATTCCCTGGGGGTCGAAGGTGGTTTTCAGGTCCCGGAAAGCGTCGACCAGCTCCGGGCCAAACATCTTTTCGGCCCACACACCGCGGACGATGCCGTCGCCGTGCTCTCCGCTTAGGGAGCCGCCGAACTCCTTGACGAGGTCGCTGATCTCGTCCGCAATGGCAATCATGCGGTTGATGCCCGCCTCGTCCTTGAGGCTCACCAGCGGGCGGATGTGCAGACAGCCCACGCTGGCGTGACCATAGTAGCCGGCCTCGGTGTTGTGGCTGCGGACTATTTCGTCAAACCGCTTGACGAAAGGCCCCAACTGGTCCGGGTCCACCGCTGTGTCCTCAACGTAGGGCAGCGGCTTGGAATCGCCGTGGATGCTCATCAGCAGACCCAGCCCGGCGGTGCGGATGCGCCAGACGTTGGCCTGGGAAGCTCGGTCCAACAGGTTGACGCAGGCGTACCCCAGCCGCTTGCGGGCCATGTCGTCCCGCAGCGCTTCCATCTTGGCGGTCAGCTCGGCCTCGGACTCGCCGTAGAACTCGACCAGGAGCAGCGAGCCCGGATTCCCCTCGGTGAAGGACAGGTTCTGGGCAAACCCCAGGGAGTCCCGGCACCGGTCCAGCATCATCTTGTCCATCAACTCGATGGACGACACGGGGTGCTGCAGCACCTCCCGGGTGGCCTCGCTGGCTTCCACGATGTCGTCGAAGTGGAGGACCGACAGGCTGGTCATGGTGGGACGGGGGACCAGGTTGACCTTGGCCTCGGTGGTTACGCACAGCGTGCCCTCGGAGCCTACCGCCATCCGCGACAGGTTGACCGGCCCTTCGTGCAGAAAGTCGTCCAGGTTGTAGCCGCTCACCCGCCGCATGATCCTGGGGTAGCGGGCCTCGATCTCGGGAATATGCTCCCGGGCAATTCGCAACACCCCCCGGTAGATGTCCGATTCCAGCCCGGTCCCGCCCAGCTTGGCCTCCAGCGAAGGCCCATCCAGCGTCTGGAAGTGGGCGTGGGAAGCGTCAGACAGGACCACGTTCAGCTCCTGGACGTGGTCGAGGGTCTTGCCGTAGATGACGGAGTGGGCCCCGCAGGTGTTGTTGCCGATGCCGCCTCCGACGCAGGCGCGGCTGGAGGTGGTGGGGTCCGGCGCGTATTGCAGGTTGTAACGGATAAGGTGCCGGTTGAGCTGGTCCAGGATAATCCCGGGCTGCACCCGCGCCCAGTGCTCTTCCTCGTTGACCTCCAGCACCTGGTTCATGTACTTGCTGAAGTCCATCACGATGGCGTGGTTGACCGTCTGCCCGGCCAGGCTGGTGCCGCCGGAACGGGGCAGGACCGGGACCTGGTTGTCCCGGGCCACCTCCATCACCGCCAGCACGTCCTCGACGCTGCGGGGAATGACCACGCCCACCGGCTGCATCTGGTAGATGCTGGCGTCGGTGCTGTACAGGACCCGGGAAAAGGGATCGAAACGGACCTCGCCGGAGACCCGCCGCGCGATCTCCTGCGCCAGCTCTTCCCTTTCCTTGCCCCGGATCCGTTGGGACGTTGTCGTGGTCATGGAGGACTCCTCATGGCTCCCGAATGCCGGGCTAGCTTATCCCAACGACAAAGGGGGTTCAACCGGGCTGCAAGGGCAGCGGTACGGCAAGAAAACGGGAAGGATTGCGTCTGCTATGACCCGGGACTGCCCGGCTGGACACCCAGCTTCTCGAGCAGTTGCACGGCCCAATCGCGAAAGTAATCATCCAGTTCCTCGCCGCAGTGGGGGCAGTCCAGGTCTCCGAACCGGAACCGGGCGCCGCAGTTGCCGCACGCCTGCACCTCGGACAGGGCCAGCAGGACGGTCTGAATCTGCTGTTCGGTGGTCAATGGCGCATCCAAAAAAGATGAACTTCCTCGAAATCCAGGGGCCACTCTGGGAAACCCTGTTCCCCTGCATTTTAACCCCGGCTGGGTGCGGTCAGCCCCGACCGCCCCGGCAGGTTCGGCTCAGTTGAAAATGGCCGGGCGCCAATCTATACTCCCGGCACTGTCGTCCCGGCCCTCTTCCCCCATCCGTTCCCCAATCCGCTCCACCGGAGGATGAAACATGCCGGACCCGCTGGACAATGTCGTCGAATCGGAACCAACTTACCTGGTTGCCACCGGATTCCAGTTCACGGAGGGCCCGCTGTGGCACGCCGGCGGCTACCTGCTGTTCGTGGACATCCGCACCAGCCTGATTTATCGAGTGACCCCCGGAAGCCCGGCCGAAGTCTACCGGGACAACAGCGGCGGCTCCAACGGTCTCACCTTCGATCTGGAAGGCCGTCTCATCATGTGTG
The DNA here is from genome assembly GCA_034423195.1 of Dehalococcoidia bacterium. Lineage (GTDB taxonomy): Bacteria > Chloroflexota > Dehalococcoidia > Lucifugimonadales > UBA3495 > CATOSK01. Next base: position 94,589 of record DAOUIZ010000060.1, on the reverse strand, counting down.
AAGGCGATGCCAGGCGTATCAGCCGCCGGGAGCATGACGGGACCATCACCGGCCTGGCCGACCGCTGGGATGGCAAGCGTCTCCACCGCCCCAACGACGTGGTCTGCAAGTCCGACGGCAGCATCTATTTCACCAATCCCAGCGGCAGGATTGACCCGGCCGACCGGGAGATTGAGTTCAGCGGCGTCCACCGGATCATGCCCGACGGAACGGTTGACGCCGTGGTGAGGGACGTGGAGTACCCCAACGGCCTCGCCTTCTCCCCCGACGAGAGCATCCTCTACGTCGCCAACACCCGGACCGACATGCAGATACGTGCCTACGACGTTCAGCCCGACGGCGGCTGCGCCAACGGCCGTATCTTCGCGGACATGTCCTCCGACGAACCGGACGGGGTCCCCGACGGCATGAAGGTCGACGTGGAGGGCCGGGTGTACTGCACCGGTCCCGGCGGGTGCTGGGTCTTCGACGCCTCCGGCTCGCACCTGGGCATCATCCGGCTGCCCGAGATTCCGGCCAACTGCGCCTGGGGCGGCCCGGACTCGAAGACCATGTACTTCACCGCCCGGACTTCGGTGTACAGCCTGCGGATGAAGACGGCGGGGGCCGCCGTTCCGTCGGCGCGTTAACGCGCTGCCCGTGGGGAGTCAAACTGGCGAAAGGACTCCGGCAGTAAAAGGGTTTGGGAGTGACATCGCCTTGCCCCTGGTGCCAAGCACGAGTCCGGCGGCCCCGTCGGAGCCGGACTTGACATGACCTGGCTGCTGGTGGCGGTGGGAGGAGCCGCCGGTTCGGTCCTGCGCTTCGCCGTCGGACGGTGGGCCGGTTCGCACTGGGGTCCGGCCACCGTTATGGGGACGCTGATCGTCAACGTGACGGGCTCGTTTCTGATCGGACTTCTGGTGGGGATTTCCCTGGAACGCGCCCCGCTGCCCGAGCCGGTGCGGAGCTTCGCCGCCGTCGGATTCCTGGGGGGATACACCACCTTCTCCACGTTGAGCCTGGAGTCGGTGAGGTTGATCATGGAAGGGGAGTTTCTCCGGGCCGCTGCAAACGTGGCCGGCAGCATCGTCATCGGCCTGGGAGCGGCATTCCTGGGCCTGTTCATGGGAAACATGGCCGCCCGGACCTGGGGGTAGAACTCGCCGCGGCAGGAAAGAGATTGAAACCGCCCCGCCGGTGTTCCCGTAGGACCGGTGTTCCCGTAGGAAGGGTTGAGTGCCAATCCGGCGCTCCGTCCGTCGGCGGAGGCCAGCCCACACCGGCGGGATGGTTCTTGCTATTTCGCCCAATACCTAATACCCTTTCCGGCGGTCAATAAGGCTTTGGCGCGACCCACCCGGACGGAACATTCCGGGATAACCGGCCAGGATAAACGGTGCCGGACAACGGTCCCGCCAGGCGCACCCCGGATTCCGCTGGGCGGAGATTCACCCCGCTTCGGCGGCATCAAACCATTGACAGGAGGGAGTCGTGTCCTCCCTACCCGAACACCTGACTTTACATGAAACCCCGCCGGCCAAACTGGACCGGCTGTTGATCGCCTATGCCGGGTGGCCCGATGCCGCTGAGAGCGCGACCAACACCATCAAGTACCTGCTGCGGAAGCTGGACGCCAGGAAATTCGCCGAGGTGGACCCGGAGGAATTCTTCGTCTTCACACGGGAGCGTCCCCGGTCGACCCGGACGAAGGACGGACGCCGCCGGATTCACTGGCCCGCCAACGAGTTTTACTACTGGAGCCCGTCGGACCGGGACACCGAACCGGGAATGATGTTTCTGCTGGGGGTGGAACCCAACCTGAAATGGCGCACCTTTTCTTCCCTGGTTTCCGGGGTCGCCCATGAGTACGGGGTGCAGACAGTGATCCACGTGGGAGCGCTGCTCGATGCGGTGCCCCATACCCGTCCCGTCCGGTTGACCGGCTCCTCTACCCAGCCCGACTTGCAGCAGGCACTGGAATCGGCCAGAGTGGGGACTTCCAACTACCAGGGGCCGACCGGGATAAGCACCGCCGTAATGGACGCCTGTACCCGGCAGGGCATGGCCTACGCTTCCTTGTGGGGCCATACCTCTCACTACCTGCAGGCGGCTCCCAACTACCGTATCAGCTATACCCTGGCCAAGAACCTCATCGGCATGTTGGACCTCCCCATCGACCTCAAGGAGTTGAGCGCGGCGGCCGACACCTTCGACCTGGAGGTGCTGAAGGCCGTCGACGAGGACGACCAGCTTCAGGACTACATCAAGAAGCTGGAAACCCGGTACGACGAAAGCCAGACCGACAGCGATATGCCCGACCCTTCCGCCGTCGTCCGGGAGTTGGAGCAGTTCCTGCGTTCCCAACTGGGCGGAGGCCCCGGGGATAGTCCATAGGTCCGGCCGGCCCCGGCCTCGGCATACTTGCTGCCGGGTTTTCGGTCCCGGCAGCAGGGCTATCGCATCAAGTCTGACTCGACCCTTTCGCCGCTCTTCCCGCCATTCCCGCGTAGGCGGGAATCCAGACCCCCGTCGTCTGTTCCCCGCAATGGCGTGTTGGCCGTGCACTGGGAGTTTCCACAAATGGGCACTCATGCGATAGCCCTGGTCCCGGCGGGCTCCTTTCTTGAGAACCCGGCGCATCGGATGCTAGAATCCGCTATCCGCCGCAGCGTCCGGCGAATCATCGCCTCGCATCCTGGGCCGGTCTATCCCCATCACGCCAGCGCCGCATAATGCCTCCCAAAAGAAGCAGGAAAAAGAGAGCGGCAAAGCCCTCCATAATCATCACCGAGGCCATCCGCCTGCTCACCGAGCAGTACGGACCCTTTCCCGAAGAGCCTCGCCTCGACCCAGCCCACGAGCTGGTTTTCACCATACTCTCTCAGCACACTTCGGACACCAACTCGGAGCGGGCCTTCCGCAGTCTTATGGGAAGATTCGGCGACCTGTACAGCATCGCCCAAGCCGAGGTTGCGGACATCGAATCGGCCATCAGCGTTGGGGGCCTGGCCAGGATAAAGGCCCCCCGCATCAAGACCATCCTGACCAGGGTCCTGGAGCTCAATCAGGACTCGCTGGACCTGTCCTTCCTCGCGGAGATGCCCCTGGCCGACGCCAAGGCCTGGCTCCGCCAGCTCCCCGGCATCGGCCCCAAGTCCGCCGGAATCATCCTCAATTTCTCCCTGGGGATGCCGGCCATGGCCATCGACACCCACATATTCCGGGTGGCCCAGCGGCTGGAGCTCATTGGCCCCAAGGTCAACGCGGACAAGGCCCACGATCTGCTGGAAGCCGCGGTCGAACCGGACCAAGTGTTTCCCTTCCACGTCGCTTTCATTACCCACGGCCGCCAGGTCTGCAAGGCCCAGCGGCCCCTGTGCGGAGATTGCATCATCGGTTTCGGATGTCCCGCTCGGGACCGAATGATGGGGTCTGACGGGCCCGACGCCTCGCAGACCCCCAAACCCAGGAAACGAGCCGGGAGCAAGGCCGCCCAGCTCCCCCACACACCCGAAATCGAGGAGACGACGCAATGAAGGCAGGCATAATCAACGTGACCGGATACGCGGGCTCCGAGCTGGCCCGCATCCTCTACCAGCACCCCGAGGTCGAGATTGCCTCGGTAACGGGCCGCAGCGCGGCTGGGCAGCAGCTGGGCGAGGTGTTCCCCCACCTTTCCCAACTCAGCCTGACCATCACCCCGGAACTGGAAGGTAGCCTGGACCTGGTGTTCTCCGCCTTGCCCCACAAGGCCAGCGCCGAGGCGGTGATCCCCCTCCTGGAGCAGGGAATCAAGACGGTGGACATCAGCGCCGATTTCCGTCTCAAGGACGCCAGGGAATATACCGAATGGTACGGAGTGGAACACCCGGACCCCACCTACCTCGAGGAGGCCGTCTACGGGCTGCCCGAGCTGCACCACGAGGAAGTGTCCGAGTCCCGCCTGATTGCCAACCCGGGCTGCTACCCCACCAGCGCGATCCTCGGCATGGCTCCGGCGGTGGAACACCGCATGGTGGAAGGCGGGATAATCATCGACAGCAAGTCCGGCGTTTCCGGCGCCGGCCGGACCCTCGCTTTAACCACCCACTATTCCGAGGTCAACGAGAACGTCATGGCCTACTCGGTGGCAGGCCACCGGCACCTGCCCGAAATTACCCAGGAGCTGAACGCCCTGTCCGGCGACTCTCTGGACATCACCTTCCTCACCCATCTTATCCCCATGACCCGGGGCATCCTCAGTTCCTGCTATGCCCAGCTGAGGCCGGAGTACCTGGGCGGCGGCGACCCGTCCCAGCGCATCCGGGACTTATACGAGGACTATTACCGGGACCATCCCTTCGTCGTCGTCACCTCCCAGCCGCCCCAGACCAAGCAGACGCTTGGCAACAACCAGTGCCTGGTTCATCCCGTGGTGGACTCCAGGACGGGCCGTCTGATAGTCATCAGCTGCATCGACAACCTGGTCAAGGGCGCCGCCGGCCAGGCTGTCCAAAACATGAACCTAATGTTCGGCTGGCCCGAGGACCTGGCTTTGGATTCCGTAGCCGTTTATCCGTAAAAAGTGGCGGAATTGTAAGCGCATGTAGTAAAATGGAGAATGTGCCCCGGTCGTCTAGCCAGGTTAGGACGCCACCCTTTCAAGGTGGAGATCATGGGATCGAAGCCCATCCGGGGTACCATGAGCCAAGACATTGGGAATCGCCGTGTGAAGAAAACGTGATCGGCTGGTGCCCAAAAGCAAAGGAGTAGAAATGGTTCGGTTCCTCAAGTATTTACCGCTCGTAGTCCTGTCCCTGGCCTTGGTGGGCCTCACCGCCTGCACTGAAGAAGCAGCCCCCGACACCTCCGCGGAAGAACTCGCCGCCGTCCAGCAAGAACTGGAAGATACCAAGGCGATGCTCGCCGAGGCGGAAGCCAATGCCGGAGCAATGATGGAGGCCGGTGGACGCCTGGAAGCCGTCAAGGCTCGCGGCCACGTCATCTGCGCCAGCCGCAACGACGTTCCCGGATACGGCTACCTCGACGACGCCGGCAACAACGTCGGGTTCGACATCGACCTGTGCCGGGCGCTGGCCGCCGCAACCGTCGGCGACCCCAACGCTATTGAAATCCGCCTGATTACCGCCGCCGAGCGGGGCCCCACCATCCAGTCCGGCGAAGTGGACATGCTGGTCCGGACCGTCACCTGGACAACCTCCCGCGACGCAGGGTGGGGCAACTACGCCCAGACCATGTTCTATGACGGCCAGGGATTCATGGTCAACAAGAGCCTGGGAATCGACAGCGCTCTCGACCTGGAAGGCGCCTCCGTCTGCGTGACCCAGGGAACCACCACAGAGCTCAACCTCCAGGACTTCTCCAGCCAGAACAACCTGGGCATCGAGGCCCTGACCTTTGAAGACACCGACGCGGTGGTCGCGGCTTACGAAAGCGGCCAGTGCGACGCCTTCACCAACGACCGGTCCCAGCTCGCCGCCCTGGGCACCGCCCTCGCCAACCGGGCCGACCACGTCATCCTGCCCGAGACCATTTCCGAGGAGCCTCTCGGGCCGGTGGTCCCCCACGGCGACGACCAGTGGTTCGACATTGTGAAGACTGTAATGGCCATCCTCATTTACGGCGAAGCCTACGGCGTAAACCAGGGATCCGTCCCCTCCTCGGCCACCGGCGATACCAAGGTTGACCGCCTGCTGGGTATAGGTGATGGATCCTTCGGACAGGACGGCTTGGGCCTGAGCCAGACCGTCGGCCAGGATGTACTGAACGCCGTCGGCAACTACGGCGACATCTACAACCGCAACCTCGGCCCCGACGGGATCAACCTCCCCCGGGAGAACGGGCGGAACGCCCTCTGGGCCAACGCTCCCTGCCAGGATTGCCCCAAGGGCGGACAGATTTACGCCGCGCCGTTGCGTTAACAGGGGCATAAACCAGCCAGCGCCTTCCGTTGCTTGACGACTGGCGGCCCGGGGAGCAGGTCTTGACGACACGATCTGCTCCCCTGCTTTTATAGCGGGTTTCATATACAATTGGAGAACTTGATCCCGGCGGTGCTTCCTAGGAAATGTTGGCCAGGCTGACCTATCAGGGAATCCCGATCTGGCGGCACGTACAGGTCATCCAGTGGACGTCCCAAGTGTTGTCCGCCATAGTTGTCGTCGCGCTGGTCGCCTGGTTTTTCATCAACATCGGCAACGCCATCGACGACCGGGAGATCCCCTACGGCTTCAGCTTCCTTTCCCGGGCCTACCAGACTCCCATCGGACAGACCTGGCTGCCCTACGAGCCCTCGGACACCTTCCTTTACGCCTTCGGTGTAGCCGCGGTCAACACCGTGGTCGTGGCCATCTCCGGCGTCATCCTGGCCACGGCTCTGGGAATCATCATCGGAATCGCCCGGCTGTCCACCAACTGGATCGTCGCCCAACTCGCGTCCGTCTATATCGGGTTCTTTCGCAACGTCCCGCTTCTGGTGCAGCTTTTCTTCTGGTTTTACATCGTCCTCACCTTCCCGACGGTCCGGGAAGGGTACGTTATCGCCAGGGGCCTGTTTATCAACAACGCGGGGATTTCCATGCCCTGGCCGGTGGCAGGCGCCGCCGGCGCGGCGGCAATCTGGGCCGGCATGGCGCTGGTCTCCGTGTTCGTCGGCTGGCTGGTGCACCGCTGGCTGGCCCGGCGGGAGATTGAAACGGGAACCCCCTCTTACCCGGTGGTGTTCGGCTGCACCGCCGCAATCGTGCTGGGAGCAATCGCCTGGGTATTCGTAACGTTGTCCCAGGGCGTTTCACCCCTGGAGATCAGCCACCCGGCGCCCCAGGGGACTTTCGGACGGATTCGAGGGGGGATAACCTTTTCCGGAGCCCTGGTCGCCCTTCTCGTGGGGCTGGTGATGTACACCGCGTCGTTCATCGCCGAAATCGTCCGCGCCGGCATCCAGTCCGTTGGCCGGGGACAGACCGAGGCATCCCGCTCCCTTGGCCTGTCCGGGTTTAACACACTGCGCCACATTACCTTCCCCCAGGCATTGCGCGTCATCATCCCGCCCCTGATCAGCCAGTGGCTGAACCTGACCAAGAACAGCAGCTTGGCCGGGGCCATCGGCTACGCCGACCTGACCAACGTCGCCAAGACCATGACCCAGACCGCTCCCGCGGTATCCATCTTCATCCTGATAATGCTGGCCTACCTGGCCATGAGTCTCAGCTGGTCCCTGCTGGGCAACCTCTACAACCGCCGCATCCGGTTCTCCGGGGGTTAGGGAATGGCCGCGTCATATCAGCCGCCCCCGGTCCAATCGCCGCTGCCTCCGCCCCGCGCGGAGTCGGGACCCGTGGCCTGGGCCCGGGACAACCTCTTCAGCTCTTGGTACAACACCGCGCTGACCATTATCTTCGGCATCCTGGGAATCCTGGGCCTGTGGTACGGCGTTGGCTGGGTCTTCCTCGACGCCGAATGGAGCGTCATACCGACCATCGGCGGCAGGTTCCTCATCGGCCAGTACAACACCGAGGGCGCCTGTCCCGGCCAGAACTGCTTCTGGCGTCCCCAGGCGGGATTGCTGCTGGTTACCCTGATGCTGGGAATGGCCTGGCCCGTGGCCGGGGGCGGCGTTGCCAAGCGGATCGCGATCCTGGTAACGGCCGTCGTGGCCCTGTCCGCCTTCCTCCCCTACGGCCTGGACAAGATGGGTTGGGACGTCCGGCTGCTCCTGCTGGCCAATGTCCCCGCCATGTTCATTGGACTGGCCCTGGGACGCTACACCCCGCTGGGAACGGTGAAGTGGGTCTCCATCCTGGGAGTCATCGCCTTCCTGCTGACGCTCGTGCTGATGCGGGGCCTGCCGGGGGTGCCCGGGCTTCAACCTGTTTCGGTGAACAGCTGGGGCGGCTTGACGTTGAACCTGCTCCTGGCGGTGGCCGGAATCGTGCTGAGCCTCCCGCTGGGCATCGGCCTGGCCTTGGGGCGCCGCAGCCATCTTCCGGTGTTGAAGCTGATGTGCGTCGTGTTCATCGAGGTTTTCCGCGGGGTCCCGCTGATAACCCTCTTGTTCATGTCCCAGGTGCTGGTCCCGCTGGCCTTCCCGGAAAATTTCCCCCAGAACTCCCTGTTCCGGGCCAGCGTAATCATCATCCTGTTCAGCACGGCCTACATGGCCGAGAACATCCGGGGCGGTCTGGAAGCTCTCCATCCCGGCCAGGCGGAAGCGGCCCGGGCCCTGGGATTGGCCGGCTGGCAGACCACGCTGCTGATTTCCCTGCCCCAGGCCATCCGCAACGTCATTCCCGCCATAGTCGGGCAGTTTGTCGCGTTGTTCAAGGACACCAGCCTGGTGTATATCATAGGAATGCTCGACGTGGTGGAAATCAGCCGGGCCTTCATCCAGGGCAACCCCGAGTATCTGGCCAGCGCCCGGGAGCTTTTCATCTTCCTGGCCCTGGTCTTCTGGGTGTTCACCTACACCATTTCCTACATCGGCGCCACGGTTGAAAGACACATGGGGGTCGGCCATCGTTAGACCCGTTTCAGCGGGTGTTGCGCAGAGCCAGCCCCGGAAGGCGGAAAAGCCGCCGCCGTACAGGAGTACACGATGGAAGCTGCCAATGGCGAGACCAACGGCCAAATCCCCGACGATGACATTATTGTCTGCCGGGACGTCCACAAGTGGTACGGCAACTTTCACGCCCTGCGGGGAGTCAGCACCACGGTCAAGAAGGGCGAGGTGGTGGTCATCATCGGCCCGTCCGGTTCCGGGAAATCCACCTTCATCCGCACCATCAACCGCCTGGAGGAACACCAGCGGGGGGACATCATCGTGGACGGGGTGGAACTGAGCAACGACGTCCGCAACATCGACGCCATCCGCCGCGACGTGGGAATGGTGTTCCAGTCCTTCAACCTCTTCCCCCATCTCACGGTCCTCGGCAACATCACCCTGTCCCCCATGAAGGTCCGCAAGCTGCCCCAGCAGCAGGCCACCGAGATCGCCATGGAGCTTCTGGAACGGGTGGGCATCCCCGAACAGGCTGACAAATTCCCCATCCAGCTATCCGGCGGCCAGCAGCAGCGGGTGGCCATCGCCCGGGCCCTGGCGATGCAGCCCAACATCATGCTCTTCGACGAGCCGACGTCGGCGCTGGACCCGGAGATGATTAAGGAAGTGCTGGAGGTTATGCGGGAACTGGCCGCGTCCCAGATGACCATCCTCGCCGTCACCCATGAGCTCGGTTTTGCCCGCGAGGTCGCCGACCGCATCGTCATGTTCGACGAGGGCCAGATTGTCGAGGACCAGTCGCCCTCCGAGTTCTTTGAGAACGCCCGGCATCCCCGGGTGCAGCAATTCCTCTCCCAGATCCTGTAGAACCGGCCCGGCACTTCCGGGCCTCAACCCCTGGCTAACCTGAAATAAAACGGAGTCGAAAAATGGCAGGCGTCAAAGAAACTTTCGAGATAGACCTCAATCCCGACCACATGGCCCTCGTGCGCAACATCGCCGAGAAGTACGACATCGCCGACGAGGGCAAGGTGCTGCGGATCATCATGGACTACATGACCGTCAACCCCGGCCTCCATGACGACGTGTTCACCGAGGTCCGCTGCCTCCGCTGCGAGTAGCCGCCGGCAGCCCTGACCAGGCCCGGCGGAAAAAGAGCCCGGCCAGTGGACTGGCCGGGCATGGACAAGGCGTTTCCCCGGAACTCAGCCTTCAACCATGTGCTTGACCGCCTCCAGGGCCAGGTAGTACCCGTAAACGCCGAACCCGTATACCGATCCCTTGCTCACCGGCTGGACTTGGGACACCGTCCCCCTGGAAGTGGGATTGGACGCATGGACCTCGATGACCGGGAACCTCACCTGGGCGATGGCGGCCTTGAGAGGGCCGGTGCCGGTGGTGTACCCCGCCGGATTGATCAGGGCCGCGTCCACGTCGCCGTCGTGGGCTTCATACAGCGCGTTGACGACTTCCCCCTCGATGTTGGAGTGAAACAGCTCGACGTCGATCCCCAGCCCCTCGGCGTATCCCAGCACCTGCTCGTTGATCTGTTCCAGGGTGTTTGGCCCGAAGACCTCGACCTGCACCTTGCCCCGCATGTTCATTCCGGCGCCCTGAATTACCAGTACCTTGGTCATCGTTTCTCCTTCGCCAGCGTCCTGGCTCTATAATCTTCGGATTCCGGCTCCGCCCCGTCAGACTTGGGAAGCGGAGGGACTTTCCTGCCTGGGAGGGATGGGCTGCTCCGTAACGTAGCCCGCCACCAGCACGTCCAGCTGCACCATCAGCAGCTTGTTCCACGCCTCTGCCGTGCGCCATGCCGTCTCCTGGTCCGGGATCTGTTCCTTCAGCAGCCTGGAAACCGCCGTTTGGGCCAGCGACATCGTCCCGATCATGAACCGCATGGGAATGGACCCCAGGTGCTCCCGGTGCGCCGCCGGATGGCTGTGGACGATCCCGATGGCCAGCAGGAAGACCGGCAGGTCCTCGTCGACGCGGAATTCGATGGAGTTCCTCAGCCAACGGGTCAGGCTGTGCCGGCGCCGCTCGATGCGGTCCAGGTCCACCTCCCCGGTGGCCTCATCCAGGAAAAACGCCCTGGTCTCGGGGAACTCCAGGAAATGTCGGTAGATGGCCTCGGTAAGCTCATCGGCGTGCTCGGCAAGGATAGGCCCGCTGTCCCGCACCAGCTTGACGTCGTCGTCGGTCATCCCGACGAACTCCATCATCCGGCGCATCCTGCCGGACCAGTCCACTATGCCGGGAACGGGCAACCCTTCACCTCCGAGCTTGGTTCAATTCGCGGTTGAGCAACCGTCGCCGGCTGAAAATATACCCCGCCACCCGCAATGATCCGACAATGCGGGTAACCAACATCAGCCTTGGGAGCCCGGCCCGAAGCTTGTCCTTGGACGGGTCACAGATTGGCGATGGCCCTGGCGTCGTCGATGTAAGCTCCGGTGGCCCTGATATCCTCGATGATGGCCTCCTCCGGTTCGCAAATCCCATCGTAGAAACAGTTGCCATGCAGGTCGTTGGCCCGTTGGCTGTAACGGTTCGCCAGGTTCTCCAGGTACTCATTCTCGTTTCGCATAGCCCGAATTGTCCGGTACGTGCCGCCGGATGTCCCAGGACGCCTTCCCTTCCTCGACAGGATCATCGCGTCTGTCGCTCTTTGGGTGGCTCCCCAGGCTTTCTCCGCCGCATCCCGGATATCTCCCGCTTCGAGCCTTTCCAGAGCTGCCCGATACAGGTACGAGGCGTCGGCGAAAATCTCCTCCGCTTCGCGGGTTATGGTCATGGGGAACTTCCCTTTCCGGTTCAGGTTTGGGGACAGCCGTTCCGACCCAAACGTCAACTTAATCCAGGCGTTCGATCTGGATTAGGCTGTGCCGTGAGCTCGGAGCCCTCGTCAGAATATACCCTAAAGGATTTGCAGGGCAAGGATTCTTCCGTCCGTCCCTTCTGCTCTCCGAATGCGTCTGTCCCCATGATGTCCCCTGTTGCCAACTCTCCGCTCCCAATGCAAAAATATCTCTACTGAACCTCACCTCTCGCTTTCCGCCGGACTAAGACCTGCCGGTGGTTCGCCGGATGGGTATGCCGACTTTCCCTCAACTCCGGTCCATCACGCCGACGGTACTTGCGGCGCTCCTGTTGTTGGCGGCGGTCAACATCGCCCACGCCCAGGACCCGCCTCCGACCGCTGCGCCCGGGGTATCCTACGACGAAGCCGAGGCCCAGGCCATCGACGGAATGCTCATGTGCCCGGTGTGCCCCGCGGAGACCATCGACCAGGCCCAGGTCCCCCTCGCCCGCCAGATGCGCGCCATCGTCCGCCAGAAGCTGTCCGAAGGCCAGAGCCGGGAGGAAATCCTCGACTACTTCGCCGGCCGCTACGGCCAGAGCGTCATCGGTGCCCCGCCCAAGTCCGGCATTAACCTGGTCGCCTGGGTCCTCCCACCCGTCGCCGTCCTGGCCGCCCTCCTTGTCGGAGCGTTGTCCCTCCGCTCCATGACCCGCCACCGCCGTGCCGTCCCGGCAGAGCCGGCGCCGTTAACGGAAAATTCCGGCGGCCTGGAACCCTACCTGGACATCGTCGACCGTAACCTGGATGCGCCCGCGGAAGGGGAACCCAACCGTGGCTGACCTCGGCGGCATCTCCCTGTGGATCGCCCTCGCCCTCTCCTCCTATGCCTGCATCGGCTCGGTATTGGGCAGGCTGCGAAACCACCCCGCCCTGGTCGAAAGCTCCCGGCGGGCCGTCTACCTGGTCGCCCTGGCCCTCCTCATTGCCACGCTGGCCCTGGTCACCGCCTTCATCAGCCGCGATTTCTCCCTGGTCTACGTCGCCGCCCACAGCAACCTGGCCATGCCCAACGTCTACACCTGGGTGGCCTTCTACGCCGGCAACGAGGGCTCCCTGCTCTACATTGCCTTCGTCCTCTCCGTCATGTCGGCCATCGCCCTGCGCTTCGCCCCGGGCCGGCTGCGGGACAGCCTTCCCTACACCGCCGCCACCCTCATGCTGGTCCAGACCTTTTTCCTCGCGGTCATGGCCTTCATGGCCAATCCCTTCGCTACCATGCCCATCGTTCCTCCCGACGGCCAGGGAATCAATCCCCTGCTGACCCATTTCGGAATGTTCTTCCATCCCCCGGCGCTCATGGCCGGACTCATCGGCATCACCCTGCCCTTGTCCTTTGGACTGGGATCCCTTATCGCCGGGCAGACCCGGGACGAATGGGTGGACACCGGGCGGGTGTGGGGCATTATCGTCTGGGCGTTGCTGGCCTGCGGGCTCCTCCTGGGTTCCTGGTGGGCCTACACCATCCTGGGATGGGGCGGCTTCTGGTTCTGGGACCCGGTGGAAAACGCCGCCTTCATGCCCTGGCTCGCCCTCACCGCCTTCATCCATTCCATCATGGTCCAGCGGCGGCGGGGGATGTTCCGCATGTGGAACATGGTGCTTATTAACGTCGCCTTCGGCCTGGCCCTGTACGGAATGTTCATGAACCGGGGCGGCCCCGTGCCGTCGGTCCACTCCTTCGGCGCCTCCACCCTGGGCTGGGTATTCCTGCTGTTCCTGGCCGTTGGAACCATCGTCCCCTTCGCCGTCTTCTTCTGGCGGTTCAACCTTATGAAGAGCGCCCAGAACCTGGACTCCATGCTGTCCCGGGAAGCGGCCTTCCTCTTCAACAACCTGCTCCTCCTCGGCATCGCCTTCGTGACGCTATGGGGAACGGTCTACCCCCTCATATCCCGGGCCGGGGCCGGTGACGAGATAACCGTGGCTCGGCCCTTCTACGACCAGGTCAACGGGCCGCTGCTCCTTGGACTGGTCCTGCTCATGGGAATCGGCCCCCTGATACCCTGGCGTCGCGCCAACCTGGCATCTCTCCGCCGCGCTCTCCTGATTCCCGCCTGCGCCGGACTGGCCGTTGTTGCCGTCCTGGTTGCTCTGGGAATGCACAAGGTGTATCCCCTGCTCGGCTTCGGCGTCTGCGCCATGGCCGCCTCCGGGATCGTCATCGAGTGGTGGCGCGGCACCCGTTCCCGGCGGAGAAGCCTGGGTGAAACCTACCCCCTGGCCTTCCTGCGGCTGCTGGCCGCCAACCGTCCCCGCTACGGCGGATACATCGTTCACCTCGCCGTGGTGATGGTCGCCCTGGGAATCCTGGGGGCGTCCTTCTTCGATACGCAGGTGGACGTCGTGCTCTCTCCCGGCGAGACCGTGACGGTGGAAAACTACCGGATGGAATACATCGGGACAACCGCGGAACAGTTCTCCGACCGCACCGAATTCAATTCGCTCGTGCGGGTGGAACGGGATGGCCGGTATCTCACCGACCTGGAGGCGAAGCGCTCCTTCTACCCGTCCTTCAACATGGCCTCCACCCGCGCCGCCATCCGCTCCACGCCGGTGGAGGACTTCTACGTCGTCCCTAGCGAGAACCTGTCCGACGGTGCCGTCGGCTTCCGCATCCTCGTAAACCCCATGATGTGGTGGATGTGGGTTGCCGGCCCGGTGATGGTGCTGGGAACCGTTATCGCCCTGTGGCCCCAGCGGGTCCGGCTGGCGGCCGCAATCCGGCGGCCGGCTCCCGTCCCCGGCGGGGCCTCGCCCAGCGCCGCCTAGGTTCATCGTGGCCGTCGTAGTCTGCCTCGCCCTCGCCCTGCTCAGTATCGGGGTCGTCGTCTACCCCTTCTGGAGGCGCCGCTCCGCTCCGGCCACTCATCCGCCGGAAGCCCTTTCCCCAGACCTGGTCCAGTCGGAAGCAGACCTGAACGCCGTATACGACGCCATCCGCACCCTGCAACTGGAACACCAGCTCGGCAACATTCCCCTGGGCCTCTACCGGGAGCAGCTTCAGGACTACCGGCTCCAAGCCGCGGCGATTCTGCGGGACCAGGCCGAAGCCGCCGCCCGGGACGAGGAATGGCTCCTGGAACAGGACGTGGGCTTGGCCCGGGCCGCGTTGAGCTACACCAACGGCGCCGCGGTCCGGTGCCCCAACTGCGGCGCGTCCGCCGCCCCGGAATGGCGGGAGTGTCCCGAGTGTTCCGCCGAGTTGCGGCCTGACTCCATCGCCGCTCCGGAGACACCGCCGGAATGACCCTCTTCTTCCGGGACCCCGCCAGACCATCCGGGATTCTCCGTTGGGCAACCCTCTCCCTGGGTGGTCTTGTCGCCTTGTTCCTGGTTTTCTCCCTGGCTGCCTCGGTCCACGCCCAGCAGTCCGCCACTGTTGCCGGACGGATCATCAACGGCACGGAAGGGTCATCCCCGCCCGCGGATATTCAAGTCTCCCTGCACACCTTCTCTGCCGGACTGCAGGGCGTTCAAACCCTCGAGACGGTCACCGGCGCCTCCGGGGGGTTCCGTTTCGACGAAGTGCCGGTATCCACCGGCGGCGGATACGCCCTGGCCGCAGAATACCAGGGCAAGACTTACAGCCTCCTCATCGGGCCTGACGAGCTCTCCCGGGAAGTCAGTCTCACCGTTTACGAGTCCACCAGGGACGTTTCGGTGATTGAGGTGGACAGCCACGCCATGATCATCGCGGCCATCGACAAGTCGGAGCGGGTCGTGGAGGCGGTGGAGGTCGTGGCGCTGGCCAACGTCAGCGACCACACCCTGGTCCCCGACCTGGCCAACGTGGGACCGGGCCGGTTCAGCTTCCTGCGCTTCTCCCTGCCCGAAGACGCCACCGATTTCGACATCCAGTCCGACCTGCTGGGCGGGGAGATAATCCCGGTGGGGACGGGGTTCGCCGTGACCTCTCCGGTGGCCCCCGGCGCCCACAATCTCACGTTTTCCTACCGCTTTCCCTACCAGGGGAGCGCATTTTCCTACCGCCAGAACCTCCTGCAGGGAGCGAAGGACTTCCGGCTTTTGGTGCCCGCATCCCTGGGCCCGGTCCAGGCCGAGGGGCTGCCGGCGGCCCCGGCGGTAACCGTCGAAGGCATGGATTATTCCGTGTGGCGGGCTACCGATGTCCCGCCTGCCCGGGGACTGGCCATCAGCCTCACCAACCTTCCCCAGCCCGGCTGGACACAGCGGGCGTGGCAGACCGTGAGCGACACCGGTCTCTGGGCCATTGCCATCCCCTCCGCCCTGGGAGCATTCCTGGCTGCCGTCCTGCTCTACAGCGGGCTGAGACCCCCGCCCCAGGCTGCCGGAGAACCCGGCCGGGAATCCGGCGCCGCAGTCCCCGGCCCCGTTTCCCAGCGGGAACAATTGGTCCGTCAGATGGCCTTGCTGGACCAGCGTTTCGAAGCCGGCGAGCTGGACGAGGCCAGCTACCGGTCGGAGCGTGCCAGGCTGAGAGACCAGGTCCTCTCGCCGTCGTCCACACCCTGACTGTTCCCCTGACGGTCACCGGATCCGTGGTGGGAAGTGCCCAGGAAGGTTTATTTACGCCCGCAAATGGGGCAGAATGAGTCCGGTGGTTAGGTTCTGTGAGCGAAATTGAAAGTGAAACCCCCAGGGGCGCCTTGAGTCAGCGCTCCTGGATAATGCTGGCCTTTGGCGTTTCCCTGGCTACTCTCCTGGCCTTGCTGCTGTGGGGATCTTTGTCCTTCGACGGCGCTGGAGGCTTGGGCGTCAACACCGACTTCGGCGAGGTCGAG
This sequence comes from Dehalococcoidia bacterium, assembly GCA_034423195.1. Lineage (GTDB taxonomy): Bacteria > Chloroflexota > Dehalococcoidia > Lucifugimonadales > UBA3495 > CATOSK01. Next base: position 78,478 of record DAOUIZ010000060.1, on the reverse strand, counting down.
CCCAACGTCCGCATCCCCCACAGCTTCGACTTCCAGTTGGTCGACGGCGAAGAGTGGCGGCTGTCCGACCACGAGGGAAAGGTGGTGGTGGTCGACTTCTGGGCGTCCTGGTGCGGCCCCTGTCGGGACGAGGCGGGTACCCTGGCCCAGGTCTACTTGGAATACCGGGACCGCCCGGTGGAATTCATCGGAGTGAATATCTGGGACCAGGAAAACTCCGCGCTGGGGCACCTGGAACAATACGCCGTTCCCTATCCCAACGGCATTGATGAAGAAGGCGTCATCGCCGTGGAGTACGGCGTCCGGGGCATACCGGAAAAGTTCTTCATAGCTCCCAACGGAGAGGTCCGCCGCAAATACGTCGGCCCCATGCCCCCGGAAGTTCTGCGGGAAGCCCTGGACGACCTCCTGTCCGAACTTCCCTGAAAGAGTGTGAGACCAATACCAGATTGCCATCCCGCGCCCGTCTGCGCGGGGGCAGACTATTTCCGCCCTCTCATCCCGTCATTCCCGCGCAGGCGGGAATCCAGACCCCGGTCGGCTGTTCCCCACAGTATGGCGTTGACCGTTTACTGGCAGTTTGACCAAACTGGCACCAGTGCGATTGCCCTTCCCAGACCCATGCTTTTCGTGACTTCCTCCCATCCGTTCTGAGATACTTCCCCGCAACCCGGGGGAATCACAAGCTCAGGAGATGCCCATGTCTTCATCCGGCGAACCCGTGGTCATCGCGATGGACTGGGGAGGAACTTGGGCCAGGGCAGCCGTCGCCGACCGGTCGGGACAACTCCTCTGGTCCGACCGCCGGCCCAACGTTCCCCGCGGGACCCGGCGGCAGCTTCTCGACGGCGCCGGGAACGTTCTGGGACAAGCCCTTGAACAGTGCGCCGGCCGTTCCGTCGAGGCCATCGGCGTTGCCGCCGCCGGTCCCATCGACACCGAAAGCGGAACCTTCCACAACCCTCCCAACCTGGGCGTGCTGGACAGCGTATCCCTGAAGCCCCTCTGGGAGCAGCGTTTCGGCCTGCCCGTATTCGTCGGCAACGACGCCAACCTCGCCGCTCTTGGGGAGTACCACTTCGGCGCCGGGCGGGATGCGCGGGAAAAGGGACTGCCGGTTCGGACCCTGGTATACGTCACCGTCAGCACCGGCGTCGGCGGCGGCGTAATCGACCACGGCCGGATGCTCCTGGGCGCAGAGGGGATGGCTGCCGAGGTGGGACACATGGTCATGGATCCCAGTCCCGACGCGCCCCGATGCCAGTGCGGCAATTACGGCTGCCTGGAAGCCCTTACCTCCGGCCTCAGCATCGCCCGCCTGGCCCGGGAAAGGCTGGCGGCAGCAGAATCCGGCTCATCCCTTGCGGGCATCTCCCCTGACAACCTGGACGCCGGCGAGGTTTTCGCCGCCGCCTCCGCCGGGGACGCCCTGGCTTCCGGGATAATCGACGAGGTGCTTCACTACCTGTCCCTGGGTCTCGTCAACCTCCTCCACCTCTTCAACCCGGACATCATCGTCCTGGGCGGTGGGGTCACCGACGGCATCCGGGACGCCGGCCTGCTGGAGACAATCAGGGAGCGCATGGTGGGGCGCGCCATGAGCCCCCGCCACCAAGACTTCAGCTTGGTCGCCACCAACCTCGGCTACACCGGCGGCATGGTCGGCGCGGCGGCCCTCGCCTGGCAGGAGCTGGGCCACGCCCCGGGCGGCTAGACGATATACCTTCCGCCCACCACGTTGATCCGGTCGCCGGTAACGTAGGACGACTCGTCGCTGGCCAGGAACAGCACCGCGTTGGCGATGTCGGACACCGTCGCCTGCCTTCCCATGGGAATGCCCCGCACGTGGTCGCCCGAACCCCGGTCGGTATCCTGGAACTCCGGGTACCACTCTGGGTGGAGCCGCTCCGTGTCAACGGACCCCGGGTTCACCATGTTGGCCCGCACGTTGTAGGGGGCCATCTCGGCGGCTATGGCCCGCATCATCCCCAGCAGCCCGTGCTTGGCCGTGGTGACGGATATCGTCTCCGGCCTCCCGGTGATGGCGGCCTGCCCGCCCAGGGCGATGATGCTCCCGCTGCGCCGCTCGATCATCCCCGGCAGGACCGCCTTGACCAGGTAGAAGGCGGGGAACAGGTTGGTCCGCATCACCGTATCCCACTCGTCGTCCGACACTTCCTGGATGGGCTTGTGCGGGCGGATGGCAACGTTGCTGACCAGGATATCGATCTTGCCCAAGGCGGCGATCCCTTCCGCCACCATATCCCGGGCCCGCTGAGGATCGGTCACGTCGCCCATGATGGTGCAGGTCTCCGCTCCCAGCTCCCGGCACTGGGCGGAAACCGACTCCAGCTCCGGGCGGCTCGTCCTGGTATTCAGGACCAGCGACGCTCCCTCCCGGGCGAAGGTCAGGGCCACCTCCTTGCCGATGTTGCGGCTGGCCCCGGTGATCATGGCAGTCTTGCCCTGCAAACGCATTTTCGCTACTCCTTGGAGGCGGTTTTAGATGGCCGGAGGCGGGCCGCCTCCGACGATTCGGGTTAAATCCGATTGCCCAGATTAACCGCCGCAGCGGCCAGGGCCCGGTCGAAAGTCTTTATTTCGGTGATGTCCCGCCGGATGCAACTGGCCAAATGGCACAGGTCCCGCGCCTGCAGTTCCGGGTGCCGTTGGTGGAGTTCACGGGCGCGCTTTACGTCTTCGGGTTCCAGCGGCCACACTTCCACACCAAAGGTGGAAATCAGTTCTGTCGCCCGGTCGAGTATGTCCAACCGTCCTTCCCGCAGGTAAACGTGCATCAATTCTTGCAGAACTTCCGCCGAAGTGAACAGGCGAGTCCCGTTTCGACGTGCTTCGATCAGGAACTCACGCGCCTGGTCTCGTAATGGATGTATACCTCCTGCCACATACATGAAAACATTGGCATCGACGAAAATCATACGTCGGGCAAGCCTTCCCTGATGGACTCGTCGAGAATCCGAAGGTGCTCTTCCCAGTCAAGTCCCGCCTCGTCGCCATTCAGCGCATCAATCTCATCGAAAAACGCCCGCAAGTCTTCCCCTGTCTGTGGCGGGTAGTTCAGTCCCCTTGACACCAGCTTGTCTTTCAAGTGCGATCCGGCTGAAGGGACCGGATCGACTTCGTTGTTCACTTCCACGTTCCTGAAGAACGGCGCGATAGGAATGGGTGATTTCAAAGGATCTACCTGTTCCGCTTCCGGGACAAGTTCCCTGTAAACCTCGATCAAGGATTTGCGAGACATGGCCCTCTTGCGATAATCCAAGTGAGCTTTCGCCGCCCGCCTCAGCCACGCGCTCAGGGAAACCCCGTCGGTTCGCGCCTGCTCCACCAACCGGTCCCGGTCTTCGTCGGAAATCGTGAACTGGACCCTGGCCATTTGGTCTTCTCCGCCCTGCTGTTCCTGTTCGCATTATACACGCCGCTGCTTCTCCCCTACGGCCCAGATGGAACCGTCCGCCCGCCGCCATCCCCTCTCTGCCGCCTCCTTGACCGCTCCATCCGTTGATGCCAGAATTGGCCCACCGGCTCCATGTGCCGGCTTCCTCCAGGACCAATCCTGCGCAGCATCAACAAGGAGCATCCAGCATGAGGTGGTGCAGATTTCAGAACGGCGGCCAGCCATCCTACGGAATAATCGAGGGCGACAACGTCGTCGAGGTTTCCGGCATCCCGTGGGGCGAACATTCCCGCACCGGCAACTCCCAACCCCTGGAATCGGTGAAACTGCTGGCCCCGGTGATTCCCCCAACCTTCTACGCCGCCGGAATCAACTTCCGCGAGCACGTCACCGAGATGGCCCACGCCCGGGGTGAGGAGCCTTCCTTCCCGCCCGCCGCCGATGTCGGATACCGGGCCAACAACGCCCTCACCGGCCACGGCTCCCCCATCATCGTCCCCAGGGACGCCACCGAGGTCTTCCAGTACGAGGGCGAGCTGGTGGCGGTCATCGGCAGGCAGTGCAAGAACGTCTCCGAGGCCGAAGCCCTGGACTACGTCTTCGGCTACACCATCGGAAACGACGTCAGCGAGCGCACCTGGCAGCGGGGCGACCGGACCCTGTGGCGGGCCAAGAACACCGACACCTTCAAGCCCATGGGGCCTTGGATCGAGACCGAGGGCGTCGACCCGGAGAACTGCGAGGTCAGCATCAGCCTCAACGGCCGGTTCGTCAGCAGCTACAACATGTCCGGCGCCATCTTCGGCGTCCGCGAGTTCATCAGCCGCATGAGCCGCTACCTCACCCTAGTCCCCGGCGACATGCTCTGGATGGGCACCGACGGCGCGCCGGAGAACATGAAGGACGGCGACGTCTGCGACATCGCCATCGACGGCATCGGCACCCTCTCCAACCCGGTGCAGTGGGAGAAATAAACGTCCTCACCGTCTTACCGGAGGAATCGGCAAGAGGAATCCACAAGCGAACAGCCGGGAATCGCCTTGATTCCCGGCTGTTCGCTTTATCGGGACTCTACGCCGGATCTGCCCCCGTCTCCGCGGCCCATGCCTGCAGGCCGCGCCGGAAGGCCAACGCCCCCATCGGCGCGATGACCGCCTGCAGCGCCTCCAATATCTCCCGGGGAGTGGCCCCCTCCTGCAGCGCCACCCTGACGTGGGCCTGAATCTGCTCCACGTCCGCCCGCAGAGCCGCCTCCACCACGATCTGAAGCAGCTCCTTGGTCTTCCGGTCCAGCGTCCTCTGACCCGTGTAGGTCGCTTCAATGAATGCGTTGTACTTCTGCGCCCATTCCAGGTCCGCCTCCGCCATTATCCGGTGCATTTCAAGGGTATAGCCCCGGTTGGCCCCGGTCCCTTCCAGGAATCTTTGTGCTTCTTCACTGGCCATGATTGACCTCCCAGCTATTCGTTGACGGTGTTGCGGACCCGCCCGGTCCATTCGGAATTGTAACCCTTTTCCCGCCCTCCGGCCCCGTCAGGGCCTCGTGTTACAATTGCCCATCCCGCCCGGCTTGTGGACGCCGTCCAGGAGGTGCCCCACGGAGCAGCAGCTACCGCCCCATTACTTCCAGCGGGAAGACGACGCCGACGACCGCCTCTTCTACACCATGCCCCGCAAGGTGGTCCACATCGACGACGGCGCCATCGCTACCGTCGGACGCCTCTTCCACGACTTCATACCCGCCTACTCCGACGTCCTCGACCTGATGAGCAGTTGGCGCTCACACTGGCCCGCCGGACACCCCAAGCGTTGGCTGGTGGGATTGGGGATGAACGCCGAGGAGATGCTCGACAACCCGGACCTCAACGAGTACGTCATCCACGACGTCAACGCCGACCCGGTCCTGCCCTTCGACGACGGGAAGTTCGACGCGGTGGTCATCACCGTGTCGGTGCAATACCTCACCAGTCCCGTCGCAACCTTCCGTGAAGTCAACCGCATCCTCAAGGACGGGGGCATCTTCATCGTCACCTTCTCCAACCGGATGTTCCCCACCAAGGCCGTCCGCATCTGGCGCAGCGTCGGAGACAAGGGACACATCGATCTCGTGGTGTCCTACCTCGAATTCGCCGGCAACTTCCGCAACGTCAAGGGCGGCCTGGCCAACCCCGACGAGTCACCCCCCGGCGACCCGCTGCTCGTGGTCATGGCCAACAAGGGCCAGGAAGAGGGCGACGGACCTTAGGGAGAACGGGTCCCCGGGGTAGCGGAACCCCGCCCCTACCCGAAAGCCGCCGTCTACGCTCACCCCCTCCCCGGCGGCGTCGCCGCCAGCGCCGCAACCCCGGCCGCCGACACCCCCACCGCAAAAACCAGGAAGGGCAGCCAGTAGGACCCGGTGGCGTCGTACATGGCTCCCGCCAGCACCGGCCCCACCACTTGGCCCCCGATCTGCGCCCCAATGGTAAGCCCGCGGATGCTCCCCAGGTACCGCCTCCCGTAGTAGTCTGCGTAGGCCAGCCGCAGCAGCAGGTGGTATCCCCCCACCGCCACTCCCAGCGCCAGTGCCGCCGCCGCGCCCCATCCCAGGGTAGAGCTTGCCGCGATCCCCAGCGTTCCCGCCGCCCCGGTAAACCCGGCGAGACACATCAGCAGCCGCAGCGGTGCCCACCTGGCCAGCGTGCCCCACAGGATGCCGCCGACGGACTGGGAGATGGCAAACACCCCCGCCGTCAGGGCCGCGTCCGCCGGGCGCATCCCCCCGTAGATGAAGTGGGCAACCTGGTGCAGACTCACCCCCGCCTGCACCATGAACCCCGCCACCGAGAACAACGCCAGCAGCCAGAAAGCCCGCGTTCGCAGCGCCTCCCGCACCGTCAGGTTGACTTCCGGCTCGCCATCCTGGGTCACCGGAGGGTTCCCCGGTTCGCTGTCCGTCGGAGTATCGGAGGGCGGCTGACCGGATTCCCGCCGCCCTGGGTCGGCTGGCAGACCCAGGTCCTCGGGACGGCGCGCCATCAGCGCCCACACCGGCAGCACCCCCAACAGCAGGGTGACCGCCCCCAGCCAGGCCCAGCCAGCCCGCCAACCCCAGCCCCCGATGATGAACTGGGCCGCCAGCGGCATGACCGCCAGCCCCGTCCCCTGCCAGACGCTGAGTAGGGCCAGCACGAAGGGACGGCGGCGGATGAACCAGTTGCTCAACGCGGTGGCCGTTCCCAGCTCCAGCGGCCCGGCAAAGGCCGCCCGCGCCGGGACGTAAAGCAGGTAGAAGGCCCATGGCTGTCCCACCAGGGACAGTCCGAAGGCTCCCGCACCGGCGATGGCCGCCGACGCCGCCACCACCACGCCCGAACCGTGCCGGTCGATGAGCCGTCCGGCCAGCGGGGAAATGGCCGCCGCTCCCAAGCCGCCGATGCTGACTGCCCCCGAAAACAGCGCCTTGGACCAGCCGAACTCCTCGGTCATCGGCACCACAAAAACGGAAAGGGTCGCCACCGCCATCAGGGAACGGGAGGTGTATCCGACAACAACGGCCGAGCCGAAGACGACCCAGCCGTAGTAAAATGGGGTTGCCCGGGAGAGCCTGTGCTGCCAGGGCCGCATCTGCCGGCCCGCCGCTAACCCGGCGTCTAGTCCCCGGGCGGGATCGCCAGTACCGCGATGTGGGCCGAACGGAGTACCCGGTCAGTCACGCTCCCCAGGAGCATCCTCTGGATGCCGCCCTGCCCCCGGGTGCTCATCACAATCAGGTCCGCGCCCTCGCTCCTCGCGTATTCGATGATTCTCTCGCCCGCTGCGCCTTCCATAACCGCGGTTTCTACCGGGACGCCCTCTGCCTCCAGCCTTCCCCGGACGCCGGCCAGGTAGCCCTCCGCCTTCTCAATCAGCGAAGACCTCAGGTCATCGGCCATCGCCTGGTACTGGGCCGACGCGGCAAAACTGCTCTCGGCCCCTGCCATGAGCTGCAGTTCCTCGGAGCGGGTCACAACCTGGAGCAGGTGGACTGTGCTGCCCATTGCCTTCGCCATTTCGGTGGCGTGGGACAGCGCCCGCTCCGAGTTTTCCGACCCATCCAGGGGCACCACGATCTTCGAGTACATCACCGCTCCTTGGTCCGCCCATCGGCAGGCGAACGCCCTTCGCCTCTTTGAGAACTCGATGATAGTAGCGCCCCGTTGAGAGTGTCAAACGTCCCAACCACACCCCACAGGGCAATTGCATGAAGTCTGACTGGATCCTTTCACCTCCTCCCGTCATTCCCGCGCAGAGCCTGCCCCTGGCGACTGAGGAGGGAAAGGACCGGCGGTTAGGATCGGAGTGACGGGACTATTTTTGAGAAAGTCCCTTATCTCCCGCAGAATTCGGGGGTATAATCCCGACATGGGACCCGAAGCGCGCATCCAGGCATTGCGTTCCGACCTGGCGTCGTGCGAAGCGGCCCTGGGCTCATCCCACGTCGACACCGTCCCCCTCCGGCACCGTCTCGCCCACGCCGTCCGCGCCGGGAAACGTTTCGACGAGGCCATTGCTCTATTCGAGACCAACGCCCGGATCTGCCAGAGAGTTTTCGGGCACGACCACCTCATCACCCTCCGCCGCCGTTCCAGTTGGGCCAACTGCCACTACGCCGCCGGACACTACCCGGAAGCCGCCCGCCTGTTCAGGGAAATCCTGCAGGACCGCGAGCGTGTGCTTGGAGCCGGCCATCCCGACACTCAGCGCAGCCGGGGAAGCCTCACCAACGCCCGGCGGGAAGCCGCCCGCGGCACCGCCGCCTGACCATCCCAACTCCCGCCGCCGGTCTGCCGTTTACTGACCAGGGTTTTCGTATAGGGATTCCGTATATTAAAGGCGCCAACATGTTGGTTGGAAGCACCAATATGTTGGTGCCGCACGATGGTGCGTATCACTTCCTGAACCAACAGTTGATTTGGGATATGACCGCGCCTGTTCATCTCTTCCCTTGTCCGGGCCCCGCTGCGTACTTTCCCGTCATCCTCGCGACGAACTCCGCGCGACAGCCGCTGGCGTTGAGACAAGCCTGCCCCCGCGCAGGCGGGGGTTACTTTGCGCCGGTGGTGGAGTCGCAAAAAGGGAATCCAGACCCCGGCGGGCCCCTCCGAAAACTGCCGACCCCTGAGCAAAACTTCGCAATCGTCCTGTGTTTACTGACACTTGCCTGTTTCGCCTTCCGCCCTGCGGGGTGTACCATGTCCTCTGTATAGGTTCACCGATCAGGGAGGTCCACTGCCCGGCCTTCACCTGCCAAATGAGGCAAAATGTGGCAAAATGCGCCACAATTTTTTCTGGCGCCACCGTCGAATCAAGCCCCGGCAGACGCCCCATCCTACCTGCCCGGCAATTTGACATTGCTTCCTTCCATTGCCTACCATGCGGCAACCTTCCCCGAATAACTTCCCAAGGAGCCCCTGATATGGCCATCGAGCGCATGAAAGTCCCCTACGTGGTCCACGGCGCCCTGGACCCCAACGACACCATTCAGACCCGGGGTATGGTCCGCCAGCCGGCCATCACCTCCACCACCGTTGGCGTCCGGCAGGTCTGGATGGGCCTGGTGACCGCCGCTCCCAACGACTACGGTCAGCCCCACCACCACGGCGAAGCCGAGACCGCCGCCTACGTCATCAGCGGCAAGGTCCGGGTCTACTACGGCGAGAACTTCGAGGAAGTCGTCGAAGCCGGCCCTGGAGATTTCCTGTACGTCCCTCCCCATACCCCCCACATCGAGGCCAATCCCTTCGACGAGCCCCACACCGCCATCCTCGTGCGGGCCCCCGACAACATCGTCATCAACCTCGGCAAGTAACTCCGCTCCATCGCCCCGGCCCGGTCTCACCCCGGGCCGGTCCTTTTGTCCCGCGCTACTCATCATCCCGGGGGTAACCCATGATCATTGAAGGCAAGCTGCGAACCATGGGGGCCGAACTGGCCGCCCCCTCTGCGCCCTTCGCCAACTTCATTCCCGTGCAGCGGTCCGGCAACACCCTGTACGTCGCCGGACACCTCCCCCGCAAGTCCAACGGCGACCTCGCCTTTGCCGGAAAGGTGGGCGACACCATTACGGTGGAGCAGGCTTACGACGCCGCCAAGCTCGCCGCGGTCAACTGCTTGGCCAGCATACAGAATGTCATCAGCGACCTGGATAACGTCAAGCAGGTCCTCAAGCTGCTGGTCATGGTCAACGCCGCCCCCGACTTCGACCGCCACTTCATCGTGGCCAACGGCGCGTCGGACCTGCTGGTGGAGCTCTACGGAGACTCCGGCCGCCACGCCCGCTCCGCCGTGGGCATGGGCAGTCTTCCCCGGGGCAGCTGCGTCGAGGTGGAAATGGTCGTCGAGGTGGCCGGCGACGTACCCCCGATGGGCTAGAACTGCCGGTAGCGGTTCACTATCGGCAGCCGCCGGTCCTTCCCGAAGGCCCGGGGCGTGATCTTCACACCAGGAGGCGCCTGCCGCCGCTTGTACTCGTTGCGGTCGACAAAAGATATGACCTGCCGCACCGCCGCCGGGTCGTAGCCCATCTCCTCCATCTCCCGCAGGCTGTAGTCCTCTTCCACGTATGCCTTGACGATGGGGTCCAGCTCCTCGTAGGGCGGCAGCGTGTCCTGGTCTGTCTGGTCCGGCTTCAGCTCCGCGCTGGGCGGTTTCTCGATGATGCTGGCCGGAATCACATTCCCTGGATCGCCGTGCTCGTTGCGCCATTGGGAAAGCTGGTATACCAAAATCTTTGGCACATCCTTCAGGACGGCGAACCCTCCGGCCATGTCGCCGTACAGGGTGGCGTACCCCATGGCCATCTCGCTCTTGTTCCCCGTGGTCAGCACGATCCACCCGAACTTGTTGGAGATGGTCATAATCACGTTGCCCCGGATGCGGGCCTGCACGTTCTCCTCGGCCACGTTGGGGACAGTTTCCCGGAAGCGGGACTCCAGCATTTCCTCAAAGGCCGCGTGGGCCGGCTCGATGGGCACGACCCAGAAGTCAATTCCCAGGTTGTCGGACAGTTCCCTCGAATCGCTGACACTGCCCGCCGATGAATGGCGGGAAGGCATCCCCACCCCAACAACATTCTTCGCGCCCAGGGCATCCACGGCTACCGTCGCCGTCAGCGCCGAGTCGATCCCGCCGGAAAGCCCGATGACCGCCCTGCTGAAGCCGGTCTTGCGGACATAGTCCCGCGTCCCCAGGACCAACGCCCGGTAAACCTCCTCAAGGTATCCGGGAACCTCGGGAAGGCCGCCGCGAGCCAATGGAAGGCGGCCCGACGGTTCAAAGCCGGACACGAAGAGCTTCTTGGGCTCGCCGATTTCCCTCAGGATGGTCGGGTTCTCCTTGCGCGGCCGGGGGTCCCGCAGCCGCGACCGGAACACCGACTCCACGTCCAGGTCAACCACCACCAGCGCTTCCTCGAAGGCCGGTCCCCGCGCAATCGCTTCACCCGACGGGTCGCAAACCAGGCTGGAACCGTCGAAGACCAGTTCGTCCTGCCCGCCCACCAGGTTCAGGTAAGCCACTATCAGCTCGTTATCCGCGGCCCGGGTGGCGATCATCTTCTCCCGGTACGCCTGTTTTCCGGCGTGGAAGGGAGAGCCGTTGATGTTGACAATTACCTCGGCTCCCGCCTCCCGCTGCACGGCAATGGGCCCCACCGGATACCACATATCCTCGCAGATGCTGACTCCCACTCCCGTCCCGTTGATGGTATAAACGGGACAGGTCTCACCCCTGCGGAAGTAGCGGTCCTCATCGAACACCCCATAGTTGGGCAGGTACATCTTCCGGTAGGTGTCAATGAGACGGCCGTCATGTCCCACTGCCGCGGCGTTGGCAATGTCCGGCCCGGTCTCCACGTATCCCACCACAACCGCAATCCCCCGGGATGCGGCGACAACTTCCTTCATCGCCGTCTCATTGGCCTCAAGGAAAGACGTCTTGAACAGCAGGTCCTCGGGCGGATACCCGGTTACGGCCAATTCGGGAAAAGCCACCAGGTCCGCCCCGGCGTCCCTTGCCCGGTCCATGTACTCAATGATCCTGGCTGTGTTCCCCGGAATGTCACCGACCGTGGTGTTGATCTGGGCCAGGGCCAGGCGAAACTTTCGGACCATGCTTGCTCCGGCGTTGGTTTCCCGTTACCGCACTCACCAGCGGGCAGGGCCTATATCTTAACCCCAACCACCCGGACTTTCATTCCGGCCCCGGCCCGGGCAATCACATGACGGCGCAGATTGAAGGCGGCGGAGTTTTCATTCGCAGGATAGGCGCTTCGCATTCCCCTAGCGTACGAGTCCGTATCATGGCATAATATCGCCTGTTTTCGGAGAAGTATGCCGGGCAGTCAGACGAAGGTAGACAACAGCTTGTCCCCCCACGGTGGAGTGCTGGTGGAGCGGGTCTCACTTCTGGAAGGTGCGCAGGACCCCGCCCTCAGATTGCCGCAAATCGCCGTCCGCGACCAACTGGCCCGGGAGTGCGTTAACATCGCCTACGGGTTCTTCTCTCCCTTGGAAGGGTTCATGGGCAGCGCCGACCTCGATTCCGTCGCCCGCTCCATGACCCTTGCTTCGGGCTATGTATGGAGCATTCCCATTCTGTTCGATATAGACGCCCGCGATCTGGATGCCCTGGACGTCGCTGTTGGCGATGCTGTCCTGCTGACCCACCAGGGTGAACCCTTGGCGACCCTGGAAATCGGGGAGATATACGACTACGACCGGGAATTTCTCGCCCAGCAGGTCTATGGGACCACCGACGCGGCCCATCCCGGCGTGCAGCGCACCAACGCCTACCGGGACCGGTTCGTGGCGGGTCCGGTCACCCTCGTCAACCCGCCGACCATCAACCCGCCCTTCGACCGCTTCTGGCAGACTCCGCGGCAGATACGGGAAACCCTCGCCCAGCTGGGCTGGTCCCGGGTGGTGGCCCACCAGAGCCGCAACGTCCCTCACTCCGGCCACGAGTGGCTGATGAAGGGGGCCTACCTCGCCGCGGAAGCGGACGGGATTCTGGTAAGCGCCGTTATCGGGGAGAAGAAGCCCGGTGACTACATCGACGAGGCCATCGTCCTCACCCACCAGAAACTGCGCGATGCCGGGTTCTTCAAGGAAGACGTTCACCACACCTCGGCCCTGCTGTGGGATATGCGCTACGCCGGACCCCGCGAAGCGGTCTTTCATGCCCTCGTCCGCAAGAACCTGGGCTGCACCCACCACATGTTCGGACGGGACCACGCCGGCGTAGGCAGCTACTATGACACCTACGCCGCCCACCAGATCTTCGACGACCTCCCCGACCTGGGAATCAAGTCCGTCCTGACCCTGGAGTGGTGGTACTGCCCCACCTGCGCCGGAGTGGCCTACGAGGGTCTGTGCGGCCACCCGGAGCAAAAGCAGGAGCTGTCCGGCACCTTCATACGCAGCATCATCCAGGGAGGGACAGAACCCGCTCCCTTGACCCTGCGTCCCGAAATCCTGGAAGTGGTTCGCCAGTGCTCCGATGAATACGGGTTTGGAACCCCTTTCGTCGGAGACGAGTACCTGCAAAACCGCACTCCGGTGATGACCATGCACAACATCCAGTGTGACCGCTGCACCTGTACCTGTACCCGGGAGAAAGCCTGACGACATACTGTCCCCCCGCCTCAGGAGCGGGGGTTTTTATTTATAACTTTGGACCAACGTCCCGGGAGGCCGGTCGATGCACCCACGTAAGCGTCGGTCAACAGCTTCGGGACAGAGGAAAATCACATGGAGGAGACATGCCCACCTACGTAAACCCCAACACCTGCAATGCCTGCGCCGGAGAACATCTTGGCCCGTTATGCGTCTACATCTGCCCCAACGACCTGATGACATTGGACACTGACGCCAACAAGGGCTTCAACCAGGAGCCCCAGCTGTGCTCCGAGTGCTACGCCTGCGTCAAGCTCTGTCCCCAGGAGGCCATTCACGTCCGCGGCTATTCCGACTTCGTCCCTCTGGGCGCGTCGGTCCAGCCTCGCCGTGTGGACAACGGACTCACCTGGACGGTGACCTTCCGTAACGGCAAGGTGATGGAGTTTACCTACCCATCCCGCAGCACTCCCGTCGGATCTTCTGAACCCTACAAGAATTTCACCGAGGATCCGGTGAACGACATCAAAGGCCAGGGTCTGGCCGGCGAATCCCTTTGGCTTGGCGTGGACTCTTTGCCCACCCTGTCGTCCAGCAACTAAAGGAGGCCACGAAATAATGGCAAACCCCACAGTAGAAACCATCGAGTGCGACATCCTGATAATCGGCGGCGGAATGTCCGGCTGCGGTGCCGCCTTCGAGTCCAAGTTCTGGGGCAGCAACCTGCGGGTGGTCGTCGCTGAGAAAGCGGTCATCGAGCGCAGCGGAGCCACAGGCGAGGGCCTTTCCGCCATCAACTGCTACATGGGACAGCGTTACGGCTGGAACACTCCCGAAGACTTCGTCAACTATGTGGTCAATGACATGATGGGCCTGGCCCGGGAGGACCTGGTCTATGACGTGGGCCGCCACGTTGACTCCTCGGTGCACCTGCTGGAAGAGTGGGGCCTGCCCGTCTGGAAGAAGGACGACGGCACCTACGAGCGCATCGGACGCTGGCAGATCCCCATTCACGGCGAGTCCATCAAGCCGGTAACCGCCGAACCGGCCCGCAAGGCCGTTGGTCCCGAGAACATCTACGAGCGCGTCTCCATCACTCACCTGCTGACCGACGCCAACGACCCCAACCGCATCGCCGGCGCCGTGGGCTTCGGCGTCCGGGAGGACAAGCTCTATGTCTTCAAGGCCAAGGCGGTGATTATCACCACCGGAGGCGCCTCCAACGTCTTCCGTCCCCGTTCCGTCAACGAGGGGATTGGGCGCACCTGGTACTCGGTGTTCGCCACCGGCTCCGCCTACGGGTTGATGATTCCCGTCGGTACTGAAATGACCCAGATGGAGCACCGCTTCGTCCCGACCCGCTTCAAGGACGGCTACGGCCCAGTGGGAATGTGGTTCCAGTACTTCCACGCCCGGGTCACCAACGCCCTCGGCGAGGACTACACCGTCACCCGCGACGACGAGCTGGACAAGTACCCTCCCTACGGCCGGGCTATTCCCACGCCCACCCCTCTGCGAAACCACCAGATGTTCCTGGACATAAAGGCTGGCCTCGGACCCATGTACATGCGCACCGAGGAGGCCATGCAGAAGCTGGCCGGAGGCGATCCGGCCAAGATGGACCAGGTCAGGAACGAGGCCTGGGAGGACTTCCTGGACATGACCATCGCCCAGGCCCTTACCTGGGCATCCCAGAACATCGAGCCCGAGGTCACACCCTCGGAGGTCAACCTGGCCGAGCCCTACATCATGGGATCCCACTCCGGCGAAGCCGGCGCCTGGGTCAGCGGCCCGGAGGATCTGGCCCCGCCGGAATACTTCTGGGGCTACAACAAGATGACCACCATCCGCGGCCTGTTCGCCGCCGGGGACGGCGTCGGCGCGGCTCCCCACAAGTTCTCCTCCGGCTCCTTCACCGAAGGACGTCTGGCCGCCAAGGCAGCCGTCAACTTCATCCGCGACAATGGCGACACCCCCACAGTCTCCGATGAACAGGTGCGTCAGCTCCACCAGTCCATCTGGGCACCGCTGGAAACCTTCGACAAGCACAGGGGGGCTTCCACCGCTGAAGGTGTCAACCCCCATTACATCACTCCCTCCGATGCCCTGGTGCGGTTGCAGAAGATTATGGACGAGTACGCTGGCGGGACCTCGGCCTGGTACACCACCAATGGTCCCACGCTGGAAAGAGGCATCGCCCTCATCGAAATGCTGCGGGAGGACCTGAAGCAGTTGGGCGCACGCAACCGCCACGAGTTGCTCCGCTGTTGGGAGGTGGTGCACCGCACCTGGGTCGGGGAAGCCCACATGCGCCACCTGCTTCACCGTCAGGAGACGCGCTGGCCCGGCTACTACTACCGAGCCGACTATCCCAACCTGGACGACGAGAACTGGCGGGTCTTCGTCAACTCCACCTACGACGCCGCCAACGACAAGTGGGATCTAAAGACCCGCCCCTACATCAACGTGGTCACTTAGACAGACTGGGAAATAACTCCCTGGGACTGGCGGCGCTGGAAACTGCGCCGCCACCTGTCTATGCAGTCTGGTTGAACTCCTGGAAGAGTCTATGTGTATAATTCCCCTACCCCTCTTGTCCCACCCGGTCTCCCGAGGATCGCCATGACCAGCAGACCGGCCCCCAGAAAACCTCCCCATGAGCGGTTCGTGCCGCCCCCGCGCACCATGACCGATCCGGGCGACGGGAAATTTCCGGTCTTCTCGACCAGGGGCGATATGCAGAACCCCATCTGCCTTCACCGGCCCGGACACCTGGCCGCCCTGAGCCTGCATCTGGGTTCACCCGAAACGACCCTGGTCCTGGGCGAGGTTCCCGTGGGGCACGACCTCAGCATCCGCCGGGGTCTACGGGTGCCAGACCTGATAATCGCCTTCAACGTGGACCCCGCCGGAATCAAGGCCGACCGGGGTTACTCTATCGAGCGGTGGGACAATCCGCCTGACTTCGTGCTGGAGATAGCTTCGGACTCCACCGCCGGGGTGGCCGTAACTTTCAAACCGGATGAGTACGCAGCCTTCGGCATTTTTGAGTACTGGCGTTTCGATCCGACGGGAGGGGATCTCTACGGCGCGCCCCTGGCCGGCGACCGCTTGTCTCCCGGTGGCGGATACCATCCCATCAAGATAATCACGGTGGACGAAACCAGATGGTGGGGCCACAGCGCCGTCCTGGGCCTCGACCTGTGCTGGGAAGACGAACAGCTCCGTTGGTACGACCCGTCGGCCCGCCGCTATCTTCCCACCTTCGACGAGGAATCCGAAGCCCGCATCGCGGCGGAAGAGAGAGTGAGGCAACTGGAAGCTGAAATTCGGCGCTTGCAGGGTTAGGCTGGAAATCCCCCCGCTCCAAACTCCTCCTCTCGGCCCCTCTTGACCACCTCTTCACCTGAAAATCCACGCCGGGGAGAGGAACAGCCCGGCCATCGTCCGTCCAGCCGCCGGCGGGGCCTCCAGACCTTTTCATCTCTCCAGGCCAACCCCAACTGGCGCTTCCTGTTTGTCGGCAGCCTCTTCGCCAACGCGGCGCAATGGCTCCAGCTCATCACCATCGGTTGGCTGGCCCTGGATGTCAGCGGCTCCGCCTTTCACTCCATCATGGCGGTGGCGGTGCGAGCCCTGCCTACGCTGCTGCTGGGACCCTGGGGTGGCGTACTTTGCGACCGGTGGGACCGTCGGCAGCTGGCAATGGTCTCCCAGCTGGGACTGGCCGCCGCCGGTGTCTGCTTCGCCATCCTCGTTGCCACCGGACAGGTCACGTCCGTCTGGTACATCTACGGCTACACCCTGGTTGTCGGCGTCGGTTTTTCCGTCGTGCAGCCAGTGCGCCAGGCATTGATCGCCAACACGGTCCGGCAACCCGACATGGCCAACGCCTTGGCTCTCAGCGCCCTGGCTGTCACTTCCATGCGCCTTTCCGGCTCCGCCTTGGGCGGCATCCTCCTGGAGACCGTCGATTTCCATTGGAATTTTTTCGTGGAGGCAGGATTGTACGCCGCCATGGTCCTGCTTCTCATCCCCATGAGGACCCCCTATCAAGACCCTTCCACGGCCCGGGAACATTCCCCGCTTACCAACCTCAAGGACGGGCTAAGTTACATCCTCGAAAACCGGATAATGTTCCGCCTGTTGGTCCTTAACTTCGCCCGCACCGCCGTCTTCAGTCCGCTGCTCCTCCTGCTTCCGGCCTACACCTCGGGCGCATTGGGGGAGGGCGCCGGTGTTGGCACGGCGATGATAGTCAGCATGGGCATCGGAGGAGTGACTGCCACCTTCATTATGTCCACCTGGGGGTTCTTCACCCGCAAGGGACTGGTCACCCTGATCACCATGTGCTCTGGTTCCGCCGTGGTTCTCACCCTGGGCCTGTCCCACTGGGTCTGGCTGTCCGTTCCAATCATGATCGTCATGGGCCTATCCCAGAGCCACTTCATCGTCGCCAACCAGGTCCTGGTCCAGAACATCGTTCCCGACACCCTCCGCGGGCGGGTTTCCAGCGTGTGGCATTACGAGCAGGGCATGATTCCCATGTTCGCCGGATCGATTGGCATCCTGGCGGCCTTCACCGGCATTTCCTGGGCCATGACCGGGTTCGGACTTGCCGCCCTGTTGCTCGGCATCTTCTTCCTGATTGCATTCCGGGACATTAGGGAGCAGGCCTGACGCTGCCGGCATCGGTTAGTGCCTGTCCGGGCATACTGATATAATTCCGGGAGCCGGTCGGCGCCGTCACTTCTAGTCGCCCGGCCCTCCCTGCTTCAACCCTCAACCCAGGAGCGTTCAATCATGAAAGTCGGATTCATCGGCCTCGGCAACATGGGCAACCCGATGGCCACCAACCTCGCCAGGGCCGGCCACGAGCTCACCGTCCACGACCTCCGCCGCGAGGCCGCCACCAACCTGCTGGAGATGGGCGCCAACTGGGCCGACTCTCCCAAGGATGCCGTTCCCGGCAACGACGTGGTCTTCACCTCCCTCCCTGTCCCACGGGACGTCGACGCGGTGGTGTTGGGAGAAAACGGGATCCTGGAAGGCGCAACTCCCAACACGGTCTACATGGATCTTTCCACCAACTCGCCCACATCTATCCGACGGGTCCACGACCTCTGCGCCGAGAAAGGCATCTCCGTCCTCGACGCCCCGGTGTCCGGCGGCGTCTACGGAGCAGCGGCGGGAACGCTGGCGGTGATGGTCGGCGGAGATCGGGCCATCTTCGACCGGATGAAGCCCACCCTGGACGCCATCGGCAGCCACGTCGTGTACTGCGGCCCCATCGGCAACGGGATGGTCTGCAAGATCTGCAACAACCTGCTCAGCATGGGCATCGGCGTCCTGATGACCGAGGCCTTGACTCTTGGCGTCAAAGCCGGAGTGGACCTGGCTACCCTGGCCGATGTTATCGCCAACAGCTCGGGCGGCAACCGGAGGCTGGTGGAGAAATTCCCCCGCTTCCTGTTCCAGGGCAACTTCGAGCCCGGCTTCGCCACAGCCCTGGCCGCCAAGGACGTCCGGCTCGCCACTGACCTCGGCCGGGAATACGGCATACCCATGGAGCTTTCCAACCTGGTAGACCAGCGCCACGTCGAGGCCATGTTCCGGGGCTGGGGACCCGAGGACTCCGACGCCGTCTCCAAAATCCAGGAAGAAAAGGCAGGGGTGCAGCTCAGGCTGCCCAACGTCTAGGTAGCCGGCATCCAGGTCCTGGAGCTAACCCCATGACCCAAACATCCCCTATGGAACCCTTCGACCAGCCTCACGATGCGGTGGCCGATTATCGTCAGCAGGCCCGGCAATTCCTGGAAAAGAGCCGCCAGTACCTTTCGGAAGACGATCTTCACCAGGCTGCGGAAAAAGGCTGGGGCGCTGCCGCCTGGATGGCCAAGGCTGTAGCTGAAAACCAGGGCTGGAAGTATGACCGGCATGAACACTTCGGCGAAATCGTAAACCGCGCTCGTCGGATATCCGGTAATGCCGACTTGAGTGATTTACGCTCCAGGGCCAACGAACTCCACGGCTATTTCTATACCAGAAAGATATTCCTCAGCAGCCATGATGTAGGGGAAGGGCTCGACCGGATTGCAACCCTCCTCGACATCCTCGAACCCTTGACCGAATCTGACCCAAATCCGTAGCCTGCGAGACGAACATGACCACCAGCCCGGAACGCTCCCCCATCGTCGAGACCAGCGACACCATCGAAGCCATCGAAGAATGCTACCGCATGGGCTGGAGCGACGGCCTGCCCGTCGTCCCTCCCGAGGAGTACAAGGTCAGGCAGATGCTCGCCTACTCCGGCATGACCGGCGAGGAAGAGTTGCTGTCCCTGGAGATGCGCCGCCGGGTGCTTACCTCGGAGAACGCCGCGGCCAACGCCGTCATGGCCGGCTGTCTCCCCGAATACTTCCCGGTGCTCGCCACCGCCCTCCGCACCCTGGAGGAGGAAAAGAACTTTGTCAACATGGCGGCCGCCTCCACCAGTTCGCCCAGCATCCTCATGATCGTCAACGGCCCCGTCCGGGAGCGGATCGGGATAAACTCGAAGGATGGGCTGTTCGGCCCGGGCTTCCGGGCCAACGCCGCCATCGGACGCGCCGTCCGCCTCTGCTTTATGAACGGCTTTGACGCCTGGCCGGGCACCCTGGACCGGGGCACCCTGGGCAATCCCACCAAGTACAGCTTCTGCATCGGGGACAACGAGGAAGACTCCCCGTGGGGGCCGCTCCATGTCAGCCGCGGCTTCCAGCCGGGGGACAGTTGCGTCACCACCGCCGTCGCCTACAACGCCATCACCATCAACAACCGTTACAGCAACACCGGACGGGACATCCTGCTCTCCCTGGCCGACACCATCAAGTCCACCGCCCTGTCCCACCGCTTCCCCGCCGAGTGGGTCATCGTCTTCGGACCGGAGCACGCCGACACTCTGAAGGAGGACGGCTGGTCCCGCCGGGACATCCAGGAATTTCTTATAGAAAACACCGCCCGCTCCCGCAGCGAGCTCATCCGCCTGGGAGCCAAGATGGGCCCCGAGGAGGCGGGAGACGACGCCCGTATGCTTCGCTGCTCGCGCGAACCCGATGAAATCCTGATAACCCTGGGCGGCGGCACCGGCGGCCGGTACAGCGCCATCATAGACACCACCGGGTTCAAGATTCGTACCCGGAAGATAGAGTGGCCTGGGGCAGGTTAGCTTCCGATTTTCGATTCAGCTACGACGCAGGGTGCCATCCATTGAATCACGAGACCGACGGGAAAGGCAGGCCACCCATGGACTTCGGAATCTTCACCATGTTCACCGTCCGCAAGGACGGCAACCAGGCCCAGGCCTTCCGGGAGTGGTTCGAGGTGGTCCAGGCCGCCGAGCGCCTGGGGTTGGACACCTTCTGGGTCGGGGAGTCCCACTTCCGGCCCGAGCGCGCCGTTATGGCGGCCCCGCTTATCGGGGCCAGCGCCATTGCCGCCCAGACCGAACGGATCAAGGTCGGGTTGGCAGTCCAGGTGCTGCCCCTGGCCAACCCCCTCCGCATTGCCGAGGAAGCCGCCATCGTAGACCACGTCAGCCAGGGCCGGTTTGTCTTCGGTGTCGGCCGCAGTTCTTTCCTGGAGTCATACCAGGGGTACAACGTCGACTATGCCGAGAGCCGCGGCCGCTTTGCCGAGTCATTGGAAATCATCCTCAAGGCCTGGGGAGAAGAACCCTTTTCCTACGAGGGGGAGTTCTACCAGTTCCACGACGTGGACCTGGTCCCCAAGACCTACCAGAAACCCCATCCGCCGGTCCGCATTGCCGTGGAAAGCAGGGACACCTTCGCTATGACCGGCAGCCTGGGCTTCCCCATTTTCATGCGATACCAGATGGAGGTCCCCGAGCTTCAGGAGCTGCTGGCCCAGTACCGGGATGCCCGGCACCTGGCCGGATTCGACGGCCCCAACGACGTCATCCTTCAGGTCGGAGCCTACGTCGCTGAAACCGCCGAGGAAGCCTACAACGACCCCATGGACAGCACCATGCACCGGGTCCGTGTCATCCAGCAGAACCTCAGCCGCACCGGAGACGAGGAAACCTACCAGCGCCTCAGGCAGTCCGCCGGACTGTCCTACGACGACCTCCTGACCCGCCTTGCCTTCGGCACTCCCGAAGCCGTAGCCGAAAAAATCCAGGGTTTCAGGGAAGACCTGGGGATCACCGGCATCTCGGTGGACGTCAACCCCGGCGGCCAGATCCCCCACGACAAGGTGATGAAGTCCGTGCGCCTCTTCGCCGAGCAGGTCATTCCCCGGTTCCGGTAACCTCTCGACCCCAGCGGAGACTCCAAACCGCTTCCGAAACTCCGAACCGCTTCCGAGGAGGGTGCCCCATGACCAGCGCCACCAAGACTTTCGTTGACTGGATCCACTCCACTGGGTACGAGGACATCCCGTCCGATGTCCGCCGCACTACTATCATGGCCCTCTACGACGACACCGGCGCCAACCTGGCCTGCTCCCTGTTGCCCCTGGCCCACATCGCTGTACGCTATGCCTCCCTCGTTGGCGGCCGCCCCGACTGTACCATTGTCGGCTTTCCCGAGCGCACATCGGTCCTCAATGCTGCAATGGTCAACGGGACCATTGGCCACGGCAACGAAGTTGACTGCACCGACGACACCGGGCAACCCCGAACCCTTCCGGCCATCATCGCCGCCGCCCTCGCCGCCGGGCAGACCGCCGGAGCCCCGGGAAGGGAGGTGGTGCGTGCGGTCGCCCTCGGCCACGAAATGTCCCACCGCATCCACCGGGTCCAGGACAAGTTCGAGTTGGAAACGGGCAACCACTCCGACCTGCTGGATGTGGGACACTCCATGGGTTCGGCTGTTGCCGCCGGCGTCTGTCTTGGACTGGACCAGGACCGGATCGAAGCCGCTCTGAGTCTCGCGGCAACAATGGTGGCCGACATCACTCCGCCCATCGACCGGGAATACGAGCACATGGTCAAGTCTTTCATGCGCGGCGGCGTAGGTTCCCGAAACGGAGTGGCGGCTGCTTTCATGGCCCGGGCCGGGTTCGACGCTCCTCCGGACATCTTTGACGGGCCCCGGGGATTCTTCAACGCCCGCCTCGGCATCGACGAGCCCGGCCCCGAGTTTGCGGGGAATCTGGGGCAGGAGTACAGCATCGCCCGCACCCGCTTCAAGCGCGCCAGCGCCGGCGGACCAAACCAGGGCGCCCGCCTCGCCCTGGTTGAGTTGATGGCGGAACATGGCTTAACTCACGAGGACATCGCCGACCTCCAGGTTGTGATCGGACCCGGCGGCCTCACCACCATAACTTCGGTGCCCCATCCCACGGTCTATTATGGCTACGTCCTTGCTAACGCCGCCGTCTATGGTGGGATCGGTTTTCTCGCGGCCCACGACGAAGCCCTCTACAACAGCCCCGAAGTCTCCTCTCTCCGGCAACGGATTCACATCAGTGCCAACGAGACCTGGCCCACCCGGGGCGATGAGCGCTACCGCGGCTCCGTCACCATAACCACCCGCGACGGGCGTCAACTCAACCGTGAAAGCCTCTGGCGGCGCATGTCCGAGGAAGAAGTGGACGCCAAGTTCATCCATCTGGCCGGCCTGCGCATCGGAGAGGAGAAAGCCAGGGAGCTGGGAGCGGTTTTGCAACAGTTGGATTCAGTCGACAACATCTCGGATGTCCTCACCCAATTGGAGACTCCCGCCGCCCGTTTGGAAGACCTGCCGTCCCATTAGGTTGAATGGATTCCTGAGCAGAGTTTTCGTCCATCCACCCCGGGGGTTCACCTTTACCCACAACTGGAGGGTCAACATCAGAGCAGTGGGGGAGTTACCTGTCGAACTCCACGGCGGAGCAGTCCGTTCGGAATCCCCGTCGAGGACGTACACCTGCACCCCTGCGACGATGCGTTGAAACCTTTATTTGCCGTCCTGCCGGGCAATTGCTGGGTATATGTTCCTATGTTAGAATTGCTCAAACTAACGTCACTGTTTCCCGGTATCCTTGCAGGGTTTCCACAGCGCCTCGCCTCCCATGGGCAGGCGCATCGTGGCAAAAGCTGGGCGCGGCCTTAAGAACCAAGCGCCAGGTTGCAGGGCAGTCTAGCCGGGAAGTTGAAAGGCAGTTTGTATGGTACAGTCGCCAGAGCGGCCGGTCGAAACTCCAACCCCTGCTCCCGTCAGGGAAAACCTGACCATGAAATCCCTTCTGGAAGCCGGCGTCCATTTCGGACACCAGACCCGCCGCTGGAACCCCCGAATGAAGCGGTACATTTTCACCCAGCGCAACGGGATCCACATCATCGACCTCCAGCAAACGCTCGGGATGATGAACGATGCCTACCGGGCCATGGTCCAGGTCGCGGCCGAGGGTGGCAAGGTCCTCTTTGTAGGGACCAAGAAACAGGCCCAGGAAGTTATCCAGAGCGAGGCGGAACGCTGCGGAATGTGGTACGTCAACCAGCGCTGGCTTGGCGGGACCCTCACCAACTTCCAGACCATCCGCACCCGCATCAACTACATGAAGGAACTGCAGCAGAAGCAGGAACAGGGGTTCTTCCGCGCCTTGCCCAAGAAGGAAGCGGTCAAGCTCGAAGAGACTCTTGCCAAGCTCGAAAAGTACTTCCTCGGGATAAGGGACATGACGGCTCCCCCCGACGCCATGTTCGTCGTGGACATCGCCAAGGAGGACATCTGCATCGCCGAAGCCCGGCGGATGGGCATCAAGATATTCTCCATTGTAGACACCGACTGCGACCCCGACCTCATCAACCACGCTGTTCCCGGCAATGACGATGCAGTCAGGTCCATCCGCCTGATCACTAACCGGATGGCCAACGCCGTCATGGAGGGCTTGGCCCAGCGGGAAGCCCTGCTCCAGGAGCAAATGGCCGCGGAACAGGCCGCCCTCGAACCCATCGAAGAAGGCCTCTCCGAAGAGGAAATGGAGCAGGTCGCCGTGGAGTCGATCCCCCTGGAGGAACTTGGCGCCCTGATGGAGCAGGCTGCATCCAGCCGTGCCGCCGGCGAACCCCCTTCCGCCAATCCCCCAGCCTAGACTTGTCAACCGGGTGTCGGCGTATAACACGCATCGCCGACACCACCCAACACCAACAGGAGGACCATCCTTGCCAGCCACCGTCGAGCAAATCAAAGCCCTCCGGGAGCTTACCGGAGCGGGCATCATGGAATGCAAAGAAGTCCTGGAAGAGACCGACGGAAACCAGGATAAGGCCGTCGAAGTGCTCCGCGAAAAGGGTTTCGCCCAGGCCGCCAAGCGCGCGGGACGGGACACCACCCAGGGCGTCGTCGAAGCCTACATCCACACCGGCGGCCGGGTCGGCGCGCTGGTCGAGTTGGGTTGCGAGACCGACTTCGTCGCCAGGACCCCGGAGTTTCGCGAATTGGCCCACAACGTGGCGATGCAGGTGGCGGCAATGGCCCCTGCTTACGTGGCCGAGAGCGACATCGACGGCGAGGATAGCCGCCCGCCGGCCCAGGTGGCCCTGCTTCTGCAGCCGTTTATTAAGGATACTTCCAGGCAGGTAGGCGACATTATCCAGGAATTGGCCGCCAAGGTGGGCGAAAACGTGCGGGTCGTCCGGTTCAGCAGATTGGCCCTCGAAGAATAACCACCGCGGATCCATGTCAGAGTCTGGTTACCGCCGCGTACTCCTGAAAATCAGCGGGGAGTCCCTGCAAGGCTCCGAACCTGCGGGTGCGGGTATTGACCCCGTCTCCTTGAATTATGTCTCCCAGCAAATCGGGGAAGCCCTCAGCCTCGGCATTGAATTGGCCGTCGTAATCGGCGGTGGAAACATCTGGCGCGGCGAAGAAGCTGCCAGCCAGGGCATGGATCGGGCATCCGCCGACTACGCGGGAATGCTGGCCACCGTCATTAATGCCCTCGTCCTCCAGGATGCCCTCGAAAAGAGGGGGATTATCACCCGTACCCAGAGCGCCCTCCCCATGCAGGCCGTCGCCGAACCCTACATCCGCCGACGGGCTATCCGGCACCTGGAAAAGGGCCGTGTCGTCATTTTCGCCGCCGGCTCCGGCAACCCCTACATGACCACCGACACTGCATCCGCGCTACGGGCTCAGGAAATCGGGGCCGAGCTCTTGTTGATGGCCAAGAACAACGTCGACGGGGTCTACGATTCCGACCCCAGGCACAACCCCGACGCCAAGCGCTTCAACCAACTGGACTACATGGACGCCCTGAATCGCCGCTTGCAGGTAATGGACTCCACCGCCTTCTCCCTCTGCATGGAAAACAAGCTGCCCATCGTCGTCTTCGACATCTTCGAGAAGGGCAATATGTGCCGCATCCTGGAGGGCCAGGAAGTGGGGACTTTAATAACCGGGAAGGTGTGACCATGCCAAACGACCGGGATAATGACTCGCAACCCACCGCCGAATCCGTCCTTGCCGACGCAACCCGCCGAATGGACCAGTCTATCGAGGCCCTGCGCCGCGACCTGAACAACCTGCGCACCGGGCGCGCTGCACCTTCGCTCCTGGAAGACGTGCCCATCGAATATTACGGTACCCCAACCCCTCTCAAACAATTGGCGTCCATCACCGCCCCCGACGCCAGGGCAATCCTCGTTCAGCCCTGGGACCGCCAGTCCCTCCGGGACATCGAACGCGGTTTGATGAAGTCCGAAATGGGGTTCAACCCATCCAATGACGGCAACACCATCACCGTGCCTATCCCTCCATTAACCCAGGAACGTCGCCAGGAAATGGTCCGCATGCTCAAGCGGAAGATCGAGGACGGCAAGGTTTCCGTCCGCAACGTCCGCCGGGACGCCCAGGATACCCTGCGCAAGATGGAACGGGACAAGAACCTCTCCCAGGACGAGAACCGCCGCAGCCAGGACCAGCTCCAAAAAGCGACCGACGCCCATACCAGGAGCATGGACGAAATAGGGGCCTCCAAAGAAGCGGAAATCATGCAGGTCTGACCAGTGCCCTCGGAACCTGCTGACCAACCCGGCGCCCCGAACCAGTCCGCTTCCAGTATTCCCCGCCACGTTGCTTTCATCATGGACGGCAATGGCCGGTGGGCTACCATCCGTGGCCTCCCTCGCCGATCCGGGCATGAAGCTGGGCTGAACAATCTAAAAAACGTCCTGGATCACCTCCACCAGCGCGGCGTCCAGTTCGTAACCGTTTATGCATTTTCCACCGAAAACTGGGACCGCCCAACCGAGGAAGTTGAAGGACTGATGGAGTTGCTCCGCGACGGCCTGGGCGAACTGACCCAGCAACTCCACGATAACAACGTCCGCGTTCATCACGTTGGCCGTTCCACCAGGCTTACTCCGGACCTCCATGAGGGTATTGAGCGTGCGGTAGCGCTCACCCGGGAAAACACGGGAATCACCATCAACGTAGCC
This sequence comes from Dehalococcoidia bacterium, assembly GCA_034423195.1. Classification (GTDB taxonomy): domain Bacteria; phylum Chloroflexota; class Dehalococcoidia; order Lucifugimonadales; family UBA3495; genus CATOSK01. The sequence continues at coordinate 52,002 of DAOUIZ010000060.1, read as the reverse complement.
TTCGACTATGGCGGGCGGGACGAAATCCTGCAGGCGTGTCGCAGCATCATCGAAGATCAGGTCCCTTCCGAGAACGTCGACGAGCAACTGTTTTCCAAGTACCTCTACACCGCGGGAACTCCCGACCCGGACCTCATCATTCGCACCGGCGGGGAACTGCGTCTCAGCAACTTTCTGCTTTGGCAGTCCGCCTACAGCGAGTACTATCCCACTCCCGTCCTCTGGCCAGACCTGGGTCCCGCCGAACTGGACAAGGCGTTGACCTCCTACCAGAACCGTCACCGCCGGTTTGGCAAGGTGAACACCGGCGACCCCCAGGGCTAACCTGCCTTGCTTCCCCGGGTAATCGCCGCCGCCGCCGGACTTCCGGTGCTGTTGGCAGCTGCGTGGCTCGGGACGCCTTGGCTCACCCTGCTGGTTGCAGCCGCCGCCATTCTGGGCACCCGCGAGTTCTACCGCCTTTTCAACACCGATGACGTCTCGTTGCCCCTGGTGTTGGGCAGCCTGTGGGCGCTGGCATTCCTCGCGGCCCAACAAATGTCCGGCGCCCCGGCAACCTTCCTGGCAGCCTCCGGAGGCGTGGCCATCGTCGGGTGTTTGGCCGGCTTTTTCTGGATAATCGGTTCCTACCGGGGGAGGTTCCCGTTGCAGGCCCTGGTTTTTCTGGTGCTGGGTCCCCTGGTCATAGGGTTCTCCCTGGCCCACGCCCTTACCCTGCGGGAATTCGGAGACTCGGATGCCTTGGGCCGTGGCTGGCTGCTGCTTGCTATGTTGGCCACCTTTGCATCCGATACCGGCGCTTTCTTCGTAGGAAGGGCAATAGGCCGACATCCCATGGCTCCGGTCATAAGCCCCAACAAAACCTGGGAGGGGGCCGCGGGAGGGTTCCTGGCGGCGGTGCTGGCAGCGGTTGTCTTGGCAACTCTCTTCGACCTGCCAATTCCCCTATGGCAGCGTTTCCTGGCGGGCGCGGGCATTGGAATCGCTGCCCAGGCCGGGGATTTGGCCGAGTCCAAATTAAAACGTATCTCCCAAGTTAAGGACGCTGGTAGTATAATTCCCGGACACGGCGGTATCCTGGACCGTCTGGATAGCTTGTCCCTTTCCATCCCCGCAGCCTTCTATATCGCTTGGTTTACGGCGGCTTCCGGTTCCGGCAGTTGATCTATGAAACGCATCGCAGTGCTCGGCTCCACGGGCTCAATTGGTTGTCAGACGTTGGACGTCGTCCGCGCGTTCCCCGGCCATTTCCGGGTCGTGGGTCTGGCGGCCGGCCGCAATCTCGACCTTCTTGCGAAGCAGATTGCCGAGTTCGGGCCCAGCCACGTTTGGTGCATTGACCCTCCCCGCGGATTCGCCCCCGGTGCTGCCTTCACCGCCATGGAGGAAATGGTCTGTCTCCCCGAGGTCGACGTGGTGATGGTTGCCACGACCGGGATGGCCGGACTGGTCCCAACCATCAACGCTCTCCGGCAAGGCAAGACCGTCGCCCTTTCCAACAAGGAACCCATCGTCATGGCGGGAGACCTCATCAAGAAGTGCGAAGCCCAACATGGGGGCGCTCTGCACCCGGTGGACAGCGAGCCCAGCGCCATCTGGCAGTGCATCCAGGGAGAGAGGCAAGATATCCGGCGCCTGATTATCACGGCCTCCGGTGGGCCCTTCCGCGATTCCCCCGTGGAGGAACTGGAAACGGTGACCCCGGCCCAGGCCCTGCGTCACCCCACCTGGGAGATGGGGCGCAAGATAACCATCGACTCCGCCACCATGATGAACAAGGCATTCGAGGTAATCGAGTCCCACTGGCTTTTCGGCGTCGGATGGGGCGACATCGAGGTCGTCGTCCACCCCCAGAGCACCATCCACTCCATGGTCGAATTCGCCGACGGTTCCGTGAAAGCCCAGCTTGGCCCGCCCAACATGCGGCTCCCAATCCAGTATTCCCTGTTCTACCCCGACCGGATGCCAAACCGGGAGATTCCCCGGTTGCCCACGAATTCGCCCTACTCACTGGACTTCCGGCCTCTCGACCCTTCCCGCTATCCCTGCTTCGGGTTGGCCCTCGACGCCGCGAAGCAGGGAGGTTCCTACCCCGCCGTCCTCAGCGCCGCCGATGAAGTCGCGGTCAACGCCTTCCTGGACGGCAAGATAAAGTTCACCGGCATATACCGCGTCGTTGAGCAGGTTCTTTCGGACCATCAGCCCGCTCCTGCTGACAACATCGAAGACCTGCTCGCCGCAGACACCTGGGCCACGGAACGAGCCGCCGCGGTGGCGGGACAACTCCTCTGATGGAAACTATCCTCTTCGCTCTTCTGACCTTCGTCCCCATGCTTCTGGTCCTGGTGGTGGTCCACGAGTTGGGGCATTTCTGGACCGCCAGGTTTTACGGGGTCAAGGTGCTGGAGTTCGGCATCGGATATCCCCCCAAGGTCTTCGGCCTGTACACCGGACGGACGACCGTTCTCCTGGACGGTCACACCCAGTTGGTTAACGCCAACAACCTGTCCCAACTGGCCCGAGATACCCTCGTTAAGGTCCAGTCCACCGAAGACCTCAACGGAAATCTGGTGGCCCGGATTATCGAGGTCAGGGACCGCCGCAGAATCGAAGGTCCTCAGAACCTCCAGGAAGTGGGCCGGCCGGACTATCTGACCCACGAGGGGCGGGTGCGGGAGGTGACCGGAAACTCCCTGGTCCTGGCCGACATGGTGTATTCCCTCAACCTCCTCCCCCTGGGCGGTTTTGTCAGGCTGGCCGGAGAGAATAACCCACAAGTGCCCCGCAGCCTGGCCGGCAAGGGTGTTGGACCGCGCGCCGTGGTCCTGGCCGCCGGCGCTTTCATGAACGCCATCCTCCCCATCGTCCTCTTCACCGCCGTATTCATGATCCCGCAGCAGGTGGATACCGGGAACATTCTGGTCTCGGATGTCCAGCCCGGTTCTCCGGCTGAGGCGGCCGGAATCCAGCCCGACGACATCATTCTTCAATCCGGCGAGACCGTGGTCGAGACCCCCAACGACCTCATCCGCTCCATCTCCCGCAACCCCGGCGAGGAAATCGACTGGGTTGTGGAACGTTCCGGCCAGACCCGCACCGTGACCGTCATTCCCAGGGCCAATCCCCCGGAGGGCCAGGGACCCACCGGGATCGGCATCGACCTGGTTAACGTCCAGACCGAGACCCGCGCCAGTCCGCCATGGACCGCGGTGAACCGGGCTTTCTCCAGCACCGGCGAAATGCTGGTCCTCCTTCAGCAGGAAGTCTCCGGCTGGATTACCGGGGATCGCTCGCCCCAGTTCTCCGGCCCCATCGGCATCGCCCATATCACCGGCGAGGTCAGCCGGCAGGGAGGCCTCCACGGGTGGCTGGTCCTGACCGTTCTCTTGAGCATCAACCTTGCCATCCTCAACATCTTGCCCATCCCCATGCTGGACGGCGGACGCCTGTTGTTCGTCGCCATCGAGTGGGTGCGCCGCGGCAAGCGCATCCCCCCGGAGCGGGAAGGCATGGTGCATCTGATCGGGTTCGTCTTCCTCATCGGCCTCATCATCCTAATCAGCGCCAACGACATCCACCGCCTCATCCAGGGCGTCAACCCGTTGGGCGGCTGACGCCAAATCGGGATTTAAGAATCCACGCCAGGGGGTAATTCCATGAACAAGCGCCGGGTTACCAAGCCGGTCCATGTCGGAGACGTCAAGGTCGGCGGAGGCGCCGACATCTCGGTCCAGTCCATGACCAAGACCGACACCCGCGACGTGGCGGCCACCGTCCGCCAGATTCACGAACTTGAGGAAGCCGGCTGCGAGATCATCCGCAGCGCCGTTCCCGACATGGAAGCGGCAAAGGCCATGCGGGAAATCAAGAAGCAGATTCACATCCCCCTCATCGCCGACATCCACTTCCACTACCAGCTTGCCCTGGAGTGCGCCGACGGAGGAGTCGACTGTCTTCGCCTCAACCCCGGCAACCTCCGCAACGAGGACCAGGTGCGGCTGGTCGTGGAAAAGGCCAGGGAGCGCAACATCCCCATCCGCATCGGGGTCAACTTCGGCAGCCTGCCCCCGGTGGGCGGCATCGGACGCACCCGCGGCTTCTCCCGGCACATGGATATGGTCAACCGACTCCCCAAGGCCGGCGAGGCCAGTACGGGACAGTACAGCATCGTAGACCACATGCTTGCCACCGCCCTCTGGGAGATCGGGTTCCTCGAGCGCAACGATTTCGACAAGATCAAGATTTCCATGAAAGCCTTCGACGTTCCCACCACCGTCGAAGCCTACCGCCGACTGGCCGAAATGGTGCCCTACCCCCTGCACCTTGGCATCACCGAGGCCGGCACCGTCCAGGCCGGCTCCATCCGCACCGCCGTCGGCCTGGGCGTCCTCCTCTACGAGGGTATCGGGGACACCATCCGGGTTTCCCTCAGCGGTGACTCCAAGGATGAGGTGGCCGCTGGGTACGAAATCCTCAAGTCCCTCAACCTGCGGGACAAGGGCGTGACCCTGGTCGCCTGCCCCAGCTGCGGACGGGCCGACGTGGACGTGGTCAAGCTGGCCAACGAAGTAGACGCCCTGGTCAAGCAGAACAACAAGAACATCAAGGTCGCCGTCATGGGCTGCGAGGTCAACGGCCCCGGCGAAGCCAAGGACGCCGATGTCGGCATTGCCGCCGGAGCGGGCCGCGCCATCATCTTCCGCAAGGGAGAGAAGGTCCGGGTCGTCCCCGAAGCGGAGATGCTCACCGCCCTGATGGAAGAGGTCGACAGCATCCCCGCTCCGGCGGGAGACTAACCCTCGCCGGGAAAGCAGGAGATATGCAGCAGACGCCAACTTACCAGGAGCGAAGCAGGACTTTCCTGGTCAAGGCGCGGGAGGAACTCGCCGCCGGAGACCTGGAGCAGGCATCCGACAAGGCTTGGGCTGACCGTCGGGGAGTTTTGCACGAGAAACACTCCCACCTCTTCAATATCGTGCATGACTTGGCGAGACAGAACAACGACCAGCAACTGCGTCGTCTCTTCCATGTTGCCGGCAATTTACACGGCAACTTCTACGAGAACACCTTTGACCCGCAGGCAGTCAACGAGGGAATTGACGACGTGGAAATGTTTATGGAAGGGGTGGAAAGGCTTCTCTGAGCTTTTCCACGGGTGAAAGGAACCCGTCTTCATGAGAATGTCCCAACTGGTTTCCCGCACCCTGCGGGAGGACTCGCCCGAGGCCGAGACCGCCAGCCACCGCCTCATGCTCCGCGCTGGCCTGATCCACCAGGTCGCCGCCGGAGTCTACGCCTACCTGCCCCTGGCCTGGCGCTCCCTGCGCAAGATCGAGAACATCATCCGGCAGGAAATGGACGCGGCGGGCAGCCAGGAAATCATGATGCCCACCCTCCAGCCCACCGAGCTCTGGGAGCAGACCGGGCGCCGCGCCGCCTTCGGCGACAACCTCTTCGCCCTGGAAGACCGGCGGGGGCGTCCGCTGGTGCTGGCTCCCACTCATGAAGAAGTCGTCACCAATATCGTCAAGGCCAACGTCCAGAGCTACCGGGACCTTCCCGTCATCCTCTACCAGATCCAGACCAAGTTCCGGGACGAACCCCGCCCCCGGGCTGGACTGATCCGCGTCCGGGAGTTCGCCATGAAGGACGCCTACTCCTTCAACACCGGCGACGACAGCCTGGATGAAAGCTACCAGGCCATGGCCCGGGCCTACCGGAACATATACCGCCGTTGCAGCCTTCCCGTCCTCATGGCGGAGGCCGACAGCGGAGCCATCGGCGGCAAGGACTCCCACGAGTTCCTGCTTCCCACCCCCACCGGCGAGGACACGGTCATAACCTGCCCCTCCTGCGGCTACACCGCCAACGCCGAAAAGGCAACCGGAAGGTACCCGGACGCCCCCCGCGAAGCCGAACTGCCCCTGGAGGAAGTCCCCACGCCCGGCATCAAGACCATCGCCGCCCTGGCCGAGTTCCTGGGCATTCCCGAGTCCAGGACCCTCAAGGCCGTCTTCTACTGGGCCGACGACCGTGTCGTGCTGGTCACCATCCGTGGCGACCTGGAGGTCAACGACGTCAAGCTCAAGAACGCCCTCCACGCCCGGGACCTGCGCCTGGCCAACGATGAGGAGGTGCAGGCCGCCGGACTGGTCGCCGGCTCCGCCTCGGCGGTGGGACTGACCGGCATCCAGCACGTCGCCGACCCCTCCATATCCAACGGCAGCAACTTCACCGTCGGGGCCAACCACCCGGACCGGCACCTGAACAACGCCAACTACCCCCGGGACTTCAGCGTTGACATCCTCACCGACATCGCCCTCGCCCAGCCCGGTGACCTCTGCCCCGACTGCGGCGAGCCCCTGGAAGCCACCCGGGGCGTCGAGGTCGGCCACATCTTCAAGCTGGGAACCTTCTTCAGCGAGTCCCTGGGAGCGCTCTACCTGGACAGCGAAGGGCGGCAGCAGCCGGTCACCATGGGCTGCTACGGCATCGGCGTGGGGAGGCTGCTGGCGGCGGCCATCGAGCAGAACCACGACGACCGGGGCATGGTCTTTCCCCCGCCCATCGCCCCCTACCAGGCCCACCTCGTCGGCCTCAACCTCAACGACGATACGGTTTCCCAGGCGGCCGACGACCTCTACCGCCGGCTATGGGAAAAGGGAGTGGAAACCCTCTACGACGACCGGCCCGACCAGGCCCCCGGCGTCAAGTTCAACGATGCGGACCTGCTGGGACTGCCGCTGCGGCTGGTGGTCAGCCCCCGCAACCTGAACAACGGCATGGTGGAGGTCAAGGAGCGGACGTCCGACGAAGCGGAGCAGATCCCGGTCGACGAGGTCGCCTCCGCCATCGCGGAACGGGTCAAAGCCCTGGTCTAGCGGTCCTGGCTCGGGACTAGCCCGATCCCGTCCTGGCCGGAGCCATGATGCTGTGGTAGAGGCGGAGGTTCTCCATCAGAGGCGGGGCCACGCCGCCCTGCCGGGTGGTAGAGAGCAGCATCAGCAGGCGGAACTGGGCTGCCAGGTCCCCCGCCAGGTTCCGCTTCGCCTCTTCCTCCGTATCCCCCTCGATGGGGACCCTCAACCCGTTCAGCGGCAGGGCTTCTTTCGACTCCCCCGCCCAGTACTTGTCCAGGCTGTCGATGATGATGATGGGGATCTCTTTCGTCAGAACGAACTGGGAGTCCTCCGGCATGTCCGAGGGCCTCAGAACGCCCACCTTCACCTGCGTCACGTCGGTATGGTTGATGTGGAAGGTGGCCGCGTTGGGCTGGCTGGTCCCCACCAGCCGCCAGTCCATGTCCTCGGGCATCGCCGAATCAACTCCCGGCTCCACCACCACCGGCAGGCCCAGGTCCTCGGCAATCACCCGGTCCTTCTCGGAAGCCATCAGTGCTGGTGTTCCTCCAATGCCTCGGAGTTCAACTCCCAGGCATCGTAGACCTGGTCCGGCAGCATGATTGGCCCCACCGCCGCCTCGTACTCGCGGACGTGCTTTGAGGTCAGCAACGAGATGGCCTTGAGCATCTGCGGGCTTACCTTGATCCGCGTCCGCAGGATGGGTTCCCGCTCCTCCATTTGCTCGCCGAAAAACAGTACCGCGGAGTAAAGGCTGCTGAAGATATGCATGGAATCGGCGTAGAAGGTGATGGGCTCCCCGGACAGGTCGGCCGACTGGGGGTCGCCGGGGTTGACGTAGGAATCCTCCTGGGGCACCTGGTCTTCCGGGGGAACGTAGGGACGCTGGATGATCGGCATAACTCCTCCTCGGTCCGGGGTGCCACGGGCAGCCGGGCCGCCCTGGCCGGCTCGGCGCCCATCGCGCTGTGCGGCTCATTATACACGCGCCCCCCGGTTGTTCAACGCGGCCCGGCGCTCCGGTGATCGAAGGGTGGGGGGCATCCGGGCGGCTGAGTCCCAGGAGGAACCGGGCCGGAAAAAACCCGACTTGTGCCATAAGCCCCGATATCCTTCACATTTGAGCACGGCGCCCGGTTTTTTCCGGCCCAAATCGTGGTAAAACTGTAGCCCGGATGTGTCGCGATTGTGCCAAACTGTGTCATTTTGTCCCATGATTGTCGCATTTTGTGTCAGCGCTCTTCCGGCCCGGCGGGGGTAGCCCCGGTTTGCCGCAGGTGGTAAACCCCGATGGCCGCCGCTTCCCACTCCTCTGCCGTCCTGGTCTCTCCGATCAACCCAAGTCTTTCCATGACTGCGTAGGAGAGAGCTTCCCTGGATGCGTTGGGCTTTCCGGCCAGCGCCGTCCTGACTTCCGCCGTGGTGTAGGAATACCACGCCATCCCCCGGAATTCCCGCCAGCGGGACAAGGCGGCTTCCAGCTCCGCCGTGCCATGTTTCGGCAAGCCGGCGAAGGACCTTCCCCGCGATGCAACCGCCCTGATCTCCCACTGGACTGCCAACTCATCCAGGGAGCAGACCAAGAGGACGGCCCGCTCCTCGACCCGCGCCCGCAGCACAGCCGGAATGGAAATGACCCCGGCGGCGTTCAGACGCCCGTCTGCGAAAACGGCCCATCCGGTGCGCCGGGAGCCAACGCTTACTGCCAGCAGGTTCCCCCTCCCCTTGGAGTTTACTGTCGTTCCGCTCACAGCGAATTGGTCCTTGTCTTGTACACCACCGGGGGAACTTCGCAACTCCAGCAGCGGCTTCCTCCGCCGCGATCATGCGTCCCAAACCCCCGAGTCTTGGGAAACTGCCACCTGACCGGGGCAGGCTCCGGGTCCCGATGCCGGTACAGCCCCACGTAGTAATACTTGCCGCACTGCAGGCAGAGCCAGTCCCCGTCGTCCAACGCCAGATCGCCCCCGCACTTGGTGCAGGCCTTGAAACGAAACAATGCCAAGAGACCTCCAGATCCTTGTTCCAGGTGTGGGTGCCGTCCAGGTCCAACCGCACAGCCCCAGCCGGAATTTTCGGCAACTGGACATAGCGTAACAGAACATTAGTTCTTACACAATATGAAGCTGTCACTGATTGACGAGGGACACCGTCGATCAGACGCTCCCGGCCAGCACACGGCCACGTGGACAAAGAAAAAACCCCGGCTTATCGCCGGGGCCGGCGGCCATATTCCGGGCTTTTCCCGAGTTCCGACCTCAGCCGGCGTTCCGGGATGGGGCAACCGCCGGCCGCTGCACGAACCGCACCGCCCAGACCAGGGCCATGGCCGCCAGCAGCAGGCCGATGGCAACGCTGAATGCCATGGTGTAGTCCTGGTTCCTGTCGAACAAAATGCCTGCCAGCACCGGCCCGACGGCGATTCCCATCCCCCGTCCCACCTCCACAACGCCCATTACCGCCCCCAGCACTTCGGGCGGGTGCAGGTCCGCCGCCTTGGCTCCGATGAGCAGCCCGCTCAGCCCATCGCTGAGACCGATAAGGCCAACGAACCCCACCAAGACCCACCAGGACCCTCCGTCGCCAAACACCAGCACCAGCAGAATCGCCAAACACACCATGCCCATACTCATGGTGAACACGATTTCCCGTCCGATGACATCCGACAGCATACCGAAGCCGGGTCTCCCGCCAATGCCCAGCAGACCCGCTACTCCCAGCGCCAAAGCCGCTTCGAAGCCGTCGTAACCGGAAAAAATCAGAAAAGCAATGATATGCACCGTCGTCATCTGGTGCGAGGTTGAAGCGATGCCCCGGGCCGCCAGCAGCACCCACACCGCCGGAGCGGCCAGTACCCGGCCCACCGGGATCTTCGGGGCCGGCAGCGCCTCGCCCTCCGCCGGGCTTTCAGTCTCCGCGGCTTCAGGCTTCGGCGGACGCCGCTGGAACAGCAGGTTCAACGGGGCCGCCAGGAGGAAGAAGGCGACTCCAAAGATCTGGTACGCGGCCCGCCAGCCCATCGTCTGAACGATCAACTGGGCCAGCGGAACGACCATCGCGTGCCCAGCGGGGTTCCCCGAGTCCGCCAGTCCCAGGACCAGTCCCTTGGACCGGGGGAACCACGGCGCCAGGGTCGCGGTGGCCGAAAAGGATGAGAGGGTCACCTGGCCCAGGGTCGCGATCACGCTGTAGAAGATGAACAGCTGCCACAGCTCGCTGGCCCGGCTGCTCGCCAGCCAGCCAACCAGCAACACCACCCCCGCGATGGGAAACATGACTCTGGGCCCAAACCGGTCCAGCAGCCGCCCCAGGAAAGGGTAGGCGATCGCTCCCACTATCCCCGAAACGGAGAAAAGCGCCGACGTCAGCGCCGCGCTCCGCTGGAAGTGGTCCCGAAAGGCCACCAAGAGCACCGGCTGGATGCTCTTGGCGCCCCCTTCGATGGAGAGGTTGGTGAAGGTAAGGGCGAGAATGGCCCAACCATAGTGGAGTTTTCCCTTGACGGACCGGGGGGAAATAGAAACCATAGGCGTCCGCAAGGGACGAAAAACTCCTGCAAGGCCAATGTTTGCGGCATTATACACCCCCTGTTCTGCCGGAAACCCGGGCCGGTTTCTTGGCCAGCGCGGGAATAATTCTTGACCATCCGTATTCACGAATCCTATAATGGCTTGTCGAAAGCTGAACCCCCGGCCGTATCGAATACCTGCAAAGCGGGACTGCCTTGACCCAGCCTTCAGCCGATTCCATCCACTCCCTCACCCAGCGGGCCATTCTCCAACTCGATGAAGCATCCGACGCCGAGGCGTTGGAGCAATGGCGCGTTTCCTACTTGGGACGGCGGGGGGAACTGACCAACATCCTGCGCGGCTTGTCCGGCCTGGACATGGAACAGCGCCGGGAACTCGGCGCCCTGGGCAACCGGGCCAAGTCCGACCTGGAGGAACGGCTGGCCGGTCGTACCGCCCGGGTAAACCGGGCCCAGCAGGACGCGGCCTTTGCCCGCGACCGTATTGACGTGACCCTTCCCGGCCGGCCCACCATCCAGGGTCGTCTTCATCCCACCACCCAGATTGTCCGGGAGATAACCGACGCCTTCGCCGGCATGGGCTTCAGCATCGTCGAGGGACCGGAGGTCGAGTGGGACCGCTACAACTTCGAGATGCTGAACATCCCCGAGGGCCATCCCGCCCGGGATATGTGGAACTCCCTGTGGGTGGACTACCGGGACGAGACCGGCCGGCAGCCCATGCTCCTGCGGACCCACACCTCTCCCATGCAGGCCCGGGTCATGGAGAGCACCCAGCCGCCGGTGCGCGTGGTCGTTCCCGGCAAGTGCTACCGCTACGAGGCCACCGACGCAACCCACGAGTGGCACTTCTACCAGGTCGAGGGCCTGGCCGTGGATGAGGGCATCACCTTCGCCGACCTGAAGGGCACCCTCTACGAGTTCGCCCGCCGTCTGTTCGGGGAGGAACGGCGCGTCCGCTTCCGCTGCGACTACTTCCCCTTCGTGGAGCCCGGCGTGGACATGTCCATCGACTGCTTCTCTTGCGATGGCAACGGGGAGGGATGCCGCATCTGCCGGGACAGCGGCTGGATTGAAATCATGGGCGCCGGCATGGTCCACCCCAAGGTCCTGGCCGGCGTTGGCTACGACACCGAAAAGTACACCGGCTTCGCCTTCGGAGTGGGGCCGGAACGGGTCGCCATGCTCAAGTACGGCATTGACGACATCCGGCATTTCTACTCCAACGACCTGCGGTTCCTGAGCCAGTTCTAGGAAGAGGTTCTGGTAGAATAGTCAGCGCCCCGAGGACCCACGCTCCCGGGCACCCTTCCGATGCGGCGCTGCCCCGGTTTTCCAAGACGAACCCGCCCATTCCCAGGAGAAAGGAAGTCCGGCACCGCCGCAAACCTCCATGCTGATACCCCTCAGTTGGCTGAAAGAATACGTCGACGTTGACCTACCTCCCGCCGAGCTGGCCCATCGCCTGACCATGGCCGGCGTAGAGGCCGGGGACATCATCGAGTACGGCGGCTGGACCGGCTGCTGCGTCGGCCTGGTCCTCTCGGTGGAGCAGCACCCCAACGCCGACCGCCTCTCCCTGTGCCGCGTGAACACCGGCTCGGAGGAAGTGCAGGTCGTCTGCGGAGCTCCCAACGTGGCCGCCGGGCAGAAGATCTGCTTCGCCCGGGTGGGCGCATACCTCTACAACACCCACTCGGAGAAGCACGAAAACCTGAAACCCGCCCGCATCCGCGGAGTGGTATCCGAAGGAATGATCTGCTCCGAGCTGGAACTGGGCCTCGGTGACGCCCACGAAGGCATCGTCGTTCTCCCGGAGGACGCTCCCCTGGGGATGGACCTGGACGAATACCTGGGGGACACGGTCATCGACCTGGAGTTGACCCCCAACCGGCTGGACTGCTTCTCGGTCCTGGGGGTGGCCCACGAAGTCGCCGCCATCACCGGCAAGACGGTGCGCGAGCCGGAAGTCGGATACGCCGAAACCGGCACCCCGGTCTCCGACCTGGCCTCCGTCTCGGTGGCCGACCCGGACCTGTGCCACCGCTACACCTGCAGCGTCATCAGCGGCCTGAAAATCGGCGCGTCGCCCCAGTGGCTCCAGGACCGGCTGACCAGGGCCGGCCTGCGCCCCATCAACAACGTCGTCGACGTGACCAACTTCGTCATGCTGGAGTTCAACCAGCCGCTCCACGCCTTTGATCTGGACAAGGTGCGGGACCGGACCATCATCGTACGCCGGGCCGAGCCGGGGGAGACGCTGGAAACCCTGGACGGCGTCCCCCGGGAACTTAACCCCGACGTGCTGGTCATCGCCGACGCCCGCGATCCCGTGGGAATGGGCGGCGTCATCGGCGGCGCCAACAGCGAGATCGGCCCGGGAACCACCACCGTGCTGCTGGAGTCCGCCACCTTCAACGCCTACAACAACCGCAAGACCGCCGAGACCTTCCGCCTGCGCACCGACGCCACCCAGCGGTTCGAGAAGGGACTGCGGACGGAGCTGGCCCCCATCGCCCTGCGGCGGGCGACCCAGCTCATCCAGCAGGTGGCCGGGGGAGAGATCGCCCGGGGGATCATCGACATCTTCCCCGACCGGGACCAGCCTTCCCCCAGCGTTCCGCTAACCCTGAGACGCCTGAAGCAGGTCCTGGGGATGGACCTGGAACTGGAGACCGCCGCGTCCGTCCTCAACTCCTTGGGATTCGTCACCGAGACCACCGGCCCGGACAGCCTGCGGGCCGCCGTTCCCTACTGGCGCAACGACATCGCCATTGAAGAGGACCTCATCGAGGAAGTGGTGCGGATCATCGGCTACGACGAGGTCCCCACCACTATGATGTCCTCTCCCATTCCCTACCACCAGCCGGCCCCCATGACCGGGCTGAAGCAGCGGGTGCGGGAGGCGCTGGCCGCCGCCGGGCTGCAGGAGACCATCAGCTACCCCCTGCTGGGCTGGGATACCCTGGGGATGGTGCAGGAGCTTGACCCGGGGCATCCGCCCCTGCGCGTAGCCAATCCCATGAACGCGGGACAGGAATACCTGCGGCCCACCCTGCGGGCCAGCATCCTCCAGACTCTCCGGTACAACCAGGAACGCCTGGATGTGCCCTTCCGCTTCTTCGAGGTGGGGCGCGCTTTCCTGCCTCAACCCAACGATCTTCCGAAGGAAAAGGACATTGCCGCCGGGGTGCTTTCCGGGGAGCGGACCGAGCCGTCCTGGCTGGAATCGTCCGGTTCCCTGGACTTTTTCGACGCCAAGGGCGCCTTGACTGCCGCCCTGGAGCGGCTGTCCCTGGCGCCCGAGTTCGAGCCTGCTGAAGACCCGGCCTTCCAGCCGGGACGCTGCGCTTCCATATCCGCCGGAGGGACGGTGCTGGGAATCGTCGGCGAACTTCACCCCGCCCTGCGTGAGCGCTTTGAGCTGCGGCCCCAGCCCGTGGCCATGTTCGAGCTGGACTTGGACAGCGTCCTCAAGGCCACCCAAGGGCGCCGGGAAGGGTTCAAGTCCTTCTCCCGCTTCCCGGCGGCGACCCGGGACCTGGCCCTGGTGGTCAACCGGGACGTACCCGCCGGACAGGTGGAGGCCCTCCTTCGCCGTCACCGCCTCGTCGAGCACGTCTCCCTGTTCGATGTGTACACCGGGGAGAACATTCCCGAGGGCACCAAGTCATTGGCCCTTCACGTATACTTCCAGTCCCACCAGAAGACTCTGACCAACGAAGAGGTCAACCGCGCCCTGGAAGGCCTGTTGAGAAACCTGGAGCGGGAGACCGGTGCAACCCTTCGAACCGGGTAGACGCCGCGCCGCAATCGCGCCGCGGCAAAGGTAAGGACCGTTATGCAGCGCCATCAGGAACACGGCCACCACGGCGGACATCACCAGCATCATTCCCGCCACCACGGCGACGACAATGAGCACAGCCACAGCCACGCCGGCGAGGACATGTTGGAGGTGGAGGAAGCCTTCGCCCGAATCATGGAATGCTTCAACGCCGTGGAACCGGAGGAAAAGCCCGTCCTGGAGTGCCTCGGGCAGGTGCTGGCCGAGGATGTCTCGTCTCCCCTCAGCCTGCCTCCCATGGCCAACTCGGCCATGGACGGATACGCCCTCCTGCACCAGGATATCCAAGGAGCATCCGCCGCCAGCCCGGCCAACCTGGAAGTCATAGGCCGGGTCGCCGCCGGAGAAGTCTCCACCCAGACCGTGACCCCGGGAACCGCCATCCGGATCATGACCGGCGCACCGGTCCCTCCGGGCGCTGACACCGTCGTCCCCTTCGAGGAGACCGACGAAATCGCCCGCCGCAACTCCGGCGATACCCTCGACCGGATCGCCATAATGGCCGACCTTCCCCTCAGCGCCAACGTCCGGCCCGCCGGGGAGGATGTCCGAAAGGGCGAGCTGGTGCTGGCAGCCGGCACGGTGGTCCGCTCCTCCGAGGTGGCCGTGCTGGCCTCCCTGGGCATGACCCACGCCCGGGTCATCCGCCGCCCCGTCGTAGGCATCCTGTCAACCGGCGATGAGCTGGTATCCGAGGGGGACCCCCTGGGCCCCGGGCAGATCTACGACAGCAACAGCTCCGGCGTGGCCGCTTCGGTACTGGCCGCCGGGGGTGTCCCGCGCCTCCTGGGGATTGCCCGGGACAACCTGGACGACCTGCACCGCAAGCTGGAAGAGGGCGCCGGCTCGGATATGCTGATCACCTCCGCCGGCGTGTCCAAGGGCGACTACGACATGGTCAAGGACGTGCTCACCCAGCGCGGCGACATGAACTTCTGGTCGGTGCGGATGCGCCCCGCCAAGCCCCTGGCCTTCGGCCACCTGGACTACCCCGGCGGCAGGCGGATTCCGTTGATAGGATTGCCGGGAAACCCGGTCAGCGCCATGGTCGCTTTCGAGATGTTCGGCCGCCCGGCCATCCACATCATGCTGGGACGGGGAGCCCAGGCCCGGCCATCCGTGGAAGGAGTCCTGACCGGCCCCATCTACAACGCCGACGGCCGCCGGGTCTACGCCCGGGTGGAGGTGGAGCGCCGCGACGGGGAGTATTACGCCAACCCCACCGGCCCTCAGGGCTCCAACATCCTCACATCCATGTCCCGGGCCAACGGGCTTGCCGTGTGCCCCGCCGACGAGAAGTCCAAAGCCGCGGGCGACCGCGTCCGCGTAATTATGCTCAACTGGAACGAAGAGGTTGCCCTATGACCACCACGGCTGCCAACCCATCCTCCGACGCCGAGGAATCCCCCGCCTACCACGTCAGCCTTGGCCGGATATCCGACCTGGGCCGGTCGCCGGTCACCATCCTGGCCGCCCGGCGCGTGCCGGCATCGCCCTCCCTCATGAAGCCCGACCACGAGCTCTCCGACCCGGAAGAACTGCTCCGGGAGATCGCCGAGTTCGGCCCCCAGGAGGAGGACTACATCCGCTCCGAAATGCCCATCCAGGAGATTGTCTTCCGCACGATTCTGACCCGCGGCAATCAGCCCATCGCCCTCAGCGAACTCCACCAAGACCTGGTCAGCCGCTGGTCCACCCCCCTCCGGCCCATCACCGTGACGCGGGAAGGGCTGGCCCGGGTCCTCGACCAGGACACCTACTACGGGTTTGCCTCCTCGGAAAGCCCCGAACCCGGGGACTGAACGCTTCCCGGCGGCTCCACCGGCCCGCCTCCAAACGCAAAAAGGTGCGGGAACTAATCCCGCACCTTCGCAATTCCGGCTCTCTGCAGGCGTCAGGCGTTAAGCTGGGCGGTGGAGAGCTCCACCAGCTTTTCAAACCCCGCCTCGTCGTTCACGGCCATGTCGGCCAGGACCTTCCGGTCCAGCTCCACCCCGGCCAGCTTCAGGCCGTGCATGAACTGGTTGTAGGGAATCCCATACTGGCGGCAGGCCGCGCCGATGCGCACGATCCACAACCGCCGGAACTCACCCTTCCGCTCCCGCCGGTGCCGGTAAGCGTGGCTCCAGGCGTGGAGCAGGGCTTCCTTGGCCCACTTATAGTTGCGGCTGGACGAACCCTGGTACCCCCGGGCGGCCAGCATTACCTTCTTGTGCCTGCGGTGCTTGGTAACACCGCGTTTAACTCTGGGCAAACCGAATCTCCGTGTTTAGAATCCCCGCCTATCCGTAGGGAAGCAATCGCTTGAACCGCTTGACGTCGCTCTGGTCCACCAGCAGCTTGTCAGCGTACTTGCGGGTAACCTTCTTGGGCTTCTTGCGGCGCAGGTGACTGCTCATCCGCTTGCGGCGCATCAGCTTGCCCGAGCCGGTAATGTGGATGCGGGCCTTTGCGCCCTTGTGGGTCTTAAGCTTTGGCATCTGCTAAATCTTCCGCCTTGTCGCTCCTGGTAACGCCCGGTATGAGAATCATCGACAGGGCGCGGCCCTCCATGGAAGGGGGCTTTTCCAGCCTTACCTCGTCCTTCAGATCGTCGGCCACTTTCTTCAGCACCGACAGCCCCAGCTGCTGGTGGACGGCTTCCCGCCCCCTGAACCGGACCGTCAGCTTGACCTTCGACCCGTCCCCGATGAATTCCCGCACCTTCCGCATCTTGGCTTCCAGGTCATGGGAGCCAATATTCGGACGGAACCGGACTTCCCGCAATTCAGTGCTCTTCTGGGCCTTCTTGGACTCCCGTTCTTTTTTCGAGTACAGATAGCGCAGCTTGCCGTAGTCCAAGAGTCGAGCGACCGGCGGATCAGCGTTGGGCGCCACCTCCACCAGGTCCAAGTCTTGTTGGCGGGCCATTTGGATCGCCTGGTCCGTCGCGACCACCCCCAACTGTTCCCCGTTCTCACCGATCAGGCGGATCCTGGGAGACCGAATTTGCTCATTGACTTTGTACTGCCTAGCTATGCTCTACCTCCAAAATCTGGCCGCAGCCTGAATAACAGGTTGGGCCAATTTATCACAATCTACTCCCGTGGTCAATCCACTTCGCCGCCATTCCCAATATAATGACGGTAACATCGCGAGAAATCGCAGCAGGCGACGAAACCCATAATTATGGCGCCGCAACTGCCATCGCACATCGACGCCGCCATGGCCTAACTATCGAAACCCGTTAATTCCGGGGACAGGCCGCCGTCCCAATCACTCCCGCGCGGAGGGCGAACCGCCGCCGGTTCCACGAGGGGAATCCAGGCGGAACCCGCAGCCACCCTAGCCGGGCGGGGTGAACCCCTCGTTCAGGTCCTTCAGGAAGTCCTCGATGTCCTGGGACAGCGCGGGCGGCGTGCCCGGCTCTTCCTGCGGCTCCTGCCCCATGTCTGCGTATTCCAGGTCGTACCGCTCCTCCAACCGTCCCAGCATCGCATCCACCGCCGCCTTGTCGTCCACCCGGTCCTGGAGACGCCGGTACTGCTCCTCACCCCGGTTGGCCTCGATGAGCCGGGCGGGCAGGCCGTATACCGAGCACAATATCTCCATCAAGCGGGCTGTTCCGGTGAGGTCCTCGTCAACCTGGAGGTATTGGGGAAGGTGTACCACGAAGGTCCGGGTCTCAACCCCCAGCCGGATGGCTTCCTGCGTAATCAGGTAGGTGATGGTGGTTGGGCCCTCGTAATCGCTGGTCCGCACCCTCTCCCTCCGCCGCTCTTCCTCGGCGTCTCCGCCGTTACCGATGCCCGACACCACCAACGGACGGGTGTGGGGCACCATGTCGTACATGGCGCCGACCAGGGAATAGCGCTTCACGCCGAAGTGCTTCAGGACCTCGATTACCCCGTCGGTGAAGTCCTCCCCGTACAGGTGGGGTTCCAGCAGGTGCATCAGCAGCAGGTCCGGCCCCTCTTCCCGCGACCCCCAGCGGATGACCGTGTTCGGGATACTGACCTCGCGCCGGCCCTCGTTGAAGTAGGAACGGGGACGGTAGCGGGTATAGTCGTAGAACAGCCCCGGGGTCGCCAGCCGGGCCACTTCTTTAGCCCGCAGGTGGCGTTCCACTCGGTTCAGGGCCAGCGTTCCGACGCTTCCCACGTCAATCCAGGGGCGCAGCACCGCGATGAGGTGCGGGTCCTTCAACTCGGGGACCGGTTCTATAACCTCAAATGGTCCGATCTGCATGGCTCCAGTTTGTCACTCCCATCAGTCCTTTGCAACCCGGAAAACAAGGCCCCGGCGTGACTTCCAGTCGGGCGGATCCGGGCCGGCGCAACAGCCCTAGCACTCCCCCATGTCGGTCATCCGGCCCTCCCGCCAGGCCACGGCTCCGCCCCGCACCGTCAGGAAAGTGTCCAGCCGCACCTTTCCCTCGACGTTGTGGCCGGCCATGTCGTGCCAGACAAACCGGCCCTCCCGCAGCTCGAACACCGCCGCGTCGCCCTCCATCCCCGGCGCCAGGGAGCCGATGCTGTCCTGCAGCCCCAGGACCTCGGCCGGGCGGCTCGTTCCCGCCGTCACCACATCCTTCAGCGACATGCCCATTCCGTGGAACTTGCTCAGCAGGTCGTTCATCAGGTAGACCGTCCGGCCCGGCGGGGCGATGTGAACGTCGGTGCTGATGGTGTCCGGCGGAAGCCCCTGCTCCATCGCTGCCTTCACCACCTCCACGTCGCAGTGGATTCCCGCGTGGCCCACGTCCATGATGACGCCCCGGTCGGCTGCCTCCCGCACCTGCGGACGGATCTTGTTGTTCCGGTCCAGCATGTGCTCCGGGTGGCCGTTGAAGGCATGGGTGGATATGTCCCCCGGCCCCAGGAATTCCAGCACGTCGGGCAGCGGGATCGGCGTCCCACTGACATGCACCATCAACCGGGTGCCCGACTTGTCCGCCGCCTCCCGCGCCTTCTGCATCGCCTCGTGGGCGTTCCAGCGAGCCACCGCGTCATAGTGCATCCGCACCTTGACGCCGAAAAGGAACCCGGGATTGGCCTTGATGGCATCCGCGGTCTCGTCGGCGTCGATGACCCGCATATCGTGGAGTCCTCCGCCCAGCACCCGGTTGGCCGCCAGGCCCACGGCCCCGATGTGCAGCAGGGCCAGCAGCCGGGTGCGGTGGGCCGGAAAGACGTAGTCCCTCATCGCGCTGTAGTTGAGAAACCCGGAGCTGCCCGCGTCCAGTCCCGTCGTTGTACCGGCGGACAGGCAGGCCCGGTCCGCGTGGACCGCGCTGCCGGTGCCCCCGTGGTAGAAGTGCCCGTGCAGGTCGATCAGCCCCGGCGTCACCAGCTTCCCGGATACGTCCACCACGTTGGCGGCGTCCTGGGGATCGATTCGCTCGGCCACCGCGGCCACCTTCCCGCCCTGGAAGGCCACATCCCTCTGCCCGTCAATCCCCTGGGCCGGGTCCAGCAGGTTGCCCCCCTTCAGCAGCAGGTCATAGCGGGATGGTGCGCTGGTCATACCTTCCTCCTTATACCTTCTCCAACGGTGGGACACCGGATAGGGCGCTATACGGAACGCCAACCGGGTCCGTCGGCGTCCTGATGCCGCCGGTGGGTCTACTCGTCCAGAAAGTCGTCGTCCGTCTCAGCGTACTCCAGCCGACGCAGCCTGGGATACACCAGCTCCTTGGGACGGCGCATGTCATTGTCCGAAATATCCAGGGCGTCGCTGATGGGACGGGCCTCCCACTTTTCCACCGCCTCCTGCACCAGCCGCCGGACAATCTGGGGAGACCTTCCCTCCAGCCTCCCCAGCTGGTAAGCCAGGGTTACGGCAAGCTGGCTGCAGGTTATCCGCTCGAAGGCGTCCGAGTCCCGCAGGTCCTCGGGCATGCTGCCGGACTGGTCGATGAAGTCGTCCAGCACCTGCCCGATGATGTCGGTCATGCCGCCCAGCTCGATTTCGGTCATGTACTCCGTCAGCCGGTCGGTGAGCTCCACCACCCCCTCCTCCGGCAGTACCACCTCGGCAAACTCCTCGTGCAGCGGGGGAGAATTATCGTCGACCATCAGCTATGACTCCTTGCCCGGTCGCGAATCCAACCCGCATAGCACAATGGCTTGCGGAAATCCCACCGGCGCCGGGAACCATTTTAGCACGGCACACCCCCGGCACAGCCTGCCCGTGTTCCCGCGCCGGGTGTCCCGGCGTTCCTTGCTGGCCCCCAACCCCCATGCTATGATTCCCGTGGGGCCGGTTGACACCTTTTTCCATGTTTTAGAACTGGGGGGCGTGGCGGTGGCAGTGTCCCATCCCTGGCAAATCGACATCGCGGTGGACTCCACCCTGGACGCCGCCCTTCGGACGGACTTGCCCGACGAATGGACCCGCCGCGTGGTCCAATCCGCTCTGGACGCCGCCCTGTCGGACGGCCCGCCGGGACAGGTTAGCGTGCTCTTCACCGGCGACTCCAAAGTGCGTCAACTCAACCTCCGCTACCGGGGACTGGACGAGACCACCGACGTCCTCTCCTTCTCCTCCGAGTTCCCCGGCCACTGGGAAGGCCCGGACGACCTTCCTGCCGGCCACCTATCCGGCGCGCCTGACGCCGACGGATTCATCCTCCCCCCCGGCCACCCCGCTCCCCTGGGAGAGGTGATAATCTCCTGTCCCCAGGCCCGCCGCCAGGCCGGGGAGAAGGGCTGCGGATACTCGCAGGAACTCGCCCTGCTGCTGGTCCACGGCGTCCTTCACCTGGCCGGATACGACCACCTCGAGGAACAAGAAACCCGGGAGATGCAGTCCCTGGAGCGCAAAGCCCTGGCCCAGGTGTTTCCGGTCCCGGCGGTGCGCCCGTGACCACCCAGGTCTACTACCGCAAGTGGCGCCCCTCCAGCTTCAGCAGCCTGGTGGGGCAGGAGCACGTCTCCACCACCCTCCGCAACGCCATCGTGCAGGGACGGATCAGCCACTCCTACCTCTTCTGCGGCCCCCGGGGCACCGGCAAGACCACCACCGCCCGGGTCATGGCCAAGGCCGTCAACTGCCTTGACCCCCGGGACGGCGACCCCTGCGACGCCTGCCATCTCTGCACCGCCGCCAACGAGGGCCGCCTGCTGGACATCATCGAGCTGGACGCCGCCAGCAACCGGGGCATCGACGAGATCCGGGACATCCGGGACAAGGTCAACTTCGCTCCCGTCGAGGCTTCCCGCAAGATTTACATTATCGACGAAGCCCACATGCTCACCGACCAGGCCTCCAACGCCTTCCTCAAGACGCTGGAGGAGCCGCCCGGCCACGTCATCTTCATCCTCTGCACGACGGAAGCCCAGAAAATACTTCCGACCATCGTCTCCCGCTGCCAACGGCACGACTTCCGCCGCCTGCCTGGGGAGGTCGTCTTCCAGCGCCTCCACGAGATCGCCGAGGCGGAAGGCGTCACCGTCGACCCGGAGGCCCTCCGCACCGTCGCCCGTTTCTCCGCCGGCAGCCTGCGGGACGCCGAAAACCTTCTGGAGCAGCTGGTCCTCTCCGGCGGCGGCAGCGTCACCCAGCCCCAGGTGGAAGAACTTCTGGGATTGGGACGGGCCGACCGCTGGCTGGACCTGGCCCGGGCCCTGCTCACCGGCGACACCCCTGCCGCTCTGGAAGCCGTCAACACCGCCGCCTGGGACGGAGTGGACCTGCGCCAGCTTCACCGCCAGACCCTTGACCTCCTCCGCGCCGCCATGCTCCTGGAATGGGGTTCCCGCGAGCGGCTGGACTTGCCCGACCACCTGCTCGGCCAGCTCCGCGAACTGGTCAACCAGCTCCCCCAATGGCGGGTGCTCCAGGCCGTCAAGATCTGGGGCGACGTCAGCATGCGCTACGATGCGCCTTCCACCCTGCCCCTGGAACTGGCCGCCGTGGAAATCTGCAGCCAGGAAGCCCCGGCTCCCCGCCAGGCGCCTCCCCCGCGGAATGCCCCCACCGCCGGGCCGCCCTCCGGACAAGACCGACCCCGGGCTGCCGCTCCCGCCGGGCGTGGGATGCCGGCCGGCCCGGGCCCGATGCCCCCGGACAGTCCCGGCGGCGCCATGCCCGCCGGCCCCGAGGACGATCTCCGCAGCCGCTGGCAGGGCGCCGTCAAGGCCCTCGGGCGCTGCAAGGGCCGGGAGTTCAACCTGGGAGCGCTGCTGCGGGACTGCCTTTCCGAAAACGTCTCCATCGAAAACGGCACCCTGGTCCTGCCCTTCCGCAACGGCTCCAACCTGGAGCGGATGCAGAAGGAGATGGAAGACCCCAACAGCCGCAGGATGGTCTCCGAAGCCATCGAGAAATTCTTCGGTCAGCCCCACCAGTTCAACCTGACCCTGCTGCAGGACAACGGGACCGCCGGCCCCGGCCGGGCGTCCCAGAACAGCCCGCTGGTCCGCGCCGCAATCAACATGGGCGGCAGAATCGTAGAGGAGCAATCGGAATGAACCGCAACATGATGAGACAGGCCCAGAAACTCCAGGCCCAGCTGCAGAAGGTGCAGGAAGAGCTGGAAGAGATGACCGTTGAGGGCAGCGCCGGCGGCGGCGTGGTCAAGGTAACCGTCACCGGCAAGCAGACCGTCGAGTCGGTGTTCATCGACCCCGAGGCCGCCGAGGATGTCGACCTGCTGCAGGACTTGGTGGCCGCCGCGGTCAACGACGCCTTCGCCAAGACCCAGGAAATCGCCGCCAAGAAGATGGGCGCCGTCACCGGCGGCCTCAACATCCCCGGCCTGGGGTTCTAGGGACCGGCCGTTCCTGCGGAGGCGGGAAACCGGACCCAATTGGCAGAATCCCGTCCCCAGGCATAAAACGCTCCCATGACCTCCGAACGCCTGCCGTCCGCCGCCCCGTCTCTGGCCCGGCTCATCCAGGAGCTGACCAAGCTGCCCGGCATCGGCCCCAAGAGTGCCCAGCGGCTGGCCTACTTCATCATCCAGCTTCCCAACGAGGAGGCTTTCCAGCTCGCCGACGCCGTCTACTCCGTCAAGCACACCATCATGTTCTGCGAGGAATGTCAGAACCTGGCCGACGCCAACGTCTGCGGCATCTGCTCCAACCCCCAGCGGGACCGCTCTCAGGTCTGCGTCGTCGAGGAACCCATGGACGTCCTCGCCCTGGAACGGGCCAACTGCTACTACGGCCTGTACCACGTCCTCCACGGCGCCGTGTCCCCCCTCAACGGCGTTACCCCCGCTCACATCAAGCTGAAGGAACTCTACGCCCGACTCGCCAACGGGGGTGTCTCCGAGCTGGTCATCGCCACCAATCCGACCCTCGACGGCGACGCCACCGCCCTGCTCATCACTCGCCAGTTGGAAGGCTCCCCCTTCCGCATCACCCGCCTCGCCCGCGGCCTGCCCATCGGCGGTTCCCTGGAGCACTCCGACGAGACCACCCTCAGCCGCGCCTTCACCGGACGCCAGGAGTCCTGACCGTGCCCGCCCCCCGTACCTACCGCGCCGAGGCCCTCGTCCTCAAGAACGCCCCCTTTGGCGAGGCCGGCCTGATGGTCACCCTGTACTCCCGTGAGTGGGGCAAGCTGCGCGTCGCCGCCAACGGCGCCCGCAAGGCCAACAGCAGGCTGGTCGGGCACCTGGAGCCGCTGACCCTGGCCCGCCTGCTCCTGGCCCGGGGCCGCACCCTGGATACCGTGGCCCAGGCCGAGGTCGCCGGCACCTTTCCCGCCCTCCGCGCCGGTCTCGCCGCCATGGCCCGTGCCCAGTTCGTCACCGAGCTGGTGGACGGATTCGGCTCCGAGGACAGTCCCAACCAGCCCCTCTATGAGCTGGCCGTCGGCACCCTGTCCGTCCTGGAACGCGACCCGGCCCGCGACCTGACCCTTCGGCACTTTGAGCTTCACCTGCTCCAGGTGTCCGGGTTCATGCCCGAGCTGTTCCACTGCGTCGAGTGCCGCCGTTCCATCGAGGCGGACCGCCACCGTTACAGCGTGGACAGCGGCGGGACCCTTTGCCCGGACTGCGCCCTGCCGGGGTCCCAGGTACTCCCCCTCTCCCTCCGGGCCCTCAAGGTCCTGCGGCTGCTCCACCGCAGCCCCATCGGAGAGCTTCCCGACCTGGACCTTCCCCTCGCTCTGCTGCGGGAGCTGACCGCCGTCCTGGCGGCCACCACTCATTACTGGCTGGGACGGGAAATCCGTTCCAACTCGTTCCTGAAAGCGCTTGAGCGCTCCGGGGAAGCCGGGGTATTTTCGTAGCCAGTTTCGCATCACGCCGTCCGGGTGGCCGTCCGGGTGGATGGAGAAGCCGGATCTGGACGATGGCATGCGGTCCCCTGAGAATGATCCCGGGTAACGCCGTCTCCCAGCCCTTGCGCCGCCGCCGCAGCCATCCATCCGCATTGCCGGACCGAAAGCCCGGGGAGGACTTCCCTTGTTCAGCAAGATACTGATCGCCAACCGGGGCGAAATCGCCTGCCGCATCATCCGCACCTGCCGGAAGATGGGAGTCAAGACCGTCGCCGTCTACTCCGAGGCCGACCGCGACGCCCTCCACGTCCGGATGGCCGACGAAAGCCGCCTCCTTGGCCCGGCTCCGCCCCTGGAGAGCTATCTTGACATGGACAAGGTCCTGGCCGCCGCCCGCGATTCCGGCGCCGAGGCCATCCATCCCTGCTACGGTTTCCTCTCCGAGAACCCGGTGTTCGCCCGGAGGTGCCAGGAATCCGGCATCACCTTCATCGGCCCCGACCCATCCGTCATGGAAGCGATGGGCGACAAGCTCCGTGCCCGCAGTCTCGCCGCAAAGGCGGGCCTCCCCGTCCTCCCCGGCACCGACGGGCCCGTCGCCGACTCCGAGGCCATCGACAAAGCCTGGGAGCTGGGCTTCCCCCTCATGGTCAAGGCCACCGACGGAGGCGGCGGCATCGGCATCTACGTAATCAATTCGATGGACGAGCTCATGCCCCTGGTCGAGCGCACCAGGAAAGTCGCCGCCAGCGCCTTCGGCAGTTCCCGCCTCTTCTTCGAGCGTTACCTGAAGGACGCCTCCCATATCGAGGTGCAGCTCATCGGCGACCGGCACGGCAACCTCGTCCACCTCTACGAGCGGGACTGCTCCATGCAGCGCCGCAACCAGAAGCTCGTCGAAGAGACCCCGGCCGTCAAGCTTGACCCTTCAGTCCGCGACTATATCTGCGACATGGCCCTGAGACTGGGCCGCCACATCGGATACACCAACGCCGGCACCGCCGAATTCCTCGTCTCTCCCAAGGGAAAGGTCTACTTCCTCGAACTCAACACCCGCCTCCAGGTCGAGCACGGCGTCACCGAGCTGGTGACCGGAGTGGACCTGGTCGAACTCCAGCTCCGCGTCGCCGCCGGAGAGCCCCTGCCCATCACCCAGGACGACGTCCAGCCCAGCGGACACGCCGTCGAGGCCCGCATCTATCCCGAGGACCCGCGAACCCTGCTTCCCGCCACCGGCGTGGTCAACGGCCTGCGCCTCCCCGAAGGCCCCGGCCTCCGCATCGACTCCGCCCTTTGCAATGGTTACGAGGTGACGCTACACTACGAACCGTTGCTGGCCAAGGTCATGGCCTGGGCTTCTGACCGGACCCAGGCGCTGCAAGGCCTCGATCAAGCGTTGCGGGACACCGTTATCCAGGGCGTCAAGACCAACATCCCTCTCCAGCGGGACATCCTCGCCCACCCCGATTTCGCGGCCGCAACTCATCACACCGGAACGCTGTCCGCCCTGGCCTCCGCCGGAAGACAGCCCCAGACGCAAGGCAACCCCTCCATGAACGGAAACGACCCCGCTCCCGACGACCGCCGCACTGCCGCCGCCATCGGCGTGGCCCTCGCCCTGGCCCTGGGCGAGTCCCAGCCGGCGCCGGCATCCCCCAACGCCCGCTGGAAGTCCCTGGCCCGCCAGGAGCAATTCTCGTCGCGCACTATCGGGAGCCTCGGTTGGCGGTGACCAGCCTCCGCGTCCGGGTCGGTGACACCTGGTACACCGTCACCGTCGGCGACCTGACCCGGTCCCCCGTGGAGGTCACCGTAGACGGCGAGACCTTCCAGGTGGAAGTGGAAGGACTGTCTCCCACCCGTCCCCAACCCCCCCGCCGCGGCCGGACTGAACACACGCTGCCCCCGCCACCATCCGAAGCGTCGACGTCCCCCGTCCTCGTCTCGGGAAACATCCTCCGCTCCCCCATGCCCGGACGGGTCATGTCCATCCTTGTCCGCCCCGGCGACACCGTTACCGCCGGAGACGAGGTCTGCGTCGTCGAGGCCATGAAAATGGAGCAAAGCATCCAGTCCCCCCGCGACGGAGTCATCAAGGCAGTCCACGTCCAGCCCATGGACACCGTCAACGCCGACGATCCCCTCATCGAGCTGGAATAGGGAGCTGGAATAGGGATATGGAATAGGAACCGGGGCAGCCTCTTCGTTCCCGCTCGCCGCGCCCGTGCTAAAATTCAACCAACCAATCCTGCAACCAATCCTGCAACGAGGAACAGCGATGCTCGAAGTGGATGTCGGCCAGGCCAATGCCCAGCTGTCCGACCTGTTGAAAGCTGTGGACCGGGGAGAAACCATCTCATTGGTGCGCGACGGCATAACCATTGCCCGGGTAGTGCCAACCCCGGGCGCCGACTCCGAAAAGCGCAAGCAATCCCTGGAAGAGTTCAGGAAAGGCCTTAAGCCCTTGAATCTTACCTGGCAGGAACTGTACTCGTGGAGACACGAGACCTCCAACCCGTGCCAGGAAGAGTGTTGGGTCCCTCGGTAGCCGTCATCCTCTCTCCCCACATTCCCCGTCATTTGTATGTTGCACCAGCCGCACAGGCGGGAATCCAGACCTCCCTTCCACCCAACCCCGACTCAGGGGGTTTGGGGGATGAATCCCCCAACGTAATCCCCCGCCCCCAGGTGGTAAAATACCCCTTGGAATCCGTCAATCCGCCTAACTGCTAACGTCCTTACAAAACCGACCAGTGCCCTTAGACAAGTTACTTGGCTTGGCGCGAAAGAGGCGGTTATTCAGACAAAGCCGACCAGCGCCCTTAGACAAGTTACCTAACTCGGGCGCGAAAGAGGCGGCCACTCAGACGAAGCCGACCAGCGCCCTTAGACAAGTTGCCTAAATTGGGCGCGAAAGAGGCGGCCACTCAGAAGGAAGAGTCCCCATGCCCCAGGAATTTATCCACGTCAAAGGCGCCCGGGAACACAACCTCAAGAACGTCGAGGTGATGATCCCCCGGGAAAAACTGGTCGTCATCACCGGCGTCTCCGGCTCGGGTAAAAGCTCCCTGGCCTTCGACACCATCTACGCCGAGGGACAGCGCCGCTACGTCGAGTCCCTTTCCGCCTACGCCCGCCAGTTCCTTGGCCGTATGGACAAGCCCGACGTGGACTACATCGAGGGACTCTCCCCTGCCATCTCCATCGACCAGAAGGGCGTCTCCCACAACCCCCGGTCCACCGTCGGCACCGTCACCGAAATCTACGACTACCTTCGCCTCCTCTTCGCCCGCATCGGACACCCCCACTGCCCCAAGTGCCGCCGCCCCGTGGAACGTCAGACCGTCCAGCAGATTGTCGACGCCATCCTCTCCCTCCCCGAGGGCAGCCGGATAACCCTCCTCGCCCCCAAGGTCCGCCGCAAGAAGGGCGAGCACAAGGACATCCTCGAAAACATTCGCAAGGCCGGATACATCCGGCTCCGCGTCAACGGCGAGGTCCACGAGGTCGACCAGATTGACACCATCAACCTGGACAAGCGCCGCTGGCACTACATCGAGATAGTCATCGACCGCCTCATCATCCGCGACGACACCGAGCACTCCCGCGTCGCCGAGTCCGTGGAGACAGCCCTGCGGGAAGGGGAAGGCGTCGTCCTTGCCCTCCGTCACGCCCGCGAGGACGGCGGTAAGGACGAGGAGCTGGTCTTTTCCGAGCAGTTCGCCTGCGCCCCCTGCGGCATCAGCCTTCCCGAAATCGAGCCCCGCACCTTCAGCTTCAACAGCCCCCACGGCGCCTGCTCCGCCTGCACCGGCCTCGGCTACAAGCTCGAAGTAGACCCCGACCTGGTCATTCCCAACAAGAACCTCACCCTCGCCGAGGGCGCCGTCGCCCCCTGGAGCCGCGCCGGAGCATCCAGCGGCTGGTACCTCAGCATGGTCGAGTCCGTCGCCGAGGCCCACGGCTTCTCCTCCAAAACCCCCGTCAAGGACCTCACCGACGACCAGCTCAAGGTCGTCCTCTACGGCACCGGCAAGGCCCGCGTCACCGTCCGGCACCGCACCCGTCGCGGCCAGACCTACCGCTGGGAGACCGACTTCGAGGGAGTCATTCCCAACCTGGAGCGCCGCTACTCCCGCACGGACTCCGATTACGTTCGCCACGAAATCGAACGCTTCATGTCCGCCTCCCCCTGCCAGTCCTGCCAGGGACAGCGCCTCCGCCCCGAGGCCCTCGGAGTGCTGGTCTGCGGCCTAAGCATCATCGGCGTCACCTCCATGAACATCGGCCACGCCCTGGAGTGGGTGGAGCGCATCGACCCAGACGTTCCTTGGGACGGCCCCCGGGAGACCCTCACCTTCCGCGAAAAGACCATCGCCAACCAGATTCTCAAGGAAATCGAGGGACGCCTCCGCTTCCTCGACGGCATTGGCCTGGACTACGTGACTCTGGCACGCACCGCCCGCACCCTCTCCGGCGGCGAGGCCCAGCGGGTCCGTCTCGCCACCCAGATTGGCTCCGGCCTCACCGGCGTCCTCTACGTCTGCGACGAGCCCACCGTCGGACTCCACCCCCACGACGACCACCGTCTCATCAACACCCTCACCCAGCTTCGGGAGATGGGCAACACCGTCATCGTCGTCGAGCACGACGAGGCCATGATGCGCGCCTCCGACTACGTCATTGACCTCGGCCCCGGCGCGGGGGAGCACGGCGGGAAGATCGTCGCCACCGGCACTGTCTACGAAGTCATGGACGACCCGGCCTCCCTCACCGGCCAGTACCTCAGCGGCGCGAAGCGGATACCCCTGCCGGAAGAACGCCGCCCCGGCAACGGCAACTCCCTGTCCGTCTCCGGCGCCCGCGAGAACAACCTCAAGGGGATCGACGTGGAGTTCCCTCTGGGGATGCTGGTCTGCGTCACCGGCGTTTCCGGTTCCGGCAAGAGCACCCTGGTCTACGACATACTCTACAAGCGTCTCGCCCAGGAGTTGAACCGCTCCCGGGAACGCGCAGGCGACCACGACGGCGTGGACGGCGTCGGAAACATCGACAAGGTGGTCAACATCGACCAGTCCCCCATCGGGCGCACCCCCCGCAGCAACCCGGCAACCTACACCGGCGCCTTCACCCCCATCCGCGAGCTGTTCGCCAGCCTTCCCGAGGCCCGCGTCCGGGGCTACAAGCCCGGCCGCTTCTCCTTCAACGTCAAGGGCGGGCGCTGCGAGTCCTGCCAGGGTGAGGGATACATCCAGATCGAGATGCAGTTCCTTCCCGACGTCACCGTCCCCTGCGAGGTCTGCCACGGCCGCCGCTACAACCGGGAGGCAATGGAGGTCACCCTTCACGACAAGAGCATCGCCGACGTGCTGGAAATGACCGTCGAGCAGGCCCTCGACTTCTTCTGGAACTTCCCCCGCATCCGCCCCAAGCTGGAGACCCTGCGTGACGTGGGCCTCGGATACATCCGCCTCGGCCAGCCCGCCACCACCCTCTCCGGCGGCGAGGCCCAGCGGGTCAAGCTGGCCACCGAGCTGTCCAAGCGGGCCACCGGCAAGACCCTCTACCTGCTGGACGAGCCGACCACCGGCCTGTCCTTCGAGGACTGCGCCGCCCTGCTCCGCGTCCTCCACCGCCTCGTGGATTCGGGCAACACCGTCCTCCTCATCGAGCACAATCTGGACCTCATCAAGAACGCCGACTGGATTATCGACCTCGGCCCCGGCGCCGGCGACCGGGGCGGACAGCTCATCGCCACCGGCACCCCCGAGGACCTGGCCGTCCATCCCCAGTCCCACACCGGCCACTACGTCCAGAAAACCCTGACTGCCACCAGTGCCCCCACACCCGCACCCGACAAAGAAGCGGTGGCGGTGGGGGACTGACCACATTCCAAAGCGGAAACGATCCCTTCGATATACTGACGCTCCGCCCCTTCCCAACCCCGCCGACCCGGGCTACCATGTCCCTCAGGAATCTTCCCACACTCCCATCCCCTGGATGGCAAGCAGAATAGGCCGGGCAAACGGATATTCGAGGGGAGAAAACGCAATGATTCCATCTGGAAGCCCCATCACCAATCTCACACTCCAGGCACCTTCAAGCCCGGACCTGCTCCAGGCAGTCAGGCCGAAATTTGCCAGATTGCTGCAACTGGACCACCCGGGCTGGATGCTGCAACTGGCAGCCGACGGTTATTCCGATGCCGACCTGAAGAGCCTGGAAGACCTGATCTTCCACTCCTTCAGCGAAGTCGAACTGTCGGAAAAGCTAGCTCAAGCCCTTGCGGAAGTGCCGGACCTGGCAGACGGGCGGGAAGTTAACCTGGCCGTGGAAAGATGGCTGGAACAGGCCGGCTGGCCCCGCATCTGGGAACAGGTCTGCCATGCAGGATTCCCGGATCCCATAGATGCCGCCGCTTACGTTGGGACCTGTCTGCTCAACTTGGCAGCCAGCACGCTGGCCTTTGAATCCATCCGGCGCAATCCATCCACCCGGGGGGACTTCGACTGGACCACGGCTGAAGCGGAGGTCCGGGAAGGAGTCGAACTGGCTGAAGCCGGCTTGGCGGAGGACGCCGCAGAGTGGCCGCCCTACTGAGGGGTGAAGTGAGGTGGGCTGAAATTGAGCCGGCCTATCGGGTCGTGGGACACGAACAGGGAAATTCCAGGCCTGTCCTGATTTTGAGCAATGACCGGTTCAACGCCAACTCCCAACTGGTTGTTGCTGCATTGATCACCTCTCGGAGGCCTCCCCTACCTGAAGCCAGTATCTGAACACTGACGCCCGGCCCCTTCCCAACCCCGCCGCCCCCGCGCTACCATATCCTCTAGGACGGCACAAACCCGGCCCCGCTGGCCGGATGCGACACAATGCAGCAAATTGCGACAGATAAAAAAGCTCCCGGTGCCAAAAACCTTCCCGCCGTCCCCAAATGGCAACCCTCCCGGCCCTTTGCTACAATAACCCGGCCACCTAAACACTGCCAGCGAGGACTTCCATGCCACTCCACTATGACGGCGAAATCAGGATAACCAAGATCAACATGGGCCCCTACAACAACAACGGCTACATCGTGGTCTGCCCCGAGACCAACGAGGGCGTCATCATAGACACCCCCGCCGAGCCCGAACTGCTCCTCAACGAAATCGGCGATGTCGACGTCAAGGCCATCATCATCACCCATGGACACCAGGACCACCTCCTGGGATTCGCCGAGATTACCGGCGCCGTCGCCGCCCCCGTGTCCTGCGGCGCCAACGACATTCCCCTGATGCCCCGGGAACCCGACCGTCCCCTCAACGACGGCGACGAGATCCGCTTCGGCAACCAGACCATGACCGCCCTCTTCACCCCCGGCCACACCGAGGGCTCCACCTGCCTCCTTCTCGGCAACCACCTTTTCTCCGGCGACACCCTCTTCCCCGGCGGCCCGGGCAAGTCCCGCTCCCCCGAGGCCCTGCGCACGGAGCTGGACAGCATCACCAGCAAGCTCCTCACCCTCCCCGACGAGACCGCCGTCTACCCCGGCCACGGCGACGACACCTCCATCGCCGAGGCCCGCCGCCAGTACCAGGTCTTCGCCTCCAAGTCCCACCCCGACGACCTCTGCGGCGACGTATCCTGGCTCGAAAGCTGACCCCCGCCGTCCCCAAGAAGCCGCCCAGCCCCCTTAGACAAGTTTCCCCAATCGGGGGCGAAAGCGGCGACCCCCAGAAGGATCCGCCGGACAGTCCCGGCGGCCCCTCCCCACCATCCCCAAGCCATCCTTGATGAAGAGGCGGAATGTTCCAGCGCACCGTTCTCGATAACCAGCTTCGCGTCCTCACCGCACCCATGCCCCACGCCCTCTCTGTGTCCATCATGGTCTGCGTCGGTGCCGGCTCCCGCTACGAATCCAAGGAACTGGCCGGCCTGTCCCACTTCCTTGAGCACCTGCCCTTCAAGGGCAGCCGCCACTGGCCCTCCGCCCAGCTCATCAGCGACGCCATCGAGGGAGTGGGGGGCCTGATGAACGCCAGCACCGACCGCGAGATGACCGTCTTCTGGTGCAAGGTCGCCAAGCCTCACTTCCGGCAGGCCTTCTCCGTCCTGCTGGACATGGTGCAGCATCCGGTCATGGACCCCGCCGAGATGGAAAAGGAGCGGGAGGTCATCCTCGAAGAGCTGCGGGCCACCAACGACTACCCCGGCCAGCTGGCCGACCTCCTCATCGACGAGACCCTCTGGCCGGACCAGGCCATGGGCCGCGACGTTGGCGGCACCGTCGAAACCGTCAACGCCATTGTCCTCGAGGATGTCGTTGCCTACATGGAGCGCCAGTACAATCCCGCCAACACGGTCATCGCCGTCGCCGGGGGCATCACCCACGGCGAGGCCGTGGACGCAATAGCCGAGGCCACCCACGCCTGGCAACCCGTCCCATCCCTCGATTGGGAACCTGTGACCGAGGCTCCACCGGTGACCGAGGTCCGCATCGACCGCCGCTCCACCGACCAGTCCCACCTCTGCCTCGGTCTGCCCGGCCTTCCCTTCCCCGACCCCGACCGCTACGCCCTGGCCATGCTCAACGGCGTCCTCGGCGACGGCTCCAGCAGCCGCCTCTTCCTGAACCTGCGGGAGAATCGCGGCCTGGCCTACGACGTCGCCAGCTCCATCACCAACTTCCGGGACTGCGGCTCCCTGGTCGTCTACTGCGCCGTCGAACCCCGCAAGGCGAAGCAGGCAGTCGAAGCCATGGTGGAGGAGCTGGCCCAGATGAGAGAAGAGGTGCCCGAGCGGGAACTGGACCGCGCCCGCCAGTACTCCAAGGGACGCACCCTGCTGCGGATGGAGGACACCCGCTCCGTCGCCGCTTGGCTCAGCTCCCAGGAATTGCTGACCGGAGAGGTCGTGACCGTCGAGGATGCGGTGGACCGCATCGAAGGCGTCACCCCGGACGACGTGGCCCGCGTCGCTGGCCGGGTCATCGAGGAAAGCAGGTTGAAGCTGGCTGTCGTCGGGCCAAACAGCGATGGGGAAGCCTTGCGGGAGTTGCTGCGCTTCTGAGGACTTTGAGAGAAGGAATGGGCGATTGGCCGACGGCTCCGCTCCGCCTACGCCGCCGAGCTGTCGAACTCCGCCTGCACCGGGTTGCACAGGACGCCAATCCCCGGGATGTCCACTTCCACCGTATCCCCCGGCCTGATTGCCGTGGTCACCCCAGTGGCCCCGGAAAATACCATGTCCCCCGGCCGCAGGGTAACGTGCTGGCTGATGTAGCTCACCACCTCAGCGAAGGAGAACAGCATATCGGTGGTGTTGCAGGTATGCACCTGCTCCCCGTTGATGCGGACGTTCAGGTCCAGACCCTGCGGGTCGATCTCGGTCTCAATCCACGGCCCCACCGGAGCGAAGGTGTCCGATCCCTTGGCCCGCCAGAATGTCCAGTCGCTGCCCTGCCAGGCCCGCTCGCTGACATCGTTGCCGCAGGTGTACCCCAGGATGTACCGCCCGGCCTGCTCGGGAGAAACCCTCCGGCACTGCTTCCCGATTACCGCAACCGCTTCCCCTTCATAGTGGACCTCTCCTTCCACGTCTTTGGGGATGATAATCGGATCCAGGTGTCCGGTCATGGCGTTCCGGCCCTTGCGCCAGGGCTGCGGATGCTTCGGAACATCCGGCGTTTCCTGGCCCAGTACCGAACCGGCAAACTCGAGGTGGTCCAGGAAGTTCAGACCGGGACACCAGATTTCCCTCGGGTCGGTGGGAGGCAGCAGCTTGACTTCGGAGAGGGGATAGCGGATGTCCGTCAACCGGAACTTGGTGAAAATGCTGCCGCGCAGCTCAATGACTTCATCGCCCTCCACCACCCCATGACTGACCCGGCGTCCGGTCCGCATCCTTGCAATCTTCATAATCCCCTCCCACTTCCTCTGGTGATTGCTTGTTATGTGAAGTACCCGGGGATTGTAACCGTTGCCCGGCCCTCCGGCAACTTCACGCGGGGTTGAACCCCGGAGCCGGTTGCGGTTATTGTGAGTCACCGGAAACGGCCTTCAGACTCGGCATTTGGACAGTTGCGGCAAATCCCACAGGCAGGTCAGCATGAAACTCGGCTTCTTCGTCACCAACCAGTACCTACCCGGCGAGTCCTTCCCCGGGAAAATCCAGGAAAGCGCCGAGCAGGTCCGGGCCGCCCGGGATGCCGGTTTCGACCTCATCTGCACCGGCCAGCACTACCTTGCCGCCCCCTACCAGATGAGCTCCAGCTTCCCCCTGCTGGCCCGCCTCGCCGCCGACGCCGGCGATATGGAAGTGGCCGCCACCGTCATCCTCGCTCCCCTGCACAACCCGGTCGAGCTCGCCGAGAGCGTCGCCACCATGGATGCCATCTGCAACGGCCGGTTCATCTTCGGCGTCGGCCTGGGCTACCGGGACGAGGAGTACACCGCCTTCGGCATCCAGCGGGGCGAACGGGTTGGGCGGCTCCGCGAGTCCCTGCAGGTCATGAAAATGCTCTGGGAAGAGAATGAGGTCGAGTTCCAGGGGAAGTATTACACTGTTCCCCGCTCAGCGCCTTCGACCAGGCCGGTCCAGAAACCCCACCCTCCCATCTGGGTCGCGGCCAACAACGACGTCGCCATCCGCCGCGCGGCCCGCTGGGGTTACCCCTGGCTGATTAATCCCCACGCCACCATCCCTATGGTTGCCGAGCAGTGGCGGGTCTACAAGGACAGCCTGGAGGGCGCCGGCAATCCCGTGCCGTCCGCCCTTCCCATGATGCGCGAGCTCTACGTGGCGGACGACCGGGAAACCGCCTTCCTGGAAAGCGAACCCTACCTGGCCCCCAAGTACGCGGCATACGCTGCCTGGGGCCAGGACAAAGCCCTCCCCGGCGAGGAGTCCTTCAGCATCCCCTACCAGGACTTGGCCAGGGACCGGTTCCTTCTCGGCTCTCCTGACGAGGTGGTTGCCGAAATCCAGCGGTACGAGTCGGAACTGGAAGCCAACTACCTGATTTTCCGTATGCAGTGGCCGGGCATGGACCAGGACCAGGTCCTCAAGCAGATTGAGCTGATGAAGAATGAGGTCATTCCCCGCGTCAAGTGATGGCCCGTTGGCGGCCAGGTTCCGCGGGCCGCTAAACTCCCAGCGGGACCCCGGGATGGCGGTGGGGCGCCGTCACCACCTGCCCGTCGGACATGACCATCCCGTCCTCGCAGAGGCATTCCAGGTCCCCTGCCTGGAACTGCTGGTGATAGAGGTCGGCGTACAGGCCGCCCCGCGCCACCAGCTCTGTGTGAGTACCCTGCTCGATGATCCGCCCATGGTCCACCACGAAAATCACGTCGGCGGCCATGATGGTGGAAAGGCGGTGGGCGATTGCCAGCGTCGTCCTTCCCTGCATGAGCGGTTCCAGCGCAGCCTGCACCAGCCTTTCGCTGGCGGTGTCCAATGCGGACGTCGCCTCGTCCAGGACCAGGATCCGGGGTTGATGCAATATGACCCGCGCAATGGACAGCCTCTGGCGCTCGCCGCCGGAAAGCCGGTAGCCCCGTTCTCCAACGACGGTCCCGTATCCGTCTTCAAACTCCATGATCCGCCCGTGGATGTTCGCCGCCTGGGCGGCCGCCACCATTTCGTCGTCCGTGGCATCGGGCCGTCCATAGAGCAGGTTGTCCCGGACCGTTGCGTGGAACAGGTAGCTCTCCTGGGATACGTACCCGATTACATCCGCCAGTGACCGCTGCTTCACCTTCCGCACGTCATGACCGTCGATGCTGACTATCCCCTCGCTGGCATCATAGAGCCGGGGCAGCAGGTAGGAGATGGTGCTCTTGCCGGCCCCGCTGGGCCCGACGAAGGCCGCCAACTGGCCCGGCTCGACCCGGAAGCTGACCCCGTCCAGGGCCCACTGGGGAGTCCTTCCCATTGCCGCCGCGGCATTCGCGTCTGCCGTGCGGAAGATAGTATGGGCCCCGTAGTCCACCCGCACCGAGTCGAACTCAACCATGCCGGTCACGGTGTTGGCATCCAGGTCGACCGCGTCGGGAGCGTCGACGATGTCCGGCTCCGTATCCAGGTAGCCGAAGATGCGCTCGAACAACGCCAGGGAAGCCTGCAATTCCACCGAAACCCTCAGCAGCGTCCCGATGGGAAAGTACAGTCTCGATTGCAGGGTGGTGAAAGCGACGATGGTCCCTGCCGATATGCCGTCCCGTCCCAGGCCCACCAGCAGGTAGCCCGCCAGGACGTAGATCACGACAGGCGAAACGGAGAAGAACCCCTGCATTATGGCCCACACCACCTGGCCGGTCATCTGCCGCCTGATTACCAGGTTGGAAAGACGCTGGTTCTCCCGGTTGAACCGCCGGACCTCATCATCCTGCCTGCCGAACAGCTTGGTCAGCATCACGCCGGATACCGACAGGGTTTCCTGGGTGATGGCGTTCATTTCGGCCCTGGACTGCTGGACCTCCCTGGACACCTCCCGGCGCTTCTTCCCCACCTTCTGCGTGATTACCGCGAAAAACGGGACAACCCCCAGGGCTACCAGGGTCAACTGCC
Source organism: Dehalococcoidia bacterium (assembly GCA_034423195.1). Lineage (GTDB taxonomy): Bacteria > Chloroflexota > Dehalococcoidia > Lucifugimonadales > UBA3495 > CATOSK01. The sequence continues at coordinate 15,005 of DAOUIZ010000060.1, read as the reverse complement.
ACGACAACACCGCCATCGCAATGGCCGTGCTCACCAGGATCACCGCGTTGGAAATCACGTCGGTAACCGTGGTGGTCACCACGTTCTGCACGCCGCCAACGTCCTCCGATACCCGTGACTGGATTTCTCCGGTCCGGTTCCCGGTGAAGAAACTTAGGGACAGTCCTTGCAGGTGCCCAAACAAGCGGGCGCGGAGATCCCCCATCACCCGTTGGCCCACGGTGTTGGTCAAATAAGTCTGGGCAATGCCTATGCCGCTGGTCACGGCGGTCACTCCCGCCATGATCCCGGCCAGTATCCAGAGAAGGTTCAGGTTCGGCGTTCCCGACGCCGGAAACAGCGCATCATCGAACACCACCCGGATCAGCAGCGGATTCGCCACGCCCAGTCCTGCGGAAACCACGATCAGGGCGCCCACCGCGATAACCTGCGGGAGATAGGGCCGGAAAGCCAGCGCAATCCGCCCCACCAACCCCCGGGAGGCTATCAGATCCGGCTTGGACCCGGTTTCGGTCAAACCTGCCATTAGTGGATTATAGCGATCTTAGATGGGAATGCGGTTTCCAGGCGTCTGAATACATCCGTTCCAACGTTCCAAGGTAAGCGGAGATGCAAGGCGGATTAGACATCCACGAAGTAGTTGGCGTCCAGTTTTTTTACCTCATACGTGATTTCAGTAATAACTCCGACGCCGTGGTTAATCATCATTTCGGCCAATTCACGACCGTCAATCAACCTAATAAACTGGTTGCCCATGGATATGGCTTGAGCGGTCTGCCGAGCCGTTGGGCTGAAAGTGGAGGTAGTGATAAACACCCCTTTTGTCGCCCCTTGAGCCACCAAGCTGCCCGAAAAGTTTCGAATATCTGGTTCTCCAACCTGGCCGGTGGTGTAACGTTTCGCCTGAACATAAACTTTTTCGAGTCCAAGCGCGTCCTGATTTAGGACGCCATCTATTCCTCGATCTCCGGGACGACCTACTACTAGACCGTCGCCGTACCCGTACCCCATAGCTTCCAGAAGACCCACCACTAACCGCTCAAAGCTGGAGGGTGATACCCCTTTTAGGTTGTCCAGGACCTCGTTGACCAATTGGTTTCTCTGCTGCTGATAACTCTGGGCCATCTGCTCGTCAGGGGTAATGTCCGATGAGTCCGAAACACTGGCAACACGGGCTTCAGAGCTCTCTATGGATTCAGGCCATAATTTTTCCAGTTCCCCTATCTTGATGATACCCGAGTGGGTAGCAAGGTAATCCCGACCTGATTTGGTAATCTCCCATTGGTTGCGCTCTGGGTTATCCATCAACCCGGCTTTCTTTAAGTCAGTTATAGCCCAGTTCGCACGGTTTTCGATCCTTGTCTGGACACCCGAAGGCACCATTTCTTGAAGGTCGAGTTCGGTTAATGAGAACAATTCACTCAACCGTTGCACGAAATGCTGCCGAGTTAAGCGCTGCTCGGCGCCGGCGGCAATTTCCAAGACGGGTCTATGGAGTTCGTCCAATGGCGGTACCGACATTCACCCCTGCTCCCTTTGCTGCCTTATCTTTCCTGGCAGTTGCGTATGTTACACTATCCGCTGGCCTGACAAGGCACAAATCTGGACATCACGGAGCCCTCATCCATGGTCCCACCAGGCGACATCTTCGGCATAATTCCGACTTGGGTGGGAGTCTACCTGGCACTTATCGTTGCCGCCGCCGTATCCAGCTACATGATCTACCACCGGGTGTTCCGGCTGGTCCTGCAAGGCAAGTCCGCTGCCCGCTTCGACCACCCCTGGCAACGCCTCACCGGAGCGGCCGCCATAGTGCTGGGACAGCGCAAAGTCCTGCAGCGGGTCGGGACCACCGACCCCCGCAGCCGCAAGATTGATCTCGCCGGCCTGGGACACGCCTCCATATTCTGGGGGTTCCTGTCCTTCACCCTCAGCTACGCCATCTTCATCTTCGGCAACTCCATCTGGCATCCCTTCGCGGAAACCCTGCTCACCGGCACGGGCGTGAAGGTGTTTTCCATCTACCTGGACATCTTCGCCGTTGTCATCCTGGCCGCGCTGGTCTGGGGAACAGTCCGCCGGTGGGTGGGCAAGCCGCACCGCCTAAGCTTCGACCTGACCCGCAATCCTGACGCCGTGGTTGTCGTCGGCATGACCGCCGCCCTGATGGTGGCCACTCTCCTGGTCCACGCCTTCTACGTGGCCGCCGACGGCGAAGGGCCGGAGGCTTCCGTAATCGTCGGAGGCGTTATCGCCGGATGGTTCACCACCGCGGGCTTGTCGGCAGCAGCGGCGTCCGCCCTCCAGCAGATTTTCTGGTGGGTTCACCTGGCCATCATCCTGGGATTCGCCATCTACATCCCCTTCTCCAAGCACATCCACATGGTGGCCGCGCCCCTCAACGCCTACTTCCGCTCCCTGGAGCCTCGCGGAACGCTGGAGACCATCGACTTGGAAAACGCCGAACGGTTCGGCGCGGGACGGGTCCAGGACTTCACCTGGAAACAGCTCCTGGACGGATACGCCTGCGCCGTGTGCGGCCGCTGCTCCGACGCTTGCCCCGCCAACTTCACGGGCAAGGTCCTGTCGCCGATGCACATCGTGGAAAACCTGAAGGAACACATGATAACCATCGGCCACCAGGGAGCACGGGACCCCGACCACGTAGAGCCTCAACCCATCATCGACCACGCCATCCCCGAGCAGGCCATCTGGGACTGCGTTTCCTGCGGGGCCTGCATGGAGGAATGCCCGGTGGTGGTGGAGCATGTGCCCACCATCATCGACATTCGCCGCAACCTGGTGCTCGAAGAATCGAAGATCCCGGAAACCGGAATGAACGCCCTGTTGAGCATGGAGCAGAGGGGCCATCCCTGGCGCGGCACCCAGTTCTCCCGCACCGACTGGGCCGAGGGGCTGGAAGTCCCGACAATGGCGGAAAACCCGGGGGCTGAAGTGCTGTTCTGGGTGGGCTGCACCGCCGCCCTGGAACAGCGCAGCCAGGGCATCGCCCGCTCCATGGCCAAGGTCCTCAAGTCCGCCAGCGTCAACTTCGCCATCCTGGGCGAGGAGGAGACCTGCACCGGCGACCCGGCCCGGCGCATGGGGAACGAGTACCTTTTCCAGATTCTCGCCCAGCAGAACGTCGAAACCATGAACCAGTACAACGTTCAGACGGTGGTGACCATCTGCCCCCACTGCTTCAACACCATCAAGAACGAGTATCCCCAGTTCGGCGGCAGCTACGAGGTACTGCATTACAGCCAGTACGTCGACCGGCTCATCCAGCAGGGACGGATCAAGCCGGTGCGCATCATGGACACGACCGTTGCCTACCACGATTCCTGCTACCTGGGCCGCCACAACGGGGTCTACGACGAACCCCGCAACGTGGCCCGGGCCATCCCCGGATTGAAGCTGGTGGAGATGGAGCCCCGTTGCCGCCAGCGCGGGTTCTGCTGCGGGGCCGGTGGCGGACACATGTGGATTGAGGAAAGCCAGGGCGACCGCATCAACCACGTCCGCACCGATCACTTCCTGGAAACCGAGGCCGACACCGTCGGGGTTTCCTGCCCCTTCTGCCTCCAGATGATGACCGAGGGCATTCAGGCCAAGGGCCACGACGGGGAGAAGCAGGCCAAAGATGTCCTGGAAATCCTGGCGGACAGCCTGGAGGAGTAGACGACATCGCCATGCCTGAGACTAAGCCTTTCTCCCTGCTCGTGGTGCCGGACGACGAGCCGCCGGTCCTTTCCGGCACGCCCTACGATGCCAGGGCCCGGGAGCTTTCCGTTGATACCGTCTGGCATTTCGACCGACCCTCCGGTGACGAAGCGACCATCGCCCGCATCGGCGAAGCCGACGCCATAATCAACATCCGCTCCTCCGTGCAGTTCCCGGAGAACGTGCTGGCGGCCTGCCCCAACCTGAAAATCCTGTCGGTCTGGGGCACCGGCGTGGACCACGTCGACCTGGCCGCCGCCGAGCGGCTGGGAATCACCGTCTCCAACACCCCGGCTTATGGCGCCCCCTACGTGGCGGAACACGCGCTGACCCTGGCGCTGGCCGTATCCCGCCAGATTGTCGAAAACGACCGGTTCATCCGGGAGGGCGGCTGGACCCGGGGCTTCATCGACGAGCTTTATGGGAAGACGCTGGGCGTGGTTGGGACGGGAGCCATCGGGCAGCGCATGGTGCAGCTGGGACAGGGCATCGGCATGAACGTCATTGCCTGGACCCGCAACGCCACCCCGCACAGGGCATCGGAGTACGGAGTCGAGTTTGTCGCCCTGGAGGAGTTGTTCGCCCGCTCCGACGTCGTTTCCCTCCACGTAACCCTGACGCCGGAAACGGAGAAGCTGATCGGCGAACCCCTACTGACCCTGATGAAGCCCACCGCCATCCTGGTCAACACCGCTCGCGGAGCGGTGGTGGACGAGGCCGCGCTGCTCACCGTCTTGACGGAGGGCCGCATCGCCGGTGCCGGTCTGGATGTTTTCGAAGCCGAGCCGCTCCCGCCCGAACACCCCTTCAAGGCCCTTCCCAACGTCACCCTGTCCGCTCACGTGGGAGGCATGGCCTACAACGGGACGATGCGGGGACTGGAAATGTCGGTGGAGAACCTGGAAGCCTTCGCCGCCGGGCATCCGGTCAACGTCGTTGCCCGCGGCTCGCGCCGCTAGAAACACAGCCGGCCGGTCCCGCAGGCTCCGCTCCAGTGGATGTTTCCAGTCTCGGCAAATTGCTGGTCATTGCCGGAGTTGCTGCGGTAGTGGCCGGTGTCGTTCTGATACTCGGGCCCAAGATTCCCTGGCTGGGACGCCTGCCCGGCGACCTGGTAATCCGGCGCGAGGGGTTCACCCTGTTCCTTCCGCTGGCATCCATGGTAATTGGCAGCGTGCTGCTGACCATCCTGGTTAACCTGTTTTTCCGGCTGTTCAAGTGATGCCTGTATCTTCGGACCCCGACCCGTGCTCCGCCGCAAAAGGCTCATCGCCGCGGCCCTGCTGGCCGCCGTCGTTCTGGTTGCCATTGTGTTGAATTTCGGGGAGCAGTTGGAGCGGCGGTTCGTGTTCTTCCCCACCAGGGAAGTCGCGGCCACTCCGTCGGATTTCGGTGTGGAGTTCGAGGATGTTAACTTCACCACGTCCGACGGATACCGTCTCAACGGATGGTATGTCCCCGGAAGGCATGAAACGGTGTGGCTGTGGTTCCACGGGAATGGGGGCGACCTGGGACACCGGGCTGAGGAGATGGCCCTGTTCCATCACAAGGTCGGGGCGAACGTCTTCATCTTCGACTACCGGGGGTACGGCAAGAGCCAGGGCCAACCCTCCGAGCAGGGCACCTACCGGGACGCTCGGGCGGCGCTGGAGTACCTGCAAGGAAGGCCGGACGCCAAGGGAAAGAGGACCGTCTACTTCGGGCGGTCGCTGGGCGCGGCGGTGGCCGTCGAGCTGGCCGTGGAGCATCCCCCTGCCGGTTTGGTCCTGGTTTCGCCGTTCACCGCGCTGCGGGACATGGCCAGGCTGTCCCACCCGCTGCTCCCCTTGGCCGCCTGGGTTGCGGGAGACCGCTACGACTCCGCCGCCCGCATCGGAAAAATTCACCGGCCCGTGCTCATCATGCACGGGAAGCATGACGAAATCGTGCCGGTGCAACAGGGAGAAGCCCTGTTCCGGGCAGCGAACCACCCCAAGACCCTCCGCCTGCTCCCCGCCGCCGGGCACAACGACACCTACCACGCCGGCGGTCCCGTCTACTGGAAGCAGTTGAAGGAGTTCCTGCGCTCCCTGCCGGACTAGCAGCCACACCCCTGGAACCAGGGGCCTTCCGGTTGCCCAAGGGCCAATCAAACGCCGGAAAGCACCTCGATGGACATCGAGAGAACAATCCAGTCGGGACGGCTCTCCTCTACGAAAGTCGCGACATCTTCGAGGACATCCCGCGCCTTTTCCGGGTCGTTGGAAATGACGGCAACGACCAGGGTCAGCCCCTGACGCCGGTTGTCCCCACCTTCCTCTGCGACGGCGGCGTTGAACCGGGTGCGTATCCTGGAAACCAGCGACTGCGCCACCTGCCGCCGGTCCTTCAGGCTGCGGGACGTGGGCAGGCGAAGCTCCAGATGGCCTACTGCAACGTGCATTCGTTCCCTTGATGGCGACGGCTTCGGTATGCTGCGCCCGGGGGATGGAACGTTTCGGCCACAACCTCCGGCCCAAACCGGGCAGGGTTGACCCGCCAAACGCTACAATATAGATTATATTCCAACGCGCTCGAACGGGTATCCGGCGGGGTGTGGCCGCGGATGAAGCCAAAAGGACTGGCAGGCTTCCCATGGTTCGGAGGGCCCCCGCTGGACAAGGAGGCGGTCAGCCTATGGCCCATAGCTCTCCGCAACATTGGGACGAGGTCGCCACGGTCCCCGAGGTGGTGGTAACCCGCCTGCCTCAGTACGTCCGGGTCCTGAAGGAACTGGCGGAGCAGGGTGTCCAGGTAGCCAACTCTCAGCAGCTGGGCGAACATCTCCAGGTCACGCCGGCCCAGATTCGGAAGGACCTCAGCTACTTCGGCCGGTTCGGCAAGCAGGGCAGAGGATACCACATCGCCACGCTGCTGGAGCAGTTGCAGCATATCCTGGGCCTGAACCAACAGTGGAACGTCGCCGTCGTGGGAGTGGGAAGGCTTGGAAAGGCCATTCTCAGCTATCCCGGGTTCACCCCGGACGGTTTCCATATCGTGGCGGCGCTGGACAACAGCCCGGAGCTCATCGGCCAGGAAGTTGAAGGAGTCGCCGTCCGGCCCATCGAGGACCTGCCTCGGGTGGTTCAGCAACACAACATCCAGATCGCGGTGGTCGCGGTCCCCAGCCGGTTCACCCAGCAGGTGATCGACAACCTGGTGGGGTGCGGGGTGCGTGCGATCCTGAACTATGCTCCGATCTCGCCCCAGGTGCCGGCGGGAGTCAACATCCGCAACATTGATCCGGTGCTGTCCCTCCAGTCCATGACCTATTTCCTGGCCAACGGCGTCGGCGGGGATAGTTGACGGGAGGCTACTGCGGCGCCCCGGGTGGAGGCTGACCCACCCCGGACGGCCCGCCCGGGCGGCGGCGCCGACGGGCGATTCCGACCCGGACCTGGGCCCGGCGCAGCGAACGCAAAGCCTCTTCCAACTGTTCGTCGGATCCCCGGTTCCTGATCCGTTCCTGGGCCTGCTCAATCGCATCCTGGGCGCGCTGCTCGTCGATTTCGTCCGACCGTTCAGCGGCGTCGGCCAGGACGGTGACCTTGTTGCCCAAGACCTCCATGAAGCCGCCGGTAACGGCAAGATAGGCTTCCTCCCCGCCCTTGCGGATTAGCAGCTCGCCGGGCTGCAGCACGGTCATCAGGGGCGCGTGGTGGGGCAGGATGCCCAGCTGTCCCTCGACCCCCGGGGCAACCACGGCGTCCACTTCGTCGGAGTAGACCTGCCGTTCCGCGGTGATTATTTCCAGCAACATCGGAGCCATGGTTCGTTCCTACGCCACCGCCTGCATCTGCTCGGCTTTCTCCAGGGCCTCGTCGATGGTGCCCACCATGTAGAAGGCCTGTTCGGGAAGTTCATCGTGCTTGCCGTCGAGGATTTCAGCGAAGCCTCGCACGGTCTCGCGGAGCGGAACGTACTTGCCGGGCTGGTTGGTGAACGCCTCGGCTACGAAGAAGGGCTGGGTCAGGAAGCGCTGGATGCGCCGCGCCCGGAACACGGTCATCCGGTCTTCCTCGGAAAGCTCCTCGATTCCCAGGATGGCGATGATGTCCTGCAGGTCCCGGTAGCGCTGCAGCACCTGCTGTACTCCCCGGGCCACGCGGTAGTGCTCATCGCCGACGATCCGCGGCTCCAAGATGCGGGCGAAGGAAGCCAGCGGGTCCACCGCCGGGTACAGGCCCTGGGCGGCCAGGGAGCGCTCCAGGGACACCACGGCGTCCAGGTGGCCGAAGGTGGTCACGATGCCGGGGTCGGTGTAGTCGTCGGCCGGGACGTAGATTGCCTGGAAGGAAGTGATGGATCCCGTGCGCGTGGAGGTGATCCTCTCCTGCAGGGCGCCCATCTCCGTGCTCAGGGTCGGCTGGTAACCCACCGCCGACGGCATTCGTCCCAGCAGCGCCGACACTTCCATTCCGGCGAGAATGTACCGGTAGATGTTGTCAACGAACAGCAGAACATCCTGGTGCTGTTCCTCCCGGAAGTATTCGGCCATGGTCAGGCCGGTCAACCCGATGCGGGCCCGCACCCCGGGGGTCTCGTTCATCTGGCCGAACACCAGGACCGTGCTGTTCAAGACGCCGGACTCCTGCATTTCGTGCCAGAGGTCGTTCCCTTCCCGGGAGCGTTCTCCCACGCCCGCGAACACGGACACGCCCTGGTGGACCGCGCCGATGTTGCGGATAAGCTCCTGGATGATGACGGTCTTGCCCACGCCGGCCCCGCCGTAGGCGCCGACCTTGCCCCCCTTCGGGAAGGGGGTTATCAGGTCGAAGACCTTGATCCCCGTTTCCAGCAGCTCAATGGTGGGGTTCTGGTCCTCGAAGGCCGGAGCGGGACGGTGGATTGGCCAGCTCTGGCCGGCCTCCACCGGACCCAGGTTGTCCAGGGGGGTGCCGGTGACGTCGAACAAGCGGCCCAGGGTCTCCGGGCCTACGGGAACGGAGACTTTGACGCCGGTATCGTTGACCTCGGTTCCCCGGGCCAGGCCGTCCGTCGAGCCCAGGGCCAGGCACCGGACCCAGTTGTTCCCGATATGCTGCTGGACTTCCAGCACCAGCTTCTCGCCGTTGTTGTCCAGTTCCACCGCGTCAAACAGGTTGGGGAGCTGGTCCGCCGGAAACTCCACGTCCACGACGGTCCCGATAACCTGCACTATCTTTCCCACTGCCATAGTTCGGCCTCCCAAGGGCGGAGGGGGCTACCCTTCCAGGGCTATCTGCCCTCCGACCAGGTCCAGAAGTTCGTTGGTGATGCTGTCCTGCCGCAGCTTGTTCATCACCAGGGTCAGTTCCTCGGCCAACGAGTTGGCGTTGTCGGTGGCGCTGCGCATGGCCACCATGCGGGCCGACTGTTCGCTGGCCACCGCCTCCAGCATGGCGTGATAGACCTCCATGTCCACGAACTGGGGCAGCAGCGTTCCCAGCACCGTCAGCGTGTCTGGCTCGTAGATGTAGCCGGACCGTTGCGACGGCTCCAACGGAGTCGGGTCGACGGGAAGCAGCTTCTCGACGACCGCCTGCTGGGACATGGTGGAAACGAAGCGGGCATAGACCAGGTACACCTCGTCCACTTCCCCCTGCTCGTAGGATTCAATGACCATGCTGGAGATGGGGGTGGTGTCGGTGAGGACCGGCCGGTCGCCCAGGTCGGTGAACACCGCCTGCACGTCCTGACCGGAGCGGACCATGAAGTCCCGCCCCTTGCGGCCCACCACCACCGTCCGCACCGGGGCTTCCTGTCCTAGGATGAACTGGGCCACCCGGCGGTTGATGGTGGAATGAAGCCCTCCCGCCAGGCCGCGGTCGGGCGTTATGGCAACCACGCCGATCCGCTGCACCGGCCGCACCTGCAGCAGCGGGTGGACCTGGGTGGCGTCATCGCCGGGCTGGGCGGCCAGGTCCGCGATGACCTCGCGGATTTTCTCCGAATACGGACGCCCGGCGAGGGTCGCGTTCTGGGCGCGGCGCATCTTGGACGCGGCCACCAGCGACATGGCGTTGGTGACCTTGCCGGTGTTCTGGACGCTGCGAATGCGCCTTCTGATGTCTCTGACGCTGGGCATAAATTAACCCTGGAAATGTGTCATCCCTGGCCGGGCCGGTTAGCTGAAGCTTCCCTTGAAATCGGTGATCGCCTGGGTGAGCTGGGGCTCGATGTCCTCGGTTATGTCCTTGGCTTCCGCCACCGCGGTGCAGATGTCCGGGTGGGTGGTGGAGACGTAGCGCAGCAACTGTTCTTCGAAGGCGGCGCACCGGTCCAGGGGAACATCGTCCATCAGGCCGGCGTTCACCGCGAAAAGGATTACCACCTCGTTTTCCAGGGAAAGCGGCTGGTACTGGGGCTGCTTCAACACCTCGGTGGAAAGCTGGCCGCGGGCCAACTGGGCGCGGGTCGCCGCATCCAGGTCGGCGGTGCCGAACTGGGCGAAGCTGGCCAGCTCCCGGTACTGGGCCAGGTCGAGACGCAGCCGTCCGGCCACGCGGCGGATAGCCCGAGTCTGGGCTGCTCCGCCCACCCGGGACACCGATAGGCCCACGTTCACCGCTGGACGGATGCCCGAGTTGAACAGCTCGGGCTCCAGGTAAATCTGGCCGTCGGTAATGGAAATCACGTTGGTCGGAATGTAGGCCGAAACGTCGCCGGCCTGCGTTTCGATGATGGGCAGGGCGGTCAGAGACCCGCCGCCCAGGTCGTCGTCCAGCCGGGCCGCCCTTTCCAGCAGGCGGCTGTGCAGGTAGAAAACATCCCCGGGGTAGGCTTCACGGCCGGCGGGCCGGCGGAGAAGCAGGGACATCTGGCGGTAGGCCCAGGCGTGCTTGGTCAGGTCGTCGTAGACAATCAGCACGTCCTTGCCCTCGGCCATGAACTCCTCGCCCATGGCGCAGCCGGCGTAGGGGGCGATGAACTGCAGCGGGGCGGAGTCGGAGGAGCCGGCGTTGACCACGATGGTGTGCTCCATCGCCCCGTTTTCCTCCAGTGTTCCTACCACCTGGGCAACCTTCCCCTGCTTCTGCCCGATGGCGACATAGATGCAGATCAGGTCGCCGCCCTTCTGGTTGATGATGGCGTCCAGGGCGATGGCGGTCTTTCCGGTGGACCGGTCGCCGATAATCAGTTCCCGCTGTCCCCGCCCGATGGGAATCATCGCGTCAATGGCCTTGATTCCCGTCTGGACCGGGGTATCGACGGACTTGCGGACAACCACGTTGGGGGCCACCTGCTCCACCGGACGAGTGCCGGAGGTTGCGACCGGACCCTTGCCGTCCAGGGGCCGCCCCAGGGGGTCCACGACCCGCCCGATGAGAGCCTCCCCCACCGGGACCTCGATAATCTGCCCGGTGGAGCGAACTCGGTCGCCTTCCTTCACGGCGTTGGGATCGCCGAGAATGGAGGCGCCGACGATGTCCGACTCCAGGTTCATGGCCAGTCCCAGGACCTCGTTGCCGAAGTCCAGGAGTTCGTTGGAGCGGACTCCCTGCAGGCCCTGGATGCTGGCGATGCCGTCGCCCACCTGGACCACGGTGCCAACGTCGACAAGGGTGAGGTCTCCGCCAAATTCTTCTATTTGGCGCCTGATCAGCGAAACGATTTCCTGACCCCTGATTGCCATAGAAGTCTCCTTAAAGCCGGCCTGCTAACCGGATTGCACAGCGCCGGAACGGATTTGCCGGCGCATTTCTTCCAGGCGGGCCCGGGTGCTGCCGTCCAGAAGCTGATCGCCTACCTGGATGATGATTCCGCCCAGGATCGATTCGTCCACCCGGGCGGAAACCACGACCTCCCTGCCGGTCAGGTTCGCGGCAAAGGAGGTGACTCGTTCCAATTCCTCATCCTCCAGCGGCACGGCCGACGTAACCTCGACCCGCTGCCGCCCCAGGCGGGCGTCCAGCAGCCGGGTGTAGGCATCGTGGACCGACGGGAGGGAATCCGCCGCCCGGCGGGTCACCAGCAGGGACACCAGGTTCCTGACCAGCGGGTCCACGTCCTGCAGGACCGAGTCGACGGAGTTGGTCTTGGTCTCCAGCGGTACCTCGGGGTGGGCCAGAAACGCCCGGAACTCTTCGTCCTGGACAACCTGGCTGGCGAAAGCCAACTGCTCCGCCCAAGGCTCCAACTGCCCCCGGTCAACCGCCAACTCGAACAAGGCCTGGGCGTACCGCTGCCCGGCTACCTCCTGCGGCATGGATCAGGTATCCTGCCGCATGTTGGCGCCGCTCTCGTCCAGGACCTGTTCAATAAGGTCCTGGTGGGCCTGGCGGTCTACCGAGCGGCGGATAACCCGCTCGGCCGCGGTTATCGCCAGATCGGCGAATCCCGACCGGACCTCTTCTACGGCGGCGTCGCGTTCCCGCTGTATGTCGGCGCGGGCCCGCTCGATGAACGCATCCGCTTCCTGGCGGGCGCGTCCCATCTCTTCCTCGCGGTAGCGGTCCGCCGCCTCCCGGGCCTGGTCCAGCAGCCGCTGTCCCTCCCGGCGCGCTTCGTTGAGCTGCTCCTGGATGGCGGCCTGGGAGCTTGCCGCTTCGGCCTGGGCGCGGTCGGCCGCGGCCAGGCTTTCCCTGATCCGCTCCGAGCGCTGGTCCATGGCCCGGAGCAGCGGCTTGTAGGCGAAGACGTAGAGAACCGCCAGCAGGATGCCGAAGTTCACCACGTAAACTATTAGTGTGGGGAGGTTAATCCCTAGTTGTGTCACTGCAATCCCCCGGTGCGTTCCAGCTTGTGCAGCCTAGACCACGAAGAGCAGGATGACCGAGACAATCAGCGCGTAGATGCCCAACGCCTCCGCGAAGGCGATGGCGAGGATCATGTTGGTCGTGATGGAGCCGGCCGCCTCGGGATTGCGCCCGATGGCGTTCATCGCGCCCGCTCCCAGGATGCCAATGCCGATGCCCGGGCCGATGACCCCGACGGCGATGGCGATTCCCGCCGCCAGCAACTTGGCCGCCTCGCCGGTTAGCGCCTGCAAAAGAACCATTTCCATTTTCCCGATGCCTCCTATGTATAACCGAGATGCGTTGTCCGGTCCGGAACTACCAGTGGTCTCCGATTGTTGTCTCCGGTTGTGGTCTCTCCCGCTTTGGTCTCCGGTCAGTGCTCCTCGTGGCTCACGGCCACCGACAGGAACACCAGGGTAAGTCCCGCGAAGATGACGGACTGGATCAGCCCCACCAGCAACTCCAGCCCGTATACGAAGTTGGTGGCGACCAGGGGGACCAGGAAGGTGATCATCACGACCAGGATTTCGCCGGCGGTCATGTTCCCGAACAGCCGGAAGGTGAAGCTCACCACCCGGATTAGCTCGCTGATGAACTCCAGGATCCCGACGAAGATGTCGATCAATCCCTGGAACAGCCCCTTGCTGAAGATGCTGCCGATGGCGACGAACTTCTTGAGATAGCCGAACCCGTGGGCCTTGAACCCCCAGAACTCAACGAACACGAAGGACACAATGGCCAGGGCCAGGGGCATGTTCAGGTCGGTGCCGGCGGGCCGCAGCAAATGGACCTTGATGAGGTCGTGGTCGTCCACGAAGCCAAGGAACTGGTAGACGGGCAGCAGCCCCAGCCAGGCGTTGAACAGCACGAAAAAGAAGATGGTGGCGACTACCGGGAAGGCCCTCCGGGCCATCTGCGAGCCGAGGACTCCGGTGGAGAAGTTGATGATGCCTTCAAAAAGGGTCTCGATGACACCCTGGAACCGGCCCGGGACAAGGCTCCTGCGGCGGGCTCCCAGGACGAAAAACAGGATGATGATAATGCTGACCACCCAGGTGGAGAGCATGGTGTTGGTGACGGCGAAATCGGTGATTCCCAGGGGAGTGGAATGGTGTTCCTCTTTGGCATCCCCCTTGGACTCACCGTGGTCTCCTGAGCCGGCGTCTTCCTTGGGCTCAGGCTTGGCCTCGCCGTGATCGCCGGCCTCTGCTTCGGGGCCATACCCCAGGTGCTTGTGGCGGACGGAAGCGGGGAAGACGGGTTGCGGGGGAAGGTGAATTTCAGGTTGGGGGACTAGGGGGTCCGAGTCCAGTATCGCGGAGCCGATGGCCCCGCGGACGAGGCCCACCACCAAAAGCGCCACCAGCACCACGCCAACCGCAATACCCAGGCGCTTGACGGCAGCTCCGGACATGCCTAGCTGTCCTTCCCGTTGCTGGCGGACCCATACAGGATCGGCAAGACCATCTTGTAGACACCCCAAAAAGCGGCAACACTGCCCAGTACGGTCCCGCCAACGGTGAGCAGGGGCAATGTTCCCAGGGTCTTATCGAGAAATACCCCACCGGCGACGCCGATGACGATGCAGGCCGCAACGTACCAGCCCAACCCGGTGAGCTTCAGTGCGGTTGCCCACCAGGGGGCACCCATCACGAAACCGTGAGGATGTTATCACCCGTGTTTTTAATTGTCAATTTGGCCTGGTGACAACGATAACCTGGCATGGCGTTACGAAAAAGCCCCAGCCATAGCCTGGCTGGGGTCTTTTGGAGTCCATCAAGGCAGGAGCCGCCGGATTAAGGGCCGCCGGTTTGACGCCTGCCGAAATCTTCCAAATCAAGGTCGTTGATGAAGTCGGTAAAGGCCGACATCCGCTTCAGTTGCTCCTCGTCGACAGGAGCCGGTTCGGGCTGGTCCGGTTGTTCCGGCACGATGGGTTTGCCGGTCTCCTTGTCCAGCAGGACCCCCGCTTTTTCCATCACCGTCTCGTCCGCGAAAATCGGGGCCTGCGTCCGCACCGCCAGGGCCATGGCATCGCTGGGCCGCGAATCGATCTCCTTGAGGTCTCCGTCCATCTGTATGACTATCTTGGCGAAGAAGGTGTCATTCTGGAGGTCGCTGACAAGGATATGCTGGACCTCTCCTCCCAGGGTGTCGATGACGGTCCTGAGTAGGTCGTGAGTCAGGGGACGGGGTACGCTGAGATCCTGGAGCTTGACCGCGATGGCGTCCGCTTCCGCCGGCCCAATCCAGATGGGCAGATACCGGTCGGACTCTTTTTGCCGGAGTATAACCACCCGCTGGTAGTTCATGGGGCTAACCCGTATGCTGTCGACGCTCATTTCCAGCATCAATCTGCCTCCACTCGCCGTCTGACCGGAGGAAAATTGTATTCCCCGCCGAAAACCAATGTCAACACGCCCGGATCAACGGGTAGCGTTGCGAATTAGGTGGTTTGGTTTATCAGGCCCCGGATTTCCAACAGGGCCAGCAGGTTGTGGGGCGACCACACGGTGCCCGGCTTCTCCCTCCGCCGCAACTCCC
>DAOUIZ010000059.1:0-101644 GCA_034423195.1 Dehalococcoidia bacterium | reverse complement strand
ACCTCCTCCTCCCAAGCGTCTGGGTCCCAATGCCCAGTTTCCCCTTCGTCCACCTCCTGGGCCAACGCCTCCCGCATCTCCCCAATGGCTCGTTCCATAATCTCCAGCATTGTCGGCTGCATCACCCCTCCACCCTGTTCGTTTCCACTTATCAGCAGACTGCCAATCCTGTCCTGCTTTGTAAACTCCCTTTCCCAACCACTTTCAGCCATACCCCTAATCTTGCGACGCTGGTCATCCCTGCACACAAATAAGTCGGGACACATGAGGTGAAGTGAACCCCATCATCAGGACAGCACCAGGCCCGATTCACCGAGAATCCCGCCGCTCCTGCCGGTGATTCGGTGTCCTGTCCCGGTGAACGACTGCTTTCGTTGGACTCCCCTACTATACTCTCCTGTTCGTCGTGGAAGACATTGGCCGGAGTCCGGCAGCCCAAGGCCCGGTGTGGCCTGAGCCTGTCGTGGAACCGGAAGCGGGCTTTCGGGTATACCCTATCGTACTTTACAGTCCGCCATAGCCGCTCCACGAAGATGTTTTCCTGGTACCGCCCCTTGTGGATGGAAGCTCGGTTTGTCCGCCGTCTGCCGGTGGGCACATTGAGACTTTTCCATGTTTACGCTATTGTCGTTTCAAGGAAATTGTTTTGAGGAGAGCCGGGCGTGGAAGCCAGGAAAAAGAGACTCACGCTGGACTTGGATCCTTCAGTGCAGCGTCGGTTGAAAGCCATCGCCGCGCTCAAGGGAGTCAGTATGCGGCGATACTGCTTGGCGGCTATTGGCAAGGAACTGGACCTGGACGAAGCCAACGGCCTGTCCGGGCCCGGTTTCAACCGCGAGGCCTTTGAGCACTTGGTGGCTCGCCGGGAAGAACTCTTCGGGAGCCAGCCGTTGCCCGGCGACTCAGTGGAATTGCTTCGTGAGGCCCGCGAAATGCGGGATGCGGAGATAGAGGAAACGCTGTGAGCGAGTTCGTAGTCGCGGACGCGAGCCTGGCGTTCAAGTGGCTGGTCGAGGAAGAGAATTCGGATAAGGCCACTGCCATAGCCCGGTTTTGGAATGACCAGGGCCTACGACTGGCGGCGCCATGCTTTATGCCCACGGAAGTTACCAACATCCTGCACCGGCGGGTGGTACGAGGAGAACTGACCGTAGCGGCGGCGACAGACTTGGCCCGAGGCTTGTTATCCCTGGGAGTAGAGCTGCACGAAACACCGTCTTTGCATACCAGGGCGCTGGAATTGGCGAGCCGACTGAATCAAGGGGCGGCTTATGACGCGCACTACCTGGCGTTGGCGGAGACCCTCGGCTGCGAGTTGTGGACCGCTGACCAGAGGTTCCAGCGTGCGGCCTATACCATCGCCCGGAACGTGCGCTGGCTGGGTGAGTTCGTTGCGCCCTAATGGGAGGCGCGACAGGCGCCTATGCGGGTGTTGCTGATACCGCTGGAAAGCCAGGTAATCGAAGGCCACTGAACCCTAAGCACTGCCACCGTCTCAAGTCTCCCCGCTGGGGCAAGAACCGGCGGTAGGCTCTTACGGGGTAGGGGGACGTTTACCGGGACGGAGGATTGAATCACAGGCAGGAGAGCGGGGATTCTCCCTCAACCCGGCGCAGGCACCTGTCCGATGATGGAGTCCACCCCAGTGGACAGGTGTGTATAATGAGGGCCTCACACATCTGGCAGGAGGACGCATGGCTATAAAGAACTGGGATACCAAGACCTCCCGAGTCGTTTACCGCCGCGTGGAAGCGGGTGAATCGCTCATCGAAAGCATCGAATCCCTGGCTCATGCCGAAGGCATTCGCGAAGCCGCCGTAATCTCCTGTATAGGAAGCCTGCGCCAGCTGAAGCGCCGCAATCTTTGCAACCTGGAAAGAGACCACGAGAGGGAAACAATCGACGAAGTTCTTGAGCTGGTAAGCGCCGAGGGCTACATTCAACCCGTGGCGGATGGTGGAATCTACGTCCACATTCACATCGCCGCGGCACGGCCTTCCGGCGAAATCATCGGCGGCCACTGTGAAGACGCTACATGCTTCACCGGCGCATACGTCTATCTCCAGGTCATAGAAGACGCATAGAGCGGAACCGTTCCTCCCGGGTATCCGGGACACCAGGGGGTGTTGGCAAACTATAACCGGAGCAGGTTGCCGCGATTTGCAGCGTGGCCGGGCAGTTCTCGGCCTTCTTAATCGGACCCTGTGACCATCCGGTGGAGTTGCTTCGGCCGGCTGACGGAGCGCCTCGCCACGCTGCATCCGCGGTATATCTCCCGGTCGGAGGGGCCGCGCCTCTTCTCCTTTCCCTTCCGGGGGATGGTCAGGCGAATCCCTCCCCGTCCCGAGTATGACCGGAGCCTTCCGCTGCTGTATCCGACTGACCCGTCCCCCATGCGGCAAGTCAGAAACAGGCACGTCTATTAGCGTACTGAACCAGGTAGTCGATTACAGACCCGGAGTCGTTGCTTGCAATGACCTCATCAGCCCTGGCCAACGCCTCCGGGGCGGCGTTCTCCACCGCTATCGCATAGTCCGCCCGCTCGAACAGGGGCAAATCGTTGACGTCATCACCGAAGGCGACAATGTGGTCCCACCTGGAGTTCAACGCCTGGCATAGACCGCGAACGGCAGATCCCTTGTCTGCCCGGGGGTGGGAAGCGGTAACTTCATACCAGCCCGGGAATTTGCGTGTGGGCATCGCGCTGACCCTGGCACCCTCAACCCGCAGAATATCTGTCGTAAGGTCATCCAGTTCTTCCCGTTCCAAGAAGGTGGTCATCGACAGAACCTTCGTGCCCAGGACTTCTGACGAATGGTTGTACCAGCAAAGGCGCGGGTCGCCGTAGGCCTTCTTCTCGTCAACATACCACTCCGCCGCGGCAGAGGTGGTGTGCGAATGAAAAGCCCGATCCCGATGGCCGTCTATGGAAACTATGAACGGGAAAAGACCCCGGCGGAGGAACCGGGTCAGCAGTTCTTCGGAGGTGGGTTGCGACAACACCCTTGCCACCAGGTGCTCCCCTGACCCCGGCCAGGTGACAAGGCTACCTCCCAGAGTTATGGCCGGGAGGGCAAGGCGTACGTCCTTCAGCAAGACGTTGATTGCCTGAATGCTCCGTGCCGTCGCCACGGTGAACTGGAGGCCACGCCCGATTAATTGGTTGAGCACCGCAGCCCGGCCGTTTGGCAAGCCTTTGTCACTGGTAAGGAGCGTCCCGTCCAGGTCTGAGAGAAAAAGAGTCCTGGAGAATGGACCTGGTATGGAATTATGTCTCGAACAAAGTCCCTGTGCCATTCAGGGTTCCTTCTCCTTCGCAAACCCGGGCACGATTCCATTCCCAGCGGCCCAAAGGCGAGGGCTCGGCGGGGTACTTTGACGGGAAGATCTCAGTTGCGGCCAGCCATGGTCCCCATAGAGCACGAAGACGCCTTGATGCATCGGCCCGGCATTGTAACACCGAAGTGGACCCCGTCACCTATCCCCGTCACCTGGCCCTGGACCTGGACCGAATACCGGACAGGTGGCGAAGTGAGAGTCCCGTTCCTGAACTGGGGCAAGGGGTGCTGTCGGAAGGACGCAGGAAGCATGGCGCAGGTCCAGAGAAGACCGGGTGGCGCGATTAGTATCGAAACCTGGAGCGGCTGGTATACTGGGCGGGTTGATTTCCAGGCCGGCGCCGAAAACCGCCGCACGACTCCCCCTCCAAGAGGCCGAACGCCGCGTTGACAATCCAGATGACAACCCTCCGGGGCAGTTTTCCGTCCCTGAACCCGCGGGCATACGTTGGCTGACGCTCCGGCGATGCAACCCCCGGAGGGGAACCCTCCAGGACAGGGCCGGGCATCCCGCCAACCCCGCATCTTCTACGGCTGGTGGATAGTTGCCATCAGCCTGATTGCCGACGGGCTGAAGCACGGCAACTTCAACCGGGGGTTTACCATTTATGTCATCCCCATCCGCAACGAGCTGGGGATCGGGGTGGCGGCCATTGCCCTGGCCGACATGCTGGGGCGGATGCTGGGGGGAATCCAGGGGCCTATTGTCGGGTACCTGACCGACCGCTACGGCGCGCGGGTGATGCTCTTCTTCGGAGCGGTGGCGTCCGGGCTGGGGTTCATCGTCCTGGCCTTCGTCCACAACTACGTCTTCTTCCTGCTGGTTTTCGTGGGACTGCTCTCCCTGGGGTTCCGGTCGGGGTACAACAACGCCTCGGTGACGGCCATCAACAAGTGGTTCATGCGGCGGCGGGGGCTGGCGATGTCCATTGCCTCCGTGGGGAACGGCCTCGGCGGAGCCTTTGCGCCGCTGGTGGGACTGCTGGTGGTGACGGTGGGGTGGCGGTACGGGGTGTTCATATCCGGGGCAATCATCATCCTGATCATCGGGCCGCTTTCCCTGCTGCTGCGGGACAACCCGGAGAGCATGGGGCTGCTGCCGGACGGGGACCGACCGGAGGACCGGGCGGGCGGCCCGCAGTCGGGCAACCGGCCGCCGGGAAGCGCGGCGCGTCGGCGGCGCTCCCGTCTCCAGGACGCCGACTTCACGGCCAAGGAAGCGATGCGGACCCCGACCTACTGGCTCATCGTCATGTCGGTGGGGTTCCGCAACACCGTCCACTCGGGCATTTCGTTCCTGCTGGCGCCGGTGATGGTGTGGTTCCTGCAGGGGGCAGACCGGGGAGAGACGGAGAGCCTGCTGATAGCCTCCTTCTTCGTGATGGCCCTGGCCCTGAGCACCATCGTGTTCAATCCGACCATCGGAATGCTGGGAGACCGCATGAGCAAGCAGAAGCTGAGCGCGGTCTGCATGATCGGCGGGGCGCTGGCCATCGCGACCCTGCTGAACCACAGCGGGCATCTCTGGCAGCTGCTCATCTTCGCCGTGCTGCTGGCCTTCTCGGAGAGCGCCAACCCGCTGGCCTGGGCCATCATGGGGGACACCTTCGGGCGGCGGGCCTACGCCACGCTGCGGGGATGGCAGCACCTGCCGGACCAGTTCATGTCGATGAGCACGCCGGTGTGGATGGGCTGGATCTATGACCAGACCGGCAGCTACTTCTGGGCGCTCATCCCGCTGGTCATCCTGTACCTGATGGCCGCGGTGGGCTACTGGACGATTCCGCGCCCCCGGCCGCCGGCCCGGCTGCGGGCCCGGGAGCAGGCGGGAGCGGCGGCGGGGTAACCGTTCGACGCCACTCCGGCTCAGGGAACATTCCCGGCGGGGCGGGCTGCGTCCCGTCATCGGGTATAATCAGGGTCAACGGCAACATGGAACAGAGCGCCCCAAGCGATGGAGCGTTCCCGCGAGTTCCCCCTACAACTATCAGGAGTAAGTCATGGTCCTAGAGTCTGGAAGAATTACCCAGGAAGGCATCGACCGGCTTCGCGCCAGGCTGGGCAGCTTCAACCGCCCGCGCCAGTACGGGGTCGGCCTTTTCAACGAGGAAGCGTCCCGCAGCGCGATCCGTCATTTCTGCCAGGGCATCGGCGACGCCAATCCGCTCTACTGGGACGTCAGCTATGGGCAGACGAGCAAGTTCGGGACTATCATCGCTCCCGCCTGCTTCCTGTACAGCGTCTACTGGTGCTCGGGGCGCACGGGCGGGCTGCCGGGGGTCCACGGCTTCCACGCGGGGAACGACTGGGAGTGGTACCGGCCCATCTACCTGGACGACAAGATCTCGGTGCAGGAGCAGTTCACCGGACTGGAGGAAAAGGAAAGCCAGTTTGCCGGAAAGATCCTGATCCAGTCCAGCGTAACCCATTACTACAACCAGAGGGGCGAGGCGATAGCCAAGACCCGGGGCTGGCAGGTGAGGGCCGAGCGCACCGCCGCCCGGGAGCACCAGAAGTACACCTTCGAGCCCTACCAGTACTCCCGGGAAGAAATCGAGGCCATCGCGGATGCGGTCCTCAACGAGGAAATACGGGGCAACAATCCCCGCTGGTGGGAGGATGTCCAGGTGGGAGACGACCTGAAGCCGGTGGTGAAGGGGCCCATGAGCCACGGCGACATCACCGCCTTCGTCGCCGGGTGCATCGGGGGAATATCCCACGGGATCCAGCTGCGGGAGATGCTGCGGCACCCGTCGTGGGGGTTCACCGACCCCAACACCGGGGCCCAGGAAGCGATCATCCGGGTCCACGACATCCAGGAGGCGGCGGAAAGCGCCGGGCTGCCCGGGGCCTACGACTACGGCTGCCAGCGGTGCTGCTGGATGGGCAACCTGTTGACCCACTGGATGGGAGACGACGGGTTCCTGAAGAGGATGTACGTGGAGCTGCGCCGGTTCAACGTGGTGGGGGACACGACCTGGTGCCGGGGAAGGGTGACGGGCAAGCGGGTGGAGGACGGGGAGCACCTGGTGGACCTGGATATCTGGGGAGAGAACCAGCGCCACGAAATCACCACCAGGGGCACCGCAGTGGTGCGCCTCCCCGCCAAGGGAACGACCGGCTAGGCGCAGGAGATAGGGAGGATGGGACGGAATCGCCCCGTTGAGGTCATGCCATGACGCAGCCAAAGCCCAAGACCAAGCTCACCGTCGCAGACTACATGAACACGCCCGACGACGTGCGCTGCCAACTGATTGACGGAGAGCTCATTTTGGCCCCTTCACCCACCTATAAGCACCAGACGATATCAATCAGGCTTGGAGTGCAACTTTTCGAGTTTGTTGAAGCCAGCGGGTTAGGCGAAGTGCGTTTCGCTCCCCTGGACGTGGTGTTTCCCGACCGGGAGGTGTACCAACCTGATGTCCTGTTCATTTCCAACGAACGGCGGGGGATAATCACCGAGGCCAACATCCAGGGGGCGCCGGACCTGGTGTTGGAGATCCTTTCCCCGTCCACCCAACGGCACGACCGGGGCCACAAGCAGGATGTCTACGCCGAGCGGGGCGTCCTGGAATACTGGATCATCGACCCGGCCGCCAGGACGGTGGAAGTGCTGTCCGCCGGGGCCAACGGTTGGACACTGACCGCCACCTTCAGCGCCGAGGACTTGCTGGCATCCCCGCTGCTGCCCGGGTTGTCCATTGATTTGGCGCAGGTCTTCGCGGACTGACGCTCAGAGGCCGAACCGCTCCGCGGTGCGGGCGAACCCGTCCATCGCCCCTTCCAGCACCCGGTCCTCGATGCAGTAGGAAATGCGGAAGTGGCCGGGCGTCCCGAATCCCCGCCCCGGCACGGTCAGGACGTTGAACTCCTGGAGGGCCTCCACGAAAGCGACGTCATCCTCCACCGGCGACTTGGGGAATAGATAGAAGGCTCCCTGGGGTTTGACCACCGAGTAACCCATTTCGGTGAGCTGGGAATGGAGGAAGTCCCGTTTCCGCTGGTAGTCCCCGGCGTCCACGCTGACCCCCTGCAGGCGGCGGACGACGTGCTGCATGAGCGCGGGCGCATTGACGAATCCCAAGGTGCGGTTGCAGAAGGTGAACCCGTCCGCCAGCTCTCCCCGGTCGGCGCAGGCCGGGCTGACGGCGATGTGCCCGATGCGCTCCCCCGGCAGGGCCAGGTCCTTGGCGTGGGACGTGACCACGATGGTGTTGTCGTAGTGGGGGAACACCTGGGGATAGGTCAGGCCGTCGAAGATGATGCGGCGGTAGGGCTCGTCGCTGATCAGGTAGATGGGACTGCCGATGCGGGACTGGCACCGCTCCAGGAGCCCGGCCAGGTCTTCCAGGGTATCGGCGGAATAGACCACTCCCGATGGATTGTTGGGAGAGTTGATGATGATGGCCCTGGTCCGGGGAGAGACGGCGGCTTCGATGGCGGCCAGGTCCGGCTGGAAACCCTCATCGGTGGGCACGACCACCGGACTCCCCTGGTGGTTGTCGATGTAGAAACCGTACTCGACGAAGTAGGGCGACAGGATGATGACCTCGTCGCCCGGGTCGAGGATGGTCTTGAGGACGACGTTCAGCGCCGCCGCCGCCCCGCAGGTCATCACCACGTCGCCGGCGGTGAAGCCGAGGCCGGTTTCCTCCCGCAGGCTGTCGGCCACCGCCTGCCGGGTCTCGGGGTAGCCGTTGTTGGGCATGTAGCGGTGCATTCCGGGCAGGGGCGTCTCGGCCAGCCGCCTCAGCTCATCCCTGAATTCAGCGGGAGGCTCCACCACCGGGTTTCCCAGGGAAAGGTCGAAGACATTGTCCTCGCCGTACTGGGCTTTCAACGCGATGCCGGCTTCGAACATCCGGCGTATCCACCCGCCCTGCTCCAACGACCTGCGAACACCTGAAGAAACCGGCATCGGATACCCCCTGAGCTGTTACTCCGGCCAATCCCGGGTCACGGCAACCGGACCGTCCGGCCCCGGGGAGCAATGATACCCGGCGGGAAGACGGGTTGTCGAAAAGGGGAGTGTCCTACTTGGCGGGAAGGGTTGAGGCGAAGGCAACTCCCCGCTGCACCCACTCGCCCAACGCAGCGTCGCCGGCGATTCCCTCCGGGTCCACCACCACGAACCCCCGCATCGGACGCCCGGTGAAGTCCATGGGACGGCAGTGGGGAAGGGTCAGCGCATCTTCGTACTCATCCGGCCCCACCCGCACCATAAGCTGGTCCCGGTGGATTCCCACGGACATGTTCCCGTTGAGCATGAAGGCCAGCCCGCCGAACATCTTCCTGGATACGATGCCAGGCTGGTGGGAGAGAATTTGTTCAACTCGCTGGGCCAGGGTCTCGTCGTAGGGCATGGCGCTATCCTTGGTTCAAATTCGCTGGGAAGGTTGAGGCAGTTCTAAATCCAACCCCATCCCCTCCCCAAACCGCGCCGCCACCCGCTCCGACACCTCTGCCAAGTCCACCGGATGCCCCAACAGCCTCTCCATGGAAGTAACCCGACCGTCTTCAATGCCGCAGGGGACTATCCAGTCGTACCAGGAGAGGTCGGTGTTGACGTTGATGGAGAAGCCGTGGTAGGCGACGCCCCGGCTGATTTTGACTCCGATGGCGGCGATTTTGGCGTCGTCCACCCAAACTCCGGTCAGGCCGGGTTCGAGCCGGGCGGGGATGCCGAAGTCGGCAAGAACGTTGATGATGACCTGCTCCAGCGTCCGCACGTACTTCAGGGGGCCGCCCCATCCCCTCAGGTCCACCACCGGATAGGCGACCAGCTGGCCGGGGCCGTGGAAGGTTATCTGACCGCCCCGGTCGGTTTCCACCACGTCCGCACCGGCAGCCGCCAGCTCCTCCGGGGTAGCCAGCAGGTGCTCCGGCTTGCTGAGACGGCCCAGGGTGTAGACCGGGGGATGCTCGAGGAGCAGCAGGGTGTTGGGCTGCCCCCCCTCGCGGACAGCATCGGCCAATTCCACCTGCCAGTCCCACGCCCGGCGGTAGTCCACCGTTCCCGGCATGACCACCCGGCAGACCGGCGGCAACGGAGCCGCCCAGCGAGTCTTAGACAAGTTACTCAAACAGCACGAGCGAAAGCGGCGACCCTCGGAACGCCGCCCAGCGAGTCTTAGACAAGTTACCCAAATTGCACGAGCGAAAGTGGCGACCCTCGGAACGCCGCCCAGCGAGTCTTGGACAAGTTACTCAAACAGCACGAGCGAAAGCGGCGACCCTCAGAACGGCGTTAGTAGATGGGGGTGTCGGCGTCTATGGCTTCCAGCCCCCTCTTCACCGACTGCAGGAAGGCGCTGGACTCGGCGCCGTCGTTGATGCGGTGGTCGAAGGACAGGCAGACGTTCATCATCGACCTGATGGCGATGGCGTCCCTGTTTATTGAGTCTGGCACGACCACCGGCCGCTTCTGGATTGCCTCGGTGGTCAGGATGGCGGCCTGCGGAGGGTTGATGATGGGCTGGGACACGGTAGAGCCGAGTACGCCGGTGTTGTTCAGGGTGAAGGTGCCGCTCTGAACATCGTCCAGGGTCAGGCGGCGGGAGCGGGCCCGGGAGGTCAGGTCGGCGACCCGGTGGGCGAGGCCGGCGATGCTAAACTGCTGGGCATCGTGGATTACCGGCACAATCAGTCCCTCCGGCCCGGCCACGGCGATGCCCATGTTGATGCGCTTCTTCAGGATGATAGCGTCTTCGCCCCAGGATGCGTTCAGCGTGGGGTTCTCCCGCAGCGCTTCCACCACCATCTTGATGACGAAGGGAAGGTAGGTAATCTCCACGCCTTCCCGCTGCTGGAAGGAATCCCGCAGTCCGCCGCGCACCGCCACCAGCCTGGTGACATCCACCTCGACGGTGCTCCAGGCGTGGGGGATCTGGGTCACGCTGCGGACCATCGCCTCGGCAATCATGCGGCGCACCGGGGTCAGCGGGATGCGTTCCTCGTCCTGGCCATCCAACGCTGGCGAGACCGCCGCGACGGGCGCTGTCGCCGGAGTTGGCGCAGCCTCCGCCGGGGCCGCCGGAGCGGCGGTGCGTTTCTCGATGTGGGCTTCCACATCCTGCCGGGTGATGCGTCCGCCCATCCCGGTGCCCGCGACCTGGGACAGGTCCACGTTGTGCTCCCGGGCCAACCGGCGCACTGCCGGGGACAGCCGGGCCGGTTCCGGGTCGGCTTGGGGGACGGACGCGGGCGATGCAACATCCGACCCCGGTGGCTGTCCGCCGGGGCCGCCGCCGGTGGGCCCGACCGGGCGCTGGTCGCGAATCAGGTAGCCGGTTGTCCCGGGGCTGGCGGGAGCCGCCGGAGCGGCCGGAGCGGCATCTGCAACGGATTCCGGGGGGGATGCTGCCGCCGCGGGCGCATCATCGGTCTCCACCTCGGCGATGGGCGCGCCCATGGGGACCACATCCCCCTCCTGCGCGAGAATCCGCAGCAGGGTGCCGGTGACCGGGGACGGCATATCCATGGTGACCTTGTCCGTCACCACTTCCACCAGCGGGTCGTACCTTTGGATTGTGTCCCCGGGCTGCTTCAGCCACTTGCCGATGGTGCCTTCCACCACCGACTCGCCAACCTGGGGAAGTTCAATCACTAGCGCCAAGGTTCACCTCTCTGTCCGCCGCCGCTTTCGCCCTCGGGCGAAATGATTTGTCAGCGATAACCGGCCCACAGCTTCGTCCTTAATCCGTTTCAATTTCCTGTGCCCGGGTGTGCTCCCAACCTCGACGTTGCGCCCTTGGGGAGGTTACGCCCTTGTGATCGAGATTTCCCTCACGTCGCCTTCAGTCATTTGGTCAACGGCTGCCACGATAAAATCTACATGCGGCAGGGTGTCGGGCCATGACGCTGACAGCAGAACCAGCACCGCTATCCTTCTGCTTGCCAGATTTTGCTGGTGGCGAATGCCTTGGTCAGCGGTGACGAGGAGTTGGTAGCCCTCCGCTTCTGCTCTGTCCAGAAGAACTCCGTTCCTCAGTTCCTCCCATCCCCGCTCTGCCGCTGTATCCACGGAGTGTCCGGTCAAGTACCGCCTAAGGGGGGCCGGGGTGCAGTGATCAAACAGTATTCTCATGCACGAGATAAACTTGCAAGGACTTCACCGCGTGGTCCAGGACGGCGTTGACCTGGGCCCTGTCGACGCCGGGGAACCACTCCACGAACTCCTCAACCGTCGCTCCATCCCTCAGGTTCGCAAAGAGGGCGTACAAAGGAAGGCGGGTATGCCGGAAAACCGGGACTCCGCCGAGTTTTTCCGGGTCGCGCTCCACCTCGGGGCAGGTTTCCCAGTCTGTCGCCAACATAGTTCTAAGGGTCGCCTCCTCCGTCGCCAAGTTGGGTAACTTGTCTAGGGCTCCTTGGCGGCTCCGTGCCTCCCGCTCATGGGGTCAAAGACAGATGCGGGAGCCGTCAATAAGCCGCCAGCCGGTCCAGCGCCGCGCCTATCTTCTCCGCCGTCGGCATGTAGGCGTCCTCCAGGCTGGAGGCGAAGGGCATCGTCGGAACGTCGGGGCCGCACACCCGCATCACCGGCCCGTCCAGGTACTCGAAGGCCTGGTCGGCGGCCAACGCCGCGATCTCCGCGCCCACGCCCCCGGTCAGGTTGTCCTCGTGGACCACCAGCAGCTTGCCCGTCTTCCGCACCGACTCCAGAATCGTCCCCGTGTCCAGCGGACGCAGGCTGCGCAGGTCCACCACCTCCACACCGATGCCCCGCCCGGCGGCCTCTTCCGCCGCCTCCAGGCAGTAATGCAGCACCAGCCCGTACCCCACCACGGTAACGTCGGAGCCAACCCGCTTCACGTCCGCCGCGCCGATGGGCAGCAGGTACTCCTCCTCCGGCACCTCGCCCCGCACCAGCCGGTAGGTCTTCTTGTGCTCCAGGAATATCACCGGGTTGTTGTCCCGGATGGCGGCTTTCAGCAGCCCCTTGGCGTCGTAGGGCGTGGACGGCGTCACCACCTTCAGCCCCGGCGTGTGGAAGAAGTGGGCCTCCACGTTCTGCGAGTGGAACAGCCCGCCCCGGATGCCGCCCCCGTAGGGAATCCGCACCACCATCGGCACCGGCAGCTGCCCGTTGGTCCCGTAGCAGGTCCGCGCCGCCTCCCCGATGAGCTGGTTGACGCTGGGCCAGACGAAGTCGGAGAACTGGACTTCAGGGATAGGCCGCATCCCGCCGAAGGCCGCCCCCAGCGCGATCCCCATGATGGACGCCTCGGCCAGGGGCGTGTCGATGACCCGCTCCGGGCCGAACTCCTCGATGAACCCCTGGGTGGACAGGAAGACGCCGCCGCGCCGCCCCACGTCCTCGCCCATGACGAAGACAGAGGAGTCGCGCTGCATCTCCTCCCACATGGCTTCCCGGACTGCTTCGATTACGGTCTTTTCGGCCATTGCTTCTCTTCTAAATCGCTCGCGGGCCATGCAAGGTAACTTGTCTCATCATGGCCCGCTCGCTCCGGCCAGTGGCCGAAGACTCTTGGGATTCTGTCTAAATCTCGCGCGCTTTCGGGGCCTGCCTGTCGGCAACTTGTCTAAACGGCCCCCCGGCCTTCGCTCGGGGCAGGCTCTGGGCGCGCTCCTACTCCACGAACAGGTTGTCCAGCATCGTCGACGCGGGAGGAGGCGGGGCCGCGTCGGCCGCGTCGGTGGCCTCGTCCACCGCCCGCCGGGCTTCCCGCGAGATGGCCTCCAGCCCTTCCGGCGTGGCGTAATCCTGCGCCACCAGCAGCTCCCCCAGGGACTGCACCGGGTCGCGCTGCTTGGCCTGCTCCACCTCGTCCGCCGGACGGTAGCGCCGGTCGTCGTCGTCGGTGGTGTGGGGCATGAACCGCTCCAGCTTCAGCTCCACCAGGACCGGCCCCTGGTCCCGCGCCCGCCCGATGGCTTCGCTCATGGACTGGTAGACGGCCAGCAGGTCCATGCCGTCCACCACCACGCCGGGGAAGCCGTAGCCGTCGGCCCGGCCGGCCACGTCGCTGATGGCCATCTGGGACGCCTGGGGGACGGATATGGCGTAGCGGTTGTTCTCGCAGACGAACACCACCGGCAGCCGGTGAATCCCGGCGAAGTTCATCGCCTCGTGGCTCTCCCCCTGGCTGGACGCCCCATCCCCGAAGAACACGATGGTGACGGTCCCATTGCCCCGCATCCGGTTCGCCAGGGCGAACCCCACCGCCTGGGTCATGCCCGCCGCCACCACGTTGGAGATCTGGATCACCCGCCGCTCCAGGTCGGCCCCCTGCAGGGGAAACTGCCGCGCGTTGCTGTAGGGCTCGCCCTCCTTCCCCATGAAGGACTTCATCACCTGCGCCGGCGTCAGCCCGACGGACATCTTCAGGGCCAAATCCCGGTAATATGGGAAGAAGAAGCAGTTGCCGTCCTTCTCCGCCGCCAGCAGCACGCCCAGCTGCCCCGCCTCATGTCCCTGCGACGACGCGGCAATGGGCACCTTGCCCTGGCGGTTCATCATCCAGATGCGCTCGTCCGTGGTGCGGGCCAGCACCATCCGGGTGTAGATGTCCACCAGGTCCTCAGGATTGAGTCCCGCAGGAAGGCCCCCGGGGGCATCGCTGGAAATTGCGCTGCTGAAATTGTTGGGAGTGGCTTGAGTCATTCTCTCTGGCTTTCTGTTCTAACGCTCAGTCAGGCCGCAAGGCAACTTGTCTCATCGTCCTGCCTTCGCTCCGGCCAGTGGCCGGGGTCTCCCAATGGCTCCGCCTTAGGTTGGGCGACTTGTCAAATGGGGCTGGGGGCGGGGCCGAAGTCTTGGTTAGGAGGATTATAAGGCCCGTGCTCCGGCCCCGCAATTTCTGGTTCTGGTCTAAAACGCTCCTCAGCCTGTGCGGTAACTTGTCTAATCAGGCTTTTCCTCTAAAACGCTCAGTTAAAACGCTCAGTCGGCCCGCAAGGCAACTTGTCTAACCGTGCCGCCTTCGCTCCTAAAGGTTTCTCCCAATGGCTCCCGTTTCGGCCCTCGGGGCAGGTTCTAGGGCCACACCTGAACGCGCTGCTCCCCATCGGCGATGATGACGAAGGCGGCGCTCTCAATGTCCACGGCGAACAGGTGCCAGTCCTCTTCCTCCTTCAGCTCGAACCCCAGCTTCTCGGCAAGCGTCTCGGCATAGACCCGGCGCCTCTCCGGGGAAACTTCGTCCCGGGCCCGCCCGTACAGCTTGAAATCCCCTTCGGAGCCGTCCCGGTTGGAAACCACGCTGTGGACGGTGCAGCGCGGGTCGCGGAGCAGGTCCAGCGCCTTGGTGGACCGCCAGGACATTCCCAGGTAGAGCTCACCCTCCACAATGAGCGGTTCCACCGGAGAAATCCGGGGCCAGCCGTTCTGCCGGATGGTCCCCACGAGGACAAGCCCGAAGCTCTCGAACCGCTCCTCGCCCAGTTTCGCCAGGTCCGGGGCAGCTTTCTTGAAATCGTTCCAGTTCATGCACACAACCTTCCAAGGGTCGCGCCCTCCGTCGCCGGGTTAGGTAACTTGTCTAAGGCTCCTTGGGCGCTCCGTCTTCTCTGAATCGCTCGGCCAGGCCGCAAGGCAACTTGTCTCATCGTCCTGTCCTCGCTCCTAAAGGTTTCTCCCAATGGCTCCCTCTAAATCGCTCCTCAGCCCGCAAGGCAACTTGTCTAATCGGGCTTCGCTCGTTCCGGCCAGTGGCCGGGCTCTCCCAATGGCTCCGTCTTGGGCGGACCGGCCAAGCCTGCTGTTAGCTTCCCACCCCCTCCCAGCAACCTCCCAATCCCCGGCGAAAACTTGCTTGACACCCCCCGGACGTTGTGATAATTTTCACTAGGTTTTTGACCGGCCCTGAATTTCGGGGCCGAAGGGCCCCAGCATTAGTATAATCGAGTCAAGGTTAACCCTAAGAAGCCGGCCCAACCGGACAGCACTGACGAGTATCACCAACCGACCATGCCATTTCCAGACCCCAACGGTTTAACCAGCGCCGACTGGGCTAACCTGCACACTTGGCTAACCCTGCTCTGGATATTTTTCCCCCTGGTCATCACCTTCGCCTTCTGCATGATGTTCGCCCACGCGTTCATCCCGTCGGGCGTAGCCACCGGGGATTACCCTCCAGCGCTCTCCAAGCTCCGCATCCCGCTGACCGTAATCGGGCTGATCTGCGGCGTCATCGCCCTGGTGCTTTTCATCACGGCGTCCTTCTTCACCCCGCAGACCCTCAACCTGTTCTGGAATCGGTACTTCGTATGAACCCGCCGTCCAACACCGCCACCTCCCGCCGCATCGGGAGTTTCCCGCTTGCGGAGCGAGTATGCAGCGTTGGGACAAATTGCCTTGCGCTGCGGGTGAGCGTTTCGAATCAGAAGCGGAGCGGCCGCGCAGCGGTGGGACAGGTTGCCGGGCATCACGCGGGAGCGTTCTAGCCCATGCTGCCCAACGTCAACATGATACCCTTGGCCATCGTCGGCCTCATCGTCACCGCCATCGTCGGATTCGTCGTCGTTGTACTGGCCATTTCCTGGTTCTCCAGTCCCCCCTTCGGCCTGGGGAACGCCCCTCCGCAGCCCATCGCCTTCCCCCACACCGTCCACGCCGGCGCCCCGGAAGAGGGCGGCATGGGAATCCAGTGCGAATTCTGCCACCGCAACGTGACAAAGGGAGCGGCGGCCACCGTCCCAGCCGTCGAGAACTGCGTGTTCTGCCACGGGCAGATTAACGCCGAAAACGCCGTGGACCGCACCCAGGTCAGCGTTGACCTGGATGAGATACAGCGGGTAGTGGACCGGTTCCACGACGACAACCCCATCGACTGGGAACGGGTGCACCGCCTTCCCGACCACGTCCGGTTCGTCCACGAGGCCCACATCCGCTTCCTGACCAGCGGGCCGGAGCGGACCGTAAGCCTGCCCATGGGGTCGGGAGACCCGGTGGACCTACCGATGCCGGCGGGCGAGACCTGTTCCGTCTGTCACGGCGACGTCGCCGGCATGACCGAGGTCCAGCCCCAGGCCGGCCAGTCCCTCAAGATGGGCACCTGCGTGGACTGTCACCGCGAACTGAACGCCGCCACCGACTGCACGATATGTCACAAGTAGCAGTCCGGCATCCCAATCCCCGCGGAGCGGAGTCTTCGCGCAGCGGAGCGAGCGCGTGATGTTTCGACAAGTTACCTCGCATTGCGCGGGAGCGTTTAAGACATGAAATTTACTCGGCGCAACTTCCTGGCTTGGGCGGGCCTGTCCGCGGTCGGCGCGGTGGGTTGCGACATCTTCGGAAGCGAAGGACAGGAACTGCGCATCCAGAGCCCGGCCCGTCAGCCTGAGGACCTGGTCAAGGGGCGGGACAACTGGTACGCCACCCTCTGCCGCCAGTGCCCCTCCTGCGAAGGCGTCCTCGTCCGGGTGATGGAAGGACGCGCCAAGAAGGTGCAGGGCAACCCGATGTACCCGGTGAACCAGGGACGCCAGAGCGTCCGTTGCGACGCCGGCCTCCAGGCCCTTTACCACCCGGACCGCATTGCGGGTCCCATGCGCCGCACCGGGCCGCGCGGGTCCGACCGGTTCACCGGCATGACCTGGGATGACGGACTGAACTGGCTGGCCGCCGAGTTGCGCGACAGGGGCGACGGCCTGCTGCTGTTGACCGAGCCGGTGGGACCTCATCTGGGCATGATCGCCTCTCGCTTCGCCGGCGCCTTCAACGGGACTCACCTGGGGTTCGACTCCCTGGAACAGGGCGTGTACCGCCAGGCGGTAAAGAACGTATTCGGCCAGGACCTGCTGCCCGACCTGGATATAGCCAACGCCAACTACCTCCTCTCCTTCGGCGCCGATTTCCTTTCCACCTGGGTGTCCCCCACCCGCTGGTCGGTAGGGTACGGCGAGTTCCGACAGGGAACGCACCGAACCAATCTAAACCTTGGGCGGGGTACTCACGTCCATGTCGATACCCGCTATTCCATGACGGCGGCCGCCGCCGACAAGTGGCTGCCCATCCAGCCCGGCATGGAAGGCTACCTGGCCATGAGCCTGGCCCAGGTAATCCTGTCCGAGGGACTCCAGGCTCCCGGCGTGGACGTGGACGTTCTCACCGGAGGCCAGGGCATCCAGTCACTGAACGGATTTGAACCCGACGCCGTGGGTCCCACACTGGGGATTCCCGAGGGGATTCTCCACGGCAAGTCCCCGGGGGACTACATCCGGGACCTGGCCCGCGACTTTGCCGGGCACACTCCCGCCCTGGCCATCGGCGGCGGCACGGCGGCGGCCCAGAGCAACGGCCTGTTCAACCTGGAAGCGATCTACGCGCTGAACTACCTGGTGGGCAGCGCGGGCCGGAACCCCTCGGAAAGCAGGGGCGGCCTGCTCTTCAACCCGGGCAGCCCGGTGTCCGGCCTGCCGTCTCAATCAAACGTGAACTCCTTGGCCGACCTGGTTTCGGGCCTCAACTCCGTCCGAAGCGGGGACGCCAAGCTGGTCATGATCCACTCGGCCAACCCGGCCTACGGCCTTCCCGAATCCGTGGGCGTGTTGAGCACGCTGGACCGGGAGGACATTTTCGTGGTCAGCTTCTCGCCCTTCATGGACGAGACCACGGCCATGGCCGACCTGATACTTCCCGACCGGGTGTACCTCGAAGACTGGGGCAGCGACATCCCCAACCCCGGCCCCGGCTACCAGATGATCGGCATTCAGCAGCCGGTGGTGAACCCCCTCAGCGACCTGGACCCCCGCAGCTTCGGGGACATCCTGTTGAGCACGGCCCAGGAATCGGGCCGCGCCGACAACCTCCCCTGGGCCAACATGCAGGAAGCCATCCGGGAGACCTCCGACGCCCTGTTCGAGCTGGGACGGGGCTCGGTGGAAGGGGCCACCGCCGCCGAGTTCTGGAACAACCTGCTGCGCCAGGGCGGTTGGTGGGACGAGGCCCGCACCGGTCCTGCGGCGCAGCCGCCGGGAGACCTCTTCCGCACGATTGCCGGCAAGGCCGGCCGTCCCCAGTTCTCGGGCGACGGACTGCACCTGGTTCCCTTCGCCCACAACACCCTGCTGGACGGGCGCAACTCCCACCTGCCCTGGACCCAGGGGGCGCCCGATCCCCTGACAACCATCGCCTGGCAGACCTGGGTCGAGATGAACCC
Source organism: Dehalococcoidia bacterium (assembly GCA_034423195.1). Lineage (GTDB taxonomy): Bacteria > Chloroflexota > Dehalococcoidia > Lucifugimonadales > UBA3495 > CATOSK01. Next base: position 83,181 of record DAOUIZ010000059.1, on the reverse strand, counting down.
CTCCCGCATGGCCGGCCTGGGCTTCCGGGAAGGAGACCTGGTGCAGGTGGCGGCCCCCGGAGGGTCCATCACCGCTCCCGTCTATCCCAACCCCGGAATGCCCCCGGACGTCGTCGGCGTTCCCATGGGGCAGGGCCACGACCGGGGTTCGGACTACGCGGTGGCCGGAAGGGACGGCGACAGCGCCAACGTGCTCAGCGTCCTGTCCACCCGGCAGGTGGACGGGGCCGGCAGCCTGGCCTGGGCGGCCAACCGGGTTCGGGTCACCGCCGCCGGACGGAGCATCCTCCTCGCCAAGTTCGAGGGCTCCTTCACCAACCGGGAGGTTGGCAACCAGATAGACAACAACCCGGGCGAGGAGGTCATCAAGACCACCACTCCCGGCGAAGCTGCCCACTAGCCATGCGCGGAACACCCGGCGCCACCCCAGTTCAAGCCCGGGGCAGGCTCTTCACGAATCACGCGGGAGCGATTAACTCCCCCGTCGCAGCGGGAGTCCCCGCTTGCGGAGCGAGTACGCAGTGTTAAGACAAGTTACCCTGCACTGCGGACGAGCGATTGATCCCCCGCCGCAGCGGGAGTCCCCGTTTGCGGAGCGAACACGCAGTGTTAAGACAAGTTGCCTTGCACTGCGGGCGAGCGTTCTTAGAAAAAGGCGTTTAGACAAGTTTCCTCGCATCACGCGGGAGCGATTTAGATAAAATGGTCACCAACAGAACAGATCACAAATGGGGAATGGTCGTCGACCTGGACAAGTGTACCGGGTGCCAGGCCTGCGTCGTTGCCTGCCAGGCCGAGAACAACCTCCCCATCAACGACAAGGACTCCTTCCTCCAGCGCCGCGCCTACGAGTGGATCCGCATCGAGCGCTACTGGGAAGGCGAGTACCCCAACGTCAAGGCCCGGTTCATCCCGGTCCTCTGCCAGCACTGCGAGAACGCCCCCTGCGAACCGGTGTGCCCGGTCTACGCCACCTATCACAACCCGGAAGGCCTGAACGTCCAGGTCTACAACCGCTGCGTCGGAACCCGGTACTGCATCAACAACTGCCCCTACCAGGTCCGCTTCTTCAACTGGTGGCACCCCAACTGGCCGGAACGCCTCCAGAACCAGCTCAACCCGGACGTCACCGTCCGCAGCCGGGGCATCACGGAAAAATGCACCTTCTGTGTCCAGCGCCTCCGCCGCGGAGAGCTCCAGCAGGAGCGCACCCGCGGAGAGCGCCTCACCGACGCCTCCCTGGACCAAGGCAACTACTCCCCCGCCTGCGCCCAGGCCTGCCCCACCAACGCCCTCATGTTCGGCGACCAGCTGGACGAGACCTCCCGGATCAGGCCCTACTTCGACGACGTCAACAAGCACGACATCCACCACGAGCACGAGCGCGAGACCCGCGGCTACCGGCTCATGGAGGAAGGCGCCACCAAGCCCAGCGTCATCTACCTCAAAAAGGTCGAACCCTACCCCCTGGATAAAGCATAAGCCAACATCACCTTTCCTCTGTCATTCACCGGCAACCCAGGAAAAGCTAAAATAACCAACATGAACGACCACCAAGCAACCAACCACCTTCCCGCCGCAGCGGGAGTCCCCGCCCAGCGGAGCGAGCGCGTGATGCTTAGACAAGTTTCCTATCATCACGCGGGAGCGTTTTAGATGGCTGAACACTCGCAACATAGCCCCTTCCCCCCGGATATGTGGGTCTTCCCCGACAAGCCCGGCATCTCCGCCGACGTCGAGGAAAAACGCCGCACCCTCCCGTCCCTCTACCGGACCGCCCTCATCGTCTCCGGCGTCCTCGCCATCCTCGGCGTGGTCGGATTCGTCTTCCGGGTGTCCGCCGACGGATTCTCCCAGCACGGACCCTGGGGCTACTACGCCGCCATGTTCTCCTTTGTCTTCCTCGTCACCGGCTCGGCCCCCCTCTTCGCCATCGCCTTCCGCATCACCAAGAACCACTGGCGCAGGCCCATCTCCCGGATAGCCGAGCTCTTCGCCGTCCTCGGCATCCTCAACGTCATCCTCTACATACCCCTCATCTACGCCCTCCCGCCCATCAACAACCCCACCTTCGGCCCCGGCTCCCACGGCGAGCTGGCCATCCGCCGCACCCTCTGGATGGAGGTCCCCATCGGCGCCCCCCACTGGTGGAACCTCCTCGGCATCATCGCCCTGGCCCTCTGCTCCCTGGCCATCCTCTGGCTCTCCGCCGTCCCCGACATGGCCGAGTCCCGCAATACCGCCACCGGCTTCCGCGGCGCCCTCTACCGCATGCTCTCCGGCCACTGGTTCGGCACCAAGCGCCAGTGGATCTTCCAGAAGGCCTCCCTCGCCATCCTGGGCGCCCTCTATTTCATGATGCTCATCTTCGTCCAGTTCCTCATCGTCAGCGACTTCGCCATGAGCCTCATCCCCGGCTGGAAGGACTCCATCCTCCCGCCCCTCTACACCATCACCGGCTTCCAGTCCGCCCTCAGCCTCACCCTCATCATCGCCTTCATCATGCGGAGAAAGGGCGGTTATGGAGCCGCCGAGCCGACATCTGAGAACCCACCCTCTGCTGAAGAGGCGGGGGCGGCGACCCTCACTCGAGGCTACATCGGCATCTCCCCCTTCTGGTCCGCCAGCAAGGTCCAGCTCGGCCTCACCCTCCTCTGGACCTACCACCTCTTCGCCTTCTTCATCACCATGTGGTACGGACGCCTCGAAGTCGAGCAGAACCTCATCAAATACCTCATCTTCGAGTCCTACACCGGCATCTTCTGGGCCAACGTCATCCTCATCTTCTTCATCCCCTTCTTCATGCTCATCTGGAACCCCCTCCGCAAAAGCGACTGGGGACCCTCCCTCGCCGGACTCTCCATCCTCTGCGGCAACCTCCTCTTCCAGCTCCGCATGTTCGTCGCCGCCTTCAACTCCGGCGACATCTACGACCTCGGCCTCAGCCGCGTCCCGCCCCCCGTCTTCCCCGACCAGTGGGATGTCCTCATCGTCATCGGAGGCATCGCCCTCGCCGCCTTCGTCTACCTCATCGCCGCCCGCATCCTCCCCCTCATCTCCCTCTGGGAGGTCAAAGAAGGCGCCCTCTACCAGACCAAGGACCGCCTCTTCCGCGGCGAGTACATGGTCCTCGCCAAACCCGAATAGCTCAGCCGTAAGGCCGACAACCGCAACGAAGTGAGAATGACTACTACCACCAACACAGGAATCCACCCGGGAACCGGCCCGCTGGACAGCATTGCCTGCCCGGCCCCGGTGTCCCGTTCCCCCCGGGAGGCATCCCATGCAGGAAGGTAGACCCCTTTCCGCCCCCGAAATCAACCGCGACCTCCTCCGGTCCATCCTTGACACCCCCCGCTGGTTCTGGCCCGCCGTCGGCTTCCTCGCCACCATCGTCCTCGTCGCCGCCATCACCATCGGCATCATGATCGACCAGGGCCTCGGCATCACCGGCCTCAACCGCCCCATCGTCTGGGGCTTCTTCATCACCAACTTCGTCTTCTGGATCGGCATCTCCCACGCCGGCGTCATGCTCTCCGCCATCCTCCGCCTCGCCAAGGCCGAATGGCGCAGACCCGCCACCCGCGCCGCCGAGGTCCTCACCATCTTCTCCCTCATGACCGCCATGATCATGCCCATCATCCACACCGGCCGCCCCTGGCGCATCCTCTACTGGGCCTTCCCCTACGACTTCGCCCGCGGCATCTGGCCCAACATCCGCACCCCCCTCGTCTGGGACCCCTCCGCCATCCTCACCTACCTCACCTCCAGCACCCTCTTCGTCCTCATCGCCCTCGTCCCCGACTTCGCCGTCCTCCGCGACCACACCACCGGCTGGGCCCACCGCATCTACTCCCTCCTCGCCATGGGCTGGGAGGGCAACCCCCGCCAGTGGAAACTCCAAATCATCGCCGGCGTCCTCCTCTCCGCCCTCATCCTCCCCGTCTTCGTCTCCGTCCACTCCATCGTCTCCTGGGACTTCGGCATGGCCGTCGCCGTCAAATCCTGGCACTCCACCATCTTCGCCCCCTACTTCGTCGTCGGCGCAGTCCACTCCGGCGTCTCCGCCGTCGCCTTCGTCATGATTATCCTCCGCTACATCTACGGCTGGCAGGACTACATCCGCCACGAGCACATCGACGCCCTCGGACGCCTCCTCATCGTCGTCGCCACCGGCTGGTTCTACTTCTTCGTAATGGAAGTCATCTTCGGCATCTACGGACGCGAAGCCGACGAAGTCGCCGTCCGCAACCTCCAATTCTTCGAATGGCCCATCAGCGGCTGGACCCTCGTCTTCGTCATCACCACCTACTTCATCCCCGTCGCCCTCTGGCTCACCCGCGCCGCCCGCCGCAACCTCTGGATCATGTCCCTCGCCTGCATCTCCGTCAACATCGGAATGTGGCTCGAAAGATACATCATCATCGTCCCCGGCCTCGCCAACCGCGGCCTCTTCTCCTTCACCTGGCACAGCTACGTACCCGCCCCCGCCGAAATGATAATCATCGGCGCCACCTTCGCCTTCGTCTCGATGCTCATGCTGCTGTTCAGCCGCGTCTTCCCATTAGTCCCCCTATACGACATCAAAGAAGGCGAATTCCTCAGAACCCAAGTCCAAATCGGCCGCCGCACCGTCCCCGCCACCTACCGCGAAGACTAGCGCGTAGCGGAGCGATGAGCGACTAAAGAAAGCAATCATGCCAACCACGCCGACATATCCCGTCATTCCCGCGGATGATCCCGTCGTTCCTGCGGAGGCAGGAACCCACACCCCCACCGCTCCCGGCCTCCGCCCGGAGCAGCCCATCCCGACGCCCTCCATCTCTCCCGTCATTCCCGCGACAGAGCCGCCCAGCTCCCTTAGACAAGTTACCAAAACCGGGAGCGAAAGCGGCGACCGTCCAATCAAAGGAATCCAGACCCCCGTAAACCCCTCGGGGACAACCACCGCCGCACCCGGAAATACCCCTTACCCAGGGGGTTTGGGGGATGAATCCCCCAACGTAACCCCAACCCCGCCGCAGCGGAGCCCCCGGCCACTGGCCGGAGCGAGCGGGCAGCGTTTAGACAAGTTACCTTGCGCTGCACGCGAGCGATTTAGATAGGAAAGATAAAATGGCAAAGCGACCAATACTCGCCCTCTACCAGGACCCCAACCAGGCCGCCGACGCCGGCGACGGACTCAAATCCGCCGGCATCCCCGACACCGACTACGACTTCCTCACCGACGCCCCCTACCCCGAGGGCGCCTTCGGCGAACGCGAAGAAAAACACCGCCTCTACCTCTTCCCCTTCATCGGGGCCCTCCTCGGCCTCACCTCCGGCATCCTCCTCACCTCCATGACCCAAATGGCCTACCCCCTCGTCACCGGCGGCAAACCCATCCTCTCCCTGCCGCCCATGGCCGTCGTCAGCTACGAAGGCACCATGCTCGGCGCAATCCTCTTCACCGTCCTCGGCATCATCTTCGAAAGCCGCCTCCCCAAACTCAAAATGGGCCTCTACGACACCCGAATCACCGAAGGCTACATCGGAGTCCTAGTCCAGGCCGAAGAAGACCAGCACGACCGTCTTTCAAACGTCCTAACCCAAGCCGGCGCCATAGACATCAAAAAAGAAACCTAAAAACCACCCACCCACAAGCTTTGGACGGTAGCCCAACCCGCCGCAGCGGGAGGCCCCGCTTGCGGAGCGAGCGGGCAGCGCTTAGACAAGTTACCTCACGCTGCACGCGAGCGTTTTAAATAGAGAAACAAATGAAAAACCAGCCAGCCAAAAAAGCGGACCAACCCCCCCAGCGCGGGAAACTCCCCCTCCTCCTGGGAGGAACCTTCCTGCTAACCCTCCTCCTCACCCTGGGATGCGCCCAAGGCTCCTACCCCCTGGACATCTTCTACGAGATGCACTACCAGAAGTCCTTCAAGGCCCACGAACCGCCCCGCCTCAGCGTTCCGGCCACCGCCGTAGGCTGGTTCGACGCTCCCGCTGAGACCATCCCGGTTGCTCACCAGGGCGCGCGCCTGTATGAGGTCAACTGCGTCATGTGCCACGGCGCCAACGGCACCGGCAACGGGCCGGTGCTGACCAGGATGATGGACACCTACGGGTACACCCCCTCCATCACCCCCGACCTGACCAGCCAGACCGTCCGGGACCTGGGCCCGGTGGGAATCCAGGGGTTTGTCACCAGCGGCCTGATTGTCATGCCCGGCTTCTCCAAGCTGCTCACGGAAGAGGAAATTCGGATAACCTCCGAATACGTGGTCAACTGCATTCAGGGCACCAACCTCGCGGCCTGCCCCTGATCTATTACCGTCCCCTGTTTGAGGGATCCTTCTCCAGGGCAGGCTCAGGCGTCAGGGCCGGGATGAAGCCTTGGCCAAGGTTTCCGAGCTACCCTTCCCTGAACCGTTCTCCAAAGCCTGTTTCCTGACCGCCACGTCTGCCGACAACCGTGCGCAACTTAGCTTCACCGATGGTGGAAGCAGGTGTTTCGTCGTTGGCGGTGTTCCGCTCAGTGAACCGTAGCGGACTTGGGCAACTCCAATTGGACCGCCTTCACCGATGGACGTACTCCGCCCGAGGAACTCCGTTGTCCGCCGCCTAGTCCCGAGCGGCTGCCGCAGCCGGCTGCACGGACGGACGCCAGACCAGGGGGGTGAGGAACACCGCCGGCAGCAGGAGCAGAAGGCCCGCCCCCGCATTGGCCGAGATGGCCAGCTGGGTGCTGAAGATTGATGCGATCCACCCGATTTCCAGCGTGCCCAGCGGCGTGCCCACCCCTATGCAGAAGCTCATCAGCCCCATCATCCGGCCCCGCAGCTCGCGGGGAGCCGACAGCATGGTGATGCTGCTCTGCATGGTGCCGAACCCGGACTGCCCCATGCCCCCCAGGGTCAAAAGCGCGAAGGAGACCGCGTACCAGGGGGACCACACGAACAAGATGGCCATGACCAGCACCACGGTGGAGCCAATCATGAACACCCGGCCGTGCTGCTGAAGGTTGCGCGTCGCCGCCATCACCGCGGCTCCCATGAGCTGACCGACCCCTTCGGCCGCCGCCAGCAGTCCCACCAGGGTTGCGCCGACTCCCAAGTGGTCCCGGCCAATCGCCGGGATGAACTGCTGCACCGGGAAGGCCAGCGCGTTCATAACGATGGTCACGTAGAGCATTCCCAGCAGGGCCGGGTTGCGGAAGGCGTGGGACAGGCTTTCCGACAGGCTGCGCCATACCGGCTCCAGTTGTATGCTCCCCCGCTCGAACACCGGAATCCTCACCCTGATGAGCAGCACCAGGGTAACGATGTGGGCAATGACCACCAGGATGTAAGCGCCGGAGAAATTGATGGTGTCGATGAGAACGCCGCCCAGCAGGGGGCCGGACAGCTTCCCGGCGGTGTTGGCAATCTGGTCCAGGGACAACGCATTCACCAGGCGGCGCTCCCCGACGATGTCCAGGATGGCCGTCCGCCGGGACGGATCATCCAGGGCCTTGGTCAGTCCCTGGACGAATACGGCCAGGAAGACATGCCACGGCACGATGCTTCCGGCAACGATCAACGCCAGGATGGCCCCTGCGGTCACGGTGTTGATTGCCTGGGCCAGAAAGATTACGCGGTATCGACTGAACCGGTCGGCCACCAGCCCGGAAAATAGGGAGAAGAAGGGCCGGGGCAGGTTGTTGAAGACGAGGACGAGGCCGAGCTGGAAAGGTGAGTCGGTGGTCTGGAGGATGAGCCAGCTCAGGATGAGCATCTCCATCCTGCGGGAGATTTCATGGATGCCGCCAACGTACCACAGGGCCCGGAAATCCCGGTCTTGGAGGACGGTAAAGGCGGGGGCGTTGGACGGGAAGCGGGGGCGCAAAGGGCGGACAACTCTCTTCCGAATCGCTCACGCCAAAGGCAAGGATACTGGTGACACCCTTTGGCGCTCGCTCCGGCCACTGGCCGGGGACTCGCTTCTGAATCCCTGGCGGGCTACGCCTTGGTGGGCATAGCAGGGATTAGTCCGCCCATTGTACCCTACCTGGAAACCGAAGCCGTTGGGAGAGACCGGGTTAGATTCCCCTGATTTCGAGGGTACGCACTTCGTCGTTGTCCAGGTCGGCGACCCGGATGAGGTGGTTGTTGGTATCGGCGATGTAGAGCAGGCCGTTGGCGAAGCTCAAACCGCAGGGTTCGGAGAAAGCCGCCTGCTTTCCGGGCCCGTCCTGGCATCCGGCGTGACCCGTGCCAAGGATGGTGAAGACGCTGCGGGTCTGGGGCAGAACGCGCTTGATCTTGTGGTTGTAGGTGTCGGCGATGTAGGCGGCCCCGTCCTCCCACGTAATCCCCTGGGGGTGCTGCAGGCGGACGTGGTGGTCGGAACCATCGAAGTCGCCGAACTCGAAAAGGCCGAGCCCCACGATGGTCGAGATGCGTCCACCGGGATTGAGGTCGGCGGTCCGAACCGAGCTGGTCTCGCTGTCGACGAAGTACAGCTTGCCGCCGTCGGTGGTTATCCCGCTGGGCTGGGCCAGGGTAGCCGACGCCAGCGGGCCGTTGTCGATGGACTCGCCGCCGGTTCCGGCGTAGACCCCGACCTGCCCGTCGCCGAGGGTCATGGACCAGAGCTGATGGGTGCCCGCCATGGCGATGTACAGGGTGTTGTCATGGAAGGCCAGGTCCCAGGGAGAATTCAGCTCCATGGACAACCCCGGCCCCCGGCCGGCGCGCACCCGGCCCTGGCTGCCGTTGCCCGCTATTGTCTCGACCCGCCCCGATGCCAGGTCGACCCGGCGGAGAGCATGGTTTTCCGCGTCGGCCACGTACAGGTTGTCCCCATCCAGGGCCATCCCCTGGGGATGATTGAAGGTGGCAACGGCAAAGGGACCGTCGTCCAACCCAACTCTGCCCGATCCAACGACCTGCTGGACGTCTCCGTCCATCGAGGTGATGACCAGCCGGTTATGGTTGGTGTCGGTTATGAAAAGACGGCCGGAGGCGCCGTCGGCCAGGATTTTTCCAGGGAACGACAGGAGGGTTTCGGGAGGGGCTCCAGCCGGTTCCACCGGACCGAAGTCCAGGCGGGTGCGGCGCATGAGGCCCTTGGCGTCGAACTCGGAGATCATGTCCCGGAGCAAGTTGTCCAGCGACTCGTAGGGGATTTCTCCCTCGTGCTTCCCGATGACCTTCCCTTCAGGATCAATGAACATGATCGTGGGCCAGGCCCGGCAGGCGTAGGCACGCCAGACGTGAAAGTCAGCGTCGTTGATGACCGGGTGTTCCAGTTCGTTCCGGCGGACGGCGTTAAACAGGTTCTGCTTGTCCTTCTCGTTGGGGAACTTGGCTGAGTGGACTCCGATGACCGCAACCTCGGTCGCGTACTGCTCTTCTATCTTCCGCAACTGCGGAAATATGTGGACGCAGTTGATTCAACAGTAGGTCCAGAAGTCCAGGATCACGATCTTGCCCCGGAGGTCGGACATGGCAACGGGCCGGTTGGTGTTCAGCCATTCCAGGTCGGGAGGAAACTCCGGAGCGTTCACCTTGCCGGCGTAGGACCTGCTAGTCATCGTCGTGCCTCCGCCGCTGCGAACACCGTCGCGCGGCGTCAGATACCGGCCCGGAGGCCGGAAACCAATGCGGGAAAAGCCGCGCCGGGAACACCGCGCGGCCCCGGGATGCTCCGGTTATTCCAGGGCCAGGGTTGCAAACCGGAAAAAGATGGTCCCCACGGGTGTGCCGAGAGGAGCGTTCCCCACCAGGACGGCGATGGTGTGGGTTGTCCCCGGGGTGGCCGGATCGGCCATCAGTACCCGCTTGCCCACGTTGTTGCCGGTTATGACCCCGATGTTCCGGTCGATTTCGCCGTCGATGTAGACCTCGCCGTAGTTGTCCACGTTGCACTCGAACCACGCCCGCCGGCCCGCCACGCTCTCCCCGCCGACCTCGGCAGGAATGGTGACCTTGATGCGATACCAGGCAAAGGTGAAGCCGGAGGACAAGCGGTCCTGGATGTCCACGTTGTGGTCCCAGCCGGAGTCGTCGTAGTCGGCCAGGCGGGCCGGGGAACCGGCCAGCTCGGCGACGAGGCCCTGGTTGGGTTCGCCTGGCACCAGGCCCATGGCCCGGCTCCAGCCCGAGGAGCCCAGGGTCTTCAGATCATCGGCGTTTTCCAGGTTGAGGGAAATTCTTGCCATTTCGTTCCTTCCTTATGCGGGTTGAGTCTGGATAGACTAGGCGCTGACCGCCGCTCCCTTCAGGTGGCGGTCGAAGAACTCGATGGTGCGGGGCCAGGACGCATCCGACGCCGCCTGCTGGAAGCGGCCCGCGGTGAAGTCCATGAAGGCATGGTCGGCCCCCGGGTAAACGTGGAACTCGTGGTCAATGCCCAGCCGGGTCAGCTCGGCATCGAAGGTAGTCATATCCTCTGGAGAGGGGTTGACATCCACCTCGCCGAAGTGGAACAGGACCGGGCACTTCATGCCGCTGGTCAGCTCAAAGGGAGACTGGGTGCCTGCCCCCCATGGGACAAGGATGTTGCCGCCGTAGTAGGGCGCCGCCGCCCTGATGTGAGGGTTGGTAGCCGCGCCCAGCCAGGCTTCCCGCCCGCCCATGCAGAACCCGGTGATGCCAATGCGCTCGCCGTCAATTCCCGGATGGGCCCGCAGCCAGTCCACCGTGGCGTTGATGTCGGCGATGGTCTCCGGGTCGCTGAGCACGTCCCAGGGCCGGGGGCGCGGGTCGGCGTTGAGCTGTTCCTCAGGGGTGCGGTGGTAGAGATTGGGGGCGACACCGGCGTATCCGGCCTCGGCCAAACGATCGCATATGGTCTGGATGAAGGTATCCACTCCGCCGCCATGCTGGCTCACTATGACTGCGGGGAAGGGCCCGGACCCGCCGCTGGGCACAGCGGCATAGAGGTCCATTTCGTTGCCGTCGACTTGGAGCTTCTCCCAGAAGGATGGCATGGGGTTACCTCCTTGAAATGTCGTATCAGGCCCGGAGTCCAGCCCGGGGATCAGACCGTGGCCGTGGCTCCCTGCAGGTGCTCCGCGAAGAACTCCAGGGTCCGGGGCCAGGAAGCGTCGGCCGCCTCCTTGTGGTAGCGGTTGGGCTGGGCGAAGTCCATGAACGCATGGTCCGCGCCGGGATAGGTATAGAACCGGTGGGCCTTCCCCAGCCGGTCCAGCTCGGCGTCCAGCTTCCGCATATCGTCCTGGGACGGATTGGCGTCCACCTCCCCGAAGTGGGTCAGCATGGGACAGTTGATGTTGGCAGTCAGCTCGAAGGGGGGCTGTGCCCCGTCGCCCCGGGCGGCCCACAGGTTGCCGGGATAGTAGGGGACGACCGCCTTGAAGTGGGGGTTGGACGCGGCGGCCAGCCAGGCAACCCGCCCTCCCATGCAAAATCCGGTGATGCCGATGCGGTCGCTCGAAACGGCCTGGTGGGCGATGAGCCAGTCCACGGTGGCGTTCACGTCAGCCACAATCTCGGCATCGGTGAGGAAGGAGTTGCGGGCGGTGCCGTCGGCGGTCATCTCGTCGGTGACCCGGTGGAAGAGGTCAGGAGCCACGGCAGCGTATCCCGCTTCCGCCAGCCGGTCCGCGATGCTCTGGGTGAACTCGGCAACCCCGCTGGCGGGATGGGCTATGACCACCGCCGGAAAGGGAGCGCTGAAGCCCGCGCTGCTGGACGGGACGCTGGCGTAAAGCTGCATGTCCTGTCCGTTCACCTGGAGAGTTTCCCAAAAGCTGGCCATGACCCGCCTCCGTTCACAAACTCGGAATTTGGGGCGATTCTAGCAGAAAAGGGGAATGGCGGCATCATCGAGGGGCCGATCACCTACGCCTCGCAAATGGATATGAGCAATTAATCTTGAACCCCGGTCCCGGGTTGGTCATCCAACCGCGAAGTAGCGCGTTCTTGCCAGGCCTCCTTGAATTTCCAGTTCAACCATGAAGTGGTGGACAAAAGTATGAAAGCCGCGCCGAAAGCACCGGGAACGGGGACGCCACTCACGACGAAATACTCGTAGGGTATCCCCTCGAACAAGTCGGGGATCCTCTCGATAGCATATTGAACGGCTAGGAAAATGAGGCCCAAGAAAAACAGCAACCGTTGCGCGCCCTTTAGGCTCATCGCCCAGTCAGTCCGTAAACATACTGATTATCCAGAGAGTCGTGCCGAAGCCGATCAGGGCGGCTACCCAGGTTATCAGGATAGCTTCAGGAACTCCATGTTCTCTTACGGTTGGGAAGGTCAAGGCGGCGAGCACCACGGCCATTGATACCGCAATGAACAGCTTGATGTTTTTGGCGCTGAGGATATTCATCATTGCCCTCCCGGAACCAGAGGATAACCTCCGATAACTACGGTTTCTTACACCAGCCCCTCCTCCCGCACCGCCGCCAGGGAGTCCTCCACCGCCTGGAGGGTCTGGTCAATGTCGGCCTCGGTGTGGGTGGCGGAAACAAGAAACGCGTCCCGCCCCATTATGTCCACGCCCTGGTTGAGCAGGCCCCGCTTGAACGCCGTGACGGCCGGAGAGGCGGTTGCCCGCTTGATCTGGCCGTGGGACATGGTGCAGATTTCCCGGTTGCAATCGCAGTCGTCCAGCACGACGTGGATCATGGAGGCGATGCCGTGGGCGTGGCCCTGGACTTCCATCCGTCCAAAGATGTCGTTGAGACCGGTCTTGAGGCGGGCGGCCATGGCGTCGGCCTGCTGGTTGATGGGCTGGGACGCGATGATTTCCAGGCAGGTCGCCCCGGCGACGGCGGTGAGGGGGTTCCCGTTGAAAGTCCCGGGATGGTACACCCGCTGGTTGTTGTCCCAGTCCGGGTCCCCCCGGTGCGCGATCATATCCACTATGTCGGCCTTCCCCCCGACGGCTCCGCCGGGAAGGGCGCCCGCGACGATCTTCGCCATGGTGGTGAGGTCGGGAGTAACGCCGTAGCGCACCTGGGCGCCGCCGGACGATGCCCGGAATCCGGTTACGACCTCGTCAAAAATGAGCACAACCGAGTGTTTCGCCGTCAACTCCCGCAGCCCGCGCAGATAGTTGGGGACGTCGAAGGGAAGCTGCCCGTAGTGGGCGCCGGTGGGCTCCAGGATAAGGGCGGCGATGTCCGGGTCCCGCTCCAGCGCCGCTTCCACCGCCTCCAGGTCGCCCGATGGAACAATCACCATCGTCCCAAACGAATCGGCGGGAATGCCCGGGGCAGGGCGGTCGGAGCCGGCCATGGCATAGTCGTGCCAGCCGTGGAAGTGGTCCTGCAGCTTGATGACCTTGTTCTTTCCGGTATAGGCCCGGGCGAGCCGCATGGCCATCAGGGTGGCCTCGGTGCCCGAACTGTGGAAGCGGATCCGCTCGACGGACGGCATCAGGGCCTGGACCGCCTTGGCCCACCGCACCTCGTCGTCGGTGCAGGCCCCCAGGTGCGTTCCCAACCGGATTTGCTCCGACACGGCGTCGGCTATGGCCGGATGGGAGTGGCCCAGGATCAGCGCGCCGTGACCCGATACGTAGTCAATGTACTGGTTCCCGTCCACGTCCCACTTGCGCGGCCCCTGCCCGTGTGTAATGTACAGGGGAAAGGGCTCGGCGTACCGGTTGTCGTGGGTGACGCCGCTGGGAAAGATTCCCACGGCTTCGGCGTAACGCTGGGCGGACCCGGGGTGCTTTGCAATGTACTCTTCCAGGATGGTAGGCATGGCGGCTCCTTTGACTACTCCCCTTGCAATTGGAGGGATTCGGTAGGTGGTCACAACATTGTAACGCCACAGGCCAGTATCCGCCCGCACGACGGCCTCCCGTCCGACATGCGGGAAACTATCCAGGGACGTGGCACGCGGTTAACGGAAAAGAGGCTACGCGGCGCCCGCTGCCGCCTCCGCCTCCGCCCGGGTCAGTTGTGGCGGTTTGCGGATGACGAGGAAACACACCGCGGCGATGGCGGCGCATATTCCGCCGGGGATAATCGCCAGGTCGTAGTTGCCAAAATAGTCGAAGACCCATCCGGCGTAAACCGGGGAGACCACCAGGGCCCAGCTGTGGGAAAAGGTGATGTAGCCCCGCAGGCTGGCGAACCGTTCCCGCCCGTAGTATTCCCCCACCGCCGCCCAGACGATGATCCCCGCGCCGTCACCCATACCCTGCAGAACGATGAAGGTCAGCACCATGGTAATGCCCAGGGTGCTGCTCCAGTCCCCGTAGTAAAGCGCCAGGAAACCCAGCGCCTCGATGGCGAGAGTCCCGGCCAGGATCAGCGACTTGGACCAGCGGTCTCCCATGTATCCCAGGATGAGACGGGAGAAGAAGTTGATGCCGAACATCAACCCGGTGAGGTTCGCGGCTTCCTGCCGGCCCATCCCCTTCAGCTCCAGGATGGGTATGATGCTGACCAGGATCCCCAGGGTCGCCACCTGCCTCAGGCCCGCCCCGACCATCAGCAGCCAGTAGGCGCTGGTGCGGAGGGCTTCCCGCACGGTGTAGTCACGCACTTCCAGGCGGCGCACCGCCCCGCCTGCCCCGCCGGATGGCACCGCTGCAGTCTGAGGCCGGGTATCCCCGTCGGGCCGGAGCCCCAGGTCCTCGGGCCGGTTGCGGAACCAGATGCAGAGGGGAAGCAGGATTATCAGGAAGATGAACCCCGAAAAATAGGAAGCCACCTCCCATCCATAGTGAATGATTATGTATGAGATGGTGGGTACCAGGGTCAATCCGCCCAGGGACGAGACGGCCGCCAGGATGGATATGGCCAGGGACCGCCGGCGGTGGAACCACTGGTTTATCCCGGCGAACATGGCGTGCTGGAAGGCAATGCTGTTCCCCAGCGACACCATCAGCAGGTACACCAGCGCGAAGGTCACCAGGTCGTGGACGAACCGCCCCAGGACAAAGTACCCGGCGACGGCCAGAATAATGGAGGGCACCAGCAGCTTCCGGTTGCCGAACTTGTCGATGAGCCAGCCGGCGAAGGGGCCTTCCAGCCCTCCCTCGGCCCGGGCCAGGGAGAAGATGAGATTGGTCTGGGCCTGGGAAATACCCAGGGAGTCCCGAATTGCCGGAACGAATACGGTGAATCCCCGGAAGAACACCCCGCTGGCGACGAAGGCCATGGCCGATGTGATGGCCACCATCCACCAGCCGTAGTAGATGCGGGGCCGGCTGGTGGTGGATTCGGGTGAGGGGACCTCTTGCATCGTGCCAGTTTACTTTCCGGCGGGACGGAGCGCAACGCAATTCATCCCAATAGTTAACATTCATAACGGAAACCCCGGCAGTCCATGCAACATTTACGTAATTTGCGGCTGACCGCGAGAGATGACAAAAGCGATGACAAAGGCGATGACAGTTGGACAATGCCGCCGGCCATTAGGCGGAGTAAAATGGTGTCCAGAACCAATGCAGAATCCCCATCTCCCCCGCACACAGCCGCCAAGGAGCCTTGGAAACTAACCTCTAAAGTCCCTTCCCTCTTGACGCGGGAAAAGCCTGCCCCTGGCGAGCGGAGCGAGGGAAAGGGGGAGGCGGGCAGGGCTATCGCATGAAGTCTGACTCGACCTTTTCACCTCTCCTCCCGTCATTCCCGCGACGGACTCCGCGCGACAGCCGCCGGCGTTGAGACAAGTTACCTTGCGTCGGCGGTGGAGTCGCAAAGAGGGAATCCAGACCCCGTCGTATGTCCCCCGCAAATTGTCTTGACCGTTCACTGGAAATTTGACCAAACTGGCACTCATACGATAGCCCTGGAAGGCACCGACCCTTAGACCAAACCATGTCTGAAAACCTTCCTATCCGTCACATCCTCCACGCCGACCTAGACGCCTTCTATGCGTCCGTCGAGCAGCTGGACAACCCGCAATACCGGGAACAGCCTGTGCTGGTGGGCGGCAGTCCCCAGTCCCGGGGCGTGGTCGCGGCGGCATCCTACGAAGCCCGCAAGTTCGGGGTCCATTCGGCGATGCCCATGTCCACCGCCGTCCGTCATTGTCCCCATGCCGTCATCGTCCGGCCCCGGTTCGACCGCTACCGGGAGATGTCGGGAAGAATCATGGACATATTCCGGGAGGTCACCGCCCTGGTTGAGCCCCTGTCCCTGGACGAGGCCTACCTGGACGTGACGGATGCCGTCGCGGATGGAACAACTCCAGCGGCAATCGCTGGGGGAATCAGGGAACGGGTCAAGCGGGAAACCGGGCTGAACATCTCCGTGGGAGCGGCTACCAGCAAGTCCGTGGCCAAGATAGCCTCCGACCTCCGCAAGCCCGACGCCCTGGTGGTGGTCCCGGCGGGAGAGGAGCGGGACTTCCTCGCGCCCCTGCCCGCCGGAAAACTGTCCGGTATCGGCCCCAAGGCGGTGGAATCCCTCCGGCAGGAGGGAATCGAGACCATTGGCCAGCTGGCGGAACAGCCCGCCGACTGGTTTGTCCGGGTCTTCGGGAAGCGGGCGGCTTCGGTGCAAGCCAAGGCCCTGGGGCTGGACCGGGACCCGGTGCAGCCCACCAAGGCCACCAAGTCCGTCAGTGCGGAAACCACCTTTCCCTCAGACCTGAGTTCCGCCGAAGACCTCTACCCCGAGCTGGCCAGGCTGTGCGGGCGAGTCGCCCGGTCCCTCGAACGCAAGGGGATCACCGGAAAGACGGTGAACGTGAAGCTGCGGCTGACCGACTTCACCACCTTCACCCGCCAGGTCACTCTCCCGGAGCCTACCTCGTCCGGGGAACAGCTCCTGGAGACGGCCTGGGCATTGGTGGAAAAGGAGCTTTCCACGGGGCGGGCGTTCCGCCTGATCGGCGCCGGCATGTCCTCCCTGGAGCACCCAGGCATGGTAGAAGCGGAGGGTAAAGAGGGGAGCGAAACAGGGGACGTTGCCCGCCAGTTGAGCCTTCCCCTGTTCCGAGAGGACCCCGATCCCGGCGGTTAGCGGAACAGGTCCTTGTCCGGGTCCCGCAGCAGGCTCTCGTGGGTAGCCGTCTCGCTGGGCTCGAAGGGGTAGCCCTTGATTACCGCCACCGGAACGTTGGCCACCTTGCCCCCCACCAGTTCAGCCATCGCCGCCAGCTCATCGGCCACGCAGATGACGGTCGTGTACATCATGTTGCCGTGGGTGTCCTCCTGCCCGACGTAGCTCAGCATCGGCTCCAGTCCCGCAACCCCGATGGCGACGTCCGTGGCCCCGTTGCGCCAGGGACGCCCGAAAGTGTCGGAGATGATCACCCCCACGTCCGCTCCCGACTCCTCCTTGACACTCTGCCGGATCCGGCGGGCCGAAGCGTCGGGGTCCACCGGAAGAAGGGCAACGGTGCCCTCGCCGGGAATGTTGGATGCGTCGATGCCGGCGTTGGCGCAGTGGAAACCGTGGTAGGTCTCGCTGATGATGACCCCCCGGTCCATGCGGACGATCCGGCGGCTTTCCCGCAGGATCAGCTCCGTGTGGCGTGGGTCCCGCCGGTGCCCCTCGGTGATGGCGATGGCCAGTGGAGAGGCTTCCACGCTGTCGATGGAGATAACCCGACCCTCGGCCTTGGAGACGATCTTTTGGGTCACGACCAGCACGTCTCCCGTTTCGATGGCCGTGCCCTGCCCGCGGGCGGCTGTCATAATCAGGGCGGCAACATCGTCGCCGTCCCTCACTTCAGGTATGCCTTCAATGCCAATGGCGCGTATCTCTGGGGGCATGGCTGTCCACCCTCCTGCGGGTTGACCGCAGTATAGCCTGCCCAAATGCCCTGTGCTACAATTGCCGACGTTCCTAGACCCCGGTCTCCGTCGTTTTCCCACCCGATTGGCCCCCGTTTTAGACTTGCCGTTGACCGGCGATGCGAGGTGGCAGGCTTGAGTTCATCATCCTCTTCCTACCGGAAAAAGGTCTATACCAAGTTCGGCGACAAGGGGGAGACCAGCCTGCTCTACGGCGGCCGCGTCTCCAAGGCCAGCGTCCACACCGAGGCTTACGGCATCACCGACGAGGCCGTATCCGCCATGGGCCTCGCCCGCGCTTTTTCCTCCGACCAGAAGGTCAAGGACATCCTCCGCGACCTGCAGCGTGAGCTCTTCACCATCGCCGCCGAGCTGGCCACCGACCCGGACAAGTACGACCTGTTCCAGCAGCACTTCACCCCGGTTACCCCGGAAATGGTGGACAACCTGGAGACGATCATCGACTCTCTCGAAGAAGAGTTCGAGATGCCCAACGTCTTCGTGCTGCCCGGCGGGTCCCCGGCGTCCTCGGCCATCGACATGGCCCGCACCATCATCCGCACCGCCGAGCGGCGCGTCGTCGTCGTGGCCGAGGCGGAGCGGCTGACCAACGACCTGATCCTCACCTACCTCAACCGCCTGGGCGACCTCCTGTTCGTCCTGGCCCGCTACGAAGACCGGGAGCTGCCCATCGAGCGGGCCACCGGCGACCGCAGCTAAGGGACATGACCGCAGCTTCTGACAGCCGACCCCGAAAGCGCCCGCTGTCAATCGTCATCATCGACTACGAGTCCGGGAACCTGCGCAGCGTCGCCAAGGCCCTGGAAACCACCGGCGTAACCCCGGTGGTGACCGGAGACCCCTCCGCCCTGGCAGCCGCCGACGCCCTGGTCCTCCCCGGCGTCGGGTCGGGGCCCGCCGCCATGGAGGCCCTCCGTGCCCGCAAGCTGGTGGGCCCCCTCCACGAATTCGTCGAGTCCGGCAAGCCCTTCCTGGGCGTCTGCCTGGGACTCCAGTTGCTGCTCGACCACACCGAGGAAGGCGACGCCCCCTGCCTCGGCATCGTTCCCGGGACGGTCAAACGGCTCCCCGCCGGGCTCAAGGTCCCCCACATGGGCTGGAACAGCGTCCGGATGCAGCAGGACCACCCCGTCCTCCGGGGGATACCCCAGGACGACTACTTCTACTTCGTCCACAGCTACTATGCCTGTCCCGACGACGAGGCTGACATTGCGGGCATAACCGAGTACTCGGTGCCCTTCTGCAGCATCTATGCCCGCGGCAACGTGGTCGCCACCCAGTTCCACCCGGAAAAGAGCGGCAACGTGGGCCTGCGCTTCTACCGCAACTTCGTCGACTGGGCCGGCGGAGCGCCGCAGTAACCGGCAGCCCGAACCGTCAGCGGCGCCCCTTTGTCTATCCCCTGACCCAAGGACATCACCATGGAAGTCATCCCCTCCATTGACCTGCGCGGCGGCAAGTGCGTCCGCCTCTTCCAGGGAGACTACCAGCGGGAGACCGTTTTCTCGGAAGACCCCGTCGCCGTGGCCCGTTCCTGGCGTGAGCAGGGTGCCACCTGTCTCCACCTGGTCGACCTGGACGGGGCGGTCTCGGGGGAACCCGCCAACCTCCCCATCATCGCCGCAATAGCCGGCGCAACGGACCTGCGGGTGCAGGCGGGCGGCGGGATACGGAGCCTGGCCACCGCCGAAACCCTGTTGTCCGCCGGGGTGGAGCGGGTCGTGCTGGGAACGGCCGCCGTCCGGCAGCCGGAGCTTGTCCAGCAGATCTGTGCCGCTCACGGCAGCCCGGCAGTCATCGTGGCGGTGGATGCCAAGGATGGGATGGTCGCCATCCAGGGCTGGACCGAGACCTCTCAGGTCAGCGCGGCGGATCTGGCCCTTCGCATGGCCGCGCTGGGCGCCGAGCGCCTGCTCTATACCGACATTTCCCGGGATGGGACGTTGACCGGCCCTAACTTTGCGGCCAACGAGGAACTGGCGCGGGCCACCGGCCTGGCGGTCCAGGCATCCGGGGGAGTCGCCTCGCTGGAACACCTGGCCCGCCTGCGGGAAACCGGCGTGGAGGGTGTGATCATCGGGCGTGCCCTGTACACCGGCGACATCAACCTTGGCGAAGCCCTGGCCCTCGTCCGCCCGGCTTAGAAACTTACCTCAAAAGTCCCTTCTCCCTTGACGGGAGAACGCCAGGATGGGGGTGCCGACTGAAAAGTCCCTTCCTCCTTGACGGGGGAAGGTTAGGATGGGCGTGAAAACCCAACGACCACACACCCTCTTATAACAAAGCCTCGGGCCTCTCGCTGGGGTCGGCAACGCACACTCCGCCCCGGTCGCGCAGGTAGTCCCAGCGGGTGGACAGGCGGTGGGGGCCGTTTTCCAGCCACTCCTCCCGCAGAACTTCCATCAGCAGGAAGTCGTGCCCCATGCGCCGGACGGGGCGGACGGTCTGGAAGCCGCACTTGGCAAAGCACTTCTGCGCCCGCTCGTTCCATTGCAGCGTATGCAGGTAGACCCGGTCCAGGTTGATCCTGTGGAACAGGTGGTCCAGCAAAGTGACCACGGCGTCGAAGCCGTAGGCGCCGCTCCAGTAGTCCCGGTCGCCGATGACGATCCCCAGCTCGGCCTGCCGGTTGATGCTGTCGTAGTCGTAGTACATGCAGTTGCCGATGAACTTGCCCTCGGCAACTTCGATTCCGAAGTGGTGGGACGCCGGGGTGGGATAGCGGAGCTGGTCCCGGAACATCTTCAGGTAGCGGTCGTAGTTCATCGTCAGCGGATACGCCGCGTCCAGCCGGGCCAGTTCCGGGTCACAGCGCCAGATGTAGTCCGACTCCGCGTCCTCGATGCGCTTGTCCCGCAGTATGACCCGGACACCGACCAGCTCTACCATCGGCGCACCTTAATCTCTCCGGTTGGCATCCCGCTTGGCCACCAGTTGGAGCGCGTCCCGCAGCACGTCGGCTTCGTTGGCGTAGGCCATGGATTCCAGGGCCTCCTCGCAGGGAAACCACTGCACCACGTCGAACTCCGGGTCATGGAGGTCAATGTGGCCCCCGACGGGAGTCATCAGGTAGAAGTGGACGGTCTTGTGGTAGCGGACGTCGCTGTCCCGGTCGGCGAACCAGTAGTCGATGCTGCGAATCCGTTCCTCTATCCGCACTTCCAGGCCCGTTTCTTCCCGGACCTCCCGCAGGGCCGTCTCTTCCATGGTCTCGCCCGGATCCGGCGTCCCCTTGGCCAGGCTCCAGCGGACCGGGTTGTCCCGCCCGCACAGCACCGTTTCCAGGCGCCCGTCAACGGTGCGGAACACCACGCCGCCGGCGGATACGGGTTCTTCGATTCTGGGTTTCCTGCCCCGGGCCGACGCCGCCCGATTGCGCGAGTTGCCGTGTTTTGCCATGGGATGGGGAAGCTCCACCAGGTTTGGGATTGCCGCGACGCCAGGGGATTGAAAACGCGGTTCCGGCCAGTGGGGAAATGCCGCCGGAGCAACCGGATACGCCGCGCGGCTGCGGCGCCAACTGCCAGCATTGTACGTGGCAGGCCGGGGGCAGTCAACGCCAACCACACCCTCCGGCCGAGCTATCGCATGAAGTCTGAATCTACCCTTTCACCCATCTTCCCGTCATTCCCGCAAAGAACCCCGCGCGACTGACGCCGGCGTTAAGACAAGTTACCTTGCGCCGGCGGCGGAGTCGCAAGTGCGGCAACCCGCCCTGGAAAACGGCACAGGCCGCTTTGACAAACACCCGGTGCCGGAATAGCATTCCCTGAACCCCGTTTCCTCCGGGAAACCGCCGCAATGGGTTTTCGCTCAGCCGCATCACCTGTATGGGAGGTCGAGAAATGGAAGCCACCGGAATTTCCCACATCGCCTTCTGCGTCAGTGACATCGAAAAATCCTTGGAGTTCTACCGCGACATCCTGGGAATGACCGTAATCTTCGACCAGGTGCAGGATACCACCAGTGGCGGCCTGCCCAGCGTTTACGAACACTCCCGCCAGACCCGCCGGACGGTCCACCTCACCATCGGCGAGGGTAGCAATGCGCCCCACCTCGTAATGACCACCCACCCGGGGGACGACGCCGACGGCTCGCCCATCAAGCTGGACCAGGTGGGCATCAGTCATTACAGCTTCTCCGTCAGGGACACCAGGGCTCTCGCCGCCGAGCTGGTGGCCAAGGGCGTCGAGCTCGCCGGCCCCCTGGAAAACTGGACGGACGCCGAGGGAAACATCAGCAGCTTCTACGTCAAGGACCCCGACGGCATCCTCGTCCAGTTCGACCGCGGCGGCTCAGCATAAGACCAGAGCGTGCCCAGCCTCCCTTGGACAAGTCTCCTTATCGGAGGCGAAAGCGTGCCTATCGGAGAGAACTCACCATGCCCAGCCGCGCCGACTCCCATGACGCCGACAAGCTCCGACGCTGGCGGACCGACCTGTCCGATTCGCCGTCTCCAACCTTCCCCGTCTACGCCATGTTCCTGGTCTCCGAGCGGGACAAGGCCGCCCATGACGTCTTCCGCGGCTTCCGCAGCAGCTTCGAGGATAAAGGAGCCGGCTTCGGCAACCTGGTAATCTTCGGGCAGCACGGCGTGTCCACCACCGTCCATGCCATGCTCCAGCAGCTCGGATTGGCCGCTGAAGCCCTCCCCGTCCTCGCGCTCTGGCAAGGATCCGAGTTCCCCCAGGTCTGCCACCTTCCGCTGCCTGCCGGAGAGGCCGGACAGGACTCCCGCAGCCTCCCCGACCCTTCAGACCTGCTGGGCCGCGTTGAAGAGTTGGCGTCCGGTTTGGAAAACCAATCGCCAACTTCAGGCATCCCCGGCACAACAACCGCCTCCGTTGCCGACCGGGATGTCCTCTCCTGGGTGTCCGGCCTCGCAGACGTGGTTGGAACTGCCGGATAACGCCGGGAATGGACTGGCCATTCCTGCCGGTTTGCTTCGGTATAACCGGACTGGGAGACGCAATCGGCTGGAACCCCCCACCTTCGGCATCCAAAAACGGACGGATCCGAAATTGACCCCCTTCTCTGTCCGGCGTATATTCCCTGGCATGTCAAGGACGTTATGCTGACAACCGAACGCGGCTCCCGGCACAGAGCCCGCAAGAGCCTGCCCCGAGCGAAGGCCGGGGAGCCTTAGACAAGTTGCCTAACTTGGCGACAAAGCGGGCGACCCTTAGAACACGGCAGGGCCGCTTTTTTTATGGCTGGCATGTCCTCACCGTGGCATCCATCCTGGGAATGTTCGGCAACGGGGCAATCTCCAGCGGCTTCCCCCGCTTCTTCGAGCCCATCCGCATGGACCTGGGCATCTCCTACGCCTCCATGTCCCTGGTCTTCAGCCTGGCCCGGGCCGAGGGAGGCATGGGCGGGCCGCTGGTCGGCTGGGCCGTGGACAAGTTCGGCGCCCGTCCCCTCGTATTATTCGGCGGGCTGACCGCCGGCATCGGCCTGATGTTCCTCTCCCGCGCCGACAGCTACTGGATGCTCGTGTTCCTCTTCGCCGGCGTCATATCCATCGGCAAGACCGCCGGGCTGGGCCAGACCCTGATGGCCGCCGTCAACCAGTGGTTCATCCGGCGGCGCGCCCTGGCCCTCTCCACCCTCATGACCGCCTTCGCCGGCGGCGGGGCCTTCGTCGTCCTGCTGCTGGACCTGGGAATCTCCCAGCTGGGTTGGCGCTGGACCGTCTTCTACACCGGCCTGTTCATCACCCTGCTGACCCTCCCCGTCGCCTTCATACTCCGCAGCCGTCCCGAGGACATTGGAATGCTGCCCGACGGCGACCCGCCCGGCGGACGGCCTGCCTCCGCGGGCCACGGCCGGGGAGGCAGGCCGTCCGCCGCAACCGAGCAGAACTTCACCGTCCGGCAGGCCCTCCGCACCACCACCTTCTGGATGATGCTGGCCGGAGTCGTCACCCGCGTCTCGGCCACCAACGCCGTCATCATCCACATCTTCCCCATGCTGAAGCTGAAGGGCCTGGACGAGACCACCGCCAGCTTCTACGTGGCGGCCATGTTCTTCATGGCCATCCCCATGCGCTTCTTCCTCGGCGTCGCGGGCGGCCGCTTCTCCTCCCGGAAGATGCTCTTCTGGGGGATGAACTTCGGGGCGGTCGGACTCTTCGCCCTCTGGGGCCTTCCCGGAATGGCCGGCGTCCTGGTGTTCATCCTGGGATTGGCCATCGTCGAGGGAATCACGTCGGTCAACTGGCTCATGCTGGGCGACTACTTCGGACGTAACCGCTTCGCCAGCCTCATGGGAGCCATGAGCGTGTTCCACAACGTCGGCCTGTTCATCGCTCCCATCTTCGCCGGATGGGTGCGGGACAGCACCGACAGCTACGGCCTGGTCCTGCTCACCTTCGGCCCCATGTTCGTAATGAGCGCCATCTTCTTTGCTCTGGCCGGCCGCCCCACCCTCCCGGAGACATCCCAACCCCAGGCCGAAACAACCCCCGCTCCTTAGCGGACCGGCAGGCTCCGGCCCCCGCTAACAACGGAGCCGCCCAGCCGCCTTAGACAAGTTGCCCACCCTAGCGGCGAAAGCGGCGACCCTTAGAACAGCCGCCCAGCCGCCTTAGACAAGTTACCCACCCTGGCGGCGAAAGCGGCGACCCTCAGAACAGCCGCCCAGCCGCCTTAGACAAGTTGCCCACCCTGGCGGCGAAAGCAGCGACCCTTAGAACAGTGCTGACAGTCAATAGTGCCGGTGTTATAATTCCGCCCAGAAGGAGGTGGCTCTTGGAAGCTATCGATTATGTTGCACCAACTACTTTAGATGAGGCCGTTCAGGCAATGGCCTCCAAGGGTGACCGCGCCCGGGCCCTGGCCGGCGGCACCGATCTTCTCGTCCAGCTCCGGGGCGGACGCCGCTCCGCCGATCTCGTGGTGGATGTCAAGAACATCCCCGAGCTGAATGAGATTTCCTACAGCGCGGGCAGCGGCCTCACCATCGGCGCCGCCGCTCCCTGCTATCGCATCTACCAGGACAGCGACGTGGCCTCCAACTACCCCGGGCTGGTGGACTCCGCATCCCTCATCGGAAGCATCCAGATCCAGGGACGGGCCAGCATCGGCGGGAACCTCTGCAACTCCGCTCCCAGCGCCGACGCCATTCCCAGCGTCATCGCCCTCGGCGGCGTCGCCACCATCACCGGACCCAACGGGACCCGCGAGGTCGCTGTCGAAGACTTCTGCACCGGCCCCGGCCGGAACGTGCTGGAGCCGGGCGAGCTCCTGGTCAACATCAGGATTCCCGCTCCCCAGGCCAACTCCGGGGCCAACTACCTGCGGTTCATCCCCCGCAACGAAATGGACATCGCCGTTGCCGGTGTCGGGTCCTCCGTAGTCCTGGACGCGTCGGGCCAGAACTTCGTTTCCGCCCGCATCTCCCTGGCCTCCGTGGCTCCCACTCCGGTGTTCTGCCAGGAAGCCGCCGCCAGCCTGGCCGGCAAGGCCGTTTCCGACGAGGCCATCGACGAAGCCGCCGAGAAGGCCATGGCCGACGCCCGCCCCATCACCGACATGCGCGGCACCATCCGCCAGCGGGTACACCTCGTGGGCGTGCTGAC
Organism: Dehalococcoidia bacterium; assembly: GCA_034423195.1. Lineage (GTDB taxonomy): Bacteria > Chloroflexota > Dehalococcoidia > Lucifugimonadales > UBA3495 > CATOSK01. The sequence continues at coordinate 57,887 of DAOUIZ010000059.1, read as the reverse complement.
CCGCCGCACCCTCAACAACGCAATTGCACGAGCAAGGGGAGAGTAAACAATGCCCGGACTGGTTCACGTTTCCACCACCATCAACGGCAACCAGGTAGACTTCCTCGCAGAGCCCCGCCAGAGCCTCCTTGAATGCCTGCGCGACGTCGTCGGCATGACCGGCTCCAAGGAAGGCTGCAACGACGGCAACTGCGGCGCTTGCACCGTCGTCTTTGACGGCCGCATCGTCACCTCCTGCCTCGTCCTGGGCGTAGAGGCCCAGGGCAAGGAAATCACCACCATCGAGGGCGTTGCCACTCCCGAGGGACTGCACCCCGTTCAGCAGGCTTTCCTGGAAAACGCCGCCCTCCAGTGCGGCATCTGCACCCCCGGTTTCATCGTTGCAACCAAGGCGTTGCTGGACCGGGAACCCGACGCCGACGAGGGACGCATCCGCCACTGGCTGGCCGGCAACCTCTGCCGCTGCACCGGCTACGACAAGATTATCCGTGCCGTGCTCGACGCCGAGGAGCGGATTAAGGCGTAGCCCCTTGTCTGATCACGCCGTATCAACCCGACAGCCGCCTTAGACAAGCCTGCGCCCGCGTAGGCGGGTGTTGCCCAGCCTGGCGGCGAAAGCGGCTTTTTTAGAGGGTGTGTGATAAATTCGCTCAACCACACACCGCACCTGAATTAGTGCTAACTCAGTCCCTTCCCCCTTGACGGGGGAAGGTTAGGATGGGGGTGAGAATTGATTTCTCACCCACCCTCTTGGAAGGAGCAACGCCGTGGCATCCAACGTAGTCCTTTCTGAGGTGGAGTACAACGTAGTCGGCAAGCGCCCCGTGCGCCCCGACGGTGTGGACAAGGTTACCGGACGCGCCCAGTACGGCGCAGACCTGCAGCTGACCGGCCTGCTGCACGCCCGCGTGCTGCGCAGCCCCTACGCCCACGCCCGCATCAACTCCATCGACACCTCCGCCGCCGAGGCCCATCCCGGTGTCCGTGCCGTGGTCACCGCTAGGGACCTCCCCTTCGCCTCTCTTACCAGGGAGGAATTGGGCGGCGACTACCAGCGCCTCAAGTTCGCCAGCGACAACTTCCTGGCGTCGGACAAGGCCCTGTACAAGGGACACGCCGTCGCCGCTGTCGCTGCCGACACCGTCCACGCCGCCGAGGCGGCCCTGGCCCTCATCAAGGTGGACTACGAGGAGCTGGAGCCCGTGATGGACGTGCGGTCGGCGATGAAGGACGACGCCCCCCTGCTCCACGGCGACCTGCTCCACACCACCTACCTGGGCAGCGCCTCCGACGATCCCAGCAACGTCGCCGCCTATCTCAAGTTCGAGAAGGGAGACGTAGAGCAGGGATTCGCCGCCGCCGATGTGATTGTCGAGCGGGAGTTCGAGACGGCCTCCGTCCACCAGGGATACATCGAGCCCCATAATGCCACCGCCTTCTGGAACTCCGACGGCCAGCTCACCATCTGGTGCAGCACCCAGGGTTCCTTCGTCGTCCGCAACAACACCGCCGATGTTCTGCGCCACCCGGTCTCCAAAATCAAGGTTGTTCCCATGGAGATCGGCGGCGGCTTCGGCGGCAAGGTCACCTTCTACCTCGAGCCCGTCGCCGCCGTCCTGTCCCGCATCACCGGCCGCCCGGTCAAGCTCCTGATGAGCCGCACCGAGGTCTTCGAGGGCTCCGGCCCCGCGCCCGGCACCTGGATGAAGGCGAAGATAGGCGCAACCCGGGACGGGAAGATAACCGCCGCCCACGTCACCCTGGCCTTCGAGGCCGGCGCTTTCCCCGGCTCCCCCGTGATGGCGGGAGCCACCTGCGGGCTGGCCGCCTTCGACTTGGAGAACGGGACCATCGAGGGCTACGACGTGGTGGTCAACAAGCCCAAGACCGCCGCCTACCGCGCTCCCGGTTCTCCGCAGGCCGCTTTCGCCATCGAGTCGGTCATTGACGAGCTTTGCCAGAAGCTCGACATGGACCCCATCGAGTTCCGCCTCCGCAACGCCTCGAAGGAGGGCACCCGCAAGGTGGAAGGGCCCGTCTTCCAGAAGGTCGGCCTCGTCGAATGTCTGGAGGCCGCCCGCAACCACGAGCACTACCAGGCTCCTCTTGAAGGACCCAACCGGGGCCGCGGCATCGCCGCCGGCTTCTGGATGAACCGGGGCTTCCACTCCAGTTGCAACATCACCGTCAACCCCGACGGCACCGTCAGCCTCATCGAGGGTTCGGTGGACATCGGCGGGACCCGCGCTTCCATCGCCCAGCAGGCCGCCGAGACCCTGGGCATCCCTTACGAGGACGTGAAACCCACCGTGGTGGACACTGACTCCGTCGGATACACCATGGTCACCGGCGGCAGCCGCACCACCTTCGCCACCGGCTGGGCCGCCATCAAGGCCGCCGAGGACGTGAAGCAGCAGATGGTTGAGCGGGCCGCCCAGATCTGGGACACCGACCCGGAAAACGTGGAGTACCAGGACGGGGTCATCTCCCACCTGTCCGACCCCGAACTCCGTATGACCTTCAAGGAGCTGGCCCGCCAGATTTACCCCACCGGCGGGGCCATCACCGGCACCGCCAGCCTGGACCCGGCCGGCGAGGGCAACTCCTTCGGCGTCCACATCGCCGACGTGGAGGTCGACCCAGACACCGGCAAGACCACCGTCCTCCGCTACACCGCCATCCAGGACGCGGGCAAGGCCGTCCACCCCAGCTACGTCGAAGGGCAGATGCAGGGCGGCGTGGTGCAGGGCATCGGCTGGGCCTTGAACGAGGAGTACTTCTTCAACGACCGGGGCCACATGGCCAACTCCAGCTTCCTGGACTACCGGATGCCCACCAGCCTCGACCTTCCCATGATCGACACCGTCATCGTGGAAGTCGCCAACCCCGGCCATCCCTACGGGGTGCGGGGCGTGGGCGAGGTGCCCATCGTTCCCCCGCTGGCCGCGGTGGCCAGCGCCGTATCCCGGGCCATCGGAGTACGGATGGACAAGCTCCCGGTCAACCCCGGGGCCATCCTCGAAGCCCAATGGGCCAACGGCCACTAGCCCCGCGGCAGCAACGGCAACCCCAGAACCGAACGACGGAACCGGCCCTCTTCCAAAGGCGGGGGCCGGTAGCCTTTTCCAGGACCTCCACCCCATGACCGCATCTGCATGGTGGTACCCCATCCTGGTGATTCTCACCCCCATGTTGGTGCTGATCTATGCAGGATGTTCCCCCGCCGACTCGACCGGGTCCGGCCCACCTGGTTTAGGGCCAGCCAGCCCTCCGTCCGCCCTCCCCGGACTGCCGCCCCAGGCCCAGCCGGGAATGACGGCGTTCAACGCCAACTGCGCGGTTTGCCACGGAGCCAACGCCGCCGGAACCAACCAGGGGCCTCCGCTGGTACACCGGGTGTACGAGCCCAACCATCACCAGGACTTCGCCTTCCGCAACGCTGTCCGCAACGGTGTGCCTTCCCACCATTGGCAATTCGGCGATATGCTGCCGGTCCCCGGTCTGTCGGATGAGGAAGTGGACTCCATAATTTGCTACGTGCGGGAGCTGCAGCGCGACGAAGGTATAATTTCCCCAGACGCTCCCGCAACATGGTGCTAGCGTGCCGCCTTTCAACCGGAGGTGACTGATGCCTACCGTTTACGTTCCTACGATGCTCCTGTCCGTAACCGGCGGGGTTAAACAAGTCGATGTTGAAGCCCGCAACATCCGGCAATTGGTGGACAACCTGGACGAGATCTATCCCGGCATCAAGGACCGCCTCGTTGAGGACGGCCAGATCCGCAGCAACCTCGCCGTCGCCATCGACGGGGAGGTTGCCCGCCTCGGCATGATGGAGCGGTGCGGGGAAGCCCGGGAGGTTCACTTCGTCCCGGCAATCGGGGGCGGCGCCCGGTAAGGCACGGCCGGGGTTTGCCCCCATCCTCGAATGGGCCTTTACTGACACTTGGCCCTTTCGGAGTCTGCCCTCTTTCGGTTAACATACCTGTGTGGAACAGTAGCACCGCGCCCGTCCCGCCTGTGTCCAGCGCGAATGCACCAAAATGTAGCAAAATGCGCCATAAATTTTTATCCATGGGACACAATGTTTCTTTCGCGGCCACCATCGGCTGACCATCCGGTGAAGGGCGACAAAACGCGACAAACCCGGCCCAGACTGCGCCATACAGGAGGAAAAACCGGACATTTGGAGGGCGAAACTGGACAAAATTACTCTGGTTTCACGCTCAAATGTCCCCAAATGTCCTACTTTGTCGCACCTCCCGATGATAAGGTACTCGGGCGCTGTGGTTTCGCCTTGACACCGGAACCCCCGCCCTTTAGGATTTACAGAGTCGCCCAGCCCTCTTAGAGAAGTTACCTTAATCGAGGGCGAAAGCGGCGACTTTCAGAGCGCCCAAGAACCTGCCCCGAGCGAAGGCCGGAGAGCCTTAGACAAGTTGCCTAACTTAGCTAAGCCTGCTCCTGGCGAGCGGAGCGAGGGAAAGGGGGAGGGCGCGACCCTTAGAACAAGCACAGGTTTTTATGGACTACGCTATTTTCAAGACCGGGGGCAAGCAGTACCGGGTGAGCCAGGGCGATGTCCTGGACGTCGAGAAGTTGCCCTTGGCCGAGGGTGCAACGGCAGAGTTCGACGAGGTCCTGGCGGTTTCGGAGGATGGAGCGGTCAACATCGGCACTCCCACCGTCGCCGGCGCCAGGGTGGTTGCCCAGGTACAGTCCCAGTACAAGGACAAGAAAATCCTCGTCTTCAAGTACAAGGCCAAGACGCGGTACCGCCGCAAGAAGGGCCATCGCCAGAACTACACCCGCCTGGTCATCCAGGACATCCAGACCGGAGGTTAGACTCATGGCCCATAAGAAAGCCGGCGGCAGCTCCAACAACGGCCGCGACAGCAACGCCAAGCGTCTGGGCGTCAAGCGCTACGGCGGGCAGAAGGTCACTTCCGGCTCCATCATCGTCCGCCAGCGCGGCACCAGGATAGCTCCCGGCACCAACGTCGGGTTGGGACGGGACTACACCCTCTTCGCCACCATCGACGGCGAGGTCAAGTACGAATGGGCCCGCAAGGGCAAGCGGCGGGTCAGCGTCTACCCCGTCTAACCCGTTCCTAACTTCTATCCAACAGGCAGGAATCATCCCATGAAGGCAGAAATTCACCCCCAGTTCTACACCGCGACAGTGACCTGTTCCTGCGGTAACGTGTTCGAGACCGGGGCCACCAAGCCCGCCCTCCGCGTGGAAGTTTGCAGCAAGTGCCACCCCTTCTACACCGGCGAGCAGCGCATCGTGGACAGCCAGGGCCGCATCGAGCGCATGCGCCGCCGGTACAACCTGTCCTGACCATTTTGCCGTCCTTTCAGAATCACCGAGGGCTGGCTCCCAGCCCTCTTTTTCGTGGCGGCCTTTCCGAATACTAGCCCGGCGCCCGCAATCCGCCGGCCCAACCCTGACCGAGGTCTCCTTGGCGCGAGAGAACAACTTCATCTACGGCGGACAGGCTGTCATCGAAGGCGTGATGATCCGGGGCCGCACCTGCTACAGCCTGGCGGTGCGCCAGAGGGACGGCAGCATTGCCCACTCCCACGGCCCCCTCAACTCCTTCCTCACCGGCCCCCTGCGGCGGATATGGTTCCTGCGGGGCGTTGCCGTCCTGGCCGAAACCCTGACCCTCGGCATGAAGGCCTTGCACCAGTCGGCGAACCTGTCCCAGTTGGGCCAGGACGAAGATGAACCGGAGGAACTTTCCGGCTGGGCAATGGGAGTCACCCTGGCGGTTTCCCTGGTCATCGGAATCGGCATCTTCTTCGTTCTCCCGCTGCTGGTTGTCTGGCTCATCGACCCCTTCATCACCTCCGACCTTCTGAGCAACACCATCGAGGGACTGCTCCGGCTGGCCATAGTGGTCGGCTACATCTGGGGCATCGGGTTGATGAAGGACATCCGGCGGGTCTACGCCTACCACGGCGCGGAGCACATGACCGTTCACGCCCACGAGGCCGGGCTGCCGTTGACCGTCCCCAACGTGCGGCGGTTCCCCACTCCCCACCCCCGCTGCGGCACCGCGTTCCTGCTCACCGTCGTCCTGGTTTCGGTGGTGGTGTTCGCCTTCCTGGGAAGGCCCGACATCGAGTGGCGCATCCTCTCCCGCATCGTGCTGCTGCCGGTCATCGCCGCCGTCAGCTATGAAATGATCCGGTTCAGCGGGGTCCACCAGTCCTGGTTCATCGCCCGGGCCCTGGCCGCACCGGGACTGCTGCTGCAGCGTCTGACCACCCGGCAGCCCGATGACGACCAGATCGACGTGGCAATTGCCGCCATGGAGCTGGCTCTGGCCACCGACGCCGGCCTTCAATACCCGCCGCCGTCGGAGCCCGTGGAAGCGGCCGGCGGACCCAACGACTCCACCGGATAGATCCCCCCGGCGCCTTCCCCCTCCTTTGGTACAATGGCGCCACTTGAGCCACCCGCTCCGGCCCCTAGTTGAACGCCGTCCCCCAGACTCAACCGGAGGTGCCAACCATGACCATGCCGCCCGATCCGTGCGAGTCCTGCGGGCGCGACCTCAGCGACTGGCAGCCGGACATATACTCCCCGGCGGTAACGGGACAGCAGCAGGATATCCGGTCCATCGCCGCCGAGAACCTCAAGCGGTACAACGACACCCTGGACAGGCTGACCGGGCAGATGGATGAAGTATTGGAACTCGCCAGGGCAGGGACCATCGACACCGGGCAGATCGTCCAGCAGCTCGACGCGCTGAGGCAGGAGCTGACGCCCCGCCACGGCCTGTGCATTGACCGCAACTGCGCCATGTGCCGCATCCACGAGGAAGCCATCAAGGAGCACGTCCTCGTCTACGTGGACTGGCGGGTCCCGGGCACCATCCAGAAGCTCCAGCAGGCCCGCCACCGCAACTAGACGGACGCTCCTCCGCCCGGAATCAGTGGGCAAAGCGCATGATGTGGTACATGTGCCGGCCCAGCTTGAGGGCGCCCCACCCCAACTGGAGCCAGTTCCGGTCCGCTCCTGGCCGGACATGGTCGAAGATGTTGGTCTCGGTGTAGAGGACGTTCTCCCGGTCGCCCACCGCCGCCGCCAGCCGGCGGGACTCACCCACCGGGATCAGCTTGTCTCCCTGGTCGTGCATAATCAACAGCCGCCCGTGCAGGTTATCAACGTGGTTGCTGGGAGATATGAAATCCAGCTTCTCCAGGAATGACGGAGGCATCTGTTCCATCAACTCGGCGGCCTCCGCGGGAGCCGGCCCTTCCAGGAGACTCCTGACGACCGGGGCGGCCCCGGTCAGCGGAGGAAGGGTTGTCGCGGCGGCGGCAACAGCGTCCTCCCCAAACCGGACTGCCAACGCCTCCCGCTGCCGTTCATCTTCCACCGGCTCCAGCAGTTCGTTGCGGAACACCCGGCGGGTCAGCTTATCCACCTTCCAGGGCTCGGCGTCCCGGTCTCCCACTCTCTCCATCTCCTCATAGAGGCCGGGGAACCACGAGTTACCGGCAATCTGTACGAAGAGGTCCCTCGAATCATAGTAGGCGCCCATCGAGTTGACGAAGGCCACCTGCCGGTTGATCCTGGGGTCCGCCGCCGACACCATAACAAAGGACCCGCCCACCGAAAACCCCGCCATCCCCGCCTTGTCCGGCCGGACATAGTCCTGCCCGGCCAGGTACTGAAAGGCCCGTACCAGGTTCTCCAGTTCCTCCGGGTCAACGTTGGCCCTCTGTCCCATCGTCTCCGACCAGTGGATCATGGCGACGAATCCAGCCCGGGAGATGGCGTGGCCGAGGTTGACCACGTCCTTGTCCTCCCGGCCAGCGGCGTTGGCCCCGAGGAAAATCAGGATGGCCGCCCTGGGCTTACCGTCCGGGATGCGGTAGATGTCGGCCTGCAAACCGCCCGACGGGCCGGGGTAGGTGACCTCCTCCCTGATTGCTTCCTTGCTGAACCACGACTGGGGTTTGATGGGCAGGTCCAGCACCTGCAGGACGAAGAAACCGGTGTGGGTAGCCGCCCGCACCTGCGGGAAGATGGCGAAGGCCAGGAGGTACAACACGATCAACCCGGCTACTCCCACCAGGACCGGCATCATCACCCTCCGCCACAGGAACCGCAGGACTTGTCGGGCGGTCCTTGTTCCCATCGCTAGACTTTCACCCGGGAGATCATTCCCACTGATACCAGCCTGGTCACCGCCATGGCCAGGAAGACCGCGGGCCATGGGCTGCCCGCCAGGTCCAGCCACACGCTGAAGACAAGAGCCTGAAGTCCAGCGTAGGCGTAGCCGTGGGCGTCCAGCAATCCTGACGCGGTGCCCGACATTCGCCGTCCGGCCAGGTCCACCGCGATAGTGGATATGGGGGACAGTCCCATGCTGATTCCGCCTGCCAGCATCAGCACGGCGCCCAGATATGGGTCGGAGGGGGGCGCTGCAGCCAACGCCACCAGCGCGGCGGCGCTACCCGCGCAGGAAACAACCAGCATCGGCCTCCGGGAACTGGACAGCCAGCGGTCGGAGATGAACCCGCCCAGGGGAGGAGCAACGAGATAACCCAACGGCAACAGAACGGTCAGGAAGATGGTGGACTCAATGGACAGTCCGCCGGCGTCGTGGTAGTAGATGGGCACCCAGGTGGTCAGGCCGTATCGTACCACGTTTTCCAGGCCCTTCACGTGGGACGCCAGGTGGAACTCCGGGCGGGACAGCAGTTCCCGGTAGGGACCGAAACCCCGCAGCCGCTCCTCCGAAATCGCCTCCGGCTCCGCTGAAACCCCGTGCTCCTCGACGTAGTCCGGCAGGCCAGCGTCGCGAGGCCGGTCCCGGGACACGAAGTAGAAGACCAGTCCGGCTGCCAGGATGATCAACGGCGGGTAGCGGAAGGCGGCCCGCCATCCCCATTCCACGGCCACCCAACCGGAAACCCACCACATCACCAGCATCGCCCCACCCGAAGCGGTGCCGACGATTCCCATGGCGATCCCCCGCTCCCGGCGCGGCCACCATTGGGAAATCATGCTGATGGCCGGCGCCCAGCAGGCCGCGTTGACGAACCCGTTGATTCCCCAGGGGATGGCCAGCGCCAGGGCCGTCGTGCCGAAACTGGTTGCCCAGTTCATCACGACGGTGAAGGCTGCCCCCAGCAGTACCCACAGCCGCAGGCCATAGCTCTCGGCCAGCCTGCCGTGGACCAGGTCTCCCACTCCGAACCCCCAGAGCAGGAGGGCATTTATGACCCCGATCTCGACGTGGGTCAGCGCCAGTTCCTCCCGCACCAGCGGCGACACGGGCCAGAAGTTGAACCGGCCCAGGTAGACGAACAGGTAGAAGATGCCGAAGGCCAGCAGGACCCGCCACTTCCAGCGGTGGTAGCGGGGAGGCAGGTCGCCGTATTCGGCGAAGGATGAGGGGTTGCCGCTTTGACCCATCTATGGTCCCGGGGAGGCTATTGGACGCCGAATTCCAGCCTGGCTCAGGTGGCGCGGTCGGGCTGACGAAAAAGACGCCCGGATTGTTCCGGGCGTCTGGCGGTCGGGGATGAGCCAGGGACTAACGCTTGGTGAACAGCAACTCCCTGGCGTCGGTAAGCAGCTCATCGTCGGAGCGGGAGAGGTCGATGGGGTCGCCGTGGGGCTGGGGTACCGGGAAGCCGGTCCGGTAGTACAGCTCCACCCGGTTGCCCTCCGGGTCGAAGAAGTACATCCCGAAGGCGTTGCCGTGGCTGACGATGCGGTCGATCTTCATTCCCTCGTCGTCCAGCGCCGACTTGTACTCCCGGAGGTCCTGGATGCTGGGTACCTTGAAGGATATTTGCTGGATGACCTGGGTCTCGTCGTCGGACTGGCGGCCCTTCATCAGAACGAACTCGTGGTGTTCGGAAATAGGGTCGGAGCTGAGGAAGCACATCCCCCGGCCCTCCAGATCCTCGTCGGCGACCTCCAACCCGATAACCCGGGTGTAGAAGTCGCGCATCTTCATAATGTCATGGGCGTAGATGCCCACATGTCCGAGTCCTGCGGTCCGCGCCATGATTATTCCCTCCATCGTCTGTGGGGTGCCGCGGGGGACACCGCCATCCTAGTTGGATTCGATTATAGCACCCAGGTGCAAGGGAGCCGGGCTAGGGGCCCTGACGGGGACAGCCAGCCTTGACCAGCCGGAGCACCTGGTCCACGGCGGGGGCGGTATCGGCGGAGGAATCGACCCGGATGTGGGGATGCTGGATAGGCTCCTGGCCGGGCCGGAGGCGGCCGTAAACCCGCCAGTCCGCGTCAGAGTAGTCATCGGGAAACTGGCCGTCGCTGCGGCGGCGCAACCTCTCGCGTACCAGGGCGTCGGGAGCGGTGAAGCCGACGACGCAGCAGGGAGAACCGGCGCGGGCGGATAACTCGTAGACGGGACGGCGGAAGCCCTCGGTCAGGTTGGTGGCGTCGAAGATGACCCGGTAGCCTTCCCCCAGCAGTTCCTCAATCAGCCGGTGGCAGGCGGCAAAGACCCGGATGTGCTCGGAACGCTTGTACTTGGGCTCGGGCACCAGGGTCTTGCGCATCCGGTCGCTGCCCACGGTGAGGAAGGAAAGCCGGCTGTTGAGGCAGTTGGCGAAGTAGGACTTGCCGGTCCCGGGCAGCCCGCTGAGAATGACGAGATAAGGGCCGCGATGGCCGCCCGCCCGGTAATCCCGGATGTCGGGGGACAGGGCGCTGCGGAGGGAGAGGACATCGGCGGCCACTCGGGACGGGTCGGGCTGCGATTGGGCTGGAGTAGCCAATGCGCGACCCTAGACGGCCGGGAAAGGGCTGGAACCGTTGAGAAGCGGCGACGCGATCAAGGGATTTCCCCGGCAGTCAGACGAGGACCGCCTTTATGACGTAGCGGACCACCTCCAGCAGGATGATGGCCACCATGGGGCTGAAATCGAAGCCGCCGAAGGTGGGAAGCACCCGCCGGATCGGTCCAAGGATCGGCTCGGTGACCTGGGCCAGGGCCTGGTAGATGCTGACCAGGGTGAGGTTGGGCTGCCGCCCCAGCAGCGGGATCACAAAGGAGAGGATTATGCGTCCCAGGATGGCGATGAATATGAGATTGAAGAGCCAATCGATGAGCTTGAGACCCAGTTCTTCCAACGCCGCCTCCCCCTAGCCCTGGCCGAGCCGCACGGACTTGAGGTAGGCGGCGTTGACGGCGTCGACGACGGCGCCGGGAACGCCGGCCTGCTCCAGGGACTGGAGAGCTTCAGCGGTGGTGCCGGCCGGGGATACCACCATGTCCTTGAGCTCGGCGGGATGCTTGCCGGTCTCCATGACCAGCCGGGTGCTGCCGTAGACGGTCTGGAGGGCAAGTGTGCGGGCCATGTCCCGGGGAAGCCCCACGTAGACCCCGGCGTCGATGAGGGCCTCGATGAAAAGGAAGACGTAGGCGGGGCCGCTGGCGCTGAGGGCGGTGGCCATGTCGAGGTACTTCTCGTCGTCGACGTATATCTGCCGGCCAACGGTGTCCAGAATGGAACCGGTCAACTCACGCTGTTCGCCTCCCACCCCGGGGGCGGCGGTCCAGAGGCTCATGCCGGCGCCGATCTGGGCGGGAGTGTTGGGCATGACCCGGATGATCCCGGCATGGTCCAACCCCTGGGCAAGGGTGCTCATCCTGGCTCCGGCGATAATTGAAGCAACCGCCTGTCCCCGTTCCAGCCTGCCTTTGAGGCCAACCCCAGCCCTGGCGAGGTCCTGGGGTTTAACGGCAAGGACCACCAACTCGGCGCCCCGGGCGGCTTCGATATTGTCCTCGACCGCCGGAATCCCGTAATGGCCGGACAGATATTCACGCCGTTCCGGGACGGGTTCGCCAACGGCGATGTCAGCGGGTTGGGCCAACCCGGCGTTGAGAATACCGCCGATGATGGCCTCGGCCATGGTGCCGCCGCCGATAAAGGCGAGTTTCATAAAGGCACATCCAAGAAGTTAGTTGGGGCGGGGAAGGTTAATCCCGGAGGCCGGGTGGATTATAACATTCCGCCTCGGCCCAGTTGGCCGGAAAGGCGAGCCAAAGGGAGGACATCCGGCAGGCCAAGGCGGGCGGAAGTTTTTTATCTGCTACATTTTGCTGCATTCTGCTACATTGGCAGCAGGATACCCCGGAATTGGCGCAATGAACCCTAACGCGTACACCATACTTTCCCTATGGTAAGAACTGGGCGCCAGGGATGGCAAGAGGCAAGTGTCAGGAAAACGGGGGTCAGAAATCGGACAGTCCGTTGCCCCGGGCCAACTCGACGGCGAGGCGGATGGACTCAAGCATGCTGACGTGCCCGGCAATGCCCTTTCCGGCGATGTCGAAGGCGGTGCCGTGGTCGACGGAGGTGCGGACGAAGGGGAGGCCGAGGTTGGCGGTGATGCTCTCCTCGAAACCGTAGACCTTGACGGGAATGTGCCCCTGGTCGTGGAACATGGCGAGCACGGCGTCGTAGCGTCCGTTGATGGCCTGGTGGAAGACGCTGTCGGCCGGGACCGGGCCGGTGGCGTCGATGCCGAGTTCCCGGGCGGCGGCCACGGCCGGGGCGATTTCCTCGGCTTCCTCGTGGCCCAGCAGCCCGCCGTCGCTGTTGTGGGGGTTGAGGGCGGCGACGCCGATGCGGGGAGCCGGGAAGCCCCACCTGACGAAGTTGTCGTGGGTTATCTGGAGAAACTGGACGATGCGGTCCTGCTTGACGTAATCGCAGGCAACCCGGAGGGAGCGGTGGGTGGTGAGGTGGACCACTCGGAGGTTCTTTGCCATGAGCATGGTGGGTACGGCGGGAGCGCCGCAGAGCTCCTGTAGAAGCTCGGTGTGGCCGATGGACTCGTATCCGGCCATGGCGGCGGCTTCCTTGTTCAGCGGAGCGGTGGCCATGCCGTCCATGACGCCGGCGAGGCAGAGCTGGCCGGCCTTGGAGACCCACTCCATGGCGGCCTTGCCGCAGGCAACGTTAATCTCGCCGACAGTGATGTCCTCGGGGTTGAGGTTGTGGATGTCCACGACATCGACGACGGAGGGGTTGTCGCCTGCAGCGGTGGGGTCATCGGTCTCGTTGATGGCCAGGGGAAGGCCGGTGAGGCGGACGGCCTGATTCATGGCCCAGGTGTTGCCGATGACAACGGGGCGGCAGGATGCGTAGACGCGGGGGTCGGCGAGGGCCTTGACGACGACCTCGGGGCCGATGCCGCAGGGGTCTCCCATGGTGATGGCAATGGCGGGCTTTTCAGAGTTGGGCATGGTAGTTCCTCAACAGGTCATGGAAGTCCTGACGGGAAAAAGACGCGTCACAAATCGTAAATGGCTTTAGGGTTTTCTCTCCGGGTAATAAAACACCATCGCTTGATGGTGCTCACCCCTGCCCCAGGAAAGGGCTTCGGCTGGTACATTTGTGGGTCTGGGATTGCCTCGGTGGTGGAGTACCAAAGGAGCGGTTCCTTGCAACACCAACGAGGACTTAAACGCTCGTGCAATCAACTGGAGATCGATGGGTGTAACGGTAGAAGGGCTGGGAACACCGTAGTTCGTTCTTCCCCGGTCGCTCCATTGCAACCGCGGACTTTCGGAACCATCAGCCGACGGCTTCCAAACGCCCATAACTGCCTGTTCCGGCATAAGGTATATCATTCGTTTGGCAGCGGCCGTCATAGACACATCGTATGCTCGGCTGAGAGTCCGCAAACTCTTTAAGGACCAACCTTCCATCCAAGCATCTTCTTGGAAAGTAAGCTTCGGCATCAGGATCTCGGCGGCTATTGCATCACAAAGTCGTTCTTCACTATCGTCGTCATACCCATGCCTATACTGAGGAGAAGAATGAGACCTGTTGGACATTCCTGCTTTGTTCAACAGTAGGTGTCCTAACTCGTGAGCGATTGAGAACCGCTGCCTTATCTTATAGTTCGAGGTATCTGCTTCTTTTAAGACTACCGTATAACCATCCTCGCTAGGTAAAAGCATGGCCTCGGCACTTATGTTGCGCTCGATAATAGAGGTTACTCCCCATTTGCGGGCGAGGGTTTTGAGGTCAGCCTGACGGGGCAACCCTTCCAACCTAAACCTACCTACAATTGTTGAGAGCGTCTGTTCAGTGCTGATGTTCATTGTTCCACGAAGACTCTACAGGCGTGTATCATCTTGGAAGAGTCAAGAACTGCTCCAGCAAAAAACGCAATTCTTGTTGGTTCAAGTTATTCGTGCGAAAGCTCGTCTCCCTAACAAACTTTTCGAAACGTTCCCGTTGATCGGGATTCGCGAAATTGGCCGAAGCGAATTCGGCTATCTCATCCTGAGGCCCTTCCCGTCCGCTTTGGAGGTACTCGGTTGAAACGCAGAGCACTTCTGCCAAAGGTTCCAAATATGGGCCAAATAACCTGATTCTTCCGGACTCCATGCCGACCAAGTTGTTTACGCCGATTCCAACCCTGGCTGCCAGATCCTCTTGAGTGAGATTTCGCAGCATGCGAAGCCTCTTGATCCTGTCTCCAAGTGTCTCCTGCATCAAAGTCAATTCCTCGCAAAAGGTGTTCGTATCATTGGCTCATTTAGGCTGTACTACATCGGCGACGACGCAACAACATTCCCATTCAAATCGCCTTCCCCCTCGCCCTAATCGCACTTGTTCCAGCCGCAGAAGCTGTCGGCGCAGCTGAGGCAACCCTCCCGGTATTCGACCGGGCCGTTGCAGTCGGGGCAGCGGTAGGCGGACTGGAAGGCGTCGCGCTGGGGCGGGACGGCCTCGGTGGTGAAGCGAAGCTGGGCGGCCTCGGGCACGGGAGCGCTGCTGCCGTTGGTCCCGTTGGCGTGCTCCTGGAGGTGACGCTGGAGGGCCAGGGCGACGGCGTCGGGAGCTGAGCGGACGAGGGTACCCTCATCCCAGGCGGGGCAGCAGGTGATCCCGCGGAGGTGGTCGACGATGGCCTGGGGGTCGATGCCGGAGCGGAGGGCGAGGGATACCAGGCGGGAGATGGCCTCCAACTGGGCGGAGTCGCAGCCGCCGGCCTTGCCCAGGGTGCTGAACAGCTCGAAGGGCTGGTGGGCCTCGTCGAAGTTGACGGTGATGTACATGTTGCCGTGGCCGGTGCGGACGCGCTCGGTGACGCCGTGGATCTCGCGGGGACGCTCCCGGGGGATGCGGTAGACTTCGGCTCCGGCCAACTGGTCCGCCGGGCCCTCCTCGGCCTTTCCGGTCTGGCCGGTGCTGAGGACCTGCTCGGACTTGCTGCCGTCGCGGTAGACGGTGATGCCCTTGCATCCGGTCTCGTAGGCCAGCATGTAGGCTTCCCAGATGTCGCCGGTGGTGGCGGAACCGGGGAAGTTGATGGTCTTGGAGACGGAGTTGTCGGTGTGGGTCTGGAAGGCGGCCTGCATCCTGACGTGCCACTCGGGGGAGATGTCCTGGGAGACGCGGAAAACGTCCTTGACCCAATCCGGGACATCCAGGCCCTCGAGGGTGCCGGTCTCGGCAAGCTGCTCCATGAGTTCCGGGGAATAGAATCCCTCGCTGCGGGCGACAGCCTCGAAGTAGGGGTTGACCTCGACGAGGCGGGTCCGGTCCATGACGTTGCGGACGAAGGAGAGGGCAAAGAGGGGCTCGATGCCGCTGGAGGCTCCGGCGATGATGCTGATGGTGCCGGTGGGCGCGATGGTGACCGGGGCGGAGTTGCGCATCCGGCGGACGCCGTCGGGGCGGTTGGGGTCGTTGTAGATGCTGCCTTCCCAGGAGGGGAAGGGGCCGCGGGACTCGGCCAGCTCGCAGGAACTCTTGTATGACTCCTCCTGGATGTACCCCATCACCAGCTCCGCCAGTTCCAGGGCCTCCTCGGAGTCGTAGCGCATTCCCAGCTCCATCAGCAGGTCGGACCAGCCCATGACTCCAACGCCGATGCGGCGGGTGGTGCGGCTCATGTCGGCGATTTGCTGGATGGGGTACTCGTTCATGTCGATGACGTTGTCCAGCAGGTGGACGGCGGTGCGGCACACCCGGGACAGGCGCTCCCAGTCGATGCTGACGTCGTCATCGGTATAGCAAACCATGCGGGCCAGGTTGATGGAGCCCAGGTTGCAGGACTCGTAGGGGAGCAGGGGCTGCTCGCCGCAGGGGTTGGTGGACTCGATGTCGCCCAGCTGGGGGTTGGGGTTTTCCCGGTTGATCCGGTCGAGGAAGACGATGCCCGGGTCCCCGGTCTGCCAGGCCAGATCGACGATCTGCTGGAAGACCTCGCGGGCGTTGAGGGTGGCGACGACCTGCTTGGTGCGGGGGTTGACGAGGTCGTACTCCCGGTCCTGCCGCACGCGCTCCATGAAGTCCTCGGTGACGGCGACGGAGATGTTGAAGTTCTGCAGGTGAATGCCGTCTTCCTTGGAGTGGATGAAGCGGAGGATGTCGGGGTGGTCGACGTTGAGGATGCCCATGTTGGCGCCACGGCGGGTCCCGCCCTGCTTGACAACGTCGGTGGCGGCGTCGAAGGCATTGATGAAGCTGACCGGGCCGGAAGCGACCCCTCCGGTGGAGCCGACCACGTCTCCCTCGGGGCGCAGGCGGGAGAAGGAGAATCCGGTCCCGCCGCCGCTCTTGTGGATGAGGGCAGTCTCCTTGACCTTGGAGAAAATGGAGTCCAGGGAGTCTCCGACGGGCAGGACGAAGCAGGCGGAGAGCTGCTGCAGCTCCCGTCCGGCGTTCATCAGCGTGGGGGAGTTGGGCAGGAACTCCAGCCGGCGCATCACATCGTAGAACTCATCCTCGGTGGCCTGGCGCCCGGCCTCTGAGACGCCGTAGTTCAGGTCGGCCTGGGAAAGGTTGTTGGCGACGCGCCGGAACATCCCTTCCGGGTCCTCCAGGACATTGCCCTCCCGGTCCTTGGACAAGTAGCGGCGCTTCAGGACTACCAGGGAGTTTTCGGTAAGCTCGTCGGAGCGTTCGTTAATCTGCCGGGCGATGCCGGCCTCGGACAGGGCTTTGCGGATTCTCTGGCGGGTCTGTTCGGTCGCTGCCTCCAAGCTCTCGTACGTGGATGTCACTATCCCTCTCCCCTGAAACGGTGGATTATCTTACCTTCCATTAACAGCAAACCGGAGGCGTGCTTTGCCTCCGGTTTGCCGGGTATCCGCAGATTAATCGGCTGCCAGGGTTGGGTTGGCAGCGGGGCGGCGCGACTTGGCCGACAACAGGAGGTCGAGGACCACGTCGCGGTGGAAGAACATGACCGGCACCAGGCGGCCGCCGGACAGGGTCCCGCCCCGGGAACGCGCAACCGGGAATCCGGTCAGCTTTTCGCAGACAGCTGCCCCGGTGTACAGCGCCTTCTGGGGAAGCTGCCGGCCAAGGGCTCCCATGAAGGTCCCCAGCGGGTTATGGTCAACGCGGTTGATGACGCCGGACCGGAGCCGGAGCCCGCGGGCGGTTAACTGGTCGATGAGGGCATCGGCCAGGTCCTTGAAGACGCCGTCGGCGAGGGGGTGGGAGGACTCCAACTCGACCGTCAGGGAGTCGCCGGAGCATTCGTACCCGGTGAGACTGAAGACGGACCGCAGGGCCTCCACGATTTCCCCGGCGTATTGGGCGGGGGATGGCTCGCATTCGGCTTTAATCTGGTATTTGAAGGGTTCTGTCAAGGTTTCTCCTGATGAACTGGTTTAAGGGGCCGGACCGTTCTGGTCTGTTCTATATATAGCACCGGTTGGCAGGCTGCGTCTCGGCCCAAATGTCAGTAAAGAGGCTCAGATTACCATAAAATGAATGGATTACATTATGTATAATAACAGGATTCGTGGGAAATAGCCCCAGATTACCGATTTTGGACGCGCTTGCAGATGGCCGCTACTCCTCGACTTCCGGCGCGGCGGGCATGGCCAACCAGGCCGTGACGAGACTGGCGCGGGCTTCCCGGTCGATTTCGTTCTGGATCTCCGCGAAGGGGTTTATCTCCAGGGCTTCCTCCCGGGGATCCAATTCGGTCGGGTAGTCGGTTGGGACCTGCATGTGGTCCAACATTTCTTCCAAGTCATGCACCCGGTTGTTGTGGGTCAAAAGCCGGGCGAGAGCGGCGTATGGGACGCTGGTACTCATGATCGATCTCTCCTTGACAAAGCGCACTCCGGCCCGCGCCGGGTCATGCGTCCTGGTTGAGCGTTGATTCGGGCTGCCTGCTCATTGGCCTGGCTGCCTGCGGCGCTGCCGCCGCGGGGCATCCGGCCCTATGTCCGGCAAGGAGAGCTGGGTATTGTCTTCCCTGAGGTCCCTCACCACACGCTCAAAGCTCTCGATGTCCTGGAAATCTCGGTATACGCTGGCGTAACGGATGTACGCCACTCTGTCCAGGTTTTTCAACCGGTCCATCACCATGGCTCCGATGTACTTGGATGACACCTCCCCCTGGCCCAAACGAAGAATCTCGGTCTCGATATCCTCAGCCATTTTTTCGATTACCCTGGATGGAATGGGACGCTTGGCACAGGCCTTGCGGATCCCACTGGTCAATTTTTCCCGGTCAAACTCCTCGCGGCGGGAGTCCTGCTTGACAACCATCAGAGCGGTGGAGTGTACCCGCTCGTAGGTGGTGAACCTCACCCCGCACTGGCGGCACTCCCGTCTCCGGCGGATGGCATTGTCGGTCTCCCTGGAGTCGGTAACCCTGGAGTTGGGGTGCCCACAAGCATGACACCGCATCTCCCACACCCTTTCTTAGACTATTTTCAATGTTTTCTAAGAAACACCAAATGTTGTATTGACCCGTCCAATAACCACAACTTATGGTAGCGAGATTCTATTTGGACAGCAAAGATGCTGTCAATACAAAAAACCCGCGAAGTTTCGCGGGTTGCGGGGGTTGACAAGGATAGCGGAGGAAAATTGGAGGGAGAATTGAGGAGGCCGCCCCCGGTCGGGGACGGCCTCAAATGTGGTTCTCGGCGCCCAACTGTTGCAGTAGATAATGGGAACTAGTCCGTGCAGGCCTCCGAGAATTTTACTCCTGGTTGAACCGGGACCGAATCCGGCTTTCGGTGTTTAACTGCGGGGCTGGCTCGTGAATCAATTCACGGATAGGGTATCACGTGAGGCGCCGGAATGGCTCGCAAACCCCGGGCGGTTTTCGCCCGTTTTCCACACCGCCCCGCCCTGCCGGGCCGGCCGGCGCCCCACCGGGTGGCCGGACCCTGGAAAGGGTCCTGGCCAGGCCCATCACGGCTACCTGAAGAAACCCCTCTTCCCGCTGGAACCCTTGCGCAGGAAGCTGGGAACGTCCAATTCTTCCTCCACCTGGGGCGAAACGTCCTGGAGTAGCCGCTGCAACTCAGCCTCCTGCAATTGCTGGTTGTCGCTTATGAGAGGAAAGGCGGCGGCGACCATGGTCATCTTGACCTCGTCATCCAGGCGCGGATCCCGGCTGGTGCCGAAGATGATGTTGGCGTCGGGGTCGGCCACTTCCTCGATGACCCGGGCAGCGTCCTGGACCTCCTGGAGGGTGAGGCTGGAACCGCCGGTGATGACAAAGAGGATGCGGCGGGCGCCATCCATGGCGATGTCGAGGAGGGGGCTGCGGGTGGCCATCTTGGCGGCGTCGGCAGCCCGGTTTTCGCCCTTGCCCTTCCCGATAGCCATCCAGGCGGGGCCGGCCCCGGCAAGGATGGTCTTGACGTCGGCGAAGTCGACGTTGATTTCACCGGGAACGGTGACCACTTCGGCGATGGCCTGGATGCCCTGGTGCAGGACCGAGTCAGCCATCTTGAGGGCGTCTTCCCAAGTGAAGGCCTGGTCACGCTGGTGGTTGAGCTCGAGCAACCGGTCGTTGGGAATGGTAATCAGGGTGTCTACGTGGTCCTTGAGGCGGTTGATGCCTTCCTCGGCATTCTTCCGGCGGGCCGCGGCTTCGAAGGAGAAGGGACGGCTGACAACGGCGATGGTGAGAGCCCCGCTTTCCTTGGCCAACTGGGCGATGACCGGAGCGGCGCCGGTGCCGGTGCCGCCGCCCATTCCAACGGCCAGGAACACCATGTCGGCGCCTTCGACCGCGGCCTGGATCTCGCCGCGGGACTCTTCGGCGGCCTGTCGTCCCAGCTCAGGCTGGGCGCCGGCGCCCAGGCCCCGGGTGAGGTTCTGTCCCAGCGCGACCCGGTGGGCTACGTCGCAGCGGAACAGGTGCTGGGCGTCGGTGTTCAGGGCGTAGTATTCGACGACGGGCAGCTTTTCCTTGTACATTCGGCTTACCGCGTTGCTGCCGCCGCCGCCGATGCCCATAACCTTGATCATGGGGACGCCGCGGGCAATTTCGGGAATGAGGTTCGACGGCCGCTCGCCGATTTCCCCGTTGGGCTCCCACGAAGCTGAATTATCCAATAACATTCTTGTTCCTCCGAACGATTAATTTCCGAGATTCCCCTTGGACTGCCCCATGGCCACAGTCTGCTCCGGCAACGCTGCCCGGCTTCCGCAAATGGGTCGGGCAGTTTCCCGGGGAAGACCCTGGCGGCCACCACCCATCATCCAACCGCCTCTTCCCGAGGTTTGGAGAACCGACGGAACAGGGATCGGGGACCCTCTGTCGAGGACTTGCCGCGGTAATCGTAACTGCGGCGTTCGCTCCCGTGCTTGATGCCCCAGAGCAGGGCTCCTACGCTGGCCGAATAGGCCGGCTTGCGAAGTTGAGACGGCAGACCGGCCACCTGGTCGGGCGTGGCGATTCGCACCGGCCCGCCCAGGGCGTTGTCCACCATTTCCTTCAGGCCTTCGATTTCCGCTCCGCCTCCGGTGAAGACGATGCCTCCGATGGGAAGCCTGCGCAGACCGGCCTGATTGACGCGCAGCATCACCAGTTTGATGATTTCGATCATCCGTTGGGTCAAGGGCTCGCAGACGCCGCGACGCCGGACCAGGCGGGGCGGCTGCCCCTGGAAGCCAGGGACGACAACCTCTTCGCCGGCGCCGACCATTTCCGGCATGACGTGACCCCACTTGACCTTGATTTCCTCGGCGATGTAGTAGGGGACGCGCAGACCCACAGCCAGGTCCCGGGTTAGCTGGATGCCTCCCACCGGCAGAACGCCGCTGTACCAGGGCTGGCCGTGAAGGTAAATGGAAATGTCGGTGGTTCCGGCGCCGATGTCCACCAGGATTACTCCCATCTGGCGCTCGTCCCCGGTCAGCGTGGCCTCGGCAGAGGCGATGGACTGGGTGACCAGGCTGTTCACGGTGACTTTGCCGTTTCTGACCGCCTTCACCGAGTTCTGGACAGCCTGGTTGTCGCCCAGGACGACGTGGGTCTCCAGTTGAAACTCGCCGGCTTTCAGGGCCGCCGGGTCGCGGACACCCGATAACCCTTGCACGTCGTACCCGTAGGGGATGACGTGGAGCATCTGCTGGGAGCGGTCGAATCCCGGAAACTCCGCTTCTATGAGATTGCGGAGAGTCTGGGCGGAAAGCCCGCCCGGTTCGGTTCCTTCCCCGGGATCGGCCTTGGTGTTGACCGAGTTGATGTGGGAACCGCTGATTGTTGCAAACACCCCCCGGACCACGCCGGACCCGGCGTACCGTTGGGATTCGGCGAGAGACGCAGTAATGGCTTCCCTGGTTTCCTCCACGTTCTCGACGACTCCCTTATGGACGCCCTGTGAGGGGGTGATGCCGGTGCCCAGGACTTTAAGCTCCCCCTCCGGGCCGATACGGACCAGGATGGAGCAGATCTTGTTAGTTCCGATGTCGACAGAGTTGTAGTAAATTGCCTTAGCCAACTCGATTCCGTCCTTCAACTTGCCCGGGCGCAGCTAAACAAAGCCCCGGCGGCAAGCCACCTGATTGTTTGGGAGCCTTGTTCCTCCAATCCGTGGGGAAGGGAGGAGACAGGGCGGCTCTCCCCATGTCCGGCCTCTCCGCCGGGCGGATTCACAACCGCTGGGCGACCCTCAACCGGGCGCTGCGGCTCCTGGGATTCCCGGCGGACTCCTCGGGCCCGGGCCGGATGATTCTCCGGTTGACGATGCCCAGTTGAGGAGTGTGCCGGCAGACGCACTGGGGCAACTCCGGAGGGCAGATGCAGCGGGCGGCGAAGCGGGCGAAAGCGTTTTTCACCAGGCGGTCTTCCAGACTGTGATAGCTTATGACCGCCAGCCTTCCGCCGGGCTTCAGCATCTCCACTGCGGCATCCAGCCCGTGAGCCAGGTTGTCCAACTCATTGTTTGCCGCAATCCGCAGGGCCTGAAAAACCCGGGTCGCCGGGTTCACGCGGCGGCTGCGTCCGGGCCGGACGACTCCCGCCACGAGAGCAGCCAGCTCGCCCGTGGTGTTCAAGGGCCTCCGCCGGACCACCTCCCGTGCGATGCGCCGGGCATGGGGGTCCTCGCCTAATTCGCCGAAGATGCGGGCGAGTTGCCCTTCCTCGTAACTATTGATGATTTCATGGGCGTTCGGGGCGCCGCCCGCCGGGTCGTACTGCATGTCGAGGGGTTCGTCCCGCTGAAAGCTGAGCCCGTAGCCGGGCGTGTCAACCTGAAGAGACGAAAACCCCAGATCCAGCAGGAAGCCGTCAACCTTGTCTACCCCGTTGGCGCGGGCCAGGACCGGGGCGTCGCGATAGTTGCCGGCAACCCCGACAAACCGTTTTCCATAGTGCGCCAACCGGCGGCGCGCCCGTGAGAGAGAGCGAGGGTCCAGTTCGATTCCCAACACCACACCTGCGGGAGCCGACGCCTCAAGGATGGCGGAGGCGTGTCCGCCGCCACCCAGGGTGCCGTCACAGTAAACACCACCCGACCACACTGCCAAATGCTCCACAGTCTCGTGCAGCAACACGGGCTGATGACCGGCGCCGCCGCTCACCGGGGCCTCCGGTTGGAGGCTTCGGACAGCCTGGGCGGTACCGGCTTGTTCAGACCCGTAATGCCGTTGGGCGATTGCCGCAAGAGACACCATGCCTTCGAATCAGGACCTCACTCTCAATACACTGGTGACCGGGCGCCGGAGGAAGCGTCGAGAAGCACCACCCGGGGCGGCACGACAGGGTTCTCTGAAGGACCCCATTGTCCATGACGCCGCCAGGGGACGGCCCCGGTTAATAATCGGTTCGGTTGCCCTCCGCAGAGCGGAGGTTGGCCGATGCAGACCGGCGCAGTGCTGATTTTGGACTCAGCCAGGCCGGCAATCGAGCGGGGGTGACCCGAAGGTCTTGCCACACAAACCCCACCACACAATCCACAAAGGCACGTTATCAATCCGGCCTTTCGAGTGTCAACGAGACTTTTTTACGTTTTTAGAGATGTTTTAGAAAAGAGACAACATGCCTGGTTGAACCATTCCCCGCGGAGCCGGAGGAATCGTGCCAGGCACCAGGGGGGTGGGAGACCGAGGCAGATGGACGCGCCTCCGGGGACAGGTTGCATACCTTCCCCACCGGGCGCCGGGGTCTATCCAAACTGTTGACGGAAAGGCGTTTATGCTATAATTTTCGGCATCCCACTTGAGCAAATCCGCCGCCGCGGTTGTGTCGAGTGGGTACTGCTGTGACGCTCCCGGAGAATTGTTGGTGAAGGTTACCAGAGAATCGGCGACTCCTATAGAAGTCACCCTCACTGTCGAATTGGACTCCCAGGACGAAGACCCGTTTATCGACCGTTCCTACCGGCGGTCGGTGGGCAGGATGTCGATCCCCGGCTTCCGCCGGGGGAAAGCTCCCAGATCCATTGTGGAGAGCTTCGTGGGCCGGACGGCATTGCTCCAGGAAGCCCTGGAGTTCATGATTCCCGAAACCCTGGACCAGGTGCTGCGGGACGAGGGGCTGCAGGCCTTCGTGGAGCCGGAGATCGAGCTGAACGATCTGGAGCCCGTCTCGTTCAAGGCCGTGGTCCCGCTGGAACCGGTGGTGGACCTGGGAGACTACCAGAGCATACGAGTCGAAGAGAGTCCGGTGGAGATCACCGACGAGCAGGTGGATGAGATCATCCAGCGCCTGCAGCAGGAAGCGGCCCCTTGGGAACCGGCTGACCGGGCGGTCCAGTATGGGGACCTGCTGAATTTGGACGTTCAGGGGACCATCGAGGGGGACCAGGTGGTGGACGACGAAGCCGTCGACTACGTGCCCGAGGAAGCGAACGTCCTTCCCTTTCCCGGATTCGCGCAGCATCTGGAAAACATGACCGAGGGGGAAAGCAAGGACTTCACCCTTACTATTCCCGATGACTACCCCCGCCCCCAGTTTGCCGGCAAGGACTGCGAGTTTCACGTGGAAGTGCTGTCGGTTAAAGAAAAGAACCTCCCCGAACTGGACGACGAGTTCGCCAAGGGCGTCGGGGAAGGGTTTGAGACCTACGATGCGCTCCTGGAGCACGTCCGAAGCCGTTTGACGGAAGAATCCGAGGCCGAGGCGGCCCGCGAGCTGGAAGTCAAGAGCCTGGACGAACTGGTCAGCCTGGCCAGGGTGGAGGCGTCCGAGACCCTGTTCCGCCGTGAGCTGGACAGCATGCAGCGGGAG
Source organism: Dehalococcoidia bacterium (assembly GCA_034423195.1). Lineage (GTDB taxonomy): Bacteria > Chloroflexota > Dehalococcoidia > Lucifugimonadales > UBA3495 > CATOSK01. Next base: position 33,406 of record DAOUIZ010000059.1, on the reverse strand, counting down.
CGGGAGCAGATGCTCCAGAACCAGCGCCTCGATATGAACACCTACCTGCGGTTCATCGGCAAAACCGAGGAGGAGTTCCTCGACGAGCTGCGCCCCAATGCCAACGACAGGCTCACTCGTTACCTGGTGATGCGCAAGCTGTCCCAAGTGGAGGAAATCGAGGTTTCAGACGAAGAACTGCAGTCCGAGATCGAGTCCAGGCTGGAGACGGCCGGAGAGTCGGGGGAACAGCTCCGCCGGGCGTTTGCGTCGGAAGCGGTGCGGGACAACATTCGTTCTTCCATGCTGAACCAGAAAATCATCTCGCGGCTGGTGGAAATCGTGCGGGCAGGAAGCGGCGGGGATTCCACCGAGGGGGCGGACAGCACGGATGACGGCGCCCCATCATCCGGCAGCCCTGAAACCGGAGAAGAACCCGCGGGCGAAACTGCACCGGACCAGTCCCCGGACCAACCCCCGGACCAATCCAATGAAGAGCAGTCGGAAGCTTCGGCCCCGTAAGGCTTCGGCCCCGTACCGAAGACCATACCGGCAAGTTATTCTAGTAAAGTCATTCTACTAAGGAGCATTTTTCGATGTTGAACAACCCCTTCGATTCGCCGTTGGTTGTTCCGGGTTCCCCGCCGGCCACTCCCAGCAACATTATCCCCATGGTCATCGAGACCAGTCCCAGGGGAGAGCGGGCCTTCGACATTTATTCGCTGCTGCTGCGGGAGCGGATCATCTTCCTGGGAACGCCCATCATGGACCAGGTCGCCAACACTATCATCGCCCAGCTTCTGTACCTGGAACGGGAGGACCCGGACAAGGACATCAACATCTACATCAACAGCCCGGGCGGGTCCATCTACGCCGGAATGGCGATTTACGACACGATGCAGCTGGTCAACTGCGACATCTCTACCATCTGCCTGGGAACGGCGGCGAGCATGGCCACGGTCCTCCTGTCGGGCGGCACCAAGGGAAAGCGCTATTGCCTGCCCAACTCCACCCTCCACATGCACCAGGCCCAGGGAGGGACCCAGGGCGCGACCGCCGACGTGGGCATCCAGTACCGGGAGATGAACCGCCTGCAGGACCGGCTGCAGAACATCCTCGCAGACAACACCGGGCAGACGCTGGAGAAGATTATCCAGGACTCGGACCGGGACTTCTACATGACGCCGGCGGAGGCGATGGAGTACGGCCTGGTCGACGAGATTCTCAGGGGCCGCAACGGAGACGCCGAATAGCATCATTCTTCCGGACCGGCGCCACCACGGCATGATATGACCAGCACCCGAAGCAGTTCCAGGGCTTCTCACTGCTCGTTCTGCGGAAAACCCCAGTCCCGTTCCAACCTGGTGGTCGCCGGACGGGGGCAAGCCACGGTTTGCTACGAGTGCATCCGGCTCCTGGGGCAGCTGGTCGAATCAGAGCAGCCCGCCAGCAAACCAAGAAGAGACGCCGAAAAACCCCTGGTTCCCCGGGCAATCTATGCCAGCCTGGACGAGTACGTAGTCGGGCAGGAGAAGGCCAAGAAGACCCTCAGCGTCGCCGTTTACAACCACTTCAAGCGTGTGCTCAACGGGTCCAGCCCCTCCGGCGTCGAGCTTCAGAAGGCCAACATTCTGCTCATCGGGCCAACCGGCTGCGGCAAGACGATGCTGGCGGAGACGCTGGCCCGCACTCTCGCCGTGCCCTTCGCGGTATGCGACGCCACCTCTCTCACCGAATCAGGCTACGTTGGCGAGGACGTCGAGAATATCCTGCTCCGCTTGATCCAGGCCGCCGACTGGGATATTGCCAAGGCGGAGCGGGGCATCATCTACATTGACGAGCTGGACAAGATTGCCCGGAAAGAGGGCGTCAACCGGTCGATTACCCGGGACGTTTCCGGGGAAGGCGTACAGCAGGAACTGCTGAAGATCATCGAGGGGTGCATGGCCAACGTTCCGCCCCAGGGCGGGCGGAAGCACCCCCACCAGGAATTCCTGCAGATCGACACCAGGAACATCCTGTTCATCTGCGGCGGGGCATTCGACGGGTTGGAGGAGATTGTCTCCCGGCGTATTGCCTCCACCGGGTCCCAGATGGGCTTTTTGTCCGGCTCCCGGTCCCGGACTGCTCCGGAGGGCAACGCGGTGAATTACGTGACCCCGGAGGACCTCCTCGAGTTCGGGTTCATTCCCGAGATGGTCGGGCGGCTGCCGGTGGTGACCTGCCTGGAGCCCCTGGACCGCGAGGACTTGATCCGGGTCCTGGTTGAACCCAGGAACGCCATAGTCAAGCAGTACCAACACCTCTTCACCTACGACGGCGTGGAGCTGACCTTCACCCAGGACGCACTGGAAGCCGCGGCGGAGAAGGCGCTGGCCCATCAGACCGGGGCCAGGTGCCTGCGCTACGTGGTGGAGGAGGCGTTGATGGACGTGATGTACGAGCTCCCGTCGCTGGAGGCTGTCGTGGAGTGCGTCGTGGACCGGGCGGCCATCGAGGGCATCGCTTCGCCGGAGCTGGTTGCGGAGGACGGGCAACGCTTCAGGCTGCCCGACACACCGGCAATGCAAAAGTCGGCCTAGTCCCTCACCGCGCCCGGGTCAACCCGTCCTTCTCCATAGCTGAGGCAATCGCATCGTCAAGGCAGCGCGGTTCCCATTGGGTCCAATCCGCTAATGCCGGCGGCAGCAGCCCATCCGACACCGCCCTGAGGGTCTCCAGGACCAGGTAGGGCTCCCTCGCGTAACCGGCGGCCCGTATCTCCCGGAACAGGGGAAATTCTTCCCCCTGCTTCTTCCTTGCTTCAGACAGGTCCACCGCGTCCGCTTCTTCCCACAACGCATCAAAGGGACCGCCCTGCAGCGGGACGGTGCAATATGACAACACCGGCCCCCGGTCCACCTGCTCCGTGGCAAGGTGGATCATCACCCCGGTTCGGGGGGCGCGGGTCTCGATCAGCTCCCAGATGACCTCCTGCCAGGTCCCGACCGGGCCGTCGGGAAGGGCGGGGTGGAGGTTCAGAAAAGGATAGCTCCGGCACATCTCACCGCCCAGAATCAGCATGTACCCGGCAAGAACGCACACATCGACCTGGTAGGGTTCAACCAGGCTGATTACCCGGCGGTCGAATTCCTGACGCAATTCCGCCCACGGCCGGCCCCCGGTCCGGCGGAATTCCGCGGAAGACAGGGTGACCAGGGGAATTCCCCAGCGGCGCACCAGCCCGAAGAATTCGTCCGAGCCCTCCGCCTCGCCGGGTTGGCGGTTGCTGAACACATACTGGATGCAGGCGTCCAGCTTCCCTTCCCGGATATGGGACTGGACAAACTCCAGCAGCCCCCGGGAACCTGGGCCCCTTCCCGTGCTGAACCAGCCGATTTTCAGCAACTTATTCGTCCGGCTCCTCGTCCCAATCCAGGTCCGGGCCAGGGTCGGGGTTGGAGTAGGCTTCCTGCAGCTGAGTTATCCTGAGCTCGGTCTCGTTGAGGACCCGGTTGCAGTATTGCATCAGGGCCATCCCCCGCTCGTACACGGCGACGGCGTCTGCCAGGGGCAGGCCCCCGGTTTCCAGCCGGTCCGCCGTTTCTCCCAGGCGGCGAAAGGCATCTTCGAAACTCAGGGACTCGATGTCGTCATCGAAACCGGGTTCGTCCGGGGTAGTCATCGGCGCAATATCCTCTACCGCTGAGGGGCAGGATGGGGGCGGGCTTTTCGCTGGGGGAAGGGCCGCCGGCCATGACCGGCTATAACAAACGTTCCATTGGCTGTTGGGATTGAGCGGCTTTGGGTTTTCGCCGGCCCTTCTGGAGAACCGGCGGGGAAGCGGCGGCAGACGGCGCGTTCCCTTTTCCGTTTCCCTCGGAGCCAGTGCCCGCAACCGCGGGGAATTCTCCGTCGGACACCGTGACGGACAGGGCAGTTCCGGGAGCGGCCTGGCCCGCGCTGGTCACAACCCTGCCGTCGGCCTGCCCCGTCACCACGGCGAAGCCGCGGCGCAGGGTGGCCGAAGGGTCCAGGGCTTGAAGTTGTCCGCCGAGGCCCGACACTTCCAGGCGCTGGATCTTCAGGCGGTTGGCGAGGGAGAAACCGGCCGACCGGTCCAGGTCGTCTATGCGCCGGCGCCAGGTTGCCAGGTCGGGCAAGGCGCCGTCTAGGCGGCCCCGCAGGCGGGAGACGCTCTCCCCGGAACAGGCCAGTTGGCGGCCCAACGACCAATCGCAACGTTGCATCACATCATCGAGGGCACGGACCAGCGCGCCCCGGTCCGGCGCCACCAGCTCGGCCGCGGCGGACGGCGTGGGAGCCCTCACGTCGGCGACCAGGTCCGAAATGGTGTGATCGGTCTCGTGGCCGACGGCGCTTACCACCGGAATCACGCTGGCGTATATGGCGCGGGCAACCGGTTCCTCGTTGAACGGCCACAATTCTTCCAATGACCCGCCCCCTCGGGCAACGATGATCACGTCGGCCCGGCCGTTGCTGTTCAGTCCTTCAATGGCGGAAACGATGTTGGGAGCCGCGCCCTCACCCTGGACCTGGGTGGGAGCCAGAACCAGTTCTACCAGCGGGTACCGGCGGCGGATGACGTTCTGGATGTCATGGAAAACCGCTCCGGCGGGAGACGTCACTACACCGACCACCGTTGGAAACTGGGGCAGCGGCCGCTTGCGGGACTCCTCGAAAAGCCCCTCCGCCCGCAGGCGTATGGTCAGCCTCTCCAGCTCCAGGGCCAGCTCGCCGACGCCCTCGGGCATGGCGAGGTCCACCATGAAGTCAGTGGAGCCGCGGGGCTCGTAAAAGCTGAATCGCCCGTGGGTTGACACCGAAGCGCCGTTGGACAGCAGGTCCGCCCCAGTCTGTCCCTTGAACATGACGCAGTTCAGGACAGCCTGCCCATCCTTCAGCGTGAAATAGGAGTGGCCGGCCCCCGACACCCGCAGGTTGGAAACCTCGCCGAGGACGTACAGGTCGGAGAGGAAGGGGTCGGCTTCCAGGGACTGGCGGAGGTAGCTAGTTACCTCGCTGACGGTGTAGACGGCCAAGACTCAGCTGACCCGCTCGGTGTACTCGCCGTTCCTGGTGTCCACGCGGACAACGGTGCCGGGAGTGATGAACATGGGGACGTTTATCCTCAGGCCGGTTTCCAGGGTGGCGGGCTTGTTGCCGCCCTGGGCGGTGTCACCCCGGAAAGCCGGCGGAGTCTCGACCACTGCCAGTTCAACGTGGGTCGGGAAGTTGACGTTGATTGGAGACCCCTTGTAGAACACCATCTCGACGATCATGTTCTCTTTCAGGTAGTCCAGCGCACTGCCCAGCTGTTCCCGGTTCAGGTCGTACTGGTCGAAGGTCTCCTGGTCGAGGAAGTAGAAATACGTGCCGTCGGTGTACAGGTACTGCGTCTGCCGGTTGTCAACGTCGGCCACCGTGAACCCGGTGTCGTACCGCTGGAAAGTCCTTTCCACGACGGCGCCGGAGAGGAGGTTCTTCATCTTGATGCGGGTCACCGGGGCGCGCTGCTGCATCTTGTGCCGTTCATAGTCCATGACCTGCCACGGCTGGCCGTCCAGTTCGATAACCATTCCCCGGTTCAGGTCGCCAAAGTTGATGCTCATTTCGCACCCCTTCGAATCGGTTGGGCCCAGCCGGAACAGTCCCAACTCGATGTGCTTCAATCAACCGCTAGTGTACTTTAAGCGGCGCCTTGAACGCCACCACGGGACCGGATCAAGCCCAACCGGGAGAGAGTTCAGGACTCTTTCCGGTCGCGGAGGAGCCCGGCCATCACCTCGACGGCGGCGGTGTAGCTGCGCCAGCCGAACCCGGCGATCTGCCCGACGGCGGTATCGGCGATGACGGAGTGCCGGCGCCACTCCTCCCGGGCGTGAATGTTCCCCAGGTGGACCTCGACGACCGGGACGGCCGCATCAATGAGGGCATCCTTCAGCGAATACCCGTAATGAGTCAAAGCGCCCGGGTTGATGATGATGCCGTCCACCTGTCCCCAATGGGCCTGGACATGGTCGATGAGATCGCCTTCGCTGTTGGACTGGAAGAAGGAGATTTCGACCCCCAGGGAGTCGGCTTTCGATTGGACTTCCCGGTTAACTTCCTCCAGGGTGCGGGAGCCGTAGATGCCCGGGTTGCGGCGCCCCAGGAAGTTGATGTTCGGCCCATTGAGGACCAGGACTCGAGCCATCGCAGGTTAACTCGCCAAAACGGGGAATCCGGCGGTGCCCATCAGGACCGGGACGCCAGCGGGTGACAGTTGAGGTAAGCGTTGCGCGCTTCCTGCTTGGTAATGTGGGTGTAGATCTGGGTGGTCGTGGGGCTGGAGTGGCCCAGCAGTTCCTGGATCACCCGAAGGTCGGCGTCCCCTTCCAGCATGTGGCTGGCAAAGGTATGCCGGAGGGTGTGGGTGTGGACGCCATCCCTGAGGCCCGCCCCGGCGGAATATCGCCGCACTAGATTTTCGTAGGAACGCCGGGAAAGCCGCTGGCCGTAGCGGTTGAGAAAGAGGGCCTGGGTGGGACTGTCCAGGAGCTTGGGGCGGGACTCCCGCAGGTACTCCTGGAGGGCATCCTCGGTGGGTTGTCCGAAGAGGACCCAGCGCTCCTTTGAACCCTTTCCCCGGACGAGAATTTCCCTGCCGGAGAAGTTAATGTCGTCCAGGTCGATGCCGTGGATCTCGGCCAGCCGCACTCCGCAGGAGTACAGGACCTCCAGGATGGCCTTGTCCCGCAACCCGTAGATGTCCGAGGTGTCGGGGGTGTTCAGCAAGCGGGCCATTTCCTGCTTCCCCAGGAAGATGGGCAGGGGCTTTTCGACCTTGACCTGGAAGGTGCGGCCCGTGGGGATGGGACTCGACTTGAACCAGCCCTCCTGTACCAGGAAACGGTAGAAGGAACGGAGGGCGGTCAGCTTGCGGGTGATGCTGACCCGGGCATATCCGTCCCGGCCGCCCTTGGCGGAAGTCGCCAGCCAGGCCAGGTAGCCGCGGACCATCGCCCGGTCCATGTCCCGGAAGTCCAGCTTGTCATGGTGCAGGAACTGCCGGAAGGAGTCCAGGTCGTCACAGTAGATCCTGACGCTGTTCTCGGCGAGGCCGCGCTGTCCCCTCAGGTATAGCCTGTACTTCTCAAGCAGCGCATCGGTTTCTTCCGGGCCCAGGCCGGGCATCCCGAATTGGACCGGAGGCGGAGCCGCTTCGGGCAGGGTATCCTGGGACAACGCCTGCTCAGTCGCCAACGGAGGCCAACTCCTTTTCAGCCTGGGCCGGAGGTTCCGCAGGTTCCCCCTGCCAGGCGCACACGGTGCATTGGATGTTGTTCTGGGCCTTCTCCACCATCATGCCGCCGCACTCTGGGCAGGGGCCTGGCACCGGCCGCTCGTTGACCAGGAAGTCACAATCAGGATACTTGGAGCAGCCGTAAAAGGGGCGTCTCCGGCCCCGGGACTTTCGCTCCACGAGCTCGCCGGAGCACTTCGGGCAACCCACCCCAACCTTGTTGAGGATCTTCCTGGTGGTGCGGCAATCGGGAAACCCGGTGCAGGCGAGAAACTTGCCGAAGCGGCCCGTCTTGATCACCATCGGCTTGCTGCAAGCTTCGCAGACCTCGTCGGTTTCCTCTTCTATCTTGACCCGGGGCATTTTTTCCTGGGCAGTCTCCAGGGCTTCCTCGAAAGGCCCGTAGAACTCGCGCAGCATGGGAACCCACTCCCGGTCTCCCTGGGAAACCTCGTCGAGCTCGTCCTCCATGCGGGCCGTGAAGTCCAGGTCCATGATGTCCGTGAAGTACTGGGTCAGCAGGTCCGTCACGGTGGTGCCCAGCGTCGTGGGGAGGAGGCGATTCTGGTCCTTCTCCACATAGTTGCGGTCGAGCAGAGTCCCGATGGTGGGGGCATAGGTGCTGGGGCGTCCGATTCCCTTTTCTTCCATGGCCTTGATCAAGGTTGCCTCGGTAAACCTCGGAGGAGGCTGGGTGAAGTGCTGCAACGGCTCCAGCCCGTTGCAGCGCAGCGGGTCTCCGGCAGCCATGGGAGGCAGCAACTTGCGGTTCTCGTCATCTTCAGCGCCGTCATCCCGTCCTTCAAGATACAGTGTACGGAACCCGGCGAAAACAAGCACCGAGCCGGTGGCGCGGAAAATATAGATATTTGGAGACGTGCCGTCCGCCGCGGGCCGGGTGCAAGCGGCTTCGATATCGACCGTGGTGGCCTCAGACCGGGCGTCGGCCATCTGGCTGGCCAGCATTCGGGCCCAGATGAGGCTGTACAACCGGTACTGGTCGCTGGAGAGGGTGGCCCGGAGCGATTCCGGGTCCCGCCGGATCCCGGTGGGGCGGATGGCTTCGTGCGCCTCCTGGGCAGCCTTGGTCCGGGTGGCAAAGGTCCGGGGTTTGTCCGGGAGAAAGTCCTTGCCGTACCGTTCCCGGATATACGAGCGGGTTTCGGCAACGGCGCTCTGCGCCACCTGGGTGGAGTCGGTCCGCATGTAGGTAATCAGCCCGACCGAGCCTTCCCCCGGGACGTTGATTCCTTCGTAGAGCTGTTGGGCGACGACCATCGTGCGCTGGGCGGTGAAACGCAGCTTCCGGCCGGCTTCCTGCTGCATGGTGCTGGTGGTGAACGGAGCGGACGGGCGCTGGCGGACGTTCCGCTTCTTGACCTCGGCAACGGAATAGCCCGCGCCTTCCAGCTCCGATTGATAGGCTCTTGCCTCATCTTCCCGGGCAATCTTGATGGTCCCCCGCTGTCCCTTGAGGGACCGCAGGGTGGCGGTGAAGGTTGACGTCTGGGGGCCATCATCGGTTGCCTTGTTGAGTTGGGCGTCGATGGTCCACGATTCCACGGGAACGAAGGCTTCGATTTCCCGCTCCCGGTCGGTGACCATGCGCAGGGCCACGGACTGGACCCTTCCGGCGGAAAGACCCCGCTGGACGCGGCGCCACAGGAGAGGGCTGATCTGGTATCCGACCAGCCGGTCGAGAATGCGCCGGGCTTGCTGGGCGTTGACCAGGCGCATATCTATTTCCCGGGGATGCTCGAAGGCTTCTTCCACCGCCTGCTTGGTGATTTCGTGGAAGACAACCCGCTTGGGCGGCTCCTGGTTCTCGTCCCAGCCGGCGGCGGTCTGGATATGCCAGGATATGGACTCGCCTTCCCGGTCGGGGTCAGTGGCAAGATAAATGGTTGAAGCGCCCTTGCCCGCCTTTTTCAGGGCGGTCACCAGGGGCTGCTTGTCCCGCATGGTGACGTACGACGGAACGAAGTCCTGCTCGACATCCACGCCGATCTTGCCCTTCGGCAAGTCGCGGACATGGCCCTGGGAAGCGGTGACGACGTAGTTGCGGCCCAGGATTTGCCCGACGGTGCGGGCCTTGGCCGGTGATTCGACAATGACCAGCCGCTTGCCAGTGGCGTCGGGAACAGCGGTCTTCCGCTGGGCGGCAGTCTTGGCCTTGGTTGTCGCGGCCTTGCCGGACTTGGCAGACGCGGTGGTTTTCTTGGGGGTTGCCTTGCGTTTGGTAGCTGCGCCCTTTGCGGGCGACTTACTGCCGTTTTTCGTTACCATATCCCTTGACCATACATCTGATAGAAGACGATGACCGGGCCTGAAATGTCAGGCGGCCACGGCCGTACCGGGTGAACCTGTTCTGACGTAATGCATGCAGCCAACCTGGCTGATCCAACCCTTCAGTTCCATCATCGTCAGCACACTGCTGGCCTCGCTGGTCGCCAGGCCAGTGCTCCTTACGATATCGTCGATGTGAACGGGATCGCCGCTCAAGGTGCCCAGCAACCTGGACTCCACCGGATCGAGAGCCGGGGACTCAGCGCCAGGACGATTCGCCGTCGCCGGTTCCAGGTCCATTTCAGACTGGCGCGCCACGGAGGTCAGATTTAATTCCTCCAGGACATCGGCGCCGTTCTCCACTAGTTTAGCACCTTCTTTGATGAGCCGGTTGGTCAAGCGGCTGGCGGGAGAGAAGATGCTGCCCGGTACGCAGAAAACCTCCCGGTCCTGCTCCAGGGCGTGGTGGACGGTCCAGCGGGCTCCACTGGTCTCGCCCGCCTCCACCACAACCGTTCCCAGGCTCATGCCGCTGATCAGGCGGTTGCGGCGGGGAAAGCTGCGGGAGTCGGGGCGGATGCCCAGAGGCACCTCGCTGACCAGGGCGCCCGATTCAGATATCCGCCCAGCCAGGGACGAGTGTTCCCGGGGATACACAATGTCAAGGCCGTTGGCCACCACGGCGATGGTCCTTTGACCAGCATCCAGGGCTGCCTTGTGCGCGATACCGTCGACGCCGAGGGCCAGGCCGCTTACGATGGTCAACCCTGCCGAAGCGAGCTCGCCGGCCAGCTGCGCCGACGCCGTCCGCCCGTATCCGGTTGGGTTCCGGGTCCCTACCATCGCCACCGATAGCTCGTCTTCCGGCAGCATTTGGCCTTTGACGTAAAGCACCGGGGGCGGATCGGGGATTTCCTTCAGGCGGGGAGGGTAGCCGCACTGTCCCCAGTGGACCGCAGTGACACCGGCGCGTTCCAGGGAGGCCATTTCGTCGTCAGGGCAAATCAGCGCCCGGGCCTCCACCAGGTTTCGGGCCACTCGGTCCTTGATGCCGGCTGCTTTGATGTCGCCCAGGGACGCGCGCCAGATTTGTTCCGCAGACCCGAAGCGGGCTTCCAGCCGACGGGCCCGGACCGCGCCCAGGAGCCGGGTGCGGTTCAACGCAATCCAATATTTGAGATCTTCGGACCTTGTTTGTTGCATGGTGCGGATAATAGCACACCGCCAGAAAGGCGAACAATGGAGATACTGACAGTAAACTGCCACCGGACCGCACCGATCGGGAACCGGTTTAGCGCGAACGGCGTTCTTGCTACCCGTGAAGCGGTATGTTAGGCTGAATGCCCGCGCCAAGGGCTTCATTGAGCATCCTTGGCGTTAAACTCGGAACGGGACTCCAGCGAGCCAGACACAGCCTGCCTCCGCGTAGGCGGGGGACCCCAGAGGCGAGCGGCCCCGTGCCCCCCGAGGCCCGAAGCGGAGGGGTAGAGCGGCGGTTGGGTGCGAGGGGCGGCGGTTTTAGAAAAAGGGGAACAGACAAATGCGGTGTGAAATTTGCTTGAAGGCCGGTATGAGCGGCAACAACGTCAGCCACTCCAACCGCCACACGAAGACCAGGTTCAAGGCCAACGTTCACAAGCAGACCCTGCTGATCAATGGCAAGGTCCAGCGGGTAAAGATTTGCACCCGCTGCCTGAGGACTCTCAGCAAGCCCCCCCGTGCCAGGAAGTCGTCGGCCGCCGCCACCTGACCCGGCTGAAGGCAGCTCCGTGGGTCGGGTCGAGAGTCAGAAATCCGGCCCCAATCCCCGCACACTATCCCGCATTTCCCGCATGGCCTCCGCCACGGACTGCCGGGGGTTGAAGATGGCAGTCCCGGCGACCAGGATGGAAGACCCCGCACGCACCGAGTCCTGAGCGGTTTCATCGGCTTTTACGCCGCCATCAACCTCGATTCGGGCTGCATATCCGTTTTCGTCGATTAACCGGCGCAGCCGTTTGACCTTGTTCAAAGCGGCCGGTATGAATGTCTGCCCCCCGAACCCCGGGTTGACAGTCATCACCAGGACTATATCCACCAGGGGCAGCACTTCCTCCACCGCGGCGACCGGCGTGGCCGGGTTCAACGCCACCCCCGCCTGTTGCCCGCCATCCTTGATGACGCTCAGCGTGCGGTGCAAGTGGTTGCACGCCTCGGCGTGGACCAGCACCTGGTCCGTCGGGGATTTCACCAACCCCGGCAGCAGGTAGTCGGGCTCCCTCACCATCAAGTGAATGTTCAGCGGCAGGGCAGTGGCTTGGCGCACAGCGTCCACCACCACCTCTCCGAAGGAAATGTTCGGGACGAACTGCCCGTCCATGATGTCAACATGAATCAGGTCTGCACCGGCCTCGTCGGCCTCGCGGACCTGGTCGCCAAGACGTGAGAAGTCCGCGGCCAGCAGCGACGGCGCAATCTGGATGTGGTAGTCAGCTTCCACCGGACACCCCTTCCAGCTCCAGGGGTAACCCAGGAGGGGATTCCAGGACCGCCCGGGCCCTTTCCAGCTCTTCGGCGACCCGGCTGGGAGCGGTTCCTCCGGGGTTGTCCCGGGCCGTCACCGAAGAAACGGCGGTTATCCCGTAGACATCCTCATCGAAAAAGCTGGAAAACTCGTGGTATTTCGCCAGGGGCAGAGACTGGAGCTCCAGGCGGTTGTCTTCGCAATACCGGCACAGGCGGCGCATCACCCCGTGGGCTTCCCGGAAGGGCACCCCTTTCCCAACCAGGTAGTCGGCCAGGTCGGTTGCCAGCATGTAGCTTTCGCCCGAGACTTCGGCAACGCGGTCTTCGTTCAGGGTCAAGCCCGGCAGCATACCCTGGAAAACATGGAGAGTCGCCAGCAGGGTGTCCACGGTGTCGAAGAAACCTTCCTTGTCCTCCTGGAGGTCCCGGTTGTACGTCAGGGGCAGGCCCTTCAGCACGGTGAGAAGCCCCAGCAGGTTCCCGTACACCCGGCCGGTCTTCCCGCGGGCGATTTCCGCAAAGTCCGGGTTGCGCTTCTGGGGCATGATGCTGCTGCCGGTGGTGAACTCCTCCGACAGCGTGATAAACCCGAACTCCCGGCTGGACCAGAGGACTATCTCCTCCGACAGGCGGGACAGGTGCATCATGCACGTCGCCGCCGCCGCCTGGAATTCCAGCAGGAAGTCCCGGTCCGAGACAGCGTCCATGCTGTTGGCGGACACCCGGCTGAACCCCAACTCCTCTGCCAGGAATTCCCGGTCGGTGGGATAGGGCACACCCGCGAGAGCGCCGCTGCCCAACGGGAGAACATCAACCCGCCGGAAGCAGTCACGGAAACGCCCCTGGTCCCTCTGGAACATCTCGAAGTAGGCCAACATGTGGTGGGCGAACATCACGGGCTGCGCCCGCTGCAGGTGGGTATACCCGGGGATGATGGCATCGGAATACCGGCCCGCCAGCCCGACCAGCGCCTCCTGGACCCCCCGCAATGCCTTTAGCATCTCCCCGGTCATTTCCCTGGTGTACATCCGCAGGTCGACGGCGATCTGGTCATTGCGGGAACGCCCGGTGTGGAGCCGTCCCGCCACCGGCCCGATCAGCTGGGCCAGACGGGTCTCGATGTTCATGTGCAGGTCTTCCAGTTCCGGGTCCCAGGGAAATTGACCGGACTCGATTTCCCATTCCACCGCGTCCAGGCCGGTCAGTATTTCGGAAGCGTCGCCTTCGGGGATTATTCCCTGGCGTGCCAGCATGCGGACGTGGGCCCGGGACCCGGCGATGTCCTGCCGGTAGAGGCGTTGGTCGTAGTGCAGCGAGACGGTATAGTCGCGGTATTGACTCATGGGTATGGGTGACTAAGCTCTTCCATCGGATTGGCCGGCGGATTGGCCGGCTGGTTGGCAGCCGGGTTTGCCGGGGGAGTTCAACGGGAGCGCAGTCCCTGTTCGGCCAGCCACAGGAAGTAGGCCCGGTTGGCCTGAGACGCATGGTGCAGCGCCTCGTCATACTCGTCGAACAGCCCTTCCGGGTAGTCCATGGTGCACTTGCCGATCTGGAGCTCCAGAACGGACTGCAACACATCGACCCGGTGCTGCTCGGCTTCGACCCAGGCCCGGCTCAACCGCCGGTGTTCTTCCACTGGATCAGGCGTTTCGGAGACCATCTGCTTCCTCCCTGCTCGGGGTGGGGTTATCCCTCGGGCCAGAGGAACCGGTAGCTGGCGGACAGGTTCTCGAAGACATCCTGGTGGGGCGGAATTTCCATGATGGCCTGCCCGGTGTAGCCCTTGGAATCCAACACATCCCGCATGGCCCCGCAGTCCAGGTCTCCCATGTCCACCGAGGGATGAGCGTCGCCGTTGCGGGCCTGCTTGAAGTGGACAATCTTGATCATGTCCAGCGGAAGCGCCTCCAGTTCGGCCACCGGGTCCGTGTCCGGGAAGCGCCGCAGTTGGTTGGTGGGATCGGGGCACAGGCCGAGGAACTGCCCTTCCTCCGGGGACAGGCGGGAGCGGACCTCGTTCACCAGCATGGCCATGCTGGAAAGGGGTTGGCCCGAATTTTCCATGGAAAGAATCACGCCCTGGCTTGCCGCTTCCCGGGTAAGTTCCACCAGCCCCCATGCCGTCTCCGGGAAGTCGTCCGGCCCCTGCCATGCGTCACCGGCCGCCCCGGGGTCTACGGTGCGAAGGTGGGGACTGTCGCCTCCCACCAGCTTCGCCCCGGCCAGGGCTGCCTGGAAAAGGCCACCCTTGGGGTCGATGGACTGGCTCAGGCAGGGCAGGGCCATCGCCAGGTCGAACGTCAGCTGGGGGAATCGGTCCACCAGGGACTGCATTCTCGGAAACACCGGGCGCCAGTCGTCTCCCTCGCCCGTCTCGTAGTCCCCCAGGCAGGTCTGGCGCAGCTCCACGTGTTGCGCGCCCTGGGACTGCGCCTGCTCCACCAGGTCGGACAGGTCCTGGTCGGCCAACTGGATCCGCCACGAGTTTGAAATTGCCCCTGGTATCATAGCGTTACCTCTTCCCGTCCCGAGTTTCCGAGCCTGGAAAACTTCGGGAGCCGCAACGTTCCGTGTTCAGGTGGAATATACTACCCTTTGGCTTGAGCGTCCAACGGCCGGAGATGTAGTTGGATCATGTGGTTGGATATTGAGAACAACCCCGCTGCGGCCGGTTTGCTAGAATGAAGCCGCCAAGGAGCCTTAGACAAGTTGCCTAACTTGGCGACGGAGGCGGCGACCCTAAGAACAAGCCAGGGAAGAAGGAGCCTTAGACAAGTTGCCTAACTTGGCGACGGAGGCGGCGACCCTAAGAACAAGCCAGGGAAGAACGATTGCTGATTCCGTATCCCATCAGGAGCGCGATATGTCAGACGAACTTTACAGGCAGAAATGCACCGCTTGCCGGAGGGACTCACCCCACGTCACCGGGGACGAAGTAGCCAGGTTCAAGCCGGAAATTCCCGACTGGGAACTCATCGAGGATGCCGGGATCCCCAAGCTGGACCGGGCCTACAAGTTCCGCAACTTTCAGCAGGCCCTGGACTTCACGGCAGCCATCGGGGAAATGGCCGAGAGCGAGGGGCACCACCCGAAACTTGTCACCGAGTGGGGAAGGGTCGGGGTAACCTGGTGGACCCACAAGATCCGCAACCTGCACCAGAACGACTTCATCATGGCGGCCAAGACGGACAAGGTTTATCAACGGCACCAGGAAGATTCTGTCCCGGCCTAACCCGCCCAGCCCTGGGCAGGTTCAGGCGTTGAGATACCGCCAGCCGAGAGTATCCAGGTTGAAACGGAGCCTTCGGAATCCCTCGGCGTGGGCCAGCCCCACCGCCTCACCCTGGCGGGCCGTTCCTTCCTTGATTCGGTCCAGCCGGTGCTCCGGGTTGCGGCCGCGCATCTGGCTGACGTGGGCGCTGAGGGAGTCCGCCTTGGCCTCCAGGTAGCCGTCCACGTCCACGTAGACGTCCGCCTGCTCGGTGCTCCACATGAATGCTTCCGGGACCCGGTGGGGCAGCAGCCCTTCGTCCGAGATCTGTTCGGGAAAGTGCAGGTAACTCCAGGCGTAGGACCCGGCTGAATCCAGCGCCAGGTGCCCGCTCATGCGGTGGTCCCGGTGGGTGTGGCTGACGCTGCGGTAGGGGTCGATGCAGAAGACGATGTCCGGGCGGTGGCGGCGGATTTCCCGGACGACCTGGCGCCGGGCCTCCAGGCTGTTCTCCAGGGCGCCGTCGGGGTAGGCCAGGAAAACCACGTCCTTGACACCCAGCAGGGCCGAGGCGTTCCGCTGCTCCTGCTCCCGGATGGCTGCCAGGTCTTCGGGGTCCATTTCCCGGTCGGATGTGCCCTTGTCCCCGTTGGTGCACATCAGGACGACTACCTCGGTCCCAGCCTCTTTGACCCACTTGGCTATGGTGGCGCCGCACCCGCCCTCGGCGTCATCGGGATGGGGCGTGACCACCAGCATGCGCCTCGGTGGATCGGTGATTATCTCCATGGAACCTCGACTGTGACCTTCGACTGCCCGGAAAATAGAGGGGGCGGCAGGTCCGCCGCCCCCAAAGCGCTTGCGCCTAAAGGTGGAACACCACCATCTTCAACTCGGTCATCTCCTCGATGGCATACCCTGGGCCTTCCTTGCCCATGCCGCTGTCCTTGAGGCCCCCGTAGGGCATAATGTCCGCCCGCCACTGGGGCGACGAGTTGATGTGCAGGTTGCCGGACTGGACCTCCCGGGCAAACCGCATCGCCCAGTCCACGTTCTGGGTGAAGATTCCGGCGGACAACCCGAAGCGGGAATCGTTGGCCATCGCGATGGCCTCGTCAATGTCACCGAAAGCGCTGACTGCCACGGCAGGGCCGAACAGCTCCTCCCGGGACACCCGCATATCCGGCTTCACGTCGGCCACCACCGTCGGGGCGTGGAGCGTCCCTTCCCGGTCTCCGCCAGCGACCACCCGGGCGCCCTGCCCCACGGCCTCGGCGATCCAGTCATGCACCCGGGCCGCATCGGACTCGCGGATCATCGGCCCCATCTTGATGGCCTCGTCCAGCGGATTGCCGGCGATGAAAGCCTCCGTCGGCGCGACCAGCGCGTCCAGGAAATCGGCGTACACGTCCCGGTCGGCAAACACCCGCTGCGTCGAGATGCAGACCTGCCCGGCGTTGGCGAAGCCGCTGGCCACCGTGGCCGCCGCTACCTTCTCGATATCCGCGTCGTTCATCACGATGAGCGGGCTGTTGGAACCCAGCTCCATCGTGACCTTCTTGATCCCAGCGTTCCGGCAGATTTGGTCCCCGACCTCCATGCTGCCCGTGAAGGTGATTTTCCGCACCCGCGGGTCGCCGGTGAGGGCGTCCCCGATTTCCGCTCCCGAGCCCGTAATGGTCTGGATGGCCTCTGCCGGAAGGCCCGCATCCAGGAGGATTTCGGTCAGCTTCAACGCTGAGAGGGGCGTATCCCCCGCCGGCTTCAACACCACCGCGTTGCCCGCCGCCAGCGCCGGCCCAACCTTGTGGCACACCAGGTTCAACGGAAAGTTGAACGGCGCGATGGCCGCAACCACACCCACCGGAACCCGGATGGTGAACCCGAACTGGCTGGTAATCCCCGGCGCCCCGTCCAGGGGGACGGTCTCGCCGTGGAGCCGCTTCGCTTCTTCCGAGGACAGCGTGATGGTCTGGATGGCGCGCTGCACTTCGCCCCGCCCCTCGGCCAGCACCTTCCCTTCCTCTTTGGTTATCGTCTGCGCCAGGTCCTCCGCCCGTTCCGCCATCAGGTCGGCGGTGCGCCGGAGGATCATGTACCGGTCATAGGCAGGCATCTTCCCCATGACCTCCGACCCGCGGACGGCGCTGGTCACCGCCGCATCCACGTCGGCGGCCGTCGCTCGGGGGACAGTATCCAGTTCCGACTGATCGAAGGGATTCCTGACCGGCATCTTGTCATCCCGGTCAACCCAGTTTCCGCTCAGGTACATCTTCATGATTGGCGCCTCCCTGCCAGACTACTCTCCGGCCCCGGACTGCGGCGGCATTTCCCGCCCAAGTTGAATAAACAGTCCGAAAACCCCAATAGGATAGTCTCTGCCGCATTCCCACGCAACAGCAGGGCCAGCGGGAATCCATACCCCCCGTAAATCTATCCCCCAACTCTGTCTCCCACACCCAACGCCTCTCCCGGCACCCCCGCGACGAACTCCGCGCGACAGCCGCCGGCGTTAAGACAAGTTACCTTGCGCCAGCGGCGGAGTCGCAAGAAGGGAATCCAGACCCCGGTAAATCCTCCCCTCAGCAACCGCTACCGGAGCAATCCCTCCTCCCCCTCACCCCCGGCGCCCCTCGTCGTTCCTGCGGAGGCAGGAACCCATCAGCTCTCCAACAACCCCCGTACCCGACGCAGAAACCCCTCCCCCACAACCCTCCCCAGCCTGGCGTACATCCGTGCTATGATGGAACAAGCCTCGGCCCCCACGCTCAACCCTCAAGGAATCTCCCCGATGCCTGATCCCAACTTTGCCGACAAGACCATCTGGACCGGCGACAACCTGGACATTCTCCGGGGAATGAACTCGGAGTGCGTTGACCTTATCTACCTGGACCCGCCCTTCAACTCCAACCAGGACTACGCCGCCCCGGTGGGGAGTGCAGCGGCGGGCGCGGCCTTCAAGGATACCTGGACGCTCTCCGACCTTGACGTGGCGTGGATGGGGCTGATTGCTGACGAGCAACCCGCCACGGCCCACGTCCTGAAAACGGCGGGCCTAACCCACGGCAAGGGAATGCAGTCCTACCTGACCATGATGGCCGTCCGTCTTATGGAGATGTACCGGATTCTGAAGCCAACGGGAAGCATCTATCTCCACTGCGACCCGACGGCCAGCCATTACCTGAAGTTACTGATGGACGCCGTGTTTGGGGACGGGAACTTCCAGAACGACATCACCTGGCAGAGGTTCAATTTTCACGCCGATGCGAAGCGTTGGGGTCGGGTGTCAGACCGAATTCTATTCTACTCAGCTCAGCTTGGCCTCCACGACTTTGAGCGTCAACGCACCCCCTTTTCAGCGGATTACATTCGGTCGAAGTTTACCTATGAAGACGAGAGAGGCCGCTTCAGCACGGACAACCTGAACCCGCCCGGCGGACGCGGCCCAGTCTATGAGTTTCACGGCGTAACCAGGGCTTGGCGATACTCCGAAGAGCGGATGCTGGCACTGGACGCGGAGGGCCGGATCTACACTGGAGGCAAGGTGCCACGCATAAAGCGTTACCTGCACGAACTCGGCGGGCGCGTTGTGCATGATGTATGGACGGAAATTCCGGCGGTAAACTCCCAAGCCAAGGAGAGGGTCGGATATCCCACGCAGAAACCCCTAGCCCTGTTGGAGCGGATAATCTCGGCCAGCTCCAACCCCGGGGATATCGTGCTTGACCCGTTCTGCGGGTGCGCTACGGCCTGCGTCGCGGCCGACCGGCTTGAACGCCGCTGGGTTGGGGTCGACATATCCCCGAAGGCCGTCGAACTGGTGAATATGCGCCTTCAACAGGAGATGGGGAGTCTGTTCCATCACGGCTACGTGACGGCCCGCACCGACATCCCGCGCCGGACCGACATCGACGCTCCCATCCCGTACCGGCAGAACAAGCACGTCCTGTTCGGGCAGCAGGAAGGTCTGTGCGCCGGGTGCAGGGGAGACTTCCCGTTCAAGCTGTTCGAGGTTGACCACAAGGTACCCCAGTCCAGGGGTGGCACCGACCACCTGGAGAACCTGCAACTCCTCTGCTCCAGTTGCAACCGGATCAAGGGCGACCGGCCCCAGGAATACTTGATGGCCCGACTGTCTGAGCTGGTGGGATAAGGCAAGGGAGTAGCATTGGAAAAGCTGAATTGGGAATATATCCAGGACATCTTGGACCGGGCCACCACGGGAGGGACCGGCTGCCCCGCTACATTGTTCGATGCCTACCATATCCTGGAGAAGTTCGAGGATATGTATGCCGAGCAATCGGAAGTTGATCGTGAGTTGCAACTAACGCTATGGCGTGATTTCCATAGACATTCAGCTATCCTATGGGACCTGGGGTTCATCGAAATTTGGGACTTATCAACGGAGAATCCGGGCTGGAGTCGCAGCCTTGTATACAATCTTTACGGCGACGAGTTTTGGCCCAAACGTGTAACCGCGTCAGGGTACAATTTCCTTGAGAATCTCAACGAGGACGGTAGACACGGCGGCAAAGTCATCGAGTTGCTGTATGGAGTAGGGGTTAGGGCAGCCCGTAAGCTCGGGGAAGAGAGCCTAGACCGCGTGTTCGCAATATTCGGGTCCTGATCTACTAAGAAACCATCTCAAAACGTGCATCCCGAAACCTGTGAAATGGGAACGACGGGGGTCTGGATTCCCTTCTTGCGCGGGAATGACGGGAGGAGGGAGAACAGTCTTAAAATAGTTTCCATGCTCCCGGTTTCGGTTCCCGTCTGAAAACGAGGCCGAGGGAGCAGGCCGAGCCGCCCATCCTACCACTCTCTCGCCAGGTTAGCCCCCAAAGGGAACGACGCCAACGCCGCTCATGCAATAGCCCTGGTCAGGGTGGGGGTGACACCACCAGGTAACCTCTGAACTAGCCCAGGACTATCCCATTTTGGAAAACTACCACCATGCAGATGCCGCAGGCCGACACCCATATACCCCATTTTCAACTATTTCCCGGAGTAACTTCTTCCTTATCCGTATCGGACATGAAAGGGGACATGGAAAGGCCGCCCGGCGGGCGTCGCCAGCCAAAGAGAGAGAAAGTCTTGCCCTTAAACGAACCCCTCTAAACGAACTCCTCCGGCATTCCGAAAGCCTGGTCCGGCAGGGCCGTCTCGCGCCCGGTGCCCGTCACGGTGTAAAACCCCATCCTTCCAGGGACACGCTCCAACCACCCGAATTTAACCCGCGCGGCATTCCGCATCGTCTGGACCAGGCTGTGCGGTCTGGGCCATCCCGCCAGGGCAAACAGGGCTTCCAGGGTGTGAGCGTCCACGCTGGGCACCCCCAGCAGGCGCTGGGCGCCCTCGGCCGCCACCACCGCCCGGCGCATATCCCCCGTCGGGTTGGCGTCCCGGCAAAACTCCCTGAAATGCAGCTGCTCCGCCGAAAGTTCGCCGTTGGCATCGGGCAGGATGTTGGCGAACGCGTTTCCGTAACTACCGTTGCCCATTGAAGTAGAGAAGGCGGCATCCCCACTGGGACCGGCCGCGTCGGCAGAGCGTGCCAACTCTCCCGGCGACGCGGCTGCGCCGTTTCCTCCTGCGCGGGCTCTAACCCCGGCGGCGGGCTGGCCGCCGTTAGACGTCTCGTCTCCGGCCTGTGCCCCCGCAGCGCCGACGGTCTGGCCGGGCAGCGCCGGAAACTCCTTCAGCGACGTCATGATTATCTGCTGGACAAACTCCGGCTCCGCGGACTCCAGCGTGAGTTGGGCGCCATTGGGGAAGGTGAGTAGCAGCTTCACGATGCACCGGCCTCGCGTGAGTTTCGGTTATGGTAAGTGGAGATCGCCCGCCGAATCAATAACCGGACGCCGCGGTTTGGTCGGAAATTGGCCTTCTGGACGAAATCGGCAAGGGCCGGCGGGTTCACAGCGTCTGTTTCAGACGGATGGCCAGGGAGCGGGTCAATCCCGGGACGGCGGCGATTTCATCCACCGGGGCGTCCTTGATCGCCTGGACCGTTCCGAACTTGCGGAGGAGCATCCGCTTGCGCTTGGGACCAATGCCGGTCACCATGTCGATGGAGGACTTGAGGCTCCCCTTGCTGCGCAGGTTCCGGTGGTAGGTTATGGCGAAGCGGTGGGCCTCGTCCCGCAGGCGCTGCACCAGGTACAGGGCCTGGGATGTGCGGGGCAGGACGATGGGTTCCGGCGTGTGGGGCACGAACAGTTCCTCGTTCTCCTTGGCCAATGAAGCCAGCGGAACGTCGTCGAGACCCAACTCCAGCATCACCTCCAGCGCCGCCGACAAGTGCCCTTTGCCCCCGTCGATGAGCACCAGGTCCGGCACGATTCCCCAGGCATCCCCCGGCTTGTCGGGACCATTGGGGCCCGGGGCATCGTTGTTCCGGCCCCTGGCCCGGGTATCCGCCAGGCGCTTGAACCTGCGCCGCAGCATCTCCTGCATGCTGGCGTAGTCGTCCACTCCCTCCACCGATTTAATCCTGAACCGGCGGTAATGGGCGGGCTTGGGACGGCCGTCCTGGAAGACCACCATGCTGCCCACGACGTTCGACCCCTGGATGTGGGAGATGTCGTAACACTCCATGCGCTGCGGGGGAGAGGGCAGACTCAACTCTTCCTGCAGGTCCGCGACGGCCTGTTGGATGACGCCGGCATTGTTCAGCCACTTCACCCGCTGCTGGGCCAGGCCCTGGCTGGCGTTCTCGGCCACCACGTCCAGCAGTTTCCTGTGCTGGCCGCGCTTGGGGTACAGGAGCGTCACCGCCCCGCCCCGACGCTCCTTCAGCCAGTCATGAATCAACTCATGCTCTTCAAGCTGATGCTGCAGCAAGATCCTGCGCGGAACCACAGTCGCGGACTCGTAGAACTGCTTGACGAACTGCCCCAGGATGACCCCGGGAGCCTCTCCCTCAGCGCCTTCCATCAGGAACCGGTCCCGGCCCACCAGCTTGCCGCGCCGGATGAAGAAGGTCTCGACCCAGGCTTCGTTGCCCTCTTGGGCCATGGCGATGGCGTCCAGGTCCCCGACCGGCTGGGAGTCCATCTTCTGCTGCTCGGCGACCCGCTCGATGCTACGGATCTGGTCCCGCAGGACCCCGGCCCGCTCGTATTCCAGCTTCTCCGACGCCTCGGCCATGGAGTCCCGCAGCCCCCGGGTCACGACATCGGTGTTCCCCTCCATGAACATGATGACCTGCTTGATGACATCCGCGTACTCATCCCTGGAAGCGTAGCCGGAGCACGGAGCGACGCAGCGATGGATGAAGTACTCCAGGCATGGCCTGGGGTCGGTGCCGGTGATGGTCTTGGTGCAGGAGCGGTAGGGGAAGAGCTTCTTGACTAGGTCCATGGTGTGGCGGACGCTGCCGGCGGAGGCGAAGGGCCCGAAATAGCGGGCTCCATCCCTGGCGACCTGGCGGGTGATATAGACCCGGGGAAATTCCTCGCTGAGGTCTATTTTCAGGAAGGGGTAGGTCTTGTCGTCCTTGAGCCGCGCGTTGTACCGGGGCTTGTACTTCTTGATGAGGGTGTTTTCCAGGATCAAGGCTTCCGCCTCGGTGTCCGTGACGATGAACTCGAAATCGGCGATCTGGGGGACCAGGCGGCGGATCTTGGGCGCGTGACCGGAGGGAGACCCGAAGTAGGAACGCAGGCGGTTGCGCAGGACCAGGGCCTTGCCCACGTAGATGACGTTATCCTGGGCGTCCTTCATCAAGTAGACGCCGGGTTTCTCCGGCGCCGACTGGAGACGGTGCTCGATTAACGGGATGGGCATGGCCGCCTAGATGACGAAGGACAGCGCGATCAACCCCACCAGCAAAACGCCGGCCATGATGGAAATGCGGCGCACTTCGGGGACCATGTAGTTGTACGCGGCGGGACGGTCCCCACGCGACCGCGACGGGGCGGCGGGAGCGGGAGCAGGAGTTGGGCGCTGCTGTTGGGGTGTCTCCTGAGCTACCGGAGCAGAGGAGTCCTCTTGGGGTCCGGCAACGGGAGCGGTGTTGGTGGGCCGGTTGTCAGGAGGGGCGGCCACTGCCGCCGACGCCCGGTTCTGTCTCCTTCTTCTCCGGCCAAGCTCGGCCTGACGCGATGCCATCCGGCGACCCTTCCCAGGCATATCAACCACCTCCCCGTCCGTGACCCTGCCGGGTGCGGACTTCCTGTTCGTTGCTGGACTTCGTCAATCCGCGTTTGAATCAGTATACTACAAACGCCTCGTGTCCAATGGGAGACGCCGACGGGCTTCAACGAAACAGAAGCGATTGCCCCGGGTTGCCCCGGGGCAATTCAGCCAGGGGAGGATTCATGGCGGGAGACGCAGACAACGGGACAGAAAAGTGGGGATATTCGGGGCCGACCGGGCCGGAATACTGGGGCGGACTTTCACCCGATTATGCCCTCTGCGCCGAAGGATTGCGGCAATCGCCGGTGGACATCACCGGGTATCAGACCGGCGCCGGGCAGCCCCTGGAGTTCTCGTACCGCGGGGACTCGGCGGCGGTGAGGAACGACGGCACCTTTGTCCACCTGGACTTCCGGCCCGGCTGCACCCTCAACGCCGAGGGCCGTGGGTACCAACTGGCAACGGCCCACTTCCACTCTCCCTCGGAGCATTGGATTGACGGGAGAAGCTTCGCGGCGGAGCTGCACCTCGTCCACCAGGATTCTGGCGGGGGCCTGGCAGTGGTGGGAGTCCTGTTTGCGCTGGGGGAACCCGACCCCTTGATGGAAGAGGTCCTGGGCAGTGCCCCCGCTCCCGGCGGCACTGCTGACGCGCCGGCTCTCGACCCGACGGCATTTTTGCCCGGGGAATGGGACTATTTCCGCTACGACGGGTCGAAGACCACGCCTCCGTGCGACGAACCGGTGGACTGGTATGTGCTGCGCCGGCCCCGGACAATTTCCCTGGACCAGGTCAACCGGCTCGGCGCCCTCGGCCGGAGTCCCAACAACCGGCCCGTTCAGGCCCTGGGGGACCGGGGAATCACCTGGGTGCAAACCTAGGGGCGGGTAATTTCCCGGGTCAAGCGCGAAAAACAAGCGGGGCTTCCTCAGAGGAAGCCCCGAAACACAGGCAAGTAGAGAATTATGAACTATTGCGCGTGGGGGTGGCTCTTTTCGTATTCCTGGCGAAGGTGGGTGTTGGTCAGGTGGGTGTAGACCTGCGTGGTGGAGATGCTGGAGTGTCCCAGCAGTTCCTGTACGTGCCTTAGCGACGCCCCGTTCTGGAGCAGGTGCGTTGCGAAGCTGTGGCGCAGGGTGTGGGGCGTAATCCTTTCCTCGACGCCCACCTTCTCGCCGCAGGTCTTGAGGATGTTCCAGATCCACTGGCGGGTCAAGCGTTCGCCCCGGTGGTTCACGAACAGGGCAGTCTGGTCTTCCTTGGCGCCCAACAGTGCGACGCGGGCCCCCTTCAGGTAAGCCTTCAGGTTTTCCAGCGCCTGCGGGTAGAGGTAGGCGATCCGTTCCTTGGAGCCTTTCCCCCAGCACCTGATGTACGATTCCTGCAGATCGATGTCCTGCACGTTCAGGGACACCAGCTCGCTGACCCTCAGCCCGGTGGCGTAGAGCAGTTCCAGGATGGTGGCGTCCCGCTTGCTCTCCCAGGTGTCGGACTGGCCCGCCACATCCAGGAGCTGCCTCACCTGCTCTTCGGACAGGTACTTGGGCAGAGCGCGGCCGACCCGGGGCGACCCAAGGGACTCGGTGGGGTCCTCCGGAACATCCCCGTTGGCGGTCAGAAAGCCGTAGAAGGACTTGATGGCGGCAACCTTCCGGGCCGTGGTCGTGTCGCGATAGCCCTTCCGGTCGCGGAGGTCGGAGATGTACTCGTTGAGCAGGTTTATGTCCACCGAAGTCCAGGGAACGCTGCCGTTGATGGCCTCGGTAATATGGTCCTTGACGAACACTTCAAACTGACCGAGATCGTTGCGGTAAGCATCCAGGGTGTTTTGCGAGAAGCCTTTTTCCACCACCAGGTGTTGTAAAAAAGATTTGACAGAATTTTCCATAAACGCGTCCTTGAAAACGAAGAATAGTGCTGCTGAAGGCCTATATCCCAGGAATACAGGCATCCCCGGCCGCGTCATCGACCCGAAAACGTAATTTCGCCGCGTTCCGGAAACACCGGAATAAAATGAAAACGGGCGCAGTCTAGCACGGCAATGTCCTGTGCCCCCGAGGAAGCCCGGTGCGAGTATTGAGCAAAGTGGCGCAAGTTAACATAACTCTAGAGCCTTTCCGCCAAGGGGGGAAGGGACTTGTTCAAAGGGCAATCGCATTTGAATTCCCGAAATTCCACCAATTCCCATTTGAAACCTGCCAAGGCTCGAACTCCGCCGTGTAGCCTTGGCATTTTAGTAACATTATTGTTACCATATTAGTGTGATCGAGATTAGAGAATACACCGACACCCAGGGCCGCAGTCCTTTTGGCCGGTGGTTCGATGATCTTGACGCCAGGGCGGCGGTCAGAGTGAGGACGGCCCTCGCCCGCATGGAGGCCGGCAACTTGTCAAGCGTAAGAGGCGTTGGCAGTGGAGTGCTGGAGTGCCGCATCAACGTCGGCCCAGGTTACCGAGTTTATTTCGGCAGAGACGGAGACACCCTGATAGTCCTGCTTGGCGGAGGCACCAAGGCCCGCCAGCAGAGGGACATCCAGGATGCCCGCCGGCTCTGGCAGGAATACAGACGCCGCAAGCAGCAGGAGGTTTGAGATATGCCGCTCACCCGTGACTTCAAAGAGACCGTGCAGGCCCGCGCCGGGCGAGACCCGTCCTTCCGCGAGGGACTGCTGAAGGAAGGAGTCGAGTGCCTGCTGGCCGGAGATGTGGAAACGGGCAAGATCGTACTGCGCGACTACATCAACGCCACCATCGGATTCGAGGAGCTCGGCTCCCTTACCGGCAAGCCGCCCAAGAGTCTCATGCGAATGTTCGGACCGACCGGCAATCCCTACGCCCGCAACCTCTTCGAGGTCATCAGCCGGATCCAGCAGCACGAAGGCGTCCAACTCGAAGTGAACGCCGTTCGATAATCCGGGGACCACTGATTGAGCCAGGAGGCTCACATGTCTGGTAGCGGTATTTGCCGTGTGCGATGGCCCGGGAAGCCCGGCAGCCTGGTAAGGCAGGGCGTCAGCCGGGGGAGAGTATGCGCTGGACCGAGTTGGCGGGAATCATCCCGGAGAACAGACTGGGATGGATGAGTTCGGCGAGGATTTCCAGGCCGGTGACCAGGCGGGGTCCCAGGCGGCTGGTGTATGCGCCTCCGTCAACTACGTGGACATTTCCTTGTTGGACGGCGGGGAGGGAGTTCCAGCCGGGGAGGGAGGTGAGGATGGGGACGTCCTCCATGGCGCGGTTGAGGTCGAAGCCGCAGGGCATGAACAGGACCATGTCCGGCTGGCTGGCAACGACCTCGTCCCAGTCGAGGCGGGAAGCCCCGGAGTGCCTGGAGCCGAAGCAGGGATCCCCTCCTGCCAGCTCGACCATTTCGACGACCCAGTGGCCGCCGCAGAGGAGGGGGTCTATCCATTCCAACTGGAGAATGCGGGGCCGGCGGGACACATTGGCCGTCCTCTGGGCCACGGCGCCGATGCGGTTCTGAAGCCCTTCCACCAGGCCGGCGGCGCGGTCCGGGACGCCCGCAGCCTCCCCAACCCGGCGGACATCTTCGAGGACATCTTCGAGGTAAGTCGGGGTCAGGGACAGGACCCGGGGTTCCTTGTTGAGGACGCCGCTGAGCTCGGCCACCTGCCGAGGGGAGAGGGCTCAAACCTCGCAGATGTCCTGGGTCAGGAGGAGGTCGGGGTTGGCGGCGCGGAGAAGGTCCTCGTCCACGTTGTATATCTTCTCGCCGCCGGCGAACCGCTGGGCGATGGCCCGGCTGATGTCCCCGCTGGAAAGATGCTGCCCGTCGAAAACGCTACGCACCACCACCGGCTTGGCGGCGGCGCCCGGCGGGTAGTCGCACCTGGACGTGACGCCGTAAAGGTCGTCCTCCAACCCCAGGGCATACACGATCTCGGTGGCGCCGGGCTGCAGTGAGCAGATCCGCATGGCAATTCCTCTCAATCCAGGACTACAAGTCAATCCAGGGCTGCGGGATTACGCCTGGGCCAGGCGGGCGACAACGCCGTCGTCCAACTCTACGCCCAACCCGGGCCCGCCGGGAACCCGGAGCCAGCCCCCATGCACCTGAAGCGGGTCCTTCAGGACGGGCCACTCGTCGCGGATGGATATGGGCTCGATGTTGTACTCCTGGGCGTAGGGCATGTTGGAATAGGCGGCGCAGACGTGCAGGTGGGCGACGGTGCTGAGGATGGGCTGAGTGTTGTGGATGGTCATGGGCTTTCCGAAAGCGGATGCCAGGGCGGCGATGCGCTGGAACTCGGTGAAGCCGGGCACCTTGACGATGTCCGGCTGCAGGATGTCCACCCGGCCCTGAACGATGAGGTCGCGGTACTGGTGGTGGGTGAAGATCATTTCGCCGGAGGCGATGGGAACGGTCAGAGCGTCGGCGACCTGGGCCAGGCCGTCGAGGTCGTAGAAGGGGCGGGGCTCCTCGAAATGGAATACTCCCAGGTCTTCCAACTGGCGGCCGATTTCGATGGCATGGTGGGCGGAGAAAGCGCCGTTGACGTCCACCAGGATTTCCACGCCGTCGCCCACCGCGCGGCGCACCTCGGTGACGGTGGCGACGGTCTGGTCGGCAGGGTCGTCGACGGCCCCGGGGACGGCGCTGTGGAGCTTGTAGGCGGTGTATCCGGCGTCAACTAGGGAAGCGGCCCGCCGGGCTTCCTGGAGAGGGGTCAAGTCCCGGCGCAGGGAGCTGGCGTACATCCGTACCTCTTCGCGGACTGCGCCGCCGAGGAGGCGATAGATGGGAAGGCCCAGGGCTTTCCCCTTGATGTCCCAGAGGGCGATGTCCAACCCGGCGATGGCGCAGAAGACCGCTCCGCCCATTTCCACGGCGCAGCCGGCGCGGACCATGTCCTGCCACCTTAGCTCGGTATCCAGGGGGTCCCGGCCTTGGATGGCGGGGCCCAGGGTGGAGTCAATGAGGAACTTGACCAGCTCGGGCTGACGGCGGAAACACTCGCCGATGCCAACCAAACCTTCGTCGGTATAGACCCGGACGAAGGGGAACTGGCGGTCCAACAAGAGACATTCGACGCGGGTGATTTTCATGGGGCCTCCTGCCGGGAGATGGGGGGCCGGTGATGCCGAGAGGCTTTCACAAAGCTAATGCTATCACGCTGGTCCCATTGACGCTCAGGGGGGGTGTGAGAACGCACTGTCCTAAGTTGGAACCGTGCGACATGGGGACGACACGGGGGTCTGGATTCCCGCCTGCGCGGGAATGACGGGAGGTAAGGGTTCCGTTCTAAAATGGATGATGGATTACCATGGGCGGTTAGATGATGGCTGAGCTATCTCGGTCGGTGATTAGGAGGGGCTCATCCGGTCCGAATTTCTATCCCAATCCGACAATGGTCACTGCTTCCCCATTCCTCAACTTCGTTCAAGGCCCGGGTGGTCACTTGCTCGTGAAACCCTCGCGAAGCGAAGACGTGGTCCAACTGGGCGTATGCGGCGGCGGGACTGCTCTGGCCGGAATGGAATGTGGGAACATCCAGGGACTCGGCTGTGAGATGCGCGGGGACAGGGTCGGCACGCCTGCCATTGGGGTACTGTGGTCCCGCGTACTCGAACCCCAGCACTTTCATGCGGTCCATGACGGTCTGGGCGCGGTCGTTGAAGGGGTCCGTGCTGCCGAAGCTCATGTTGAGGTCGCCGGCAGCCAGGATTCGGTGGGGAAGCGGGTCATAGGTTCCAACGAAGGCGGATATATCGGAAATGATGCGGTGTGCCGAGCCGTCGGGCTGCTCTGCCCGGGACCTGCTTCTGTTCAACGGATGAGGACGCACCCAGCGGGCGTACATCGAAACCGCGATAAATGGTTCGCCACCGTCGAGCGGGGTGACGAGGGCTGCGTCACTGATGCCAACACCGCTGGTCAGAATCTCGTCTTCGTTGGCCCAGACAACCGGGGCTTCCTGGCGGAACCACTTGACCTCGACCCGGTCCGACAGGCAAACGATCTTGGTCCAGCGGTCGAAGTAAGGCTCGCCTGAATGGGGGCTGTCCTTGTGCCATGGTTGATACGGACTGGTTTTGACTCGGGAAGCTACATCCGGCGGGGGATCTCCGGCTTCCTGGAGTAGCGCCAAGTCCACCTGCATCCCCACCAACTCCCGCCATGGTTGCCTCCGGCGGGCTATGTTCCAACTAACTGCCGTCAGCATGTTGTCCTCCCCGGTGTTGATAGACGCGATGTGCGGTTGTTGACCCTACATCATCCAATTTAGAACGGCACCGAGGTAAGCCAGAGGCTCCCAGACATTCCCACTGGTTTTGAAGAAGTTGCTTAGTCCGGGGCTATTTCGATGACGCACTCGCAGATGACGGAGGTGTTGTTGGGCAGGGCGGCCATGCCGGGGGCGGAACGGGCGTGGCGTCCGGCATCGCCATACAGCTCGACGAAGAGGTCGGAAGCGCCATCGACGACCTGGGCCTGCTGGAAGAAATCGGGGGAGCTGTTGACCATCTCCACGACCTTGAGGATGCGGGAAACCCGGTCGATGGAGCCCAACTCGGCCTTGATGCGGGTCAGCAGGTTGAGGGCGCAGAGACGGGCAGCGGCATAGCCTTCCTCGGTGGTGAGGTCCGCGCCGAGCTTGCCGGTGACGACGGGCCCGTCGACCTGGCGGGAGCCAACCCCGGCAAGCCACATGACGTTGCCGCTGCGGGCGGCGGGAAGGTAGTTGCCGGCCGGGGGCGGCGGAGGGGGCAGGGAATAGCCCAGGGCATTCAGCCTGGCTTCGATTTTATCTCCGGTGTCGTGAGGCATGGACTCACCTCCCAAGAATGCGGGCCAAGAATGCAGCCGGGAATGCAGGACCGCCGGCGCGGAGGGCGAAGGGGCAACCGGCCGGGGCGGACGGTCATATATCCCGGAAGCGGGCGTCCCGCCAGTCCAGGGCGGCCCGAAGACCCTTCTTCTCCCGGATGGCGTTGAATTCCTGCTGTTCCGGGGAGACGCTGATGTCGAAATGGGTCATCAGCTCGACGTTGGTCTCGACGGCGGACAGGAATCCCATGCCCTCGAGGGCGCGGTTGACGGACAGCTTGGTCATGCGGACGCCGACCTCGGACATGCGGGAAATCTTGGTGGCCACCCGTTCGCACTCCTCCATGAGCCGGTCGTGGGGGACGACCCGGTTGACCAGGCCGATGCGGGCGGCTTCGTGGGCGTCCACGGTGTCTCCGGTGAGGAGCATTTCCTTGGCCATGGCGAGGTTGACGCTGAAGGGGGTGATCAACAACGGCGGCCCGAGTCCGGCCCGGATTTCCGGCTCGCCCAGGACGGCCCGGTCGGAGGCAATCTTGACGTCGCAGACCTGCACTAGCTCACAGGCGCCGGCCAGGGCGTACCCGTTGACCGCGGCTATGACGGGCTTGCTCAGGCGCCAGACCTTCAGAAAGGTGTCGACGAAGGCGTTGAGATGCTCCCGCCATTCGTGGGCCTGCATTTCGTGGGGGTCGGCGGAGTCGGGGCCACGTTCCAGGTCGAACCCGGCGGAGAAGGCCCGGCCGGCGCCGGTCAGAATCACCACCCGTATGTCGGGGTCAACCTCGATGACATCCATAGCCTCCCGAAATTCGGTCAGGATGGCGCCGTTCAATGCGTTCAGCTTGTCGGGGCGGTTGAGAGTCAGGTAGCAAATGGGGCCCTTCTTTTCGTACAGGAGGCACTGGAAAGCCACGGAAAATACTCCTACCGGATTGGGGAAGGTGGAAAGCGCAGCGAACTTACGGGCACGCTGATGAAGCAGCCGAGGGATGGCAATCCGACGGGCTTGCCGGAATCACGCCAAGCAAACAATGGACGGGAGGGGCCGGGTCAAGATATGGCGTCCCAACCTGGCTCGGCGTGGGCGGTTAGGAACCATCCTCGGAGATCCGAATGCCTTCGATAATAACGGTTTCGGTGGGGACCGAAACCTCGCCGGAACGCGAGGGGCGGACCGGGGTGTTGGCAATGGCATCAAGAGTGCCGAGTCCGGAGACGACCTCCCCGAAGATGGTGTAGCTGGGGGGGAGGCCGGCATCGCTGGCATGGACGATGAAGAACTGGCTGCCGTTGGTGTTGGGGCCGGCGTTGGCCATGGCCACGATTCCCTTGGTGTAGTTCCGGCCGACGGGTTCGTCGGCGAAGCGGTAGCCGGGGCCGCCGGCGCCGGTGCCGGTGGGGTCTCCGGTCTGCACCATGAAGTCCTTGATGATGCGGTGGAAGGGGACTCCGTCGTAGAACCCTTCCCGAGCGAGGAAGATGAAGTTATTGACCGTAATGGGGGCGTCGGCAGGATAGAGAGCAACCGCCATTTCGCCCCGGCTCGTAGCAATGGTCGCGATGTACCTCCGGCTGGGGTCGATGGTCATGGGCGGAGGAGAGTCATACTGCCTGGGGCCGGAGCGGGGAGTCTGGGCGTCCGCACCGGAAGGGGAGCCGGAAGAGCCGGAGGCGGGCACGGGCGTGGGGGTAAATTGTTCCGATACGGGAGGCGGGCCGGTCGGGGCCTCGGAGGGGGCTTCCGGCTCCTCCAACAGGAGGCATCCGGCAAGGAGCAGGGTGGCCGGAAGCAGCAGCCAAGGGAGTCTGGCGAGCAAAGTGGCCGTTGATTTCATTGGTTACAGACCGTCAAATTCATCCGTCTAATATACAGGGGTGCCGCAGTACGCTCCCGCCGTTTCCCGCATGGGCCGCACCCGGAGACGGGCGCGACAGGGGGAGACACGGGCGCGGCACCGCAACTGTCCAGAAATTAATAGGGGCGGGTAATCTTGGCGACTTCCTTGAGGGCCTCCATGGAAAAATCGGGAGACTGGCAGACGCTGATGGTCTTGGCCTCGTAGTCGGCGATTTCCTGGACCTTGGCGGGGATGAGGTCGGCGAGTTCGAAGGGAATGTGGCTGACGCCGTGCTTGTCCCCGTGGATGAGGTCGCCGGTGTTGACGGTCAGGCCGCCAACGGTGACGGGGATTCCGATTTCCACCAGGTGGGTATAGGCATGGGAGACGCAGATGTCCTTGGCGAAGAAGTGGAACCCGAGGCCGCGGACTTCGTCGAGGTCGCGGACCGTTCCGTCGGTGGCGACTCCGACGGCGCCCAGAGCCTTGTGGATGTTGCCCTGGACCTCGCCCCAATAAGCGCCCAGAGGGGGATTGTCCATGTCGTGAAGGATGATGAAGCGGGGGCCCGGCACGGAGGCGATCAGGTCCCACCATTCCTCGCGGGCGACGTTGCGGCCTTCGGGGCGCACCGAACTGACCACGCCGGTGACGGCGTAGCCGAGGGCCGGGGGCAGGTCGGAGTAGATGGAGCGGATTTCGGGGCCCATGAATCCGTCCGCCTTGGAGCGGTAGTTGAACCCCTCGATGGCGTTGCAGATGCTGGGGCCGTCAATCTGCTGGAGGGCGGCAAAGGTCTCGTCGCTGATGGTCTGGTACAAGGCGGGGCCTCCTCAAGTTCTTCGTTTGGGCGCTCGGAGTCTGGTGGACGATGGAACGGTCCCGGCGCCGGCTGCTTCCGATTTCGCAATGACGGCAAGAGCATACCAGAAACCGGGAAAGAGGTGAAGGATAGCCAAGCTTGCAATTGCTATCCTCCCCGCAGGATAAGAAAATACGGCCAACGGGCGGTGCGATATGGGAACGGTATTTGCAACAATAGAAGTGGGAGACCTCCAGGGGAGGAATTTCCAGAGAGTGGAGGTCGAGGTGGACACCGGCTCCACCTATACGGCTTTGCCACGGGAAATGCTGCAGGCCCTGGGAGTGGCGGCCGAAAGGACTATCGCCTCGCGGCTGGCCGACGGCAGCGAGAAACCCGTCCAGGTAGGTTACGCCAACGTCAGGCTGGAGGGGACTGAACTCATCACCCCCGCAGGGCCAACGCATTCTAAATTTAGGGTACTGATAGAATCGTGGTGTAAAGCGAGGCAGAGGTACAGGTTGTGAGGTGTGGTGATGAGGAGCGGCGTCGAGGGAACCAGCTT
>DAOUIZ010000058.1:0-10795 GCA_034423195.1 Dehalococcoidia bacterium | reverse complement strand
GTCTGGGCGATGTCGTCGCCCAGGACGATGAGCACGCCGGGCCTGGCGCCGTGGTCGTCGGTGGGCCGGTGGGAGGAGTAGTAGCGCAGGTAGGGGGCCAGGCGCTGGGACATGGTGGAGGGCCGGACGGCGCGCCACTCCCACTCCAGGAAGAAGGGCCAGGCGGTATCGCCCCTCCGCAGCAGGCCGAAGGCGTCGGGGTTGACCGAGCGCAGCTTCCCGTCGTGGCGGAAGTGGCGGGAGGCGCGGCGGGGCGGGTCCAGCAACACCGTCTCCCAACCGGCGGCGCGGGCCTGTCCAGCCAGGGCGGCCACGAAGGCGTGGACGGCGGCGGTGTGCTCCAGGTTGCGGAGCAGTTGGCGGCTCTGCCGGCCGGTCACGTTGGTCCAGTGGAAGGGGGCGCCGGGGATCCGGGGAGCGGCGCTCCAGCGGACCCGGGCCATGGTCAGCGACGTGCGGTCGCGGCGGGACAGCATCACCAGCGCCCGGTCGGTCAGGGCCAAGCGCCCGCCAGCCTCCGGGGGCCGCACCGCCAGCTTCAGGGACTCCAGGGAGATCACCACCTGGTTGGCCCGCTGGCGGGAGACGCCCAGCAGCCCGGCCAGGTCCCTGATGGAAATCCAGGGCCAGTCGGATACCAGGTCTATGGCCCGCTTCGCGGCGGGCTGCATGACGGCGGGCAGCAGGAAGTCGGGGACCTCCCGCCCCGAACCCGCAACCGGGAGGGAGTCGGGGACCGAGACCCGTTTAGGCTCCGGCTCTGCGGGAATCTCGCCGCTCGGCGGCAGACTTTCCAATATCCGGCTCAGGCCAAGGGTGATGCTCACCGCCTGGGGACTCCATACCGGACCGTCCGGGCCGGCGGCGACCGCCTCGCTCTCCACGGCCAGGAACACGGGGGAGGGGAAGCCGTCCAACATCCGGCGGGAGTGCCGGAGGCGCACGGGGTCGGGCATGAGGACCAGCACGGCGCCGGGCAGCGGGCTGTTGCGCAGCTTCCACATCCGGTTGGCGAAGGGGGAGCGGTCGGAGTTGCGGCCCCGCCGGACGACGCCCAAGGTGCGGCCATCGGAGAAGGACAGGGCGGCGTCCAAGGGCGCGGCCCGGTACCAGCGGAAACGCACGGGACAGGCCAGGCCGGACAGGGCGGCGGCCAGCCGGTAGACGGCGGCAACCCCGTCCAGCCGCTCCAGCAGGATGCGCCGCCAGCCCTCGGAGACGGGGTGCAACCGGAGCAGTTCGCCCAGGGACTGGCCCTCCTGCTCCGCGAGACGGCGCAATCCGTCGGCAGTGAGGTGAAACCTTTCGGAGGCGGGGAAAAGGCCGGTGCCGTGGGGCACGGCCTGGCAGCAGCCGTCCGCGTCCAGCCGCGCCACGGCGTCATACACCGCGCCCCGCGACCGGCCGGTAACGGCGGCCAGTTCCAGCCGGTCGATGAAGGGCATCTCCGCCAGCGCCCGCAGAATTGCGGACTCGCAGCCGGGAGTTCTCATCGTGCCGCCTCCCCGCCGTCCTGCCTGGCTTCACCGGCGCCGTCCCTGAAGTCGCGCACCTTCTGCTGGGCGTCCGCATTTGCAAAGGACAGGTCCCGGTCCGACAGGGTGTAGGCTGTGGCTGCCGCCCTGATCCGGCCGGCGACTTCGGGGTCGCCGTCCCCGGGCTGGCGCACCATCATGGAGAAGGCGGGCATCCGCTCCTTGCCCACGGTGGCCCGCACGTAGCAGTGATGCACGTCCAGGGAGGTTACGTCGTCCTCGGTGACGCGCTCCTTGCCCAGCTCCCACACCAGTTGACGGGCGTCGTTTCCGGCCACCTGGAACACGGCCAGGCAGCCCACGTTGGCCAGGATGGTGTCGCGCATGGTCGGCGACAGGTCGTCCAGCTTGGCCAGGCTCTGGGTGGCCAGGATGAAGCTGGCCCCGTACTTGCCCAGCTCGCTGAGCATTGATTCGTAGTCCACCCCGGGCAGGGACTGCATCTCGTCCACCACCACCAGCGCGCCCCGGCGCTGGGCCAGGGGCAGGCTCTCCTGCTCCCGGATCACCGAGTCCACCAGGTTGAGCAGGGACGCGCCCACCAGGGCGGAGACGTCCCGGCCCACGGCGCCCTGGGCGGTGGACACCAGCAGGATGCCGCCCTCCAGGACGGTCTCCCGCAGGTCGATGGTGGAGCGGGGCTGGCCCAGGATGGCCCGCGCCCTCTTGGAGGATGCGTAGTAGGACAGCCGGGTCTGCACCGGGGCCAGGGCGTCGGCCCGGTACTGGTGGTGCCAGCCGCCGAAGTCCCGGGCCCACCATTCCAGCAGGTAGGGGTCGGAGACCTTTTTCAGCACATCGGTGCGGTACTTGTTGTCGGAGAGCAGCTTCAGCCCGTCCAGGATGGTGTGCTGCCGGTCGTCGGCTGTGTCGGGGTGCTCGTTGGCCTCGTGCAGGGTCTTGACCGTCTGCTCCAGGATGGACTGCATCCGGGGTCCCCACTGCTCCCACAGGCCGTGGGCCACCCTGACCACCGAGTCGGCGGTGCGGTCGCGGTCGGGAAAGACGCGGGTGTCCAGCAGGTTGATGCCGGGGGCGCGGGACCGGTCGGCCAGGTCGATGAGCCTTATCCGGTCCACCAGGGATTCGGGCACCTGCTCCAGGATTCCGGCCACCAGGTCGGCGTGGGGGTCGATGACGACGATGGCGTCGGGGTCCCTTCCTGCCGCCTTCTCCCGCATCTTGTGGGCGACTATGTGGTGCATCAGGGTGGACTTGCCCATGCGGGTGCGGGCCACGTAGAGGTGGTGGCGGCGCAGCAGGTCCTCGGGGAAGCGGATGGGCCGGGGCTTGCCCGCCGTGGTGTCGCCCACCGGCGCTCCGCCCCGCACGCCCCGGGCCGAGGGCAGGAGCGCCCTGGCGCCGGAGCGTTCCACCAGGGGCGTCTCGTCGCCGGCTCCGGGCGGGTGCCACAGGGCGGCGGCCTCGCGGACGCCCAGCACGCTGCGCCGGCCGAACAGCCCGGCCCCGGCTGGGTGCAGGTTCATCAGGGGGACGATGGGCTTCACTTTGCTCACCTTGAACCGGGCTCCGGCCGGGTGGTCGAAGTGGCGGTAGGCGGCGGCCACCGCGCCCAGCAGCTCTTCGGCCCGCTGGGGACGGGTCGATTCCGGCAGCACGGCGATGCCCTGGAGCTCGGCGTCGAAGGCCACCCGGGAGACCTTCTCCCTTATCAGCAGCGGGTCGTGGACCCGGCTCCTGGCCTGTTTCCAGCGCCACCATGCCCAGCCGGCGATGATGGCGCCGGACAGGGAACCGGCGGCCAGCAGCCCCGCCTTGAGGTACTCGCCGTCCTGCACCCACAGGTAGCCTTTGAGGGCAGCCAGCGCCCCCACGCCCAGCACGGCCATGGTCACGCCGTCCAGTTGCAGGGGCTTGGTCTGGTAGGTGTAGGACGGCTCGCGGTTCTCGGGGACGGCCGCCTTGTGGGCGCGGGCCTGGTGGGCCTGGGACCAGTCGGGGCCCAGGGAGCGCAGCAGCAACCGGCACAGCACCCGCTCCCCCTCCTCCAGCTCGGACAGCGCGCCCATCAGGGCGATGAGGGGGTCTGAGCCGGGGTCCAGCAGGTCGTCGTCGCGGAAGGTGCGCAGGGGCACGTATTCCGGGCCGTCGGCCCGCAGGGTCATCCCCCACGCCTGCTCGCCCTGGTGGACGAAGATGGGGTCCTCGTCCACGGGAACCTGCCGGATGCGGGCCTGGGGGTAGTGGGCGGAAAGCTGGCCCCGCACCACCTGGTCGTCCAGGCAGCGGGCCATCAGGGTCACGCCGTCCATGTCGCCCACGATCTCCAGGGAGAAGGGTTCGGGAACGGCGATGGACTGGAGCAGGTTCTCCACGCCCAGGAGCGTCCGCTCGCCGGTGCGCGGCGGCGTCACCGCCAGGAGCACGGGAGGACGCCTGTTGCCCCCGTCGCCGAACAGGGCTTTCTTGATGTTGAAATTCATGTTGATAGCCTCTTTCTGATAGTTGTCGTTTTCGGTCAGTGTCTTGGCCCGGGCCGCCACTCGATTACCTCGGTCTCCTCGGGGGTGGCCTCGATGCGGATGGGGAAGCGGTTGCCCCTTGCCAGTAGGAGTCCGTCGCCCCGGGGGCAGGACAAAAGCCAGCGTTGCAGCTCCACCGGCAGGTCGAAAGCCTCGCCCACGGTGGACACGGCGGCGGCGTCCTGCTGGAGCAGCAGCTTGAAGGCGGCGTTCTGGAGCAGCGCCCGGCCGCTGTGTCCGGTGATGGCGCGGGAACTGTCCTCGGAGAGCAGGTCCTGTACGTCCTGGGTGATGAACTGCAACCCCAGCCGGTGCTTGCGGGCGCGCTTGGCCATCGAAACCATGAAGGCGGCGCCCTCGGGGTGCTGCATGATTGACCACACCTCGTCCACCACCAGCAGCCGGGGCCGGGGGTCCTGGGCGGCGGCGGCCCATACCGTCTCGGTGCAGACCATGGCGGCGGCGGGCCGCAGTTCCGGTTCCAGCAGGTGCAGGTCGAAGACGGTGACCAACGCCTCGTGGGCCAGCAGGTCGTCGCCCTCGTCGGAGAGGAGGTCCCGGAGGCTGCCGGTGGCGAAGGGCCTGAGCAGGTGGGCAATCTCCGGCGTTTCCCCTTCCAGGTAGGCGTAGAAATCCCTGAAGCCGGTGCGTTCCCGCCTCTGGGCGTAGTAGGATGCCAGGGCGTGGTCCAGGGACGACCGGCGCTCGGCGGACAGCCGCTCCCCCACCATCACCTCGATCAGCCTTCTGAGGCTGCCGATGCGCTGCAAGAGTTCCTCGCTGTCGCCCCGGTCGATGACGAAGGGGTTCATGCCCTGGCCGGGCACGCCGGGGGACAGGACCCTGCCTCCGGCGGCCCTGGCCATGTCGGCGTACTCGCCCTCGGGGTCGATGACGTAGGCCCGCACCCCCCGGCACAAACCCCGCAGCACACCCAGCTTGGTAGCGAAACTCTTGCCGCTGCCGGAGCGGGCCAGGACGGCGGTGTTGGCGTTCAGGTGCGTTCCGTCGAAGGGGTCGTAGACGATGGGAGCGCAGGCCCTGAGATCAATGCCGTAGAGGGTGCCGGATCGGGTGTCCAGGTCCGGCGGCGAGAAGGGGAACAGCCGCGCCAGCGAAGAAGTATCCAGCGTACGCCACACCGCCACCGCGTTCAGGGCCAGCGGCAACGTGGACAGAAGACCCTCTCTTTGCCGGAAGGCCAAGTTGTCCAGCTTGCCCAACGTGGCGGCGAAGTGGGCGCGGGCCTTCTGGGTCAGGTCCTTGAGGGTCTCGGCATCGTCGGCGTGCAGCGTAACCGACAGGGAGGCGTGGAACAGCCGCTCCCGGCCCCGCTGCACCTCGTCCCGCAGACGGCTCACGTCCTCAAGGGCGATCTCCGCCTCGGGGGACATGGAACGGCCTCGCTTGAATGACAGGCTTTGGGCCGACTCGAACCGGACCTTCTGCCACTCCAGGGTGCGGGCCGCCTGCTCTGCCGGTATGGTGCCCAGGTGCACCGACAAATCCATGGGCGCTCCCGTGGCCATCAGCCCTTGCAGGAATCCCGGAGCCAGGCTGCGGGGCCACTTGCCCAGGTGCAGGGAGCGGGTCAGACCGTCTCCGATGCGGATGTCGCGGCGGTTGACCTCGACTTCCAGTTCGGCGTCCTCGTCGCGCTCCACGGGGGAACCGCCCAGGGTTGCGGACAGCCAGAACAACCGCAGGGGTTCGCCAACCAACGGAAAGACTCCCAGCCCGCCCCTTGCCAGCAGCCCGTGCAGCTCGTCCATGCGGCTGTGCTCGCACACGGCGTAGAAGCGCCGGTCCAGGATGCCGTCCCGGTTCTCCAGGTTGCCCAGCAGCCGCCCCAGGGAGTCGGCGGCGTCCTTCGTTTGTTTAGGCAGGTCGGCGGGCTGGGACTCGTCAAGCCTCTCCCGCAGCCCCTGCAAGACCGGCGGGTGCTGGCGCACCAGCAGTTGCACCGGGAAGTCCAGCGCGTTCAGGGAACCGGCAAAGGCGCCCAGCTTGGGTTCGTCCAGCTCCAGCCCCATCACCTCGCTGACCGCCAGCTTCACCCCGTCCAGCCTTACCGGACCGTCGTGTTCCAGGTGGGACAGCATGAAGAACAGGTTCAGGTCCGGCGGCGGCTTGGGCGGTTCTTCCACAAGCTCCGCTTTCTCATCCTGTTGGCCACGCTTGAGAATTGCCTTGACGTTGGGTATTGTCGCTTTCATTGCTCTTTTCTCCTTTTCCCCGATTACAGGCTGGGGACGATGCCGGTGTTGATGGCGGCGGCGATGGCCTTGGCCAGCAGCACCACCACCAGGCCGACGACGGCCATGACCACGGCGTTCCTCGCCTTCCCCCGTCGTCCCTCACCCTCGGCTCCCTCGGCCATCAGCACGAACCCGGCCCAGACGATGGCGAAGAGGCAGAGCCCCGCCCCGGCGTAGGCCATGCCGGTCAGCACTTCGTCAATCGCTTCGAGCAGCAGTTCCTTCTTTTCCTCCGGCGCCTCGGCGGCGACGGACAGGAGGGCCGCCGCCGAAGCCAGCAGGATGTGTGCGATGCGCCCTACCATGGCCACGAACTCCACCAGGAGGAGTCGCCCACCTGGGTCTGTTCCGCCCTAGGCGGCGGCGGATTGGGCGGCGG
Source organism: Dehalococcoidia bacterium (assembly GCA_034423195.1). Lineage (GTDB taxonomy): Bacteria > Chloroflexota > Dehalococcoidia > Lucifugimonadales > UBA3495 > CATOSK01. The sequence goes on along the minus strand of DAOUIZ010000058.1, from coordinate 4,140 downwards.
CACGGTGAGATACCGGAAGGGGTTGTCGGCTCCCACACCCAAGCCGTCAGCCAGGGGCAGGGTCTCCGGCCTGATGCGGGTGACCGGAGCGCGCTGGTTCTCCACGGCCCGCACGTGCTCCTCGTGGTAGACGCGGATCGTGACCGTCCTGGACACCGAGCACTTGCCGCAGGTGAGGCTCACCGTGCGCCGGTACACGTCGGTGCGGGCCGGGTGGTGGGTGGTCTGCAACATGGGCGGCAGCGGCACGTCCAGCGTGGCCGCCAGTTCCGCCGTGATTTCCAGGCCGTGGGTGGCCCTCCGGTCGGGAACGGCCAGGCTGAATTCAGTCTCGCCGTTGGGAACAAAGGCCGCGCTGGTCGTGCGCGAACCGGCGGCGACGTTCACCGTGCCTGCGATGCCGGTGACGCTGGCGTCCAGCAGGGCCGGGACCGACCGGCTGAAGTGGCCGCCGTAGACCGGCAGGTCCACCTCCTGCCTGGTCTCCGCGATGCACTCCGAGGCGATGACGCCGCTGATTCTGCCCGGGGTCCACTCCAGGGATGTCATTTCCAGGTCGCACAGCCCGCCGTCGTATTCCGGCAGGGGGTAGGGAATCTGCCCGCTCTTCAGGGACACTGCCCCTGAAAAGCCCAGGGAGTCCGTCCACGAGAAGGTGAAGGACGGCTTGGGGCCGTTGAGCGTCAGGTTGTAGGTCTTTCGCTCACCGGAGTGGACGACGGCGTTGGCGCCCATCTTCAGGGTCCTGCCCGTCCTGCCGCCGAAAACCCTCACCTTCAGGTCCAGGTCGTGGGCAGCGCGCAGCGACACCTGGGCGGTGTCGCCGGTGACGGCCAGCCTCTCGATGAATACGCGGCGTCCGGGCACCGGGTCGGGCGGCTGGAAATAGATCTCGTCCAGCCGCCAGCCGGGGTCGTCGTCCGGGTCGTCGGCCAGGGCCGTTCCTGGGATTGCCACCAAGGCCAGGGCCAGCAGACCGGCCACCGCCAGGAGCTTGTACCAGGGTTTCCGGCCCTGAGTTTCTCGATTGTTCGGCATGGCACCATTGCCGCCGTTGGCGTTCTCGGCTCCACGGGGCCGCCGCTTGCCGAACCAGCTATGGGGCCGGAAGGGGGGACACCCCTTACGCTTGGCCGCTCTTACCGCCTTGCCGATGCCGCCGGCTGCCTTCTTGGCCAGCAGCCGCAGCGGGTCGGGCTTTGCCTCCGGCACCGGCGGGGCCTCGCTGCGGGCCAGTTGGGTGGGGGAACCGGCGTAGCGCCTGGCTCCCAGGTTGAACTTCAGCAGGTCGGCGGCCACCAACGGCAGCCCCCGGCCTCCCACCTTCCCCACCGTCAGGGCGATGCCCGTGATGCCAAAGACGATGGCGATGCCCAGCCGGAACTCGGAAGGGCCGAAGGGGAAGTAGCGGTAGGCGCCGTAGGCCACGGCGCACACCGCCACCACCGCCACTATCTGGGGGAAGGTGAACCCCAGCAGCACCTTGTCCTCGGCCTGCACGTGGGTCGGTACTTCGTGCTCTCTCATTCCGCACCTCCTAACCGCTGCTCTCGCCGCTGGCGTCGTCGGCGTCGGTGGGGTCGGGAATGTCCGGGGTGACGGCCGGGTCCACCACGGCGTTCACCACCAGCTCCACCACCCCGTAGGCGACAAGGGCCAGCACGATGCCCGCCAGGGCGGTCATCATGGCGCTCTTGCCCCGCTCCATCTGGTTGGGCGCGCCCGAGGCGGTGAGGTACATGTAGGCGCCGTAGATGAAGTAACCCACTCCCACCACGCCAACGAGGCCCAGCAGGATGGCCACCAGGTTCGATATGGTCTGCGTCAGGTTTTCCATAGGTTGTTCTCCTTGTGAGTCGGATTTGTCGCCTGTTGTTGCGCGGTTTGCGGGTGCGCCTCGTTGCTCTATTGGCACATTGCTCAACCTCCCAGGGTTGCGGTCGGTGCTAATCGTGTCCCCGCCGGTAGTTGTCGGGTTGGTTGCCGTCCGGCTACGGCCCCTGGCTCCTGGGCGTGGGACCGCTCTGGCCTGCCGGCGTGGAGTTCTGGGCCGCCGAGTTCACCGCGTTGCCAGCGGCGCTGGTCGCGGTATTTGTCGCCGCCGCTGCGGCAGCCGCTCCCGCCGGTCCACCGGCGGCGCCCCCGGCCAGCAGCCCCAGGGCGCGCCCCGACCGGACCATCGACCCGGGCAGGGACATGCCGAAATACAGGGTGTGCAGCCAGGCGTCGAAGGTCCCGTGATGTCCCAGCATCGAGGGGATGCGCCCGGCCAGGTACATGAAGGCGATGGCCATCAAGAGCATCCAAACCAGGTCCTGGGCCGCCTCACCCCCGGTGATGTCGGCGAACTCGTCGAGAAACCCGAAGGCCAGGGCGATGGCGATGAGCTGGATGGCCTGCTGGAACACGGCGGTCATGAACAGCCGCAGCCAGTGCTTTCCCCAGCCTGCCGTGTGAGGCAGAATCCACAGCCCCAACGCGATGGGCGCCAGGCAGAGCAGGATGTCGATCAGGGCCAGGCGCAGGACCATCTGCACCAGCAGGTAGAGGATGAAAAAGCCGAAGACCAGGTAGAGGACCGCGATGAACACCGCCAGCCCGGTGTTGGCCGCCATCACCGCGTTCAGCAAGGGATCCAGGGGCGCACGCAGCAGGTCGCCGGGGGTGACGTTCAACGACGCGGCGATGAACTGGGATGTGGCGTGGGCCACGTCTATGACCAGGGCGCACCACCACAGCGATGACGCGGCGGCGGTGAGTCCCAGCACCAGCCGGGGCACCATCTCGCGCCAGCCCGACTGGTGGTGGCCGAGATGCTCCTGGACGATGAAGCTCAGCCCCATCCAGCCCAGGATGATCACCAGCATTCCCGTGGTAACGGCCCAGACCGCCGTCCAGGCGGCGCGGACTATTTCGTGGTCGTAGGTCAGTCCGGGGGGTGTTCCGGTGAGAATGTCTCCCATACCGCTACCCCTCCCCGCACTCGGCGATGTCCGTCTCGGTGGCTCGCTCCACCACGCCGCACAGGGTCCCGTGGACTCCCTGGATCACCCACCTGGCTCCCGCCCTGGCCCAGCGGTCCGGGTCCAAGGCGCCCAGCACCCTGTCCCACAGCCCCTTGGGCTGGTGGACGGGGACCAGGGCGTGAAACAGGTGGTCGTCGCCCCCACCTCGGCGGGGCACGGACATCACCATCAGGAATGCCTGCTCGGGATGAAGGTCCGGCTGGCCGTCCAGGACGGGGTACTCGAAGGTGTACTCCCAGCCCTCGGACAGCTCTTTCTCGCCGCCCCGCACCCGGTAGGTGTTGGTGACCCACTCGCCGGTGTCGGGGTGGCGCAGGGCGTAGTGGAGAACGTCGATCTTCCGGCTGAAGACGGGGCGGGCGACGAACTCGCCGTCCTTCTTCCGTTCCACCATCTGCCGGTCGCGGTTGACCAGGGAGAGGTTGTCGCCGTCGGGGGGTGGGGATTGGGCCAGGGCTGTAGCGCACGTCGGCACGACGGCGAGGGCCGCCAGCAGGAGCGCGACGGCCAGAGGGATCAGCCGCCTCGGGGTCAGGAATTTCGGTTCAAGGGTCAATTTGTTCACCTCTCTCCGTGGTTTCGGCGTCCGGCATGTTCGCCAGCGCCGCCGGAGAGTGTGAACAAAAAACGCCCCGGAAAAGACCTCCCATAGGGGGCCGCACCGGTGCGGCCCCCTGCAGGCCCTCTTTTTTCCCGGCGCCGTTAGGCATCATTGGGGGTGTACAGGGATTTGGGTTTTGTCGGGACGGGGAAAACTGGGTCCGGTCAAAGCTGAAACAGGCGCAGATCCGGCGAAAACTGCCCTTACCCTGTGAACACTTGGGCGCAAGTCCCCGTTCCGGCGTGGGTGTGCATGAGCCGTAGCTGAAACGTGCATTTTGTACGGCGGGAAACCGGGGCCGGCGTGCAAAGGCCCAAGCTGAAACGGACATTTTGTACCCGGAGGTTGGGAGCATGGCGAAGGAGCCGGGGGACATCGACCAGAGCGAGAGCATCGAGGACCTGCACCACCTGCGGCTGATGGCCCTATTGGACGACCTGGTGCGGGACAAGGGGCATCGCCGGGCGGCGGCGGACCTGGGCGTGGACCACCGGACCCTGGCGGCCAGCCTGG
>DAOUIZ010000057.1:0-34190 GCA_034423195.1 Dehalococcoidia bacterium | reverse complement strand
GTCGCTGAGCTAACCCGCAAGGGAGGCAGGTGCCGAGGTCGGGTTCGGTAACTGGGACGAAGTCGTAACAAGGTAGCTGTACCGGAAGGTGCGGCTGGATCACCTCCTTTCTAAGGAGCTATGGAAGGGCCTGTTTTCCCGGGTCAACCGGGATCGGGGTCCATCCCATCTCCCAGGTCGGTCGGTGGATGTTCCGAACCCCGAAGCTAGTTGGTTGAGCACTGCTCCCCGGCTGAAGGGAACGGTCCCCTGAGAAAGTCCGCCGAAACACTGCAAAAGCAGCCAAACAAACTTTTACTCCCTTCCACTACTCAGCGGTTAAAGCGCAACAAAAGCCGGACATAACGTCCGGCCTTTTGATATTGATCAATCCAGCGGGAGTATAATCTTGGGGTACCTACCTCGGCTCAGTGTCGGATGCCGCCACAGAGGATATCGATGAACATCGACACCGCCCTAATAGCCCGGGAATTTGGCCTTACTGAGGAAGCCCTCGCCATCGAAAGCACAAGGGTGTTTCTCAAAGAACACCTGCGTCTGTTGGAAGCTGACCGGAAGACCCGCTGCGCCAAATTTGGCGTCAAAACCCTGGAGGAAATGGACGGCTTACGTCGACGGGGAGAAGTCGCTGAGGAAGCCATCTTCGAGGATTTTCAGGAGGTTGACCACCTTTGCAGGCGCATAGACCGTGTAACGACCCTGCTTGAGGAGTTGCCTCCCGCGCCCAGAGAAACCCTGCTAACTATGGATGAAATCCGGGAAATCCTGAAAGCCGAGATGACGTTTTTGAAGGAAAATTACAGCGTCAAGAGCCTGGGAATCTTCGGGCCCTATGCCACAGGCACCGCACGCCCTTACGACAGAGTGGGGGTTCTGGTCGATTTCTACAAAACTCCCGGCCTGGCGTTTTTCGGCCTTGAGCGGAAATTGGGCGAAACTCTAGGAGTTGGAGTCCACGTCGCAACGATAAGGGGTTTGAGACCGGAAGAGGCGGAACACGTTATGAGTGAGTTGGTGACCATTTGACCAGCCCACGATCTGATCCTGATTACCTAGAGGATATTATCGACTCAGCTAAACAAGCCCAAGAATTTATGGCCAGCATGGGTTACTCGGACTTTACCGATGACACCAAGACTGTCTTCGCCACTATCAGGGCACTGGAAGTCATAGGGGAAGCTGCCAATCGTATCTCGTCCGATGTGCAACGGCTTTACCCTGAGGTTCCCTGGCGAAACATGATCGATATGCGTAACCTCTTGATCCACAATTATGACGTAGTTGACTTGTACACCGTCTGGGAAACTGTTATTGAGGACGTTCCTCGGTTGATTGCCCATCTAACAACTGATCTGCCTTAACCTCTCCCCTTCACTTACCTCCCCCTTTGTCCTTCCCCTCCCCTGCGATATAATCCCCCACGCTATGCTTATCCGAGACCTTGGCGAGTTTGGCGTCATTGACCTGCTCAACCGGATGGTTGTTGAGGGGCGCATCATCCAGGACGGATTGCCCTGCTCCGGGGTCAAGCTGCTGGTGGACACGGGCGATGACACCGCCGCCTGGAATGCCGGCGACGCCACGGAGCTGTTCACCACCGACACGGTCGTGGAGGGAGTCCACTTCACCCGCGAGACGACTCCCTGGCGGGACCTGGGCTGGAAGTCCCTGGCCTCCAACATCAGCGACATCGCCGCCATGGGCGGACTGCCCACCCACTCCCTCGTCACCCTGGGCCTGCCGCCGGATACCGCCGTCGCGGACTTGGAGGACCTTTACCGGGGAATGCTGGAAATCTGCAACCAGTTCGGCGTTTTCATCGTCGGGGGAGACATGGTCCGGTCGCCGGTGGCGTTCATCACCGTCGCCCTGTCCGGCGTAACCGGCGGCAAGCCGCTGCTCCGCTCCACCGGCAAGCAGGGAGACGCAATAGCCGTCACCGGGTATCTCGGCAGCTCCGCCGGGGGCCTGAAGCTGATGCTGGAGGGGCTGGCCGCATCCGGCGAAGCGGCGGAACATCTGAGAAACGCCCACCGCCGTCCGGTGCCCGACGTGGCGGCCGGGAGAGTCCTGGCCGAGTCCGGCGTAGCCACCGCCATGGACGTCAGCGATGGGCTGTGCGACGACCTGGGCAAGCTCTGCCGGGCCAGCGGCGTCGCCGCGGAAATCGAAGCCAGCCGGGTGCCCATTCATCCCCTGCTGCGGCAAGCCTTCCCGGAGGAGTGCCTGGGCATGGCCCTCAACGGCGGGGAGGACTACAAGCTGATGTTCACCGGGCCCCCCGGACAGGTGGAGGCAGTCAGCGCCCTTCTTCCCCATCCGGCAACGGTCGTGGGACGCATCACCGACGGGGAGCCGGGACGGGTTAAGGTGTTGGACTCGTCGGGCGCGGAAATGCCCTCCAACCGCCGGGGATGGGACCACTTCGCCTCGTGATGACGACTTCCCTGACAATCGTTACCGCCAGCGCCGATGAGACCAGGCGGGTCGGGCGCATCATTGGCGAGCAGGCCAAGGCGGGGGATGTCTACCTGCTGACCGGGCCCCTGGGCGCGGGCAAGACCTGCCTGACCCAGGGACTGGCCCAGGGGTTGGGCGTCACGCAGCGTCCCCGCAGCCCCACCTTCGTCCTGATGACCCGTTACCAGGGACGATTGACGCTTCATCACATGGACCTCTACAGGGTGGGGGACCCGGCGGAAGCCTGGGACCTGGGCCTGGAGGAGTACCTGGACGGCGATGGGGTCTGCGCCATCGAGTGGGCCGACCAGGCCGAGGAAGTCTTTCCCGAAAACGCCCTGTGGATCGACCTGGCCCATTCCGGCCCCGGGTTGAGTTCCGATGATTCTGACGGGTCTGCGGCGGATGAGACAGGGAAAAGGGTGGTCACTATCGAGGACGCACCGCGACGCTTCCTGCCCTTGATTGAGGAGTTGACTGCGGCTTTTCCCAGCGCCGGGGAGAGAGTTTAGATGCTGCTGGCCATCGACACATCCACCCGGCATGCGGGGGTTGCCCTCTCCGATGGCGGCAATATCCTGAGTCTCCGGGCCTGGCACTCGACCAGCAGCCATACCTCGGAGTTGATGCCCGCCGTCAAAGGCGTGCTGGGGGAACGGGGGATTACTCCCCTGGACCTGGACGGAATCGCCGTGGCGCTGGGGCCGGGGGCGTTCAGCGCCCTGCGGGTGGGCATCAGCGCGGCCAAGGGCCTCGCGCTGGCGGCAGGAAAACCCCTGGCCGGAGTTGCCACCCTGGACCTGGAAGCCCATCCTTTCCTGGGGTGCGGGTTGCCCGTTTGTGCCCTGTTGGAAGCGGGGCGGAACGAGGTGGCCGCCGCCTTCTTCAATCCGCGCGGGGAACGCACCGGCGAGGACACGATGGGGCCGCCCGAGGAGGTCTTGGCCGGCGTCCGGGAAACGACCATCTTCTGCGGAGAAGGAATTTCCAGGTGGCGGGCATTCGTCGAGGAACGCCTGGGGAGACGGGCAATCATCGTGCAGCCCGCCGCTGGAGCGCGATTGAGCGCCCTGGCCCAGTCGGGACGCATCCGCTTAGAAGCCGGTGAGGCGGACAACCTGGCGATGCTCCAGCCCCACTACCTGCGGATGCCCAGCATCGGCGGCCCAAAGCGCCGCGACCGGACGCCGCAGCGGTCATAGAAGTCCTTGATGCCCGGAGATTCATCAGGCCCGGGCCGTAAACCCGCGCCCAATTCACGGAGTTAGGAATCGAAAATCATGGAACAAACATTGGTCTTGGTAAAGCCCGACGGTGTCCAGCGGGGCCTGTCGGGAGAGGTCATTTCCCGCCTGGAGAAGAGGGGTCTGAAACTGGCGGCGCTGAAGCTCATGCAGGTCAGCGACGCTCTCGCCCGGGAGCACTACGGGGAGCACGTAGAGCGGCCCTTCTTTCCCGGCCTGGTGAGCTTCATAACCTCCGGGCCCATCGTGGCCATGGTCTGGGAGGGGGAAAACGCCATCAGCCTGGTGAGGAAGACAATGGGAACCACCAATCCGGTGGATGCGGACCCGGGGACCATCCGGGGGGATCTGGGGGTCAACATCGGGCGGAACATCGTCCACGGCTCGGACGGACCCGAGTCGGCGCCCCGGGAGATCGGCCTGTTCTTCCGGCCGGACGAGATCCTGAGCTACGAGCGGAGCTCCGACCCGTGGATTACTGAACCCTGACCACCTGGGGCGCCTGTGACCAGAGGCGTTCCAAGCCAAAATACTCCCGCTCATCCGGGCCGAATATGTGGACGATGACGTCGCTGTAGTCCAGCAGCACCCAGCCCGATCCCCGGGCGCCTTCCCGGTGGTAGCGGCTGACACCGGCTTCCCTCATGGCTTTGCTGATGTCGTCCTCGAGGGCCTCGATCTGCCGGGAGGACTCGGCAGTCATGACCACGAAGTAGTCGGCAAAGGACGCCAGCCGCCGCAGGTCCAGCATCACAATATCCGCCGCCAGTTTCTCCGAGGCCACTTCCACCACTAGCTGGGCAACTTCGGTAGGATTCAGGGTAAGCACTCCTTTTTTAATATAAATGAACGTAATACTTTCCAAACAACAATCATTGTAGTCCACCGTCCTGAGGCGGTCAACGAATCGGGACCAGGCTCAGCCGCCGATGGCCCCCTCTCAAAGGGATATGGCCCATACCCCGGCCCGTCGGAAACCGTAACAAAGTGTTTACAATTGCCCCCTTTTGGGCTTGACATTGGGGACTACTCACCATGACGGCTGGCGTGTATAATTGGTGTTCTTAACCAAAACGGATTGTGATATATTTAACAATCGTTGCCTGGTGACGCCAATCCACCCAGGCAATCGCCTTCGACCGGCGCACGGCCATCCAACATTCCGTGTCCCGCAGGCGCCAATCACTACGGAGCCGCCAAGCGACCCCCGGATAAGTAACCTGGCAAACAGGCTGCGGAGGCGGCGACCCTTTAGAACGACGAGTATTGGCCGGGAGTCACGCTATGAACCCACAACAAGCTCTGCAGAAACTGTCTCAGCATGGGTTATACCGACCTGAGACAGAGCATGACGCCTGCGGTGTGGGAATGGTGGCAAATATCAAGGGCGTCAAGGCCCACTCGATCATCGACGAGTCACTGGAGGTGCTGGTAAACCTGGGGCACCGGGGGGCCTGTGGCTGCGACCCGGAAACCGGCGACGGGGCCGGCATCCTGGTCCAGATGCCTCATGACTTCCTCAATAAGGTCTGCCCAGAGGCGGGCATTGACCTTCCCGACGCAGGATCTTACGGCAGCGGCGTTGTGTTCCTGCCTCCCCGGGAGGAGGAGCGGTCCAAGTGCGAGGCCCTGATTGAGCAAACCATAAAGGAAGAAGGGCTGGTCTTCCTCGGGTGGCGCGACGTTCCCGTCGACCCCTCCAGTCTGGGACGGGAATCCCGCAAGGTCATGCCCGTCATCCGCCAGGTCTTCGCCGGGGTGCCGGCCGGTGAACCCCAGCCGGAACCTCTCCAGCTCGACCGCCTCCTCTACGTCGTCCGCAAGGTCATCGAGCACGGCCTGGACAACCTGGGAATATCGGAGGAATCGGCCGACTACTTCTACATCTGCAGCCTGTCCAGCCGGGTCCTCGTCTACAAGGGCCTTCTGATGGCCGAGCAGATGTCCGGCTTCTACCGCGACCTGGCCGACCCGGACCTGGTCAGCGCCTTTGCGCTGGTCCACTCCCGGTTCAGCACCAACACCCTGGGCCACTGGAAGCTGGCCCACCCCTATCGCTACCTCGCCCACAACGGGGAAATCAACACCCTGCGCGGGAACGTCAACTGGATGGCCGCCCGCGAGGCCCAGTTCGAGTCTCCCGCCTTCGGGGGCGACATCAGCAAGATTCCCCCGGTGATGACTCCCGGGGCCAGCGACACCGCCTGCTTCGACAACGCGCTGGAACTCCTGATGATGACCGGCCGGGACCTCAGTCACTCGATGCTGATGATGATCCCCGAAGCCTGGGAACAGCACGAGTCCATGTCCCAAGTCAAGAAGGACTTCTACGAGTACCACTCCGCCCTGATGGAACCCTGGGACGGGCCGGCCATGATGGTGGCCGCCAACGGGCAGGAGATCTGCGCCGTCCTGGACCGCAACGGCCTCCGGCCCTTCCGGTACACCGTCACTCACGACGACCGCCTCATCATGGCCTCGGAGACCGGCGTCCTGGAGCTGCCTCCAGCCATCATTAAGGAAAAGGGCCGCCTCCAGCCGGGCCGGATGTTCCTGGTCAGCCTGGAAGAGGGCCGGATCATCGTCGACGAGGAACTGAAAAACGCCCTGGCATCCCGCCGTCCCTACGGAGAATGGCTACGGGAAAACAAGGTCACGCTGGCCGACCTTCCCGACCCGCCTTCATCTAACGGGAGCGCCGGCAACGGCAGCGCCAGCAACGGCGGCGCCCGCCGCGACCTGACTCCCCTGCACCAGGCCTTCGGCTACAACATCGAAGAGCTGCGCATGATTACCACGCCCATGGCTGCCTCCGGCTACGAGCCCGTGGGCTCCATGGGCAACGACGCCTCCCTCGCGGTGCTGTCCGACCAGACCCACCTGCTGTTCAACTACTTCAAGCAGCTCTTCGCCCAGGTCACCAACCCGCCCCTGGACGCCATCCGCGAGGAACTGGTCACATCCACCGAGGCCTTCATCGGCCGTGAGCGCAACCTGTTCGACGAAACGCCGGAACACTGCCACCAGCTCAAGCTGGACTCCCCCATCCTCACCAACGCCGAGATGGAGAAGATACGGCACAACCGCGTTGAAGGATTGCGGGCCGTGACCCTGTCCACCCTCTTCGACGCCGAGTCCGATGGCTTGACCCTCGAGACGGCCCTGGACCGCATTTGCGGGGAAGCAACCCAGGCCATAGAGGAAGGCTGTTCCATTATCATCCTCTCCGACCGGGGCGTGGACGCGGCCCATGCCGCCATACCCAGCCTGCTGGCCACCGGAGCGGTGCATCACCACCTGATCCGGGAAGGCACCCGCACCAGGGCTGGAATCATCGTCGAGTCCGGCGAGCCCCGGGAGGTCCAGCATTTCTCCCTCCTGGTGGGCTACGGGGCCGGCGGCATCAACCCCTACCTGGCTTTGGACACGGTTCGGGAGCTGGCCGAACTCGGGGAGCTCAACGGGACCAGCCCGGACTACGCCGAGAGCAACTTCATCAAAGCCAACGTCAAGGGGCTGGTGAAGGTGATGTCCAAGATGGGCATCTCCACCGTCCAAAGCTACCGGGGCGCCCAGATTTTCGAGGCCATCGGCCTCAACCAATCGGTGACCGACAAATACTTTACCTGGACTCCCTCCCGCGTCGAGGGCGTCGGGCTGGACGTTATCGAGGAGGAGTCCCGCAAGCGCCACGAAGCGGCCTTCGGCTTCGGCCAGGTTCCCGGGTCCCGCGACCTGGAGATGGGCGGGTTCTACCAGTGGCGGCGCCACGGCGAGCACCACCAGTGGCACCCCGACGCCATCGCCAAGCTCCAGTTTGCCGCCCGCGCCAACAGCCGCGCCATATACGACGAGTTCGCCGCCATTTCCAACGACCAGAGCCGGAAGATGGCCACCCTGCGGGGACTGCTGGAGTTCCGCACCGGCCGGGAACCCATTCCATTGGACGAGGTGGAATCCGCAGAGGAGATAGTCAAGCGGTTCGCCACCGGGGCGGTATCCCTGGGTTCCATCAGCCGCGAAGCCCACGAGACCATGGCCATCGCCATGAACCGCATCGGCGCCCGCAGCAACACCGGCGAGGGCGGCGAGGACTGGCACCGCTACGTCCCCGACGACAACGGCGACTCCCGCAGCAGCGCCATCAAGCAGGTCGCCTCGGGCCGCTTCGGCGTGACCCCCCAGTACCTGGTCAACGCCACCGACCTGCAGATCAAGATGGCCCAGGGGTCCAAGCCCGGCGAGGGCGGACAGCTCCCCGGCCACAAGGTGGACGAGTATATCGGATGGGTCCGGCACACGACGCCGGGAGTGGAGCTTATATCCCCTCCGCCGCACCACGACATCTACTCCATCGAGGACCTGGCCCAGCTGATCCACGACCTGAAGAACATCAACCCGGACGCCCGCATCCACGTCAAGCTGGTTTCCGAGGTGGGCGTCGGGACCATCGCAGCCGGCGTGTCCAAGGGACACGGCGACGTTGTCCTCATCAGCGGCCACGACGGGGGCACCGGGGCGTCCCCCGAGTCCTCCATCAAGCACGCCGGACTGCCCTGGGAGCTGGGAGTCGCCGAGACCCAGCAGGTGCTGGTCGCCAACGACCTGCGGGGGCGCATCGTCGTCCAGACCGACGGACAGCTCAAGACCGGCCGCGACGTGGCCGTCGCCGCCATGCTGGGAGCCGAGGAGTTCGGCATCGCCACCGCCGCCCTGGTGGTCAGCGGCTGCATCATGCTCCGCAAGTGTCACCTCAACACCTGCTCGGTGGGCATCGCCACCCAGGACCCAGAGCTCCGCAAGAACTTCGCCGGCAAGCCGGAGCACATCGTCAACTACTTCATGTTCGTCGCCCAGGAGTTGCGCGAGATCATGGCCGAGCTGGGTTTCCGCACCGTCGCCGAGATGGTGGGCCGGGTGGACCTGCTGGACACCCGGGAGGCCATCGACCACTGGAAGGCCCAGGGCATCGACCTGTCCCGCCTCCTCTGTTTGGCGCCCCGCTCGGATGAAGTCTCCGTCTATTGCGTCGAGGACCAGGACCACGGGCTGGAATTGGCCCTGGACCACCAGCTGATCGAGAAGGCCCAGCCGGCCATCGACGGCAACGGCCCGGTAGACATCGACCTGCCCATCCGCAACTCCAACCGTACCGTCGGAGCAATGCTCAGCGGGAAAATTGCCCTGAAGTACGGCGAGGAGGGGCTCCCCGCCGACTCCATCAACGTCCACCTGACCGGCTCGGCAGGACAGAGCTTCGGCGCCTTCCTGGCCAACGGCGTCAACATCAAGCTCCACGGCGACACCAACGACTACATGGGCAAGGGTATGGGCGGCGGCCAGATTGCCATCGTCCCCCACCCGGAGTCGGGATTCGTCCCGGAGGACAACATCATCATCGGCAACGTGGCCCTCTATGGCGCCACCGGCGGCAAGGCCTTCATCCGGGGCCGCGCCGGTGAGCGGTTCTGCGTCCGCAACAGCGGAGCGGAAACGGTCGTTGAAGGCGTCGGAGACCACGGCTGCGAGTACATGACCGGCGGCGTTACCGTGGTGCTGGGCTCCACCGGCCGCAACTTCGGCGCGGGAATGAGCGGCGGCATCGCTTTCGTCCACGATCCCGATGGCGATTTCGAAGCCCGCTTCAACGACGGCATGGCCGACCTGGAACCGGTCACCGATTCCGCCGACATCGCCATCCTGCGGCGGCTGGTCGAGGAACACTACGAGAACACCGGCAGCACCCCCGGCCGCCATGTCCTGGACAACTGGGACCGGTGCCTCCCCCAATTCAAGAAAGTTATGCCCCGGGATTACCGTCGGGTGCTGGAAGAACGGCAGCGGCGTCTGGAGCAGGAAGCCGAAGTGGCCGCGCATGGGTAAAGTTACCGGATTCATGGAATTTGGGCGCGTCCCTCCCGGACGGCGTCCCCCCCGGGAACGGGTCAACGACTATCGCGAGTATTACCAGCCCTGGGCCGAAGCTCAGGCCAAGGAGCAGGGCGCCCGCTGCATGGACTGCGCCGTTCCCTTCTGTCACATGGGCTGTCCCTTGGGCAACGTCATCCCCGAGTTCAACCACCAGGTCTATCTCGGCAACTGGGAGCAGGCCACCCGCATCCTCCTCAGCACCAACAATTTCCCCGAGTTCACCGGACGCATCTGCCCCGCTCCCTGCGAGGGTTCCTGCGTCCTGGCCATCAACCAGGACCCGGTAACCATCGAGTACATCGAGAAGGAAATCTCCGACCGGGGATTCGCCAACGGCTGGATCAAGCCCGAACCTCCCCCCGAGCGCACCGGCAAGAAGGTCGCGGTGGTGGGTTCCGGCCCCGCCGGACTGGCCGCCGCCCAGCAGCTCAACCGGGCCGGCCACTGGGTCACTGTCCTGGAGCGGGCCGATTTCATTGGCGGTCTGCTCATGCTCGGCATCCCGGACTTCAAGCTGGACAAGGAAGTCGTCCGCCGCCGCATCCAGCTAATGTCCGACGAGGGAATCGAGTTCCGAACCAACTGCAACGTCGGCGTCAACTACTCCGTAGAAGACCTGCTGGCCGAGTTCGACGCCGTCTCCCTGACCGGCGGCTCCACCCAGGCCCGAGACCTCCCCGTCCCGGGACGCGAACTGGACGGGATACACCTGGCTATGGACTACCTTCCCCAGCAGAACCGTCTCCTGGCCGGGGTTGAGACCCCGCCGGACAAGCGCATCAGCGCCGAGGGCAAGCGGGTCGTCATCCTGGGCGGCGGCGACACCGGCGCCGACTGCCTGGGCACCGCCCACCGCCAGGGAGCCGAGGTCGTGTACCAGTACGAGCTTCTCCCGGAGCCGCCCCTGGAGCGGCCCGAGGACAACCCCTGGCCCCAGTGGCCCCTGATCCTCCGCACCTCCGGCGCCCACGAGGAGGGCGGCGTCCGCGACTACAACATCCTCACCAAGTCCTTCTCCGGCAGCAACGGGAAGGTGGAAAAGCTCCACGCCGTCCGCGTGGACTGGGTCCCCGGCGACGGCGGCCGCCCCCAGATGCAGGAAGTCCCCGAAAGCGGTTTCGAGATTGAGACTGACCTGGTCCTGCTGGCTATGGGCTTCCTCCACCCCGAGCACGACGGGATGCTCTCCCAGCTGGGAGTGGAACTGGACAGCCGCGGCAACGTGGTGGTGGACCGGAACAAGATGACCAGCGTCCCCCGGGTCTTCGCCGGCGGAGACATGGTCCGCGGACAGTCCCTGGTGGTCTGGGCCATATCCGAGGGACGCGACGTCGCCCGCGGCGTCGACCAGTACCTCACCGGCGCCACCGCCCTGCCCCCCACCGCTCCCGCCTAGCCTTGGCAGCGGTCCATCCGTCCCGCAACTCGAGCTCACCGTTCCCGTCTGTTCCGCCGCCTTTCCCGCGCAGAGCCTACCCCCGCGTAGGCGGGGGCGGGAGTCCAGGCCCCCATGCCCGGTTGGGCTGCACCACCTGAAACGGAACCCCACCTACCGACGCGCCGCCTCTTGCCAACACCCTTGGAGTCTGCCCCATCCCCGCGCGAAGGGTACAACGCGACAAAATGACACATTCCTGCCATAGGTTAGCCCCGAAAACGGTCCGAAATTCGCGTTTCAACGCCGTCTCCAAGGGTGAATGGCGCAAATGGCATACAAACAGGATTTCCGGCATTTCCCCGTATCCGATCCCGGCTCCCCGGTGGACAAAGCCCCTGCCGGATACTAGACTACTGGCACTTTCCCCCAATCCCTGAAGACCATTCCAGGAGGTAAACCCATGCCCGTCTTCACCCCCGAATACCTTGAAAAAGTCGCCTACCACGTCTACGTCGCCAAGGGCACCCCGGCTGACGAGGCCGAGATTGTCGCCCGCCACCAGGTCAAGGCCAACCTGGTGGGACACGACTCCCACGGAGTCATCCACATCCCCGAGTACTGCGAGCGCATCGACAAGGGACACATCGTTCCCGGGGCGCCCTTCGTCGTCGAAAGCGACACTCCAACCACCGCCGTCATCAACGGCAACTGGGGCTTCGGATTCGTCGTCACCGAAAAGGCAACCCGCATGGTTATCGACAAGGCCAGGACCCAGGGCGTCGCCGCCATCACCGTCCACCTGCAGAGCCACATCGGACGCCTCGGCGACTACCCCACCATGATCCTCAACGAGGGCATGATCGGCATGATCACCGCCGACTCGGGCGCCGGCCCCAAGGCCGTGGCCCCCTTCGGCGGGCGCGGCCGGAGGCTGGGGACCAACCCCATCTGCATGGGCATCCCCAGCGACCTCGAGGGTCCGGTGCTGCTGGACATGGCCACCAGCGCCGTCGCCGCCGGCAAGATCGGCCTGGCCCGCAACCGCAACGAGGCCGTCCCCGTCGGCTGGATCATTGACAAGGAAGGCAACCCCACCACCGACCCCAACGACTACCCGGCCGGCGGGGCCATCCTGCCCGTCGGCGCCGACCAGGGACACAAGGGCTACGGGCTGTCCTTCATGGTGGAAATCTTCTCCGGCCTGCTCACCGGATTGGGCTTCGGCATCGACCCGCAGGCCCGCCACAACGACGGCGTCTTCGTGGTAGCCTTCGACGTGGAGAAGTTCCGCCCCCTAGCCGAGTTCAAAAAGGAAGTCAAGGAGTTCGCCGAGTTCGTCAAGACCTCGCCCCCCGCCGCCGGTTTCAGCGAAGTCCTCTACCCCGGAGAAATCGAGCACCTCACCGAAAAGAAGCGCCGAGCCGAGGGCATCTTCGTCGAGGACGAGACCTGGCGCCAGATCACCGAGCTGATGCACGAGCTGGGCGTCGCCGACGCCGTCGGGCAGCCGGGGTAGAATTTGAGCGCAATAGGAGACGTGGCCGGGATCTTCGAAGATGCCAAGCAATTGCATTCGTCTGCCTTGGAGCGGTTGTCGGCAGGAGATATTCGGGACGCCGCGGAGAAGGCTTGGGGTGCAACCAAGCGGGCCAGCGATGCCCTAATCCTCGCCAGGACCGGGACCTATCCTGAAAGTACGCCGGAAACTGCCCGGGGGTTGAGGCGCTTGAGCGCGTCCGATCCTCGGGTCCAGGAACTCAACCTGGTAGCTCGATATTTTCACGTCCAGGGAGCACTGCATGGGTCGTGCTTCTACCTGGGAATGTGCGACCCGGCAATAGACGCCCCCCATATCCGGCGGGTGTCCGAATACATCGAGCACGCGGAGTCCCTGGCCGTTGCGTGACCGCCGGCGGCTACCCATCCCTTAATTCCAGCAGCTTCTGCAGCAGCGGTATCTCGGAAATCTTCTTGGGGTCCAGGTCTTCCCAGTAGATCCCCACCGGCGTAGGCAGCCCGCCCCCGCACCGGATGACTTCTTCGGGCGTTACCACGTAGTCCAGCGGCACGTCGTGGTGGGTCATGGGAAGGTCCTCGTCCAGCACCTGCATCGGGTGGACCGTGCTGACCACGGGAGTGCCGGGAGCCACCACTCCCGCCGCCACCGCCAGCCCGTACTCCAGGTCGGCAAACCCGCCTCCCTTGCCAATGCGGACTCCCTGCCGGTTCACGGCCACCGACCCGGAGATAACCAGGTCCACCGGCCGCATCTCCTCCACGTAAACCGGCCGCCCGGCCCGGGACGCTCCGCTGATGGTGGACGCCTTGGCCGGGGGGATGCCCAGCCGGGCCGGGTCCAGCTCCACGAAGCATTGCTCCTTCCGCAGACGGGGCACGGCCATGTAGACAATCTTGCCCTCTTCCAGGGCAAGCTGCCGCAGAGGGCGCTGGGCCTTGTCCGGGTTGCTCTTCACCACCCGTGCGTTCTGCCACACCTCCAAGTCTCCCACCAGGTCCGCGGCGGCCTCCGCGCCCTTGAAGTGGGGAATCTTGTCGTGGACGTTCTTGGCCCGGGCCACTCGGGATTGCTCCATCGCAGTCCAGACTTCCTCACGGATGCTGTCCTTGTCCCGCATCGCTCCGCCTCTTTCGGTCAACGTTCCGCAGTTAACATTCCCGGCCCCTTAACCCAGGGCATAGTACCACAGGGACAGAATCTGGCTCACCGGCGGCGGCTCGGCCTCCGGTCCGCCGATCCGCAGGGCCCAGAACAGGAGGGCGTTGATGATGATGACTGGCAGGAATCCGATAGCGACCACGAAGAAGGCCCGCCACGTTGAACGGTAGTCCAGGGCTTGACGCACGCCGGTCAACATCGCCGCGAACTGCCAGATGCGCGGAACGATTTCGAACAGCCATCCAATGGCCGGCAGGAAGATGAAGAAGACCAGGAGGCCGGGCGTTTGAGCAAATCCGGTGCACCTGGAAACCTGCCCCCAGCTTGCCTGGGTCTCCGAAGTTCCCAGCATCTTCGTCCCGATGAACCAGACGAACGCCGCCCATACCGCCCAGGACAGGACACCTCTGAGCACTCCGAACAAGAGCCCGCGCACCAGGTCTCCATCCCCCTGGAGCAGGCTTCCCGCTCCGATCGCGGCAGCCACCAACACCACCACCGCCAGCGCCTGGAGCATGGCTCCCTGATCGTGCTCCACGTCCTCGAACGTGCGGGGATTCAGGGTGGCCGCGCCCAACATTCTTTGCAGCATATTCATCAGCTCTTCAGCACCTCCCGCGTTCTGGTCCAGACCCGGCTGGTATGAGCGTCCCTCCAACTGTTCATCATTCCGCTTCCACGCCGCTGAGATCGGTTCCGAACAAGGAGTCCACGAACTCCGCGCCGAAAACTCCCAACAGAATCAGCGTCAGCACGATGAGAACCGCAAAGACCAGCACGACGGCGATTACAACCACCCCGACGGCCCGCCATGTGGAGGTATAGTCCAGGCACTGCCGCACCGCAATCACCATCGCAATCAGTTGCCACACTGAAGCCGCGAAGAGTATTACTCCGCCGATCCAGGGCAGGAAGGCGAGTATCTTGAACAGGCCCGGCGCCTGGGCGAACCCGGTCCCCCGGGCCAGCTGACCCCAATTGGCGTGGGTCTCCGGTCCCCGCAGGATCGTTGTTCCGATGAGCATGGTCAGAAATGCCCAGACCGCCCACCAGATCAACCCGTACACCACTCCGCCGATTAGCCCAATAATGAAACTGCCGCCTCCACCGACCACCGACCCCAGACCCGCTCCCAGACCCGTGGCCAGGGATACCAGGATCACCACGGCCATCGCCTGCATGGTCGCGCCCGAGTCGTTCTCCACATCCTCAAACGTGTTAGCGTCCAGGCGGATCGCTCCCAGCATTCGTTCCAGCATCTCTCTCAAGCACCTCATCCGTGCCCGTTCAAGGGCGTATTGTAACCTCCCCGGGCCCAGGGCCACGGTTCGAAAATAGTAACATAACGAGGTTCTGCAGCCCCACAGTTTCCCATACCAGTTCCGCATATTGTGCTATCCGATTACCCCCAAGCCTTCCTTCGGATGTGGCCTTGCGCTAGAATTGACCCATCCCAAACCCACTGGCGATCCAATGACCATTTCGGAACATGACGACGGGCTGCTCGGCAGCCGAAGACAAAAGCTCCACCGCCTGCGGGAGCGGGGTATCGACCCTTACCCTCCACGCTTCCACCGCACCGCCTCCGCCGCCCAGGCCACGGCGGACTTCGAGGCTTCCGAAAGCGATGGAGAAGGCTCCGACGCCGCTTCGCCCGTCGCCCTTGCCGGACGCATCACCTCCATGCGCGTCATGGGACGCGCCGCCTTCCTGGATCTACGGGACGGTTCCGGCACCATCCAGGCCCTGCTGCGCCAGAACGTCCTGGGCGACAACTACGAACTCATCAAGGACCTGGACATCGGCGACTTTCTCGGCGTCACGGGCGGCATGATGCGCACCCGCACCGGCCAGGTCACCGTTGGGGTGCAGGAAGCCCGGGTCCTTTCCAAGGGGATGCGCCCTCTGCCGGAAAAGTGGCACGGTCTCCGGGACACGGAGATCCGCTACCGCCAGCGCTACCTGGACCTCATCGCCAACCCGGAGATCATGGACACCTTCGCCCGGCGGAGCAGGGTTATCAGCGGCATCCGCCGCTTCCTAGACAACCGGGGCTTCCTGGAGGTGGACACCCCCATCATGGTGCCGGTCGCCGCCGGCGCCCACGCGCGGCCCTTTGTCACTCACCACAACGCCCTGGACCAGCAGCTCTATCTCCGGATCGCCACCGAGCTGTACCTGAAGCGCCTCATCGTGGGCGGATTCGACAAGGTCTACGAGCTGGGCCGGGTGTTCCGCAACGAGGGCATCGACCAGGACCACAACCCGGAGTTCACCCTCCTTGAAAGCTACGAGGCCTACGCCGACTACAATAACGTGATGGGCATGGTCGAGGAGCTGGTTTCCTCGGTCGCCACCGAGGTCTCCGGCAGTCCCCGCGTTCCCTACGGCGAGGGCGAGATAGACTTCACCCCGCCCTGGAAGCGGGTGCAGCTGCGGGAGGAGCTGGAACTCCGCAGCGGCATCAACATAGACGACTACCCCGACGCCGCGTCCCTGGCCAGCCGCGCCAGAGACGCCGGAGTGGACACCTCCCGGATGGACAGCCGGGGCCGCCTGATAGACAAGCTCCTCTCCACCTTCGTCGAACCCCACCTGGTGCAGCCGACCTTTATCCTCGACTACCCCGAGGACATGTCTCCCCTGGCCAAGGGCAAGCCCGACTGCCCCGGCTACGTGGAGCGGTTCGAAGCCTTCGCCGCCGGAATGGAAATCGCCAACTCCTACACCGAGCTGAACGACCCGGACGTGCAGCGGGCCCGATTCGAGGGGCAGGAGGAGATCCGCCTCCTCTATCAGGACGACGAAGTGGACCGGCTCGACGAGGACTTCCTCACCGCCCTGGAATACGGAATGCCCCCCACCGGCGGATTGGGCATGGGCATCGACCGCCTGGTAATGCTCCTCACCGGCCAACCCAGCATCCGAGACACCCTCTTCTTCCCCCACATGAGGACGGCGCGGGACGGACGGGGCGAGGACGACGCCCAATAGGCCGGAAGAGAGCTTGGACCTAAGCTATACTATCCTCGCAGGGGGTAGAGACAGGACACTCACCAACCATGCCATTCAGACCCGACGGCCGGGGATGACGAATGCCCGGATAGCCTACGTCATTGACAACTGGCTATTGCGGGGCATTTACTCCGACCCGCAGACGCGACGCGAAAGCAGAGTTTACCTGGCCTTTGTGCCAGGAATAGCCAGGGTTGTGCGAGTGGCGGTTTCCATGGACGAAAGCAGGATTCTCTCGGCATTCCCCGACCGGAACGCAACCCGCAACCTGGTCCGGGGCAACTTGGACTACTTTGCGGACAAGTACCGGGACTTGGAGGAACGCGATGACGCTGAAAGTTGATTACTATCAGGAAGATGACATTCTGCGCATCAGCACCGGGCAAAAGGCAATGGACGGCGCTACCCTTTGGGATGCAGTGAACGTTGAGGTGGACATAGGAACGGATGGCGGGCGTGACATTGTAGGATTCTCCATTCTTTCCGCATCGGCCAGCGTTTGCCCTTACTTTGTCCCTGCGCACACCAAGCGGTTGCATCAGCCAGGGAAGGGCAATCCCTTCGCAAGTTATGATGAAGAGACTGATACGCTGACACTGGGAGTTTCAGTCAGCGACCCATCACGCCGGACGGCAGACGGCGGCTGCATCGTAGGGCACTGGAAACCGGACGAAGCGGACAGCGAAGACTACTGGGACATAATCGGCGTTTCTCTGAAGGAAGCATCCAAGCACCTGGCCCCGCATTTCCGCTTGCGAAAATTTTCTTGACACACTATATCCAAGGCACTAGATGGCTAATCGGACGCCCTTGTATTTATGCTTTCTATTGAACTAATCCGACGCGACCCTGATGTGGTGCGCCAGGCGCTTGCCGCTCGGGGCGAGGACGATCCCCTGGATGAACTGCTGGCTCTTGACGCTCGAAGGCGTCAGGCCATTACCGAGGGCGACCAGCTCCGGTCCCAGCGGAACGATGTCAGCCGACGCATCGGCCAGGCCCGGTCGTCGGGACAGCCGCCTCCCCAGGACGTCATCGACGAGATGCGCCAGGTCGGGGAACGCATCTCCGCGCTGGAGCAGGAGACCCGCGAGGTGGAGGAGCAGGTCCGCGAGATCCTGCTGGGCCTGCCCAACATTCCCCGCCCGGGCGTCCCCCAGGGCCTGGACGAGCAGGGCAACGTCGTTCTCCGCACCTGGGGCGACCCTCCGGTCCTGGACTTCGAGGCCAAGCCTCACTGGGACCTGGCCGAGGAACTGGGCATCATCGACTTCCAGCGCGGCGTCAAGCTCTCCGGCAGCCGCTTCTACACCATGTGGGGCTACGGCGCCAGGCTGGAACGGGCCACCGCCAGCTGGATGCTCGACCTCCACGGAAGGGAGCACGGCTACACCGAGCTCATGCTCCCCATCATCGTGCGGCGGGAAGTCATGGAGGGCTCCGGCAATCTTCCCAAGTTCGCGGACAACCTCTACCGGGACGACGAGGACGACCTGTGGCTGGTCCCCACCGCCGAGGTCCCCATCACCAACCTCCACCGGGACGAGGTCATGCCCCCCGGCTCCCTGCCCACCTACTACGTGGCCCAGACCCCCTGCTTCCGCCGGGAGAAGGCCGCCGCGGGACGGGACACCCGGGGCATCAAGCGGGTCCACCAGTTCAACAAGGTGGAGATGTACAAGTTCGTCGAGCCCGAGACCTCCGACAACGAGCTGGAGCAACTGCTGGACGACGCCGAGGACGTCTGCCGCCGCCTCAACCTTCCCTACCGCATCCTCCAGCTCTGCACCGGCGACATGTCCTTCCCCTCGGCCAAGTCCTACGACATCGAGGTGTGGGCCGCCGGATGCCAGGAGTGGCTGGAGGTTTCCTCCTGCTCCAACTGCACCGACTTCCAGGCCCGCCGGGCCAACATCCGCTTCCGCCGCGAGGCGGGAGCACAGCCCGAGTTCGTCCACACCCTCAATGGATCGGGCCTGGCCCTTCCCCGCATCATCATCGCCATCCTGGAAAACAACCAGCAGCCCGACGGCTCGGTGGTGATTCCCGAAGAGCTGCGCCCCTATACCGGCTTCGACGTTATTCCCGCTCCCTGACGGGATGCCTCAAACGGCGCCCGGAAAACGAAAAGCCCTCCCGCCGGAGCAGCCGGGAGGGCTTTGGCCTGTCCCGGGAGGGTGATCCGCGTCTACTTCTCGATGGGCGCTCCCACGATGCTGCCCCACTCAGTCCAGGACCCGTCATAGTTGCGGACGTTGGAGTAGCCCAGCAGTTGGGTCAGCACGAACCAGGTGTGGGATGAACGCTCGCCGATCCGGCAGTAGGCCACCGTGTCCCGGCTCCCGTCCACTCCGCGACCGCCGTAGAGGGCCTGCAGATCGTCGGCGGACTTGAAGGTCCCGTCCTCGTTGGTGGCCTGGGCCCATGGAACGTTGGCCGCTCCGGGAATGTGTCCGCCCCGCTGGGAGCCTTCCTGCGGCGCGGCGGGTGGGGCGAGCAGGGCTCCGCTGAACTCGTCCGGGGAACGCACGTCCACCAACGCGATGTTCCCCGCGTTGACCGAAGCCAGGACCTGATCCCGGTAGGCCCGGATGCTTTCATCCGGGTCCTGGGCGGAATAGGAAGCCGCCGCGACGGATGGCGCATCGGTGGTCATGGCGCGGCCTTCCGCCTCCCACTTGGCCCGGCCGCCGTTCATGATTCGCACGTCGTTGTGCCCGTAGTATTTCATCTGCCAGAAGGCCCAGCAGGCGAACCAGTTGCTGTTGTCGCCGTAGAGCACCACCGTGGTGTCGTTGGAGACCCCGGAACTGCCCAGCAATTCCTCCATTTCCGCCCTGGATATAAGGTCGCGGCGGACTGTCTGCTGCAGCTGGCTCTGCCAGTTCCAGCCGACCGCCCCGGCGATGTGTCCCTGCTCGTAGGCGGACGTGTCCACGTCCACTTCAATCAGCCGGACGTTGGCATCGCCGCCGTGGTCGGCCACCCACTGGGTATCCACCAGCGAGTCCGGGTGCGCGTAATCAGCCATCACTACCTCCTCAGGAGTTCCAAAATTTCCCGGCCTGACCATACCCATCGCCGCAACACGAGCCGGGACCGCCCTTCATCCGGCCGGAGTCCATGGGGCCAGTTTACTCACTGCCCAAAATCGGGGCAACACGCTGCGGAAAAGACCGTTAGCCCTTGTCCCCCTCCGCAGGGTTGGGTTCTTCGAAAGGCAGGTTGTTCCGAATGGCCTCGTCGCGCCGCTTCAGCCAAGCTTCCCAGCGGGCGCGCTCTTCCCTTCTGCCCTCTTCCCGAACTTCCCGGTCACGGCGTTCCCTGTACCTTTGTGCAAACACCAAGACAACCTCCCGAGTGGCCAGAATGATGATGGTCAACCCGATTGCGGGGCCGACCCACTGAACGATTGCTATGGCGGTTTCCAGTGGGGCTTGTTGAACATTATAAACCGTCTCGTACACGGTTGCCGCGACCATGAAGGTCCAGACCAGGCCAACCGATGCGACGAGGTAGCGAATTTCCCAATCCCTGAACAAGCCGGCCTCACTGAGAACAATTGTTTCTATATCCAAATGTATACGCCTGGCCGACGGGTGTAAAGGGCCGCCTGTCAGCAAAAAGCCGGCGCTCTTGCAAACCGCCTTTCCGGGTGTAAACTTGTCCCCAACAGCGGTTATCCCGGCGGGTTCCGCCGGGATAACCAAGCAATGAAGTAACAGCCATTAAGGGAGACCAACCCATGGCCTACACCATCAACCACGTCCACATCCGCTCCCAGGACCCACACAAGTCCGCCGCCTGGTACACCAAGCACTTCGGAGCGAAGCTGGTATCAGAACGAACGGTCATGCCCGGGACCATCACTCTCGGAATGGAGCTGGAAGGCTCGTGCCGCCTGAACATCTCCTCCAAGCAGGAAGGCACCCCAGACACCCGTCCTTCCGCCGAGCTCAACCGCCTCGGCCTGGAGCACTTCGGGTTCCATACCGACGACATCACCGGAGACCTGGCCCGTCTCGAAGCCGACGGCGTCCGGGTGGTCCTGCCCGAGACCGAATTCACCGCCGGCACCCGGCTGGCCTACATCGAAGGCCCCGACGATGTGCTCATTGAGCTGGTACAGCGGCGCTGATTCTTCAAGCGGAGTTCCTTATTCCTCTACCCACCCCCGTCGGCGGCTTCCCGTTGTCCTCGCCGGCCGCTCGTCAGAACCGGAGATTTGACCAGCAGGCATACCCGCCCAATCCGGCGGGATTGCCGGCCGCTTCCCCATGACCGCCAATGCCGGACCAGATCCGGCCGATAACCCGGACCAGCCCCAGGGAACATCCACGCCGGAAGCATCCTCCCCCGGGGGCGCGGTCACCGCTGCCGGCGAACCGCGGGATGACGCGGCGCCTCCCCGCCGGAGACGGTTCACCCGTTCCAGCAGCTTCTATGCCCTGAAACAATACCCCGATTTCCGCTACCTCTGGGTAGGCAACTTCCTCACCGTCGGCGCCCAGTGGATCCAGGTGCTTACCATCGGATGGCTGGTGCTCCACCTCACGGACGGCAACGCC
The DNA here is from genome assembly GCA_034423195.1 of Dehalococcoidia bacterium. Lineage (GTDB taxonomy): Bacteria > Chloroflexota > Dehalococcoidia > Lucifugimonadales > UBA3495 > CATOSK01. The sequence goes on along the minus strand of DAOUIZ010000057.1, from coordinate 12,917 downwards.
TTCCTCACCGGCACCGTCGTGGGCATCCGCACCTTTCCCGTGCTGCTCATCGGCCCCTGGGCCGGCGTGCTGGCCGACCGGATTGACCGCCGCAAGATGGTCATGGTGACCCAGGGCTGCATGGCCGCCGCCGCTTGCGGATTCGCCGTGCTGGTCATTCTCACCGACCTGGACGCCCGGCCGGTTGCCGGACCGCTCCAGTGGTGGCACGCCTTCGTCTACATGGGAATCGCCGGCGTCGCTCACTCGATAATACAGCCGGTGCGGCAGGCCATGGTTGCCAACACCGTCCCCCGCAACGACCTGGCCAGCGCCCTGGCCCTCACCGGGATTGCCCATCCATCCATGCGTATCACCGGGCCTGCCATCGGCGGACTGCTCATCGTCACCCTGGGCTACAAGTGGAATTTCCTGCTGGAAGCCGTCGCTTACCTGGGGATCGTGTTGCTGATGATTCCCGTGCGCCTGCGCTACCGGGAGGAAGCCCGCCGACGGTCTGAGTCAGCGCTGCGCAGCATGGCCGAGGGATTGGCCTACGTGGCCAGGGAACCCCGCATCCTCCAGTTGATTGTGATGTCCCTCATTCCCAACTTCGTCTTCTCCCCGCTGGCCTTCCTGCTGCCGGTGTTCACCACGGAGGTCCTGGACCGGGGGGCCGGTTCCGGCGGACTGCTGGCCGCGGCCATCGGCGGGGGCGGCATTATCGCGGCCATCATCGTATCCAGCATCGGGTACATCGTCCGCAAGGGGATGGCCACCGCCCTGGGGATGGTGGGCGGATGCGTCTTCGTCCTGCTGTTTGCCCAGTCCCACTGGTTCCTGGCGTCAATGCTGCTGCTGGGCGGACTGGGATTCTGCCAGTACGTTTTCCGGGTGGGGAACAGCACCCTCCTGGCAACCATCACCCCCGACGCGCTGCGGGGACGGGTGATGAGCATCTACTTCCTGGACAACGGCTTCACGCCCCTGGCAACCCTGCTCATCAGCATATTCGTCCACTTCTGGACCCCCACCGGCGCCTTCACCGTAATCGGAGCAGCCGTCGTGGTGCTGGCGGTCCTGCAACTGGTCCTATTCAGGCAGGTGCGTCAACTGGAATAGCCTCATGCTTGACCCCCGGAAACCCGGCTCTGTCTTCAAGCATCGGCTGTAACAGCCTGGTAACTCGGGGGAAACCGGGAGTTAATAACCAGGGGGTATAATCTTCGCGATACGACATTCCACGCCCGGTTGTGAAAGATGATTCGGACAGGACTCTCCCCGGGAACCGCAGCCAGCGAATACCTCGACCCCTCCGGTTCCGTGCTGCCGGCCTACCGGCCCATGATGGACATCCTGAAGGGGATGGGTCCCGCCGTCCTGCAGGAACGCTGGCGGCGGGCCAAGCGGGAGGCGGCCCTCGACGGCTTCACCTTCTCGCTGGAACCCCGGGCCTTCCGTCCCGTCCCCACCGACTGGGTTCCCCGGGTCATACCCCAAGCGGAGTGGGAGCCGATAGGGCGGGGCGTGGAGCAGCGTCTCAAGGCCATCAACCGCTTCCTGGCCGATCTTTACTCCGGCACTCAGACCATAGTTCCCAACGACGTCATACTCACCTGCCAGTACTACTATCCCGAGTACCAGGACTTCCTGCCCGCCAGGGATGTCTTCGTCCACATCTACGGCATTGACCTGGTCCACACCGGAGACGGGCAGTATGCAGTCCTGGAGGACAACCTGCGGATACCGTCGGGAATCGCCTACCAGCTCAAGTGCGTGGAAATCGCCCATCGCATCATGCCGGAGCTGGCCGCGGCATACGACATCATCCGCTACGACATACGGGACACCTACCTGGACCTCTTCGCGTCCCTGTGCGACGCTGATTCTCCCACCTGCGTCCTGCTGACCGACAGCAAGTTCGGAGCGGCCTTCTTCGAGCACCGCTACCTGGCCGACCTGCTGGGCATTCCCCTGGTGGAAGGTTCGGACCTGTACATTGGCTCCGACGGGCGGGTCTACGCCAGGAACGCAGACGGCGACGCGGCCGTGGACCTGATCTACCGCCGGGTGGAGGACCTGGAGATATTCCTCCCCGGCCTGACGGAAGCCTACCTGCAGGGCAAGGTGGTCCTGGTCAACGGGATGGGCACCAGCGCGGCCGACGACAAGCTGGTATTCCTCTGGGTGCCGGAGATGATCCGCCACTACCTGGGCGAGGAGCCCATCCTGCAGCAGGCTCCCAGCTACGACCTGAACCACCCCGAGAGCCTGCGCTACGTCCTGGAGAACCTGGACCGGCTGGTGCTGAAGATCAGGCAGGGATACGGCGGTCTGGGAGTGTACATCATGCCCGACCTGGACGTGAGCTACCGGAGCCGCATGGCCCGCAACATCATCGAGCAGCCCCGGGCCTACATCGCCCAGGAGACGCTTGACTTTTCCAAGCACTTGATATTCGATGAAGCCGCCGGCTCCTTCGAGGAACGGTATGTGGATTTGAGGGTGTTTGCCGTCCAGAACGGCCGGGGCGAGGCACGCGCCTTCCCCGGCGGACTGACCCGGGTGGCCAACGCCAACAGCCGCATCACCAACAATTCGTCCGGTGGACTATGCAAGCCGACCTGGGTGATCCGATAAACGGTTCCGGGATCATGGCCAGCTACACTTACGCGGCCCGCTACCGCTACTCGGACACCGTGGTGCAGAACGACAACTTCCTCCGGCTTTCCGCCTACGGGGACGAGCGCCAGACCCCCATCAGTTTCTCGGTGATGACGGCTCCCCAGACCCGGCCCGCCGGCTTCACCGACGGTTTCGGCAACTTCACCCACCGGGTGCGCCTGACCACCCCCCACCAGGAATTCACCATCCTCGCCGTCGGCACGGTCAGGCTGACCCCTCCCCGGCCGGTGAGCGTAGACGTGGCGATGCAGTCGCTGGGATACGACCTCCTTGCCCAGCAGTTCGTAGCGCCGTCGCCGCTGGTGGCCCCGGACCTCCTCACCGACGAGGCCCGCTCCATTGCCGGCGGCGCAGCCAGCCTGATGGAGTCGGTGGACCGGGTCACGACCTGGGTACACCAGAACATCGAATACGAGCCGGGTTTCACCCACGTCGGCACCACCGCCGACCAGGTGATTGCCTCCGGGAAGGGCGTATGCCAGGACATGGCCCACCTGGCCCTGGGACTGCTCCGGGCCCTGGGAATACCGGCCCGCTACGCCAGCGGCCTCCTCGCCGCCCAGGCCGGCGACACCCACGCCTGGGTCGAGTTCCTGCACCCCCAGCTGGGATGGGTGCCCAGCGACCCCACCCGGGGCAAGACGGTGGTCACCGACGCCGACCTGATCAAGTTCGCCGTGGGCCGGGACTATTCCCAGGCATCCCCGGTCGAGGGTTCCTTCACCTGCAAGGGTTCCGGCTGGCTGGAGGCGGTGATGGCCCAGGTCCTCTTCAACGAAGAGGAGGTGTCCTTCGACGATGCCCTGGAATTGATCGCCGGCCAGACGGCTCATCCGGCTGGCTGGCCCAGCAGCAGACCTTTACCGGCCCCTAACCCGCAAGAGGGAGAGCCCCACATGACTGAACCAAGGTCCCTGGCGCTGGCCCACGACCGTTGGCTGACCGATTCCCGGGTCTACAACCTGATCTGGCTGGGCCGGTGGCTGGAGCGGGCCGAGAGCATTGCCCGCACCACCGCCGCAGCGGCCCAGCGAGTCCCGCCGGGAGGGGGCGCCGCCGGTCTGCAATCGGCCATGCGGGACGTGGCGGCCACCCTGGGCGTTTCCTCCAAGGACTGCCCCGACCCGGCCCGGGAAATCCTGTACGACAACTCCGTATCGTCCATGCTGCAAAGCCTCAACAAGGCCCGCATGAACGCCACCCAGGTCGCGCCGGTGGAGCTGGTCCGGGCCATCTCAGAGGTCATCCTGACGCTGGAAGAGCGGCAAACCTCAGTTGTCCTGTCGGCGGACGATGTGGCAGGCATTGCCCAGCAGGTGATGGACGGGCTGGCCGCCGTCGGCGAGGAGATCGAGAACCGGTGGTTCGGCCGCGAGTCCCTGACCGAGGAAGAGGTCTACCACCGCTTCGTCCAGTAGCCTCCCATTCAGTAGCCCCCTTGCCGTTCACCCGGCGAAGGGGCGCGGGAACTACGGTGAAAAGGGGCGGAAAAACCCTTTTGTGGGACATTTGGGGCATTTCGCCGGATTTGAGCACGAAATCCCGGCGGTTAAGGGTCAAAACAGGGGCCAGCTGGGCCGCGTTTGAGACTTGCCGGGACGCGATTGGGACACGAAATGAGACACGATGAGACAAAGTGAGACATTTTGGGACATTTCCCGTGTGTCCACGAGGACAACCCAATAGGACAACCAGGTCCGGGATACGGGTTGGGAAAAATGCAGCATCGGGGAGGTTCAGGCGGGAATGCTCCTTCGGCGGGGACTGTCCGGGCTAACATCAACGCTATACCCGCGCAGGAGCGGGTGTCAACAGCGTGTTGTCAGTAGTTGGAAAGGCTCGGCGAGCGGGGGTTGGTGACGCCGATCATGCTGTCCCGGGAGACGAGTTTCGCCAACTCTTCCTCGGTCATGCCTTCGGTGCCGGGCGGGCGCTGGGGCAGTACCAGGTAGCGCAGGTCGGCGGTGCTGTCCAGGACTCGGACCTCCACATCGTCGCTCACATCCAGGCCGAACTCCCGCATGACGCCCCTGGGGTCAACCACCGCCCGGGAGCGGTAGGCCAGGCTCTTGTACCAGTCCGGCGGGGTTCCCAGCAGGGCGCGGGGATAGCAGGAGCAAAGGGTACAGACCACCAGGTAATGCACCTCGGCGGTGTTCTCCACCACTTCCAGCTGCGGAGTCGTCTCCGGCAGGGTGTATCCCAGTTCGGCCAGCGCCGCTTTCGGGCCGGACAAGAGCCGCTCCTTGAACCCCGGGTCCGTCCAGGCCCGGGCGACCACCCGCGCTCCGTCAGCGGGAGAGCGGGACTCGTTGATCTCCACCGCCCGCTGGACCTCCCCGGCGGTGCAGACCCCCTTTTCCACCAGCAGGGACTCAATGGCCCGGGCGCGGTGGGCGATGGGGCCCAGTTCCGTGTCCTCCGCCATTCCCGGATGCTCGTGGCCGTGGCCGTCGTGCTCTGCGCTCATGAAGTATCTCCTGTTCCTGGACTAGGCCGGTTCCAGCCAGTGCTGGTAAACGTCCACCAGCAGCTTGTCGGAAGCCGGCCCGGAGTAGCCGTCCCAGAGGTCGCTCTGAGAAAACTCGATGCGGTACAGCGGCTGCATGGGCAGCCCGTCTCCGCCGTGGGCCAGGGACTCCGGGTTGCGGAAGCTGCCGCAGAGGGCCTCCACCCGCCCGGTCTTGCCCTGGATATAAGTGGGAGTGCGGAAGTGGCCCGGCGGAGAGCCCACCCGCACCCGTACCCGATCGTCAACCCGGTATTGCATGGACACGGCGGTCACCCTTTCCCCGGGATACCGGACGCCCGCGCGTCAATTTCCTCTGTGGTGAGAATCCCCTTCTCCACCAGCAGAATCTCCAGCGCGGCGGTCCACCGCTCGTAGTAGCTCATGGACTCGTAGACGGATGGTTCCAGGCTTTCGATGGCCCGGCGCATCTCGTCGGTGGTGCGGATGCCCTTCGCGCCCAGGACCTGGTGCAGGGCGTCCATGCGCCGCTCCCAGTCGGCAAGTTCGTGCTCGCTGCGGTCGATGGGTTCATCGGTGGGCCATCCGCCCCGGTCATGTACTCTTGGCATGGGAATGCGTCCTTCCCTCGTCCAATCTTCTTCTAATCTTCCCGTAATCTTCCCGGCCTCAGCCGCTGTTTCCCGGCGCCGGCTTCGACGGGAAACGGGCCGCCAGGATGTCTATAATCAGCCGCGCCCCCAGCTGGGCGGTTATCTCCGAAGAGTCGTAGGGAGGGGCAACCTCCACCAGGTCGAACCCGATGAGATTGTTCCGTTCGACCAGGGCGGACAGGCACTCCCGGGCTTCCTGGTAGAACAGCCCGCCGATTTCGGGCGTCCCGGTTCCCGGCGCCTGGCTGGGGTCCATCACGTCGACATCGAAGGTTATGTAAAGGTTCTCGCCCCGGGGAACCGCCTCGGCCACGCCCGCCGGCCCCAGCTCGCGGAAACGGTTGGTGGTGATTATCAGGCTCCCGTGCTCCAGGGCCTCCTCGTAGGGCTGCCGCCGGGCCGTGCGGATGCCCACCGAGGTTATGTGGTTGACAAAGGGGAGCTCCCGGCACCGGCGGATGGGACTGCCGTGGGTCTGGAGCGCGCCCTGGTAGTCGTGGGAGTAGTCCAGGTGGGCGTCGAAGTGGACGATGTTCAGCGGCTCGAACCGGCCCAGGCCCCGCACCACCGGGTAGGTGATGGCGTGGTCGCCGCCCACCACCACCGGAAAGGCCCCCCGCTCCACCACCTTCGCCACGGAGCGGGTCAGCTTGTCGAAGTTTTGCAGCACGTCCGACGGGATGGTGGTCACGTTGCCGCAGTCCGCCATGGTGATGCCCCGCAGCAGCTCATCGCCAGCGTCAATGTCGAAGAACCCCTCGGCCTCCGCCTGTCGCCCCGACGGGTCCGTGTAGGGATAGGCGCGGGGCGCATCCCGGATGGCGTCGGGGCCGAACCGGGCGCCGGGCCGTCCGAAGGTCCCCTGGTCGAAGGGCATCCCGATGAAGGCGACGTCAGCGGTCAGCTCATCCAGGTTGTTGCAGAGAGGCGCCTTGAAGAAGCTGCGGGGTTGCGCCCGCAGGTCCGGCCAGGGATCGCCGGTGGGCTCGGTGTACTGCTGGCTGAAATCGGGCTGGGACATGGAAAGGCCGCCTATCCTTCTGCCACTCCGCCGGCTACTCCGCGAAGGACGGCATCACCTCTTTGGCGAACAGCTCCAGGGAGTCCAGGACCTTCTGGTGAGCGATGCCGCCGTAGTTGACGAACAGGATGACTTTCTCCACACCCGCCTGCCGCAGCGTCTCCACCTTCCCGCAGACCTCGTCGGGGGAGCCGAACAGTATGACGTCGTCCATCATCTGCCGGAAGTCCAGGGACGACTCGGCGGAAAACCGCCGCCGGTACTCGGCGAAGTTGTCGGGCAGCAACTCTCCCCGCCGCTCCGGGGGAGCGCCGACCTCGTTCCCCGTCTCCTTGAACCACATGAAGGGGACCCGCGCCTCGTCGAAGACCTGCTCCGGGCCGGGGGCAGTGTACATGGCCCGCGCCACCGTCACCCTTCCCGGCGCGCCGCCGGAATCGTCTCCCGCCTCGCCCACGGCGGAGCGGAAGTAGTCGAGCTGGGAGGCCACCCGGGGGAAGCTTTCCCCCTGGCCCACCAGCAGGTTCCAGCCGTGGGCCGCAATCCGGTCCATGCTGGACTGGCTGGACGCCGCAACCCACAGGGGCGGGTGGGGCTGCTGGACAGGCTTGGGATGGACCGTCATGTCGTTGTAGGTCCAGAACTCCCCCTGGTGCTCGAAGGGCTCCCGGGCGGTCCACCCCTGGACCAGCACGTCCAGCGCCTCCTGGAAGCGCCGGTCCGCCTCGTCCATGGCGATGTTCAGCTTGTGGTACTCGCCCCACTGGTAGCCCCTTCCCACCCCCAGGTCAAGCCTTCCCCCACTCAGCAGGTCCAACGTGGCGGCTTCCTCGGCAATCTGTATCGGATTGTGGAAGGGCAGGACGGTTACCGCCGTCCCCAGCCGGATCACGCTGGTCTTCGCGGCCAGGTAGGACAGGACGGAGAAGGGAGCGGAGACGATGCCGTGGCGGGAGAAGTGGTGTTCGGTGAACCACACCGAGTCATATCCCATCTGCTCCGCCCACAGCACCTGGTCCAGCGCCTCCCGGTAGTACTCCGCCTCGCGGGTCGGGTCGGGAAGCTGGACGGAATGGAACAGGCCGAATTTCATCAGAAAACCTCGGATAACCTCGTGGCAGGGAAAAGCCGTGCCGGGGAAAATCGGGTCAGAGGGGATGCCAGTAGCGGCGTCCCTCCAGGCGGACTATCTTGCCGAAGCCGGGGGCGGGCAGATGCACCGCCGCCACCGGCATCCCCTCCTGTTCCATGCGGTCCAGCAGGGAGCCGCGGGTGGCCCGCGCCTGGGCGGCGTCCATATCGGCGCGGGAGACCCAGTCCTGCTCATGCACCTGGGCGGTGTTGTGCAGAACGTCACCCAGCACCAGCGCCGACTCGCCCTGGGAACGGATGACGATGCTCATGTGTCCCGGGGTGTGTCCGGGAGAGGGCAGGCTGGTCAGCTCGCTGGTTATCTGCGTCTCCCCCTCCATGAACTCGATCAGGCCCAGGTCCTCCAGCGGCCACACGCACTGGGGAGCGTTGGGGAACCGCCCCTCGATGAGCGCCGGCTCGTGGCAGGCTTCCCAGTCGCCCCGGCTCAGCCAGTAGCGGGCGTTGGGGAAGGTGGGGAGGTACTTGCCGTTGTCGGACTGGAGGTTCCAGCCAACGTGGTCCCGGTGCAGGTGGGTCATGACCACCGCGTCGATTTCGCCGGGGCTGATGCCGTGGGCCTGGAAGTCGTTCAACAACTCGCCCCAGGGAGTTTCCGGCGCATCGGCGGGCTTGGGGCCCAGCCCCGTGTCCACCAGGATGTTCTTCCCATCGGAGCGGATGAGGAAGGCTGCCAGGTTGAAGCTGACCTTCCCTTCGGGGCTGAGGTGGTCCCGGTAGGGCTGCCAGTTCTCCTCGGGAATTGTGGGGAAGAAGTTGCACAGGTCGAACTCCAGCAGCCCGTCGGAAAGCGACGTGATGGAGACGTTGCCGACGGTAAGCGTGTTGTCCGGCATAAGTCCTCCGTAGAGCGGTCGGAAAGGAGAGTATGGACGCGGGGAAACCGTGGCTGATTTTAGCACATTGCCTCCGCGTTCCCTCACCCGTAGGCTTCCAACCCGAGGCTTCGCCGCCCGGCTCCGCCGGGAAAACCTTGTAACCCCACCGCAAAACTGCCTACAATAGCGGCAATGCTGCCACGACGCCCGAACAACCTGCACGCGATCCTCCCATCCTCTGTTCCCCTTTCGCCGTTCCGGGGCCCGCTTTCGTGAACATCGTTTCGGCATCGGGCCTGGCGCTGTCCTACGGCGACGTGGAGGTCTTTTCCGGGATTCACCTGGAAATCCCCGACGACGCCCGCATCGGGATGGTCGGCCCCAACGGGGCGGGCAAGACATCCCTGCTGCGGGTGGTTTCCGGCGAGACCGAACCCGACGCGGGCCAGCTTCGCCTCCATTCCGGCCTTCGCACCGGCTACGTCCCCCAGGTGCTGCCCGGGGAAATCCCGGGAACCGTCCGCGACTACGTGATGACCGCCTTCGACGACCTGCGCCTGCTGGAAGGCCAGATCGAGTCCAGCCTCGCGCTCCTCGGCGGCAACGGGTCCGGCGGGGATGACTTTCCCGCCGAAGACTACGCCTCCCTGCTGGACCAGCTTGAGGCCCGGGGCGGCTACGACTACGAAAGCCGCCTGGAACGGGTGGCCGCCGGAATCGGCCTCACGCCCGGCACGCTGGACACTCCGGCGGACGCCGCCAGCGGCGGTGAACGCACCCGGGCCGCCCTGGCCCGCGCCCTGCTCTCCGAGCCGGACCTGCTCATCCTCGATGAGCCCACCAACTACCTGGACCTGAAGGGACTGGCCTGGCTGGAACGCCTCCTGAGCCACTTCCGCAAGGCTTTCCTGGTTGTGTCCCACGACCGCTACTTCCTCGACCGGGTGGTCAACCGCATCTGGGAAATGGACCACGAGCGGCTGCAGAGCTTCCCCGGAAACTATTCCAAGTACCGCGCCCTGAAGGGCGAGCAGATTGACTGGCAGCGGAAGCGTTTCCAGCGCCAGCAGGAATACATCGCCAAGGAAGAGGAGTTCATCCGCCGCTACGGCGCCGGGCAGCGGGCGCGGGAAGCCCAGGGACGGGCCAAGCGCCTGTCCCGCATGGAGCGCTTCGAAGCGCCTCCCCCCGACGCTCCCATCCGGCTGGCGTCGGTTACCGCCGGGCGCACCGAGCACGTCGTCCTGCGGACCCAGGACCTGGCCGCCGGATACTTGGAAAACGGCCAACCCCACAGGCTACTCACCGTCCCCGACATCCAGTTGGAGCGGGGAACCCGGGTCGCCATCCTGGGAGACAACGGCGCGGGCAAGACAACCTTCCTGAACACCATCCTGGGAGAGCAGCGCCCGCTGGAAGGCTCGGCCTACCTGGCCGCCGCCGTCGAAGTGGGGTACTACCGGCAGGAGCACGATTCCATCCCCGAGGACATCACCGTCTTTGAAGCCTTGCTGGAAGCCCGCAATATCCCTCTCCCCGAGGTGCGCCCCTACCTGGCCCGCTTCCTCTTCCGCAACGACGAGGTCTTCCAGGAGGTTGGCACCCTGAGCGGAGGGCAGCGCAGCCGCCTCTCCCTGGCCCGCCTGCTCATCACCGAGCCCAACCTGCTGGTGCTGGACGAGCCGACGACCCACCTGGACATCGCCACCCGGGAGGCACTGGAAAAGGTCCTGCTGGACTACGAGGGGACCATCATCGCCGTGTCGCACGACCGCCACTTCGTATCCCTCATCGCCCAGCAGCTATGGATCGCCGAGGATGGACAGGTCACGGTGTTCCCCGGAACCTACACCGAATGGGAGCAGAAGAACCGCCCGGAGCCTCCGCCGGAGCCGCGCCGTCCCCGCCCCGCTCCCCGGCGCCAGCCTGCCTCGGCCAAACCGAAGCCCAGCATGAAAGCGGGCAGAGTCGATATGGCCCAGGTCATCGACGACCTGGAGACTCGTCTGGCCACCATCGAAACCGAACTGGAAACAGCCTCAGCGGGGCAGGATGTGTCCGCCATCGTCCGGCTGGGCGAGGAGCACGAGACCGTGCGGGAAGAGCTGGAAAAAGCCTGGCTGGAGTTCGCCCGCTAGGGTCGGGGATCAATCGAAGAACCCGGGTCAGTCAAAGAACCGCCGAATCTCCGCCAGGCAGTGGTCCGGGTGCTCCATCGGGACGAAGTGGGACCCCTTCCCCAACGGCTTTAGACGGAAGCCGTGCGCCTCCCGTACCAGGTGCTGCACCGCCGCATCCTGCTCCGTCTGCCGGCCGTCGTATTCCCCCACCAACAGCAGGTAGTCGCCGCCCAGTCCCTTCAGGATCTCCGGCGGATTCAGCTCCTGCCGGGCCACGTAGAACGCTGCCTCGGCGTCGTTGGGACACTTTATTTCCACCCGCCCGTCATCCAGCAGCCACGTGCCCCCGTCTATGTAGTCGGTGAACACCTCGTCGGTCCAGGTGGTGAAGGTGCGCCGGTGGCGGTAGGCGTCGAACATCTCGTCCCGGCTGTTCCAGACGGAACGCTTCTGCGTCGTCCGGGCCATGCGGTCCCTCTGCTCCTCGGGCGTCAGCATCTCCATGGGGCTGGGGCCGACCCGGGTGTCCAGCAGCGCCACCTTCCCCACGATGCCGGGATGGGACGAATCGGCCAGCAGCAGGGCCATCCCCCCGGCCGAGTGCCCCACCCCGAAGGGCCGCTCCAGTCCCAGGGCCAGGATTACTGCCGCAATGTCCGCCCCCAGGTCCAGGAAGGTGTATCCCTCCCCCGGCTTGTCCGTGTCGCCGTGCCCCCGCAGGTCGGGACAGATAACCCGGTAGTCCCGGGACAAATCCCGGGCGTTGGCGTTCCACACCTGCGCGCACAGGCCGATCCCGTGCATCATCACCAGCGGCGGGCTTTCCCCATCTCCCCATTCCAGGTAGTGATGCTGGATGCCGTTGGCTTCCACGAACTTGCTGACCGGTTGCCGGATATCCGCTGCCAATGTTCCTCCCTTGACTGATGCCATGACTGATGGGGTTGGGCCGGAAACAGTCTATTGAGGGCGCAAAACCGTGTCAAACGGACTCGTTCAGCGCCGGCATTCCGGCTCAAACGGGACCCGCCGGGAGAAACTCTGTCCCACCAATGCCGTATAATGGGCGCACAATCCCCGGTCTGGAAGCCGCTCCATATAATCGCGCTGGTCCCAACTCCGGTGCAGTAGCCCGTCCCGCCGCCAAACCGCCGTCCGCGAGGTCTGACATGACCACCAACCCTTCCGCCAAGGCCGCCCCTGCCGCCGGGTACATCGTGCTGCCCGACGCGCCGAAGCCAGAGGACATGAACAACTTTCTCTTTCTGCACTCTCCCGGCAACTCTCACTTTCTGGCTCTGCACTTCGGCAACCCCGACACCACCATTATGTTTGGCGACGTCTACATCGCCAGCGAACCGACCTCCAGCCAGCGGGGACTGTTCGCGCCCGACCTGTTCATCGCCTTCAACGTCGACCCCACCGCCGCCAGGGAGCGCAACGGCTATGTTATCTCCGAGCAGGGCAAGCCGCCGGACTTCGTGCTGGAAATCGGGTCGCGCTACACCGGCCGCCGTGACGTAACCGTCAAGCGGGAGGGATACGCCGCCCTGGGCATCCCGGAGTACTGGCGGTTCGACGATTCCGGCGGACGCTACCACGGCGCTCCCCTGGCCGGGGACCGGCTGGTGAACGGCGTCTACCAGCCCATCCCCATCGAGCAACTGGACGCCGGGACGTACCAGGGATATAGCGCGGCGCTGGACTTGTTCCTGCGGTGGGAAGACGGTCAGCTGGGCTGGTACGATCCTGCGACGGGGAGGCACATCCCCCGGTTCAGCGACGAGCGGGAGCGGGCGGATACCGAGCGAGCGAGGGCAGACCAGGCAGAGGCGCGGGTGCGGGAACTCGAAGCGGAACTCCGCCGCCGGGAACAAGGCTGACCGCCTTCAGTTCCCGGCCCGCGTGGTAGCGTTCCAATTTAGGTGGTGTGGCTTTAGGATAAGGTAAGCAAAAGGGAGAGGAGAGGGGAGATGGGGTTGCTCAATGAGGTGGAAACTCGGTTGGAACAGGAGATGC
>DAOUIZ010000056.1:0-9524 GCA_034423195.1 Dehalococcoidia bacterium | reverse complement strand
CAAACAACAAGGAGACCGATTTATGGGAGACCTGACACAGACCATATCGAACCTGGTGGGCATCCTGCTGGGCCTCGTCGGCGTGGTGGGAGTGGGCTATTTCATATACGGAGCCTACATGTACCTCACCGCCAGCGGCGCCCCCAACCAGATGGAGCGGGGCAAGAGCGCCATGATGACCGCCCTGGCCGGCATCGTGCTGGCCCTCGTCGCCTACGGGGTAGTCGAGTTGGTGATCGACGCCGTTGTGGGGTCGCCGGTGGAACTGGACGTGCCCGAACCCGGCGATGGCGACGGCGAAGACGGCTAGGAGGAGGTGAACATGAGAGAGCACGAGGTTCCAACTCACGTGCAGGCCGAGGACAAGGTGCTGCTGTGGTTCACCTTCCCTCAGATCGTGGCGGTGGTGGCGGTGTGCGCCGTGGCCTACGGCGCCTACCGCTACTTCCCCTTCGGCCCGTCCGAGTTCCGGCTGGGCATCGCCATCGTCTTTGGCATCGCGGGCATCGCCCTGACGGTGGGGAAGGTGGGCGGACGGGGGTTGCCCCTGGTGGCCGCCGACCTGCTGAAGTTCAACCTGGGGGCCAGGCGCTACGCCGGAGTCCCCGAACAACTGGCCCGCAGCGCGGCCCCACCCGTACCGGAAGCCAAGCCCGACCCCCTGCGGCTGCTGGCGAAGAAGGCGGCCGGGGGCATCGGCAAGGCCGTGAGAGCGGCCAAGCGCAAGGGGCGTCCACCCTTCCGGCCCCACAGTTGGTTCGGCAAGCGGAGACCCAGGGGAACCGAGAACGCCAACGGCGGCAACGCCGCCAAGCCAAACATCCGGGAGACCCAGGGCCGGAAACCCTGGTACCGGCTGCTGGCGGTGGCCGGTCTGCTGGTTTTGACCGTCATCGCCGTTCCCGGCTCGGCCCTGGCCGACGACCCCGACGAGCCTCCCTACGGCGACGCCTGGCGGCTGGGCGAAATCTACTTCGAGCCGCCCGACCCGGTGCCGGGCCGCCGCATCTTCATCGAGATGCTGGCGGTGACTGGTAACACCGCAACCGTCAGCCTGCGTGCCGCCCACGACCTGGACCTGAAGGTGCGGGTGTTCGGCGGCAGGACGGGCCGGACCCTGAAGATGGGGGCCAACGCCACGGTCCACTCCGGGGAGACCAAGACCTACAACCTGTCGCTGAACGGCCCCAAGCCGTCGTTCACCTTCTCCTGGACCGACTCCCTGGGCTTCTCCGGGGCGGTGTCCCTGAAGAGCGGGCAGATCCCCTATCCCCTGCCCAGCTACGACGGCGGGCTGTGTGACCTGGAGGTCACCTCCCTGGAGTGGGCGCCGGGGCAAATCAGCGGCGTGATCGCCTCCGAGTGCATCGCCGAAACCAGGCAGGAGGTGGACCTGCCGGTCTACGGCGGCCACTTCAGCCAGTCGGTGCCCGCCCTGCTGGATGCATCGGTCGCCGACATCACGGGAACGCTTACCGTGGCCGCCGGTTCCCACGCGACCAGCGCGGCATTCACTCCCAACGGCCTGACTGAATTCAGCCTGGCCGTTCCCGACCGGAAGCTGAATCACGACCTGGCAATCACGACGGAGCTTACGGCGACCCTGAACGTGCCGCTGCCGCCCATGTTGCAGACCGTCCACCACCCGGCCCGCACCGACGTGTACACCCGCCGGGTGAGGTGCAGTTGCGGCGAAAGCACGACGGTCAAGACGGTCCGCATCTACGTCCATCACCCAGAGCACGTGCGGGCCGTGGAGGTGGAGCGCGCTCCGGTGACCCGCACCCGCCCGGAGACCCTGCCCCTGGCGGCAGAACTGGGTGTGGGAGCCGACAACCCCTTTGAGTACCTCCACGTTCCGCCGCCCAAGCCACCGCCGCCGCAGGCGGAGCAAACGGAGGTGGGCGGTTCCTCCTGGTGGAGTTGGTGGCCGTGGTAGGGCGCTGGGCAAGCATCCTCCTGGCCTCGGCGGTGTCCCTCTTGTCCGTCGCCGCCGAGGCGCCGGAGGAGAAGAGGCAGGCGATGCTGGACGCCATCGACAAGGTTCTCAGCGGCATGGCCTACGCCGGGGCGGGCCTGTGCCTGTTTGCCATCGTCTGGGCCGGTTTCGTGCTGATGGCCGAGGGAGCGGAGGGCGAGACCCGACGGGGCAAAGCCAGGAACGCCGTGGTGATGGCCATCGTCGGCCTGGTGGTGGTGCTGCTGGCCAAGGCCATATCTGCGGTCATCAGGAACGGCGTCGTCCCCATTATGCCCGGCGCGTAGGCGATTGCCATCCAATAGGAAAAGGAGGAAAGGGAAATGAAAGCGACATTGCCGAACATCAAGAAGCTTGCCTTCCGGGCCAGTAAACACGGGAACCACGACTCCGCCGACAACCCGGAAAACGTTGACGCGGTTCCCGAACCGCCCAAGCCGCCGCCGGACCTGAACCTGTTCTTCATGCTGTCCCACCTGGAGCACGACGGTCCGGTAAGGCTGGACGGGGTGAAGCTCGCGGTCAACGAGGTGATGGGGCTGGAACTGGACGAGCCCAAGCTGGGCGCCTTCGCCGGTTCGCTCAACGCCCTGGACTTCCCGGTGCAGCTCTTGGTGCGCCAGCACCCGCCGGTGTTGGCCGCACTAAGGGACAAGCTGGACGAGGCCCAACCCGACGACCTGCCGCAGCAGACCAAAGACGCCGCCGACAGCCTGGGGCGGCTGCTGGGCAACCTGGAGACCCGGGAAGGAATCCTGGACCGGCGCTTCTACGCCGTCTGCGAGCACAGCCGGATGGACGAGCTGCACGGGCTGCTGGCAAGGGGCGGGCTGGGAGTGTTCCCTCTGGCGGGCGAACCCCTGCGCCTGTTCTGGCTGTCGGCAACCCTGGGTGGCTCGCCCGTCGAGCGCGACGAAGAGGCCGAACTGGAAGTCGAGGTCAACCGGCGGGACATCCGCATCGGCGAGACCCTGACCCGCTCCCTCCACCTGGGCAAGTGGCCCCGCAGCCTGGCCCCCGGGTTCCTGCAAGGCCTGATGGCCACCGGCGCGCCCATGGACCTGTCGGTGCATTTGGGCGCCATCCCCGCCGAGCAGGCGGCCCGCACCCTGGAATGGCAGAAGGTGAGGTTCGAGTCGGCGCAGTCCCTGTCCTTCAAGCGGGGCCGCAGCCTGTCCCCCGAGGCGGAGATCGCCCTGGAGGACGTGTCGCGGCTCAGGGACGAGGTGCAGCGGGGAAGGGAAAGGCTGTTCCACGCCTCCCTGTCCGTAACGCTGCACGCCGAGAATCAGGACACACTGAAGGAACTGACCCAGAAGGCCCGAGCCCACTTCGCCGCCACGTTGGGCAAGCTGGACAACCTGGCCTTCCGGCAGCGGGAGGGGCTGCTGTCCACCCTGCCGTTGGCGCTGAACGCCGTGGCGGTGTGGCGGACCCTGGACACCTCCAGCCTGGCCCGTTTGTTCCCCTTTTCGCCGCCGGACCTGGACACCCGCTCCGGTACCCTCTACGGCATTGACCTGCGGGCCTGCGCCCCCATCGTCTACGACCCCTTCGACGGCACGCACCTGAACGCGAATACGGCGGTGCTGGCCCGCTCCGGCAGCGGCAAATCCTTCGCCACCAAGCTGGGGGTGCTGCGCGGCCTGTGTAGAGGAGTGAGGGCCTACGTGATAGACCCCGAAGGCGAGTACGCCGACATGGCCCGCGCCGCCGGCGGGAGGGTGCTGTCTCCCGGCGTGCCCGAACAGGGCATGAACCCCTTTGTCATCGACCGGGGCGATTCGGAGGAACTCTTGCAGCGCATCGGCAGCCTGCGCCGTTTGATTGAAGTCATGGTGGGGGAGCGGCTTTCCGCCGAGCGCCGGTCCAGCCTGGACGCGGCGTTGGCCTCCTACTACTCCGAGAAACGGGAGCGCACCGGCTTTAGGGATTTCTATTCCTACCTGGAAGAAAGCGGCGCGGGCGACCCCGAATCCAGTTCGGGCCGGGCCATTGCCCACCTGCTGCGCCCCTTCGCCACCGGCAGCCTGCGGCACCTGTTTTCCGACGAAGGCGACGACCTGCTGGCCCACGAAGCCCTGGTGACGGTGTTCGACCTGCACCTGCTGGAACCCGAGTTGAGACCGGCGGCGGCGATGGTCTGCACCGAGACGGTGTGGGCCGCCGCCGCCCAGGACCCCCGGCCCCGCCTGATGGTGGTGGACGAGGTGTGGTCGATCATGCAGCACCCGGAGGGCGCGGCCTTCATGGTCAGCATGGCCAAGCGCGCCCGGAAGCACCGGCTGGGGCTCCAGTTCATCACCCAGGACGTGCAGGACCTCCTTTCTGAGGACAGTTCCCGCACCATCACCGGACACAGCGGAAGGGCGCTCTTGCAGAACGCCGCATTCAAGCTGCTGCTCCAGCAGGACGCCGCCGCCGTGTCCACCGTGGGTGAAGCCTTCGACCTGCCGGTGGAACTGCAACGCTGGCTGCTGTCCTGCCCGCGGGGCGACGGGCTGCTGCTGGCGAGGGGCAACCGCTTCCCCATCCGTATTGAGGCCACGCCCGAGGAAACCGAGGTGATCGAGTGGCGGCCCGGACCCAGGCACTGAACCGATTCCATTCCAATAGAAAGAGGCAACCCATATGAATACCAACGTCAAGCAATTGCTTTTCGGCGACCGCCGCAGCCAGCCTCCCCCGGCGCTATTGGCGGTGACGCCGCCGCGCACCGGCGAGCGCACCCTGCTGGGGGTGGAGAACCTGCTCCAGTCCATCGCCGTTCCCGAACCCTTCTCCCTGGAGCTGGCCGGAGACAGCAACGGCGTCAGCCTGCTGGCCCGCTGCCAGGACGACCGGGTGGTGCGCGGTCAGTTGGCCGCCCACTACCCCCAGGCCCGCATCCGGCAGGTGCCGGTGGACGAAGACCCAATCTTCGTCCACGCGGGGGAGCGGGCCTGGGGCCTGACCCTGCGGGCCGACGGGCCGGAGTACGTGCCCCTGCGCACCTTCCGGGACGACGACCTGCTGGACCCGGGCTCCGACCCCCTGCTGGCGGTGATCGGCGCCCTGTCGGCCCTGCGCCCCGGCGAGCGGGTGCTGACCCGCCTGCTGCTGCGCTCCCTGGGCCCCGACTGGTCCCAGGCCCACCAGCAGAGAGCCTTCAAGAACCCCGGCCACCAGCGGCCCGACCCCTCCTATACCTACCAGACCAGGCCCCTGCAACTGGACGGCGTGACCATGGCCGTGCTGGGCGCGGGGGCGCTGGCCGCCCTGCGGGGCTACCTGTGGGTGCAGGACGGGGAATACCTGAAGGCGGCGCTGCTGGCCGCCGGTTCCGTGGCCGGCGCCATCATCGCGGGCTGGGGCTGGTGGCGCTGGAAGCAGGCCCGCAGCCGGGTCTATGACCCCATCCTCATCAAGGAAAAGGTGGGCCGCGTCGCCTTCGACGCCGAGCTCCAGGTCATCGCCGTCCTGCCCGACAGCGCCGGTGAGCAGCGGGCCCGGGAAGTCCTGGAGCCGGTGGCCGCCGCCTACCGCCACTACGACCACCCCGCCGGGGCCAGGTTCAAGGTGAGCAAAGTACGGCCCATCGTCCCAATTATGGACCTCCATCCTACAGGCCCCGGCCTCTTTGGGAAACGCAGCGTCCTGGGAGTGCGCGAGGCGGCGGCCCTGTGGCACCCGCCGGGCGAAAGGGACGAGACGCCCCTGGTGGAACGTTCCGGCTCAAGGGCGCTCCTGCCCGCGGCCCGCAGCGTCGGCGATGGGGCGCTGGTGGGCGACGCCACCACGGGAACCGGCCAGCCCATCCGCTTCCCCGAGGACCTGCTGCGCCGCCACCACCTCTACGTGGCCCGCACCCGCATGGGCAAGTCCACCCTGATGCACCACGTGGTCACTCACAAGCTGAAGGAAAAGGCCGAGGGCCGGGACAACGACGCCATCGTGGGGGTGGACCCCCACGCCGACCTGGTGGCCGGAATCCTGGAGCAGGTGCCCGAATCGCTCATCGACAGGGTAAGGCTGATAGACCTGGCCGACGAGGGCCGCGTTCCCGGCGTCAACCTGCTGGACACCCGCGTCTTCGCCGATAGGGACCGCACCGCCGACTCGGTGGTGCGGGTGGCCAAGGGCCTGTGGGAGCAGTGGGGACCCCGGATGCAGTCCATCCTGGAGCAGACGGTCAAGACCCTCCACGAGGCCAACGAGCAGGTGGAGGCGGACCGGCAGCACACCATCCTGGACGGTCTGAAACTCCTGTCCGACGAAGCCTTCCGCAGTTCGGTTCTGGCGAAGGTGAGCGACCCCTACCTGCTGGAGTGGTGGGCGAGGGACTTCGGCAACTGGCACCGTCAGTACCGGGCCGAGGCCCTGGCACCGGTCCAGACCCGCCTATCCTACTACGCCTCCTCCAAGCGGGCGCGGGCCATCCTGGGCCAGCCCCGCTCCACCATCGACCTGCGGGAGACGATTCTCGACGGCGGCATTCTGCTGGTGTCCACAGCCCAGGGGGTGGTGGGTAGGGACGTCGCCGCATTGGTGGGCGCGTCCCTGCTCAACCTGGTCGATTCAGTCATACGCGAGCAGGGCGGACTGGCGTTTTCGCAACGAAGGGGGGCTTTGGTGGTGGTGGACGAGATGCAGTCCATGCCCGGCGTCGATTACGAGTCCATGCTCAGCGAGCTGGGCAAGTTCGGGGCGTCCTTCATTCTCGCCACCCAGAGCCTGGCCAAGCTGGAGGACCTGTCCCGCGCCATGCGGGACACCCTGCTGGCCAACGTGGGCTGCCTGGCCGTGTTCCAGGTGGCCGGAAACGACGCCCGGCAACTGGTGTGGGAGCTGGGCAAGGACCGGGTCAGCGAGGACGACATCGTATCCCTGGACGTGCACCACTGCTACGTCCGGGCCACCGTTGGCAAGGAACGGATGCCGGCTTTCTCCATGATGGTGCGCAAGCCGGAGGACGGCGACCCCGCCGTCGCCGCCCGCATTCGCGCCGCCACGACCGCCTACACCCTGCCGTCCAACGGCCTGTCCGGCCTGATGGAGGGAGAAGCCGACGGCAACGAGAAGGTGAGCGAGTACCGCCGGATGCTGGCGGAGATGCAGGGCGGCGCGGCTCCGCACGGGGAGGGTGAGTAATGTCGCACACTCCCCGCGAAATCGAACTGCTGCGGATGCTGGCGCAGGCGCCCTTCCTGGACCGGCTGGAGCTGGCCGCCGTCACCGGACGGTCCCCCAGCGCGGTCTACGAGGGCGTGGAGCGGTTGGAGCAGGGCGCGCTGGTGGACTCGATTCCCCACGCGGCGGACCTGACGCCCCCGGCCCGGCGCTACTGCCCCACCGCCGAAGGTGTGGAAACGCTGGCCGAGGTGAGCGGCGAGACCGTGGACGGCCTGCTGCGCCGGTACCCCGTCTCGGCCCAATGGCGGCGGGCGCTGCTGGAGCGGCTGGACGCCATCGCGTCCCTCTACCGGCTGGCTGCCGCCGTCGCTGGCATGGCCCGGCCCACTGGCCTGCGGCTATACCGGGCCGCTCCCCTGGACGCCGGAATGACCCTGCCCGGCGGCAGGACCATCGGCATGATCCGGCAGGGACCCACCGCCGACCGCACCGCCTTCGCCAAGCGCCTGTGGCGGCTGGCCCAGGGGCCGCTGCCCGGGGCCGTGCTGGTGCTCGCCTCCGACGAGGTTCGGCTCAGGCACGCCCGCAGCCTGCTGTCCCGCAGCCCGGTCAACGCCCTGCTGGCCCTGGAGCGCGACACGGCGCTGGCCGGACCGGACCGACGCATCTGGCGTCCCTCCGCCGGAAACGCTGCACTGGACCTGCGCTACGCGCTGGAACGGCTGCGGCCCGGCGGCGAGCTTCCCGATGAGGAGCCGCCGTCCAGGGCTTCCCTTCCCGGCGACCTGGCCGCCGACGCCGCCCGCGCCCTGCCCGTCCTGCTGAAACCGGCGGAGAAGCGCGTGCTTGATATGCTGGCTGGTTGGCCCTGGCAGTGGCAGAAAGACCTGGCGGGACTGCTGGGTGTATCGGAGGCCAGGGTATCCAGGCTGGTGAATACCCTGGAAGAGTTGGGCCTAGCGGTCCGCTCCCCCGCCGCCGGGGGACGCCTGGCGCTCACCGACAAGGGGCTGGCGTTCCTGGCCCGCCGCGACCGCGCCTCGGTGGGCCTGGCCCGCCGCCGGTGGAGCGTCAACCCCGTCGACGCCGCCAGTCCGATGGACTGGCGCAACGTCTCCGGCGGCAGGAGCCGGCAGTTGCTCCGCAACCTGGACCACACCGCCGCCGTCCACGGTTTCCTGGCATCCCTGGCCCGCCAGGCCCGCGCCATGGGCTGGGAGATAGGCCAGCTGGACCCGCCCCACCGGGCCTCCCGCCACTTCCGGCACGAAGGCGCGTTGCGCGCCGTCAACCCAGACGCCTTCGGCGTCCTGCGCCGTGGCCCCGCAGCCTGGGCCTTCTTCCTGGAGTGGGAGCGCCGCGCCGTGCGCCCGGTCACCATGGCCCAGCGCCTGGCCCCCTACCTGCGCTACTACGCCTCCCACCGGCCCACCGACGACCACGGCACACGGCCCGCCGTCCTGGTGGTCTTCGACGACGACATCGCCGCCACCCACTTCCTGATGCTGGCGGAAAGGGAGATGGCGCGGGCCGGGGTGAACGTCCCCCTGTGGGTGTCCCACCACCAGGCCATCGACAGCCTGGGGCCGTTGGGCCGGGCCTGGCTCACTCCCGGTTCCTGGCAGCCGGCCCGCCTGCCGCCGGCGCAACAAAACACCCATACGCCAACGGGAAAGGGGAGCAATTCGTAGGATCCCGCTTGCTTCCCGATAGGAGATGAAAGGCCATGCGCTCGCAACATACCAACCACGACCGGGGCCCCGGGAGGCGCCGGGGACGGAGAGTCGTCCGGCTCGACACGGCGGCCCTCTGGGAGCGCCTGGCCCTGCTGGGCCGTTCCCAGAACTGGCTCGCCCGGGAGATCGGGGTAAGCCCCAGTTACGTCTCCATGCTGGTCAACGGGGAGCGCGCGCCCTCGGGATGCATCCGCCGGCGGATGCTCAAGGCCCTCGGCGTCGACGACTTTCACCAACTATTCACATTGGAGGTAATCGATGACGAAGCGCAACCCTGAATCCCTTTTCATCGGGCGCTCGCTGCGGATCAAGGTCGGCGGCCGCCTGCTGCCCGTGGAGACCGCCGTGTTCCCCGAGGACTTCCCGGACCGCCTCCGCCGGCTGAAGGAGGCCAGCGGCCTCACCTGGACCGGCTTCGCCTGGGCCATCGGCGTGGACCTCAAGCAGCTGCGCCGCTGGCTCAGGAAGGGCGTGGAGCCTTCCGGGGGGCCCCTGATGGCCCTGTTCCGCTTCGCGGCCCTCATTGATGACGGCGGCGAAATCCTCCTGGGCGAGGGCTACCAGCTGACCTTCTGCGGCACGGAGGAGGAAGAGGAGGACTAGACCCAACCACACCAGGCCCCGGCGTCCGTCCCCACCGCCCGCGCCGGCGGCTTATTCAACAGACGAAAGGCAGGAGGACGGAGACCCGGTAGCTA
>DAOUIZ010000055.1:0-5391 GCA_034423195.1 Dehalococcoidia bacterium | reverse complement strand
CCGGGCGGCCAGGGCGAACAGCGAAACCAGGTGGCCGGAGCCGACCCGGGAACCGGCCTTCCAGCGCCTCACCGTTTCGGCGTTGACCCGCAGCTCCCGGGCCAGCCCCCGCCAGCTAAACCCGGCGGCCTGCCGGAAGCGGTCCAGCCGCTCGGCGAAGTCGGCCGGGAACTCCTGGGGCCGGGTGCGGTAGACGTACTGCTGACGGCTTCCCATGCCGCTACCTCCGGTAGGGCCAGGGTTCGTCCGAGTCCCGCAGCAGCACCTCGACGCCGCCCCGCACCGTGCCGGCCCACTCCAGGATGGCCCGCATCTCGGCGGCGGTAGGCACGTCGTAGAAGCGCAGCCGGTTGGCCCGCTCCAGGGGCAGGCCCCACCGGCGGGTGAAGTCCTCCAGGGATACGCCGGTGCGATCCTCCAACCTCCCCAGCCGCACCCACCAGTCCTCGGGCAGGGGCGGCGGCGGATAGCCCTTGCTCAGGCTGGGTTCGTAGTTGTCGTTGTCGAAAGTCATGGGCAATTCCTCCTCGGTTTCCTGGTCCGGGTTCTGGCCGGGGTTCCCGGCGACGGCCTGCTTGTTGAAGTCGGCGCGGGACAAACCGGCGCGGCCATTGACGCCGATGCGGGCCGCCAGCATTCGCCAGGTCAGGCCGCATTTTTCCTGCATACGTTCCAGCCCGCCGCTGCCGCGCTCTGCCGGCGATGGGGGAAAAGCGTCGTCGATTGGTAGCCTTCCTTCCTCGGTCATGGTTTTACCTCCCAAGTTGATGGATTACGATCACGTCCTCGTCGGTGAGCAGGGCCAGGCCGCCGGGCACCCACAGGGCCAGGCGTACCAGGGCCAGCATGGCGCCGCCGTTGGGCTGGACCCCGTGCCGGCGCCAGCGCCACAGCTGGCGGCTGTCCACCCCCATGGCCACAGCCATCCCCTCCCAGGAAAGGCCGGTCAGCCGCTTGATGGCCTCCAACTTGTCCCGGAAGTCCTCGGGCAGCAGGGCCACGCCCGGCGGTATCGCCAGGGGCGTTCTTGTACTCGTGCGGGCGCTACTCATCGACCCGCTCCAGGACGAAGAGAACGTCGAAGTCGGTGACGCCCAGGGCGTCCATCAGGCGCTGTCGCACCCCGGGCGAGGCGAACCGCTCTCCGCTCATCAGCTGGGACATGTAGCCCGACCTGATGCCGGCCCGGCGCGCCAGTTCGTTCTGGCTCATGTTGAGCCGGTTCAGCAGCTCCCACACCGCCTCGGTGCGGAGCCTGGCCCTGAAACAGGGCTTCCTGCGTTTCATTCAGCTGCCTCCTTATGGTCGGCGTTCCCACCGGCGCGCGTCACGACGGCGCCGGCAGGAGCGGGGTACAGTTCGGGGTGGGCCAGGTAGTGGCGGGCGATGACGCGGGCCAGCATCCGCAGGCCCTCAATCCTCTGCCGTTCCTGCTCATCTGTAGGTCTTGGTCTGGTACTCAAGGGAAATGTCTCTCCGTTGCCGCCGCATATCATTCCCGGTGTCATCCGGGGTTGGCCGGGGACCGGCCGGTGGGGTATACTGGCGGCTATTACGATTAGATGTTCTACTCGCTAGAGTGTAACAATCAGCTAACGGCATCGGCAAGGATTGTTTGCCACAAACACGCTGTTTATTGACCGATTGCTCGCTGTGATGTAACAATAATGCGACAAGAATATGACAAGAATCTGACTATTATCCTGTAGACTGAGAGAAACCAGACTGCGGGAAAGGAGGGGAATGTCATGGGCGAGCCTGACCAACAGCAGCCGGACCGGAACGAGGGGAACGGGGAACCGTACGGCAACGAGGAGATCGGCCCCCTGCTGAGGAGGCTCAGGAGGCCCCTCAGCCTGAGGGACGTGAACCGCCGCACCGGCGTCTCCGGTTCCTACCTGTCCCAGATCGAGAACGGGGAGCGCAAGCCCGGCGCCAACATCGTGCGCAAGCTGGCCGCCCTCTACAACGTGGACCCGGACGAACTCCTGAAGCGGGCTGGCCACGGCCCCAGGCCCGACCCCCACGGCGACGAGACCCTGGAGGTGGAACGGGCCTACCGCTACGTATTGGACGATCCCAACTTCCGGGTGGGCACCCGGCCTGACGGCCCCCTGTCCCTGAACGCTAAGCGGTTCATCGTGGAGATGTACGAGAAACTCACCGGCAAGAGGCTATTGGAATGAGAGAGACCCTGGGCGGATTCTGCCGCGACCTGCTGGATGAACACCATTGTGACCCAGGCCAGGAACCCAGCCTGGAGGCCGTCGCCGCCCGTTTCGTGGAACGCTTCGGCGTGTCGGCCCGGCCCACCCTGGAGGAGATCAAGGCCCTGCTGCGCGACGCCGGGTTCGGCGAGGTGGTGGAGATGAGCATGGAGGGCAGTCCCAAGGGATTGCACGTGGGGATCGCCGGGGAGGAGTGCCACATCTACTACAAGGAGGAGCTGTGGCAGGGCGCCCGGGACTACACCGTGCTCCACGAGGGCTACGAGATCATGCACGAGACCCTGTGCGACCTGGCCACGGGGACCAAGGCGGACCGCGAGGTGTGCCGGGAGGCGAACCGCTTCGCGGCGGGGGTGCTGATGCAGCCGGGGGAGTTCCGTGTCCATGCCCTGGCGTTGGGACTGGACGTGATCGCCCTGCAACGGGAGTACCGCTACGCCTACGCCGCCGTGGCCATGAGACTGGCCGAGGTGGTGCGCAACCTCCCCTACGCGGTGGTCCTCTACGAGCGTCCCGGCCGCAGCGACCCTGCGAATTGGCCCAAAGGCAACGACCTAGCCGCGCTGCGGGCCACGGTGGTGAGGCGGACCGAGGGCATGGGGCCTCCCGCCTCCAAGCTCATCACCGGAAAGCGGGGCGGCATCCCCCAGAGGTACAAGCGGGTGCCCGCCGGGTCCCTGGCGGAGCGGGCGGCCCGCAGCGGCGAACCGGAGTACGCCGAGGCCGACGGCCTGGCCGCCGTCGCCAAACCCGCGTACTGGAAGGGGAGGCTGGCCAAGCTGGCGGTGGTGGCCGTGCCATTGGAGTTCCGGGCGGTGCTGGCCCCGTAGTTGGGCCGGCGGAGGCGGACTTGGCCCATAACCAACGCCAGGGCGATGACCGCCGCTCCTTGACCGATAGGGTGGGATGCTGGATAATAATAGTAAGACAAACGCTTATCCAACGAGGCAAAAAAGGGGACCATGCCGCCACGCCGCAAATCCAGGACCATCACATTCTCGCTGCCGCCGGAGATGTACCAAGAGGTGCAGCGGGTGAAGGACGAGGAGGGCCGCGACATGAGCGAACTGGTGCGGGAAGCCCTGCGTTTGTACATGGAAGACCGGGAACTGCGCCGTGAGCAACGCCTGGAACGTCTGCGCTCCCGGCAGGCTGAACAACAAGGCAGTCAAGGAGGAAACAGCGATGAATAAGAACAACGACCTGGCCCCGGTGGCTTTGTACGCCCGGGTGTCCAGCGACCGCCAGGACGTGGACCTGTCCGTGGCCGCACAACTGCGGGCGCTGCGGGACTACGCCGACAAGAACGGCTACCTGGTGGTCCGGGAGTTCGTCGATGAGGCCGAGAGCGGCAGGATCGCCGATAGGCCGCAGTTCCGCAAGATGCTGGACGAGGCCGGCAAGCCGGAGGCGCCTTTCCGCGAGATTCTGGTCTGGAAATTCTCTCGCTTCACCCGCAAGCGGGAACACGCCGTGGCCTTCAAGTCCATGCTCCGGCGCAAGGGCATCCGCGTCGTGTCCATCACCGAGCACGCCGACGACACCCCCACCGGCAAGCTCATGGAGGCCATCATCGAGTCCGTGGACGAATTTTATAGCGAGAATCTTGCGCAAGAAGTGACGCGGGGGATGCGCGAGGCCGCATCCAGGGGCTTCTGGATGAACGCCAGCGCACCCTACGGCTATAGGCGCGTCTATGTCCAGGACGGGATCAAGAAGCGGCCCAGGCTGGAACTCAACCCGCCCCACGACGCCGTGGTCCGGCGCATCTTCGACCTCACCCTCCAGGGCAAGACCTCCCTGGACATCCTCAAGACCCTGAACGCCGAGGGCATCCCCTCCCCCAAGGGCAAGCAGTGGCGCAAGACCACCATCCACAAGGTGCTGACCAACGAAGCCTACACGGGTGCTCTGGTCTGGGGTCAGAAGGCCAGGGACGGCCAGGAGCCGGTCCGGGTCGAAGACGCCTTCCCCGCCATTGTGTCAGCGGATGAGTTCGACCGGGCCAGAAGGTTGATGGAAGCGCGGGCGCCGAAGGTGACCCACCCCCGCCGCGCCGCCAGCCCCTACCTGCTCAGCGGGTTGGCCAAGTGCGAGACTTGCAACAAGGCCCTGACCGCCGCCGAAGCCAAGAGCGGGAAGTACACCTACTACGTCTGCCAGTCTTTGCTCAAGCAGGGCAGCGGGACCTGCGACACGCCCAGGCTGAACGCCAAGAACTTCGAGGACATCATCGTCTCCAACATCCGCGAGAACATCCTCACCGAGTCCAACGTCCGGGATCTGGTCCGGCTGGTGGACGAGGAGATGGACGGGGTGGCAAGGGAGCAGCGGCAGAACCTGGAAACCATCGAGGCGGAACTGGAAGAGGTGAAGCGGAAGCTGGACCGCATCTGGCACTTCGTGGAAAGCACCGACCTGGACATGGCCGACGCCTCGGAGCGCATCCTGGAACACCGCCACCGCCGGGAGCAATTGGAGGCCGCCGCCGAGGATGCCCGGGCCGTCCTGTCCCAGCGGCGGGAACTGCTGGACAGCGCCGATGTCATTGCTGCCTTCGCCCAAGACATGAGCGAGTTTCTGAAAACCAGCGAACTCACCGAGACCAAGGCATTCGTGCGGTCCTTCGTGAAGGAGGTGCTGGTTCGGCCCGGCAGGGCGACGATTATCTACACGATCCCCACGCCGCAGGACTCTCCCATAGGGGGCAAGGACGCCGCTGAAATCGCCTTTGATAGCGGAGTTCGCAGTATTAGATACGGTGGTGGGCCGTGTGGGAATCGAACCCACGACACCCTGATTAAAAGTCAGGTGCTCTGCCTAGCTGAGCTAACGGCCCGTGTGGCGGAATTCTTGGCGAGCTTTCCCGCACCGCTGCAGGTCAGCGATGCAGCCGCTGGTTACCGATTCATGGAATGGCAATGGCGTGAAGGTTCTCGTCCTTTTGGTCCATGGTGCGTTTCCAAAAGAGTTCCCCGGATCCGGCGCAACGGGAATGGTTCACCATTATAGCAAAGGCGACTTCCGGTAGGCTTCTCCGGGTTCGTAGAGGGGTGTGACTAGAAGGAGTTGGAATCAGTTCCAGAAGGCTTCCCAGAGATTGTTGGCTCGCAGGGACCGCAAGGCCAGCATAGGGTTCACCGTCTCTTCCTTCCACCATGCC
>DAOUIZ010000054.1:0-11968 GCA_034423195.1 Dehalococcoidia bacterium | reverse complement strand
CCTCGGCCTTCTCCCGCATCTTGTGGGCGACTATGTGGTGCATCAGGGTGGACTTGCCCATGCGGGTGCGGGCCACGTAGAGGTGGTGGCGGCGCAGCAGGTCCTCGGGGAAGTGGATGGGCCGGGGCTTGCCCGCCGTGGTGTCGCCCACCGGCGCGCCGCCCCGCACGCCCCGGGCCGAGGGCAAGAGCGCCCGGGACCCGGACCGTTCCACCAGGGGCGTCTCGTCGCCGGCGCCGGGCGGGTGCCACAGGGCGGCGGCCTCGCGGACGCCCAGAACGCTGCGCCTGCCGAACAGCCCCGCCCCGGCGGGGTGCAGGTTCATCACGGGAACCAGAGGCTTCATTTTGCTAACCTTGAACCGCGCTCCGGCCGGGTGGTCGAAGTGGCGGTAGGCGGCGGCCACCGCGCCCAGCAGTTCTTCGGCCCGCTGGGGCCGGGTCGATTCCGGCAGCACGGCGACCACCTGGAGCTCGGCGTCGAAGGCCACCCGGGACACCTTCTCCCTGATCAACAGCGGGTCGTGGACCCGGCTGCGGGCCTGCTTCCAGCGCCACCAGCCCCAACCGGCAACGCCCAGGCCCAGCGCCGTGCCAGCCGCAAGGAGCGCCGCCTTCCATATCTCGCCGTCCTGCACCCAGAGGTATCCCCTGAGGGCGGCCAGGGCGCCCACGCCCAGCACGGCCATGGTCACGCCGTCCAGTTGCAGGGGCCTGGTCTGGTAGGTGTAGGAGGGCTCGCGGTTCTCCGGCACGGCCCGCTTGTGGGCCCGGGCCTGGTGGGCCTGGGACCAGTCGGGACCCAGGGAGCGCAGCATCAGTCGGCACAGCACCCGTTCCCCCTCCTCCAGCTCGGACAGCGCCCCCATCAGGGCGATGAGGGGGTCCGAGCCGGGGTCCAGCAGGTCGTCGTCCCGGAAGGTGCGCAGGGGCACGTACTCCGGCCCGTCGGCCCTGAGCGTCATGCCCCACGCCTGCTCGCCCTGGTGGACGAAGATGGGGTCCTCGTCCACCGGCACCTGGCGGATGCGGGCCTGGGGGTAGTGGGCGGCCAGCTGGCCCCGCACCACCTGGTCGTCCAGGCACCGGGCCAGCAGGCTCACGCCGTCCATGTCGCCCACGATTTCCAGGGAGAAGGGTTCGGGAACGGCGATGGACTGGAGCAGGTTCTCCACGCCCAGCAGGGTGCGCTCGCCGGTCCTGGGCGGTGTCACCGCCAGCAGGACGGGAGGGCGCCGGTTGCGGCGGTCGCCTAACAGCATTTTCTTGACGTTGATATTCATAAGGACTGCCTCCTTCTAATGGAGTGGGTTTGATTCTGTTCAGTGCCTGGGCCCGGGCCGCCACTCGATGACCTCGGTCTCCTCGGGGGTGGCCTCGATGCGGATGGGGAAGCGGTTGCCCCGGGCCAGCAGCAGCCCGTCGCCCCGGGGACAGGAAAGCAGCCAGCGTTGCAACTCCACCGGCAGGTCGAAGGCTTCGCCCACGGTGCTCACCGCCGCCGCGTCCTGTTGGAGCAGCAGCTTGAAGGCCGCGTTCTGGAGCAGCGCCCGACCGGAGTGGCCGGTAATGGTGCGGGAGGAGTCCTCGGAGAGCAGGTCCTGCACGTCCTGGGTGATGAACTGGAGGCCCAGCCGGTGCTTTCTCGCGCGCTTCGCCATGCTGACCATGAAGGCGGCTCCCTCGGGGTGCTGCATGATGCTCCACACCTCGTCCACCACCAGCAGCCGGGGTCTTGGGTCCTGGGCGGCGGCGGCCCACACCGTCTCGGTGCAGACCATGGCGGCGGCGGGGCGAAGCTCCGGCTCCAGCAGGTGCAGGTCGAACACCGTCACCAGGGCCTCGTGGGCCAGCAGGTCGTCGCCCTCGTCGGAGAGCAGGTGGCGCAGGCTGCCGGTGGCGAAGGGGCGCAGCAGGTGAGCGATGTCCCCGGCCTCGGATTCCAGGAACCCGTAGAAATCCCGGAACCCGCTGCGCTCCCGCCTTTCGGCGTAGTAGGAGGCCAGGGCGTGGTCCAGGGAAGACCGGCGCTCGGCGGACAGCCTTTCCCCCACCATCACCTCGATGAGGCGGCGCAGGCTGCCGATGCGCTGGAGCAGTTCCTCGCTGTCGCCCCGGTCGATGACAAAGGGGTTCATGCCCTGGCCGGGCACGCCGGGGGACAGGACCCGTCCGCCGGCCGCCCTTGCCATGTCGGTGTACTCTCCCTCCGGGTCGATGATGTAGGCCCGCACTCCCCGGCACAGAGCCCGCAGCACCCCCAGCTTGGTGGCGAAACTCTTGCCGCTGCCGGACCGCGCCAGGACGGCGGTGTTGGCGTTGAGGTGGGTGCCGTCGAAGGGGTCGTAGACGATGGGGGCGCAGGCCCGCAGGTCGATGCCGTAGAGGGTGCCGCTCCTGGTGTCCAGGTCCGGCGGCGAGAAGGGAAACAGCCGCGCCAGGCTGGAGGTGTCCAGGGTGCGCCACACCGCCACGGCGTTCAGCGCCAGGGGCAACGTCGAAAGCAGTCCTTCCCGCTGGCGGAAGGAAAGGTTGTCCATTTTGCCCAGGGTGGCGGCGAAGTGGGCCTTCGCCTTCTGGGTCAGGTCCTTCAGGGTGTCCTGGTCGTCGGCGTGCAGCGTCACCGACAACGATGCGTGGAACAGCCGCTCCCGGCCCCGCTGCACCTCGTCACGGAGACGGGAAACGTCCTCCAGGGCGATCTCCGCCTCCGGGGACAGGCTGCGGCCCCGCTTGAAGGACAGGGACTGGGCCGACTCGAACCGGACCTTCTGCCACTCCAGGGTGCGGGCCGCCTGCTCGGTGGGGATGGCGCCCAGGTGAACCGACAGGTCCATGGGCGCTCCGGCAGCCATCAAGCCTTGCAGGAAGCCGGGGGCCAGCGAGCGGGGCCACTTGCCCAGGTGCAGGGAGCGCACGAGGCGGCTGCCGATGCGGATGTCCCGCCGGTTGACCTCGATTTCCGTTTCGGCGTCTTCATCCCGGTCCTGGGGCGAGCCGCCCAGGGCGGTGGACAGCCAGAAGAGCCGCAGCGCCTCGCCGTTCAGGGGAAATACGCCGAGACCGGCGCGCACCAGCAGCGCCCGGAGCTCGTCGGCCCGGGCCTGCTCGCACACGGCGTAGAACCGCCGGTCCAGGATGCCCTCCCTTGTTTCCAGGGTGGTCAGCAGTCGGCCCAGGCTGTCGGCGGCGTCTTTCGTCTGCCGGGGCAAATCTTCGGGCTGGGCCGCCATCAGGTTGTTGCGCAGGGTGGAAAGCACCGGCGGGTGCTGCCTGACCAGCAGTTGCACCGGAAAGTCCACCGCGTTCAGGGAACCAGCGAAAGCGCCCAGCTTGGGCTCGTCCAGTTCCAGCCCCATCGCCTCCATCACCGCCAGCTTCACCCCGTCCAGCCGCACCGGGCCGTCGTCTTCCAGGTGGGACAGCATGAAGAACAGGGGCAGGGGCGGCGGCGGCTTGGGTTCGGCGACAGCCGCAGCCGTCGTTTCAAGGCCCTCGTTTTGGGGGTTGCCGGAGCCGTTTTCGTCCCTCCTGGCGCGGAAGGGCAGGTTCTTGATGTTTGGCAGTGTCGCTTTCATTTCCGTTTCCTCCTTCCTTGTCTTATCGGATGGTGACTGCCAATGCGCCGGGCAGAATGGGGGCGATGCCGCCGCTGATCACCAGGGCGATGCCCTTGGCCAGCAGCACCACCACCAGGCCGACGATGGCCATGACCACGGCGTTTCTCGCTTTGCCCCGTCGCCCGTCCCCCTCGGCGCCCTCGGCCATCAGCACGAACCCGGCCCAGACGATGGCGAAGAGGCACAGGCCCACCCCGGCGTAGGCCATGCCCGTCAGCACCTGGTTGACGGCTTCCATCAGTAGTTCCTTCTTGGCCTCCGGCGTGTCGGCGGCCAGGGAGACCAGGGCCGCGCCGGAAGCCATCAGGATGCCCGTCCAGCGCCCTACCACGGCCAGCCCCAGGTTCCCTGGTCGGTCTGCTCCGCTTTCGGCGGCGGAGGTGTCGGCACCGGGACGGTGAGGTGCGCAAAGGGATCGTCGGCGCCCAGGCCCAGGCCGTCGGCCAGGGGCAAAGTCTCGGTACGGGTGGGGGCAACGGAACCGCGCTCCACCTCCACGGCGCGGACGTGCTCCGGGTGGTGGACGTAGATGCGCACCGTCTTGACCGTGCTGCTCTCGCCGCAGCGGCAGGTCACCCTTCGGGTGTAGACGTCGGTGCGGGCCGGGTGATGGGTGGTCTGCAACATGGGCGGCCTTGGCACGTCCAGGGCCGCCGTCAACTCCGCCGTGATTTCCAGGTCGTGATCGGCCTTCGCGTCGGGAACGGACAGGGTGAACCCGGTCTCGCCGCCGGACACGAAGGCCGCCGTGGTCGTGTGGGAACCTGCTGCCACCGTCACCGTGCCCGTGATGCCGGTGACGCTGGCGTCCAGCAGGGCGGGCACCGACTGGCTGAAGTGGCCGCCGTACACCGGCAGGTCCACCTCCTGGCGGGTCTCGGTGATGCACTCCGAGGCGATGACTCCCTCGATTTGCCCCGGCGTCCACTCCAGGGACACCAGTTCCAGGTCGCACAGCTCCCCGTCGTATTCCGGCAGGGGGTAGGGAATCTGACGGCTCTTCAGGGACACGGCACCGGAGAAGCCCAGGGCGTCGTGCCAGGAGAAGGTGAAGGAGGGCGATGGGCCGTTCAGGGTCAGGTTGTAGGTCCTGGCCTGACCGGCGGTGAAGGTTGAGTTCACTCCCATCTTCAACGTCTTGCCGGTGCGCCCGCCGTAGACCCGGCCCTTCAGGTCCAGGTCGTGGGCGGCCCGCAGGGTGACGGCGGCGGTGTTTCCGGTGACGCTCACCTTCTCGAAGAAAATGCGGCGACCGGGGACGGGCTCCGGCGGCTCGAAGTAGATTTCGCCCAGCCGCCAGGCATCGCCGTAGGGAGGATCGTCCGGGTCGTCGGCCAGGGCTGAGGAGGGCAGGGCCACGATGGTCAGGACCAGCAGCCCCGCCACCGCCAGCAGCCGGTACCAGGGCTTGCGCTCCCGCGAGGGATGCGGCGGGGCCTTGTGGTTGCTCTCCTGG
The DNA here is from genome assembly GCA_034423195.1 of Dehalococcoidia bacterium. Lineage (GTDB taxonomy): Bacteria > Chloroflexota > Dehalococcoidia > Lucifugimonadales > UBA3495 > CATOSK01. The sequence goes on along the minus strand of DAOUIZ010000054.1, from coordinate 6,893 downwards.
GGCCGAAACTGCTGGTTGGCCGCGTCCCGGCGGCGCCGGCCCTTGCCGAACCAGCTGTGGGGGCGGAAGGGAGGACGCCCCTTCTTCCTCGCCGCCTTCACCGCCTTGCCGACGCCGGATACCGCCTTCTTGGCCATCAGCCGCAGGGGGTCGGGCTTGGCCTCGGGCTGCGGGGGCGGCTCGCTCACCGCCAGCTCCGCCGGACACCCGGCGTAGCGCCGGGCGCCCAGCCTGAACTTCAGCAAGTCGGCGCACACCAGGGGCAGCCCCCGGCCGCCCACCTTCCCCACGGTCATGGCGATGCCGAGGACGCCCAAGAGGATGGCGATGCCCAGCTTCAGCCCCGAGGGGCCGAAGGGGAAGTAGCGGTAGACGCCGTAGGCCACGGCGCAGGTAGCCACCACCGCCACGATCTGGGGGAAGGTGAACCACAGCAGGGCCTTGTCCTCGGCCTGCACGTGGGTCGGTACTTCATGCTCTCTCATGTTCACCTCCTACCCGCCGCCGGTGGTGGGAGCCTCCGGGGTGCCGGAGGGGGTGGTGCCGCTGTTGGTGGGGTCGGGCACGTCCAGGTCCACCGGGCTGCCCACCACGGCGTTGATCACCAGTTCCACCACGCCGTAGGCCACCAATGCCAGCACGATGCCGGCCAGGGCGGTCATCATGGCGGACTTGCCCCTTTCCATCTGGTTGGGCGCGCCGGAGGCGGTCAGGTACATGTAGGCGCCGTATATGAAATAGCCGACTCCCACGACGCCTACGAGCCCCAGCAGGATGCCCACCAGGTTCGATATGGTCTGTGTCAGGTCTCCCATAGATTTCTCTCCTTGCGTGTCGATTTCCTGTGTCGCGTTCTTGCCGTTCTTCCGTTGGCCGTTCCCGTTCCGCTACTGGCACATGGCGCACCTCCCGGATGGCTGGCGGCGCAGTTGCGTCGCGCCGGTAGATGTCGTTGTTCCTGTTGTCGCTAAGGCCCCTGGCTCCGGGGCGTGGGGCTGTTCTGGCCGGCCGGCGTGGAGTTCTGGGCCGCCGAGTTCACCGCGTTGCCAGCGGTGTTGGTGGCGGCAGCGGCTGCCGCTGCCCCCGCCGGACCCCCGGCGGCCCCGCCGGCCAGCATCCCCAGGGAGCGGGCCGAGCGCATCATCGAGCCGGGCAGGGACATGCCGAAGTAGAGGGTGTGCAGCCAGGCGTCGAAGGTGCCGTGGTTGCCCAGCATCGAGGGCACCCGTCCCGCCAGGTACATGAAGGCGATGGCCATCAGCAGCATCCACACCAGGTCCTGGGCCGCCTCGCCTCCGGTGATGTCGGCAAACTCGTTCAGGAACCCGAAGGCCAGGGCGATGGCGATGAGCTGGATGGCCTGCTGGAACACCGTGGTCATGAAGAGCCTGAGCCAGTGGCGGCCCCATCCGGCGGTGTGGGGCAGGATCCACAGCCCCAACGCGATGGGCGCCAGGCAGAGGAGGATGTCGATCAGGGCCAGGCGCAGGATCATCTGCACCAGCAGGTAGAGGATGAAAAAGCCGAAGACCAGGTAGAGCAGGGCGATGAACACCGCCAGCCCGGTGCTGGCGGCCTCGGCGGCGTTCAACAGCGGGTCCAGGGGAGCTCGCAGCAGGTCGCCAGGGGTGATGCCCAGGGACGCCGCGATGAACTGGGAGACGGCGTGGGCCACGTCGATGACCAGGGCGCACCACCAGAGAGACGAGGCGGCGGCGGTCAGGCCCAGCACCAGCCGGGGCACCATCTCCCGCCACCCCGACTGGTGGTGGCCCAGGTGCTCCTGGACGATGAAGCTGAGGCCCATCCACCCCAGGATGATGGCCAGCATTCCCGAGGCGATGGCCCAGGTCAGCAGCCAGATCTGCCGGACGATCTCGTGGTCGTAGGTCAGGCCCGGCGGGGTTCCGGTGAGGATGTCGCTCATACTCGCTACCCCCCGCACTCGGTCAGGTCCGTCTGGAACACTCCCTCCAGCACGCCGCACAACGTCCCGTGGACGCCCTGGATCAGCCATTTGGCGGCGGCCCGGGCCCAGCGGTCCGGGTCGAGGGCGCCCAGCACCTTGTCCCACAACCCCTTGGGCTGGTGGACGGGGACCAGGGCGTGGAAGACGTGGTGCTCGCCGCCGCCGGTTCTCGGCACCGACATCACCAGCAGGAAGGCCTGCTCGGGGTGCAGCTCGGGTTGGGAGTCCAGGGCCGGGTACTCGAAGGTGTACTCCCAGCCCTCGGTGAGCTCCTTCTCGCCGCCCCGCACCCGGTGGGTGTTGGTGACCCACTCGCCGGTGTCGGGGTGGCGCAGGGCGTAGTGGAGGACGGATATCTGGCGGCTGAAGACCGGTCGGGCGATGAACTCGCCCTCCTTCTTCCGCTCCACCATCTGCCGGTCGCGGTTGACCAGGGCCAGGTTGTCGGTGTCGGGCGGCGGAGTTTGAGCCAGGGCTGGGCCGCTGGCGGGGATGGCGGCCAGCGCCGCCAGGAACAGCGCGGCGGCCAGCAGGATCAGCCGCCTGCCGAGCCGGTGGTGTGCATTCAGGGTCAAGTCGTTCACCTCGCTGCGGTCGGGGTCGCCGGCGGTTCCGCCAGCGCCGCAGCAGAGTGTGAACAACCGAAACGCCCCGCATAACCTCCCGTAGGGGCCTTCGCCCGTGAACGCCCTTTCAGGACCGCCCCCGTAGGGGCGTTCATGGATGAACGCCCTCCCAGGCCCTTACGAAAACGGCCCCCGCCGTGATGTCATTGGGGTGTACAGGGATTGGGACTTGCGTGCATTTTTGTACCCCTTCCCATTTCAGGGCGGTGCCAAAGCTGAAACAACCTGGAATAGGGGGGAACCGGCCCCCTACAGGAGGTGAACAGTGAACACCTGGACTTGCGGGCCGGTTCCGGTGGGGGTGTGCAAGTCTCCTGGCTGAAACGGGCGTTTTTGCACCCCGTCAATTTGGCGGGAGCGTGCAAAGGCCCAACGTGAAACGTACATTTTTGTACCCGGAGGGAGAATCATGGCAGCGGAGCAGCCGGGGATCGATGAGAGCCGGGACATCGAGGACCTGCACCACCTGCAACTGATGACGCTGTTGCGGGAGCAGGTGCGGGACCACGGGGTCAGGAAGGCGGCAAAGAAGCTGGACGTGGACCACCGGACATTGAGCGCCGGCCTGCAATCCGGAAGGCTGTCCCGGCGGCTGCGGCTGTCCCTGGAGAAGGCGCTGCTGGAGGGCGGCGGGTCTCCGGCCCGGGAGCAGCGGGAGCGCAACGATGAGCTGGCGGCACGGCTGGAGCGGGTGGAGGGACTGGTTGAGAATCTCGGCCAGGAAGTGCGCGACGGCCTCGGCGCCGTCCAAGGAGAGGTAGAAGCGCTCAGGAACCAGCAGGCCGAGGGGATGCGGAGACTTGACCGGTTGGAAGCGGCCAGGGTTGTCGGCGGAAGCGTTGGCATGGACGTTGAGGGTGGGACAGGGGAGTCCGGCAACGGCGGGCAGCTCCAGGGGAAACCCGCGCCATGGCGGGAGTATCCCGACCTGGCGACGCTGGAACCCGCCCCTGACGACGCGGAGGTCTTCGGAGCCGCCTGGCCGCTGGTCCAGGAATGGCGGGAGTTGAAGGAGACCCACCCCGACCGGGGCGGCGGCCTGGACTGGCTGGTGGTGGAGGAACGGTTCATGGCGGTGGAGCTGGCGCTGCTGGAAGAGCACGGGCTGACCCTGCCGCCGGAGACGTACCCGCTCAAGGGCCTGGACCGGGGCGGGCAGGTCAACTGGCGGCGCAAGGCATTGACCGACACGCGCCGGGCCAGGCGCAGGCTGGAACTGCTGCGCCGGCTCCGGTTGGCGTTCACGCGGGAGTTCTGGCGGCGCCTGGTGAGACGGCGGGGCTTGTGAATATTGTGAGCACCTGGGCTGGGGGGGTCCTCCAGGCCCTTACCCAGGGGCGGGGCACCGGGCGACAATTACTCCGTTGTCAGGCTTTTCCAGCGTTTCCCGCCATAGAAACCTGGGGGTCTCTCCCTCAGCCCGGGCCTCACCGAAAGAACGGCGGCCCACGAGGGAATGCTGACGGCGAGGGACTTGAACATCCCTCGCCGTCAGCGCGGGCCGGATTGACGGAGTGTTCAAGTCCTTCGCTCCCGGTCCGGTCCAGCGGGTTGGAGTGTTCAAGTCCTTCTCCCACCGGGCAACCGTTCAGTTTCCGGGGCTGATCCCTCCGGTTGCCGAACATCCGACTGTTGAAGGGAGTTGATCCCTCCCTTCACTGGACGGAGGGGACGGAGCGTTTAGCGGCGCTTTGTTCCCGACATGGCTGGAGCGTCTGCGGGTCCTGCTCGCGGCGCCCCAGCCGGAATTGCAAGCCAGGCCACGCGGTCAACCACCGGAACCACAACTTCATTCAAGGAGGCGGCGGACAGAAACAGGACGGCACCCCGGATTCCCTCACCCTTCGGTTCTCACTGGCGGAGCGGCTCGACTGCTTCGCGTTCTTCACCCTGCGGTTGGAGCGTAGCAAACGCCCCGGCTGCTGTCCCACGTCTGCGGCGTAGCTGCTGAACAACAGCGGCACCGGTGCCGCGCTTCCCACACGCTCCGGTCCCGGCGTGTCATCGCTGGCTGGCCGGACGCTTGATTTCGCAGCGCGGTCTCCACGGGCCGGTGGCTTTTGAAGTAGCCGCTGGCCGTGCTGCGTTCATCTCTCCTTTCTCTCATCTCAGCCTCGCGCGCGTCTTTCCCAGGACGTAACGCCCTGGGCGAACTGCGTCCTGCGCCAACTCCCCAAACCGGCGTTCTTCGTTGCCTGTCTCACCCTGGGCGCAGTGCGTCTGACGTTGGGCGGCGCACGGCTTGGGAATCTCCGTCGGGGCCGGCGGCTGACTTGAAAGGAAAGAGGGAATTTCCATCACCGTGGCGCCGGGACACGGGTCCCTGAGCACCAACACAAGCAAATACATACATTCACGAGAGAGCGGGGCCGCCTCCTTATTTGGAGACGACCCCGCTTTCTGCGTTTCGGAGGAAGCGACATGACGGCTACCAGCATCGACCGGACCACCACCGAGGAAAAGACCACCGGGAAGACCGCCAATAAGAAGGCCAGGGCGGCCAGAAAGGACCAGGACAAACCTGAAAGCGAACTCCGCGCCGCCGCCCGGCGCAAGGGCCTCACCCTGAAGCAACTGGCGGAGAAAATGGACGTGAGCTACTCCTACCTGTCCCAGGTTTCCAGCGGCAACAGGCCCTGGTCTCACATGCTGCGGGAGCGGGCCATGGCCGTCCTGGGCGAGGTCCCCGGCCAGGGCGTGGTCTACCGCCAGGGCGGTCACGTCAGCGGCGAGAGCACCTGCATCCGGGAGAGGGCCAGGGAGATGGGAATGAGCATGAACGAACTGGCGGAGAAGGTGGGGGTGTCCCGCAGCTTTATGTCCCAGGCGTCCCGGGGCAACCGAAACTTTAGTCCTGCCGTCCAGGCGCGGGTGGAGGCCTTGTTGCAGGCCCCGGCGCAGGCCACGCCGGCCAAGAAACCTAAGGTTGACTGCCGCGCCCTGTGGGACCGGATGGACGCCCACGGCATTTCCCAGAACGAGGTGGCAAGGCGGGCCGGCATCTGCTCCGCCCACCTCTCCCAGATCATGGCTGGCAAGCGAACGCCGTCGGGCAAGGTGCTGCGGAACCTGCACGAGGTCCTGTTCGCGCCCTCGGCGGCCGAACTGGTTGTGCCAGCCGAGGTCAAGGTGATGGCCTGGAAGAAGGACGGCCGCCAGGGCGTGGTGGTCAGGGGCGCCAAGGTGGAGTACGCCTACCGTGCCGGCTACGACAGCCGGGGCCAGGTCTCGGTGACTCACGTAGTCGATGAGCGGGGCTACGGCGTGATGCTGGAGAAACAGGAGCCAGAAGGCGTTTAGCGGTAAGCCGACGCCGCAACACAAAAGGGAGGGACCCCTTGCCGCACTGGTAACGGGTCCCTCTCCCTGACTGCGGGTGTATGCCGCCCTTTTTGCGTTTCCGGCCCTTTCTGCCCTACTCGGTGAACAGGTGGCCGAGGCCCAGGTCCTCGGCCAGGGCCAGCAGCGCCATCATGTGCTCGGTGTTGGGCCGGACTCCCAGGTTCCTCCACCGCCACAGGGTATGGGGATAGATGTCCAGGCGGCGGGCAATCTCCGCCCAGGACAACCCCGACTCCTGCTTGAACCGCTCCAAACGCTGGTTGAAGTCGTCCGGGAAGACGTAAGGGTCTCTGCTGTAGTTAACACGCTGTCTCGGCATGAGGCCGGTCCTTCATGCGGCGGTCGGCCGTCGCCCGCTGGTCGGGGCACTCGGACGCGATCCCGGTGGCAGCTCAAGCGAGGCGTCTAGGGGTTGGCGATGCCGTGGATCTCGATCCGTCCGGAGCTATTACTAATAGCCCATGTCGTGTGGTTCCACGAACGCTGGCGGCTATTGTCCGCGATGCTCCATCCCGTCGCTCCGCCCGAATCCTCGTCGTCCGAACTTGTTGCAGTGAGCCGAAGGCTCGTGTTGTTGTGCCCTGTAGTCGTGTCGATCACCACCCAGTACTTCGTGCCGGAGTCGAGGGAGATGCCGCCGACCGGCGCCGTGAAGGCGGCGGTGTTGACTCGTCCATGGAGCAGTGAGTTCGGGTGCGTCAACACGTCCCCCAGTCTGGCTCCCGGCGCTCCGCTTGAGTCCGAGTGGATGCTCACGGTGTACGTCGGAAAGGCGCCATTGCCAACTAACAGGGTGAGCTTCACGCTGGTCAGCGTGTACCCGGAGGAGTGGCTACCGGTGGTGAGGTAGCGTTGCGAATTAGGTGGTTTGGTTTATCAGGCCCCGGATTTCCAACAGGGCCAGCAGGTTGTGGGGCGACCACACGGTGCCCGGCTTCTCCCTCCGCCGCAACTCC
>DAOUIZ010000053.1:0-14322 GCA_034423195.1 Dehalococcoidia bacterium | reverse complement strand
CTGGCGGTGTTCATCGCCCTGCTCTACCTGGTCTTCGGCTTCTTCATCCTCTACCTGCTGGTGCAGATGGTCCTGCGCCTGGCCCTCATCGACATCCTGCTCTGCCTGGCCCCCATCGCCCTGGGACTGTGGATCCTGCCCCACACCGCCGGTTGGGGCAAGCACTGGCTGCGGCTGTTCATGACCGCCGTGTTCCAGCAGGCGGTGCAGCTCATCGCCATCGCCCTGGCCTTCGGCTTCCTGGACCAGTTCGCCGCCATCGGCGGCGGCGAGGCGGCCCGGGACCTGGTGTGGAAGCTGCTGCTGGCCATCGCCTTCATGTACCTGGCGGGACGGGTCCCGTCGATGCTGGGGCATCACGGCACCTTCGACGCCTGGCTGCACACCCTCTACTTCGGCATGTCCCTGCCCGGCGGAATGGTGCGGTCGGGGCGCGCCCTGGGACTGCTGGCCGGGGGAGCCGCCGGGGGACCCGCCGGAGTTGCCGCCGCCGCAACGGCGGCCAACGTCGCCACCAGCGCCGCCACGGGGGCGGTGAACTCGGCGGCCCAGAGCTCCACGCCGGCCGGACAGAGCGGACCCACCCCCAGGAGCCAGGGGCCCTAGCTCATCGGAACGACAACCATGGGCACGGCGATTTCCTCGCGCCGGCCGCGACCCAGGAGGTGGAGCCATGTGCCAGTAGGAAAAGAACGGCTGACCCAGCCGACAGCAACGGAACAGATCGTTCGAGCAACGAGCAAGCAAGCAACAAGCAAGGGACTAAGGAGAAGGACTGTATGGAAGACCTGACCAAGACCATATCGAACCTGGTGGCCATCCTGCTGGGCCTCGTCGGCGTCGTGGGCGTTGGCTATTTCATCTACGGGGCCTACATGTACCTCACCGCCAGCGGCGCGCCCAACCAGATGGAAAGAGGCAAGAGCGCCATGATGACCGCCCTGGTGGGCATCGTGCTGGCCCTGGTGGCCTACGGCGTGGTGGAACTGGTGATCAACGCCGTGGTGGACCCGGCGGTAACGCCCGACCTGCCCGAACCCACCGACGGCGACGACACCAGTGACGGCGGCTAGGAGGGACGTAATGAGAGAGCACGAAGTACCCACCCACGTGCAGGCCGAGGACAAGGTGCTGCTGGGGTTCACCTTCCCCCAGATAGTGGCGGTGGTGGCGGTGTGCGCCGTGAGCTACGGCGTCTACCGCTACTTCCCCCTCGGCCCCTGGGGGCTGAAGCTGGGCATCGCCATCGTCTTTGGCTTCACGGGCATCGCCCTGACCGTGGGGAAGGTGGCAGGCCGGGGGCTGCCCCTGGTGGCCGCCGACCTGCTGAAGTTCAAGCTGGGGGCCAGGCGCTACGCCGGCACAACCTACCAACTGGCCCGCAGCGAGGCCCCGCCGATGCCGGAAGTGAAACCCGACCCGCTCCGGCTGCTGGCGAAGAAGACGGCTTCCGGTGCAGGCAAGGCGGCCAGGGCGGCTAGGAACAAGGGCCGCGCACCCTTCCGGCCCCATCGCTGGTTCGGCAAGCGGAGACAGCCCAGGGACGGCAGCGGGCAGAAGACTTTGACCAAGGGAGAGAAAGGCAAAAAGCCCTGGAGCCGGTTTCTTCCCATTGCCGCCGGACTGCTGGCCCTGGCCCTGGTAACCCTGCCATCAACGGCCCTGGCCGACGACCCCAATGACCAACCCTACGGCGACGCCTGGCGGCTGGACGAGATCTACTTCGAGCCGCCGGAGCCGGTGCCCGGACGCCGCATCTTCATCGAGGGGCTGGCGGTATCCGGCGACACCGCCACCGTCAGCCTGCGGGCGGCCCATGACCTGGACCTGAGGGTTCGGGTCTTCGGCGGCCGGATCGGCCGGACCCTGAAGATGGGCGCCAACTCCACCCTTCACGCCGGGGAGACCAGGACCTACCGGCTGACCCTCAACGGCCCCAGGCCCTCCTTCACCTTCTCCTGGACGGACTCCCTGGGCTTCGCCGGGGCGGTGTCCCTGAAGAGCGATCAGATTCCCTACCCCCTGCCCAGGTATGACGGGGAGCTGTGCGACCTGGAGGCGGTGTCCCTGGAGTGGACGCCGGGGCAGGTCAGGGGCGTCATCGCCTCGGAGTGCATCACCGACACCCGCCAGGAGGTGGACCTGCCGGTCCACGGCGGCCACTTCAGCCAGTCCCTTCCGGCCCTGCTGGACGCCACCGTCACCGGCATTACGGGAAGGGTGAACGTGGAGGCCGGTTCCCTCACCACCAGCGCGGCCTTTGTTCCAGATGGCGAGACCCGGTTCAGCCTGGCCGTACCCGACCGGAAGGCCACCCACGGCATGGCAGTCACGGCGGCGCTGGAGGCGGCGCTGGACGTGCCCCTGCCGCCCATGCTCCAGACCGTCCACCACCCGGCCCGCACCGACGTGTACACCCGGCGGGTGACCTGCCGCTGCGGGGAGAACAGGTCGGTGAAGACGGTGCGCATCCGAGTCCACCACCGGGAGCACGTGCGGGCGGTGGAGGTGGAACGCGCTTCCGTGACACGCACCCGGCCGGAGACCCTGCCCCTGGCTGGCGGGCCGGTGAAGAGTACGGGGCAGGCTATGGGCCTGGGGGCCGACAACCCCTTCGAATACCTGTACGTGCCGCCGCCCAAGCCCCCGCCTCCGAAGGCGGACCAGGCGGACGCCGGCGATTCGTCCTCCTGGTGGGACTGGCCGTGGTAGGGCGCGTGGCTAGCATCCTGCTGTCCTCGGTGGCCGCCCTTTTGTCCGTCGCCGCCGACACGCCGGAGGCCAAGGAGGAACTGCTGTATGACGCAATCAACAGGGTCTTGGAGGGCATGGCCTACGCCGGGGCGGGCCTGTGCCTCTTCGCCATCGTCTGGGCCGGGTTCGTGCTGATGGCCGAGGGCGCCGAGGGGGATGGACGACGGGGCAGGGCCAGGAACGCGGTGGTGATGGCCGTCGTCGGCCTGGTGGTGGTGCTGGCGGCCAAGACCATCGCCGCCGCCATCAACGCCGGCATCGTCCCCAGCCTGTAATCGAGGGAAAGGAGGAAACGAAAATGAAAGCGACATTGCCGAACATCAAGGCAATCGTCAAACGGAAACCCGGGGAGGAACTTGCGGCGGCGGTGCCCGAACCGCCCAAGCCACCCCCCGACCTGAACCTGTTCTTCATGCTGTCCCACCTGGAGGAGGACGGGCCGGTGCGGCTGGACGGGGTGAAGCTGGCGGTCAGCGAGGTGATGGGGCTGGAGCTGGACGAGCCCAAGCTGGCCGCCTTCGCCGGGTCGCTGAACGCCCTGGACTTCCCGGTGCAACTGCTGGTGCGCCAGCACCCGCCGGTGCTGCAGGGTTTGAGGGACAAGCTGACCGAGGCCCAGCCGGAGGACCTGCCGCAGCAGACGAGGGACGCCGCCGACAGCCTGGGCCGGTTGTTGACCACCCTGGAAACCCGGGAGGGCATCCTGGACCGGCGCTTCTACGCCGTCTGCGAGCACGACCGCATGGACGAGCTGCACGGGCTGCTGGTCCGGGGCGGCCTGGGCGTGTTCCCCCTGGTGGGCGAACCGCTGCGCCTGTTCTGGCTGTCGGCCGCCCTGGGCGGCTCTCCCAACGAACGCAACGAGAGTGAAGAGTTTGAAATCGAGGTCAACCGGCGGGACATCCGCGTCGGCAATCGCTTGGTGCGCTCGTTGCACTTGGGCAAGTGGCCCCGCTCCCTGGCCCCGGGCTTCCTGCAGGGGCTGATGGCCGCCGGCGCCCCCATGGACCTGTCGGTACACCTGGGTGCCATTCCCGCCGAGCAGGCGGCCCGGACCCTGGAATGGCAGAAGGTAAGGTTCGAGTCGGCGCAGAGCTTGTCCCTCAAGCGGGGCCGCTCCATGTCGCCGGAGGCGGAGATCGCGTTGGAGGACGTGTCCCGCCTCAGGGACGAGGTGCAGCGGGGCCGGGAGAGGCTGTTCCACTCCTCCCTGTCGGTGACGCTGCACGCCGGCGACGCCGATGGGCTGAAAGACCTGACGCAAAAGGCAAAAGGCCACTTCGCCGCCACCCTGGGCAAGCTGGACAACCTGACCTTCCGCCAACGGGAGGGGTTGCTGTCCACCCTGCCCCTGGGACTGAACGCCGTGGCGGTGTGGCGGACGTTGGACACGTCGTCGCTGGCGAGGCTGTTCCCCTTCTCCCCGCCGGACCTGGACACCAGGAGCGGCACCCTCTACGGCATCGACCTGCGGGCCTGCGCCCCCATCGTCTACGACCCCTTCGACGGCACCCACCTGAACGCCAACACGGCGGTCCTGGCCCGTTCCGGCTCGGGAAAGTCCTTCGCCACCAAGCTGGGGGTGCTGCGGGGGCTGTGCCGCGGCGTTCGGGCCTACGTCATCGACCCGGAGGGGGAGTACGCCGACATGGCCCGCGCCGCCGGCGGCAGGGTGCTCTCCCCCGGGGTTCCAGGCCAGGGCATGAACCCCTTCGTCATAGACCGGGGAGATTCCGAGGAACTGTTGCAGCGCATCGGCAGTCTGCGCCGGCTCATCGAGGTGATGGTGGGGGAGAGGCTCTCCGCAGAGCGCCGGTCGTCATTGGACCACGCCCTGGCCTCCTACTACGCCCAGAAGCGGGAGCGCACCGGGTTCCGGGATTTCTACCGCTACCTGGAGGGGGAAACGCCGGAGATCGCCCACCTGCTGCGGCCCTTCGCCACCGGCAGCCTGCGGGACCTGCTCTCCGACGAGGGCGACGACCTGCTGGCCCACGAGGCCCTGGTCACCGTCTTCGACCTGCACCTGCTGGAACCGGAACTGCGCCCCGCCGCCGCCATGGTCTGCACCGAGACGGTGTGGGCCGCCGCAGCCCAGGACCCAAGACCCAGGCTGCTGGTGGTGGACGAGGTGTGGAGCATCATGCAGCACCCCGAGGGCGCGGCCTTCATGGTCAGCATGGCGAAACGCGCCAGAAAGCACCGGCTGGGACTCCAGTTCATCACCCAGGACGTGCAGGACCTTCTCTCCGAGGACAGTTCCCGGGCAATCACCGGCCATTCGGGAAGGGCGCTGTTGCAGAACGCCGCCTTCAAGCTCCTGCTCCAGCAGGACGCGGCAGCAGTGACCACCGTGGGGGAAGCCTTCGACCTGCCGGTGGAGCTGCAACGCTGGCTGCTTTCCTGTCCCCGGGGCGACGGGCTGCTCCTGGCCCGGGGCAACCGCTTTCCCGTCCGCATCGAGGCCACGCCGGAGGAAACCGAGGTCATCGAGTGGCGGCCCGGACCCAGGCACTGAACCACAACATCCAGACCGATAAAGGAGAAACAGTATGAGTATCAACGTAAGGCACATCCTCTTGGGCGAGAAGCAGACCAGGAAGCCCCCGGCCCTGCTGGCGGTCACCCCCCACCGCACCGGCGAGCGGACCCTGCTGGGAGTGGAGAACCTGCTCCAGTCCATCGCCGTCCCCGAGCCCTTCTCCCTGGAGCTGGCCGCCGACATGGACGGCGTGGGCCTGCTGGCCCGCTGCCAGGACGACCGGGTGGTGAGGCAGCAGCTGGCTGCCCACTACCCCCAGGCCCGCGTCCGCGAGGTTGCCCCCGAGGACGACCCCATGCGCCGCCGCCAGGGCGAGCTGGCCTGGGGTCTGACCCTGCGGGCCGGGGGACCGGACTACGTGCCCCTGCGCGCCTTCCGGGACGACGACCTGCTGGACCCGGGCTCCGACCCCCTGCTGGCGGTCGTCGGCGCGCTGTCCGCCCTCAGGCAAGGCGAGCGCATCGTGGCCCGCCTGCTGCTGCGCTCCCTGGGTCCCGAGTGGTCCCAGGGCCACCAGGCCCGGGCCCACAAGCGGGCCGTCGAGGAACGGCGGGACCCCTCCTACACCTACCAGACCGCCCCCCTGAAGCTGGACGGCGTGACCATGGCCGTGCTGGGCGTGGGGGCGCTGGCCGCCCTCCGGGGCTACCTTTGGGTGCAGGACGGCGAGATCTGGAAGGCGGCGTTATTGGGACTTGGTTCCGCTCTCGGCCTCACCGTAGCCGGCTGGGGCTGGTGGCGCTGGAAGAAGGCCCGCAACCGGGTCTACGACCCGCTTCTGATCCGGGAGAAAGTCTCCCGCATCGCCTTCGACGCCGAGCTCCAGGTCACCGCCTTCCTGCCCGCCGACGCCTCCACCGAGCGGGCCCGCGACCTGCTGGAGAGCGTGGCTGCCGCCTACCGCCACTACGACCACCCCGCCGGGGCCAGGTTCAGGGTGAGCCAGGCTAAGCCGGTGTTCGTCTCAGGCGACGTGCACCAAGCCAGCCTCCACCCAGCCGGTCCGGGACTCTTCGGCAAACGCAGCGTACTGGGAGTGCGGGAGGCGGCCGCCCTGTGGCACCCGCCGGGCGAGGGCGACGAGACTCCCCTGGTGGAACGGTCTTCCTCCCGGGCGCTGGCGCCCCAGCCCCGGGGCGTCAGGACCGGCGCGCCGGTGGGCGACGCCACCGGCGGCGCGCCCCGAGAGGTCAACTTCACCGACGACCTGCTGAAGCGCCACCACCTATACGTGGCCCGCACCCGCATGGGCAAGTCCACCCTGATGCACCACGTGGTGGCGCACAAGCTCCGGGAGAAGGCGGCGGGCCGGGACAATGACGCCATCATCGTGGTCGACCCCCACGCCGACCTGGTGGCCGGCCTGCTGGAGCAGGTGCCCGGGTCGCTGGTTGACAAGGTGAAGCTCATCGACCTGGCCGACGACCAGGGCGCGCCCGGCATCAACCTGCTGGACACCCGCATCTTCGCCGACCGGGACCGCACCGCCGACTCGGTGGTGCGGGTGGCAAAGGGGCTGTGGGAGCAGTGGGGTCCCCGGATGCAGTCCATCCTGGAACACACCGTCAAGACCTTGCACGAGGCCAACGAGCGAAGGGACGAGGACCGGCAGTACACCATCCTGGACGGGATGCGGCTCATATCCGACGGCAAGTTCCGCACCGAGGTGCTGGGACAGGTCAACGACTCCTACCTGCTGGACTGGTGGGTGCGGGACTTCGACGGCTGGCACCGCCAGTACCGCTCCGAGGCCATCGCCCCGGTGCAGACCCGCCTGGCCTACTACGCATCTTCCAAGAAGGCCAGGTCCATCCTGGGCCAGTCCCGCTCCACCATCGACATCCGCCAGACCATCCTGGACGGCGGCGTTCTCTTCGTCTCCACCGCCCAGGGCTCGGTGGGCCGTGATGTCGCCGCCCTGGTGGGCGCGTCCCTGCTCAACCTGGTGGACTCGGTGATTAGGGAGCAGGAGAGCCTGCCCCTCAACCGGCGGCGGGGCGCCCTGGTGGTTGTCGATGAAATGCAGTCCATGCCCGGCGTCGATTACGAGTCCATGCTGTCGGAGCTAGGCAAGTATGGGGCCAGCTTCATCCTGGCCACCCAGAGCCTGGCCAAGCTGGACGACCTCTCCCGCACCATGCAGGACACCATCCTGGCCAACGTGGGCTGCCTGGCCGTGTTCCAGGTATCGGGCAGCGACGCCCGCCGGCTGGTGTGGGAGCTGGGCAAGGACCGGGTGTCCGAGGACGACATCACGTCCCTGCCGGTGCACCACTGCTACATACGGGCCACCGTAGGCGCCGACCGGATGCCCGCCTACTCCATGATGGTCAGGAAGCCGAAGCCGGGCGACCCCTACGTCGCCGAGGTCATCCGGGCCGGGGCCCGGGACTACACCACCAGGGCCGGAGACATCTCCCTGGGCGACGCCGAGGGAGAGAAGAAGACCAGCGAGTACCACCGGCTGCTCCAGGAGCGGCAGAACGACGACCAGCCCCAACCACCGCAACAGCCGGATCAGAACTCCGGCCCCAACCGCAACAAGCAGCGCAGCCGGCACAACCAGGCGGACGGGGAGACTGCCGGTGAGGGGGAGGTGGAGGAATGACCCTGACCCACTGCGAGGCCGGCCTGCTGCGCCGGTTGGCGGAGACGCCCTTCGCCGACCGGCTGGACCTGGCGGCCCTGTCCGGCTGGTCCCGGGGCGCGGTGTACGCCGGTATGGATAAGCTCACGGAATGGGGGATGGCTCAGGCCATCCCCCACGCCACGCCCCTGCTGCCGCCCACCCGCCGGTACTACGTCACCGCCCACGGGCTGGAGCGATTGGTGGAGTTGGAGAACGTTTCCCCGGAGGACCTGCTGAACAATCGCCCCGTTTCCTCCCGCTGGCAGCGGCTGTTGCTGGAGCGGCTGGACACCGTGGGCGTGATCTACCGGCTGGCCGCCGCAATCTCCAGCGCCGAGTTTCCCATCGGCTTCCGCTGGTACCGGGCCGCTCCGGTGGACGCCGGAATCACTCTGCCCGGGGGCCGCACCGTCGCCGTGGTCCGGCAGGGGACCACCGCCGACCGTACCGGCTTTTCCAAGCGACTGTGGCGGCTCAGAGAGGGGCCGCTGCCCGGGGCCGTCCTGGCGTTGGCCCCCGACCAGGTGCGGCTGCGCCAGGCCCGGAGGATGCTGGCCGGCGCCAGGTTCCCCGTCTTCCTGGCCCTGGAGCGGGACGCCGTCCTGGCGGGCCCGGACTCCCCGGTATGGCGTCCCCCCTCCATCACCGCCGCCCTGGACCTCCGCTATGTCCTTTCCCACCTGGACCGGCGCGGCGGGTTGCCGGTGGAGGCCCTGCCCGCGCGGGCGGCTCTGCCGGAGGACATCAACCTGGAGGCGCCCGCCCCGGACTGGCTGCTGCCCACCCTGCTGGGTCCCGCCGATAAGCTCGCCCTGGACCTGCTTTCCGACTGGCCCTGGGCGTCAAGGCGGGACCTGGCGGGGTTCATGGGCGTTTCGGAGCGAAGGGCGTCCCAGTTGGTGGCGGGGCTGGAGTGCCACGGACTGGCGAGCCACGCCGGTGTTGGCCGGTACGGACGGCTGGCCCTCAGCGACCGGGGGCTGGGGCTGCTGGCCCGCCGGGACCGCACGTCCGTCGGCGCGGCCAGGCGGCGGTGGAGCGTCGCCCCGTTGGACCCGCAGGAGCCGCTGACCTGGCGCAACGTCTCCGGCTCCCGCAGCCGCCAGTTGCTGCGCAACGCCGAGCACACCGGCGCCGTGCACCGGTTCCTCGTCGCCCTGGCGGGGCAGGCCCGCGCCGCCGGTTGGGACGTTGTTCAACTGGACCCGCCCCGGCGGGCATCCCGCTACTTCCGCCACGAGGGGCGGCTGCACTCGGTGCTGCCCGACGCCTTCGGCGTCCTGCGCCGGGGCGATGAGACCGTTCCCTTTTTCCTGGAGTGGGAGCGGCGGGCGGTCCGGCCCGTTACCATGGCGGCGCGGCTGGCCCCCTACCTGCGCTACTACTCGACGCGCCGTCCCCTGGACGACCACGGCACATTGCCCATCGTTCTGGTGGCCTTCGATGACGAGTTGGCTGCCACACATTTCCTGCGGGTGGCAGGGCAGGAGATGGAAAGGGCCAGGGTGCAGGTTCCCCTGTGGGTGTCCCACAAGGCTGCTTTGGAGACGATGGGGCCGATGGGAAGGGCCTGGCTCAGGCCCGACAGTTGGGAAGCGGTCTACGCCTTTCAGGCGTGAATCGAGCCTGTTCCGCCGGGGAGACGTCCTCCCCGGCGGCTTTCCTGGTCAACTGAACCACTGGAGTTCGTACCCCCCCGGCTGGTCTTCCATCTCCCCATAGCTGGCCAGGTCGAACTCCGGCGGTCCGTAGCCGTCGGGCATCCACACGAAGGGCATGGGCACGTGTCCCAACTTCTCGCGCGGCACCCGTGCTCCTTCAGCCATGCCTCGGACACCCACGGGGCATTGAGTACGCGCCGCCCGGCCCCGCCTCGGGCGGGTGGTAGCCACGGCAATTCCGGCACCGGCGCACGAAGCCCTGGCACTTCTCGCAGACCCGGATACCCTCCTGGCTTCCGGGGGAGAAGTTCACGGTCTCGGGGTCTCCCCAAGCGTGGCGGCAGGGGTCCGGTGCGCCGCCCACGTCCGGCGGCGGCAGCCTGGCCGCCCACACCCTCCGGGCCTTGCTCTCCCTGGCCTCTCGCGCCGCCTTACGTTTACGCACTCCCCGCCGTAGTATGGCGCGAGTCATACTGTTTACCCGTCAGTGAAAAGGACTTCGACGCGCTGGAGCAAGGGGGCGGACAGCCGCAGGGATGTTTTGGCAAGATTCCGGAGCGGTGCTAGGGGGATTGGGGGTCACCGCCCCTCAACAGGGCGTATCCGCGTTGGTTCTCGATGTGATTGGCAATGCGCTTAACCACGTCCAGCTTACGCTCTTTTGACAGAGCCCGTATACCGAGGTGACTGGCCACTCCTTTCAACACGGCTAACGACTCCCGCCCAAGCAGGTCTTGAACCTGAGAAGGGTCTGAGTGGGCAATTATCTCCTGCAATTCGCTGACTCGCCCGTTGGCGTCTGCGGGACCAGCGGTTTTCCCGTTCCTGCCGGACTTCGGTCCGCGCAGTCCAAGGATCTTGCGAAGGCCAGCGTCCCGATTTGCCCGCTCGGTCAGAATGTCGAGGCGGGACAATCCCTCGGATAATTCCCGGCTTGACTCCATCGTTGGGATTGTTTCCACGAGGGACCGCAGCTCTTCCAGAAAGCTCTCTGCCTCGTTCAGGTTCCGCAGAAGCTCCGACTTTTCCTCCTCCGTGGGAAGAGAATTGAGCAGAGACCTTAAACCTCTGAACAGGGCTTCCATTGAATAGGGTGACGATTGACTCATGACAATTACTTCTAGGGATTTAGCCGATTTACCAGTTCCTGAGTTATTGACGGGTATTCGTTGTTTCGGGCAACCCTCCGGGCATTCTCCGAGTCGTGCTCCCAAACAGGGACCCGGTTCAACGCGGCTTCACTGTACCCGATTAATTCGGTGGTCCTTCGATAGAACACCTTACCACCGACCTGGGCGTCGGCTGCTATAGCCGCCATCGTTGTCTCGTGGGTATTGGTGATCATGCTTCCGCCCAACCTCACCTTGACGAACACGATGCCCCCCAGTTCCGCAACGGGTTTCCCGCTCTCGCCGGCCAAAGGCTGCGCGGCGGCGATCCCTTCCCCTATCTCCCGCACCTTCCTGGTGAGGATGTTCAGTCCAATTGTTGAAAGATGGTCCGGGATCGCCGTTACCACGTAATAGTCGCTGGCGTGAAGGGCATTCTGGGTCATCAGGTACAGGTTGGGAGGGCAGTCAATAACTACCCAGTCGTAGCGGTCCCTGACCTCTTCAACTACTTGCGCAAGAAAGGAACGTTCCCGCATGTAGCGCCGCGCGTTCTGCCGGAGGGCTTGCATCGTCGGGAAGGTGCCAACGATCTCGCCGTCCCTGCTCAAATCCTCGCCCAGCAACTCTATGTCGCACGGGATCATGTCCAGACCCTGAATGGCATGGCGACGCACCACCACGGCATCGTTCCAGATAAACCGCCTGACTTCCATCGCCCGCTCTTGGGTAAACTGGCTGTAGAGGTCCTTGATCGTTCCGACGTTTCGCTTCCGCCTCTCCCACTGTTCGATGCTGGCGCAAAGGAAGGTCAGATTGGTCTGAGGGTCAATGTCAATCATTAGTACCCGCTGGCGATGATGCTGCGCCAGGGAGCACGCTACGTGGTAGGCGGACGTGGTCTTCCCTACGCCGCCCTTGTAATTGATGAAGGAAACTACCGTGGGCATTGCCTAACTTTTCCGTCCGGCATCGTCATATTGATTATTGATTCGCCGGGAAATCATCTTAACAGTGAGTGGGTGCACCATCAATCCCCGGCGCCGTGAAGCAACGCTGACCGATGCTTCACGGCGGAGTGAGGGAAACCTGGAGTTGGACCATCTCTTCCGGCACCCCGAAGTGCTCCGGCACGTCCGGCAGGAATTCCGTGGCCTCGGCTTCCGCCCCAGCCTTTCCGGGGATATTCTCACATCTCCTCCGCCCAGGAACGCCTGGCCACTTCCGCCGGAATCACCAGGTTCCAATCGGTGGCCAGGCTGCCGGGGCCGCGCCGGTTGCGGTCCAGGTAGTGGGGCTGGCGCGGGCGCATCTCCCGCAAGGGCTGGAGATGCCGCTCTTCAACCATCAGTTCTTCGCGGTGCTGTTCCAGATAGAATCCCACCTTGGAGGCGGTGGTGGAGTTGTCCAGCAGCAGCGTGTACCCCACCACCCGGTCCAGGTTGAAGAACTCCACCGACTCCAATGAGCGCCAGACCTCCTCCCATCCTCCCGACAGGCGGGGACGGTCCAGAACATCCACCAGGGTACGTTCCAGGCTGGTTACCCAGATGGACCCGCCCGCCCGGTCCCGGGTCAGGACCTCGACATGTTGCTTTCCCAGGCGGCGCAGCGCCTCGGGGAACCTGGTGCCCCGGAAGACGTGGGAACGGAACGTCATGTTCTCCACGGGGCGGGAGGCCGAATAGGTGATTTGCTGCCAGACCGAGTAGGCCCGCCCGTGAAACTCCAGGGCGGTGTGGTGGGACAGCACGGAATCCCTGGTGAGCTTGGAGGCCACCAGGTGGGGGTCCACCGGGTAGGTTTCGGGATCGGCCCCCGGCGGAACGACGGCGAACAGCCCGCGCCGCACCCGCAGCAGGCGCCCCGCCCTGGTGTGGTAGGCTATGAGGGATTCCTGCGTTCTTTCGCCCGCCTCGCCGTTGGACGAGAGATGTTCAGATAGCTCCTCCCCGGTGAACACCGGGTGGCGGCGGAAGAAGGCTTCGTGTTTGATGGCCGGCATGGTTGATTGTCTTGCGGGTAACCCATGTATTGCTACGGGTATCCGGCAGATATGTCATTCGATCCAGTGATCATCTTGACAATTGTACGCCTTGCCCATACTCAACCTACGGGTTGGCTGCCATTTTACCAACCCACGCATCGTGGTTGACCAGCCCGCCGTCCAACGCCAACGGCGGCTGCAGCCGCACCATCTCCTGGGGCACCCCAAAGTGCTCCGCCACCTCCCAGGAGTCGGATAGACCGGCCTCTGCAGCCTCCCGCCCATCGATCAACAGGGCGTGGGCGAAGTCGTCGGCCTCCCGCTCGTACCTGACGCCCAGCATGGTCTTCTTGTACACCCACAAATGGTTGCCCTCGTGCATCATCTTGTGCCCCAGGGCATGGGCGATATACCAGCGGCTCTCCTCCGGTCCCAGCCGCTCGGCGATGCCGATGTACCCGTCCACCTCTATCTCCTTCTGCTTGACTAGGGGCCAGCGCACCACGGGATAGCCGTGCATATTTGCCACGGCCTCCGCGTCCACCCTCCCGGTTAACCCCAGCTTTCGCCGCAGGTCCGCGCCCCTTCGTTGAGCGCGGGTCATCCCCCGCCCTCCGTCCTGCGTCTCCGCTCCTGGCGGACGAAGCGGATGAAGTTGTGGATGGACTCGATGTCCTCCAGGGGCAGCCCCTCCACGGCGTCGTAGAAGGAGACGCTGGCCTCCCGGAGCAAATCAGCCTCCAGCACGTCCCGGCCCAGGAGCCAGGTCGTGCTCACCTCGCAGCGGAAGGCCAGTTCCTCCAGATGCTCATGCTTCGGCCTCACCCGGCCCGCCTCCCAGGACCAGACGGTCTGGGAACTGACCCCCACCTGGCGGGCCAGCTGCGCCTGGGTCAGCCCCAGCTTGGTCCGGGCCTCCCGGATGCGGTCCCCGATGTTCTTCCACGGGTACTCCCTGGTTTCAGGCATGAGGCGTGTTCCTCCCGGCGCAGCCTGGGATCAATTTTCGCCATTGTAGCACATTAGTTCCCATTTCCTATTGACAGCCCGCATTGCCGCCGCCTAGAATCACTCTAACCACAGTTAGAGTGTGGTTAGATTAACCCAGGACCGGCAATTCCGCAATGACGCGCCGACGGCGACCCGTGGTGAGGCTCAAGCCCCAGGCCCTCTGGGACCGCCTCGCCCTGTTGCACCGCTCCCAGAACTGGCTGGCCGACGAGCTGGGCATCAGCCGCAGCCACCTGTCCCGGCTGGTCAACCAGGAGCGGGCCGCGTCGGGCCGCCTGCGCCTCCGGATGCAGCGGGTCCTGGAAGTGGAGGATTTCCATGAACTGTTCTTCATCGAGGGTCCCGGTGACCGGGAGTAGCCCTTCCCCTGCTTTCCACCGCGGCAGGCCGCAGATCATCATCGCCGGAAGACCCTTTCTCTACGGTTCCGGCGTGTTGCCCGAGGACTTCCCGCAGCGCCTGCGTTGGCTGCGGCGGGCCGCCGTCCTCACCCGGAACGGCTTTGCCGACGCTGTTGGGGTGGACCCCAAGCAGGCGGAGCGCTGGGACGATGGCACCGAACCCTGCGGCGGGGCCATGCTCTCCGTCGTGCGCCTGTCCGGGGTGGTGCCCGGCGGCCTGGACATGAT
>DAOUIZ010000052.1:0-32001 GCA_034423195.1 Dehalococcoidia bacterium | reverse complement strand
CCCAACCCGCATCTCCCCCTTTTTGCTCTCTGGGCCGGTGTTGGCCTGTCGCCGGACTACCGCCAGGCAGGCGTGGGCCAGCATGGCCAGGGTGACGTGCCGGTACCAGCCCTACCATTTCCGCACTTCATACTGGCCCAGCCCCACCAGTCCCTTGGCCTCCTCAAAGCACTCTTCAATGGCCCACCTGATGCCCGCTACCTTCACCAGTTCTTCCAGGGCGGTCTCCCCGGGGCCGTAGCAGACGTAATAGGCCAGCTCTTCAGGCTGGGCTATGCTGCGGCGAACCAATAGCCAGTACCCCTTGCCTGGTTCCCGCAAGGGCCGGATGGCCAGCCAGGCCCAGTCGTAAAGTCGGGGTCCCTTGGACCCGTCTCCAACGCTGAGCCGCGCCCAATCCGATTCTTCCAACTGGGACGCCAACCGGTCCGCCCGCACCTGTCTGGGGCCTTCCTCCGTCCAGGCCCACAGCTTCTCGTTGCTCTTGATGGCCAGCACATGGGGTATCTCTTGCTGCTCCAGCCACCGCCGCAGCCGGCGGTCACTGCCGTACACCGTGTCTCCGGCAAACCAGAGGAGGTCATTGCCAATACCGGCACGGTGCCCAGGGATCTCTCGCCCAGGGACCGGATGCGCCGCAAGTTGCAGACCAAGCGGGGTCGGCAGCGTTATGCGTTACGCATGGAGACGGTGGAGCCGGTCTTCGGCCAGATCAAGCAGGGCCGAGGGTTCCGGCAGTTCCTGCTGCGAGGTTTGGAGAAGGTCCAGGGCGAGTGGTCCCTGATCTGCACCGGGCACAACCTGCTGAAGCTGTTCCCCTTCGGTGGGCCGGCTCATCGCAACGGTCCGCAACCCCACATCCCCACCGCTGGTTTCTTGCCAGCCCAACCTGCAATCACAGGGACGGTATGATCAGTCCCTTATCTCCGTTTCCATCAGCCCCCCGTCAGCATTCCTCGGACGGGCTGCTAGGAAAGTTGCTTCGGCGACTTCGCGGGTGAAACCTTGGAGATCCAGTCGATCCCGAGCCGCTGCCGCCGTACATCCATACTCCACACTAGTGAACGGTTTGTTTTCGTCGTATTCCTCAATAAGGTCTTCTCCCACGTATCTAGCAAGTCCGCTCCGGTCCCGGCAGTCGAGTCGCATGGTGTGCTTGTCGGATGGACGAAATATCCCTAGAAGCTCAGGGTCGACGTCGTTTCTTGTAGATCCCAACACCAGGGACCCAAGAGTCAGTATTGCGTAACCACTCATAAGTGCAGCGTTGCCTTAGTAACACAGATAGGGGCCCGCCCAAGTATATTGTAATGGAACCGCTTTGGCTGGCCCTGTCCTTGGCATCAACACTAAGGCGTTCTCGAACTCAACGGCCTAAGGCTGGAAACTACGCCCGCCACCCCGTGATAATCAAGACCGCTCTCGGCCCGAAATAGGACTTGGAGGAGCAGTGGGTAAGCGCCCGGCGCGGCAGATAGAGGGCGATCGCCTAAAGGCGACGTTCCTCCCAATACGGCAGTGGGCGGGGGGTTTGCCGTTTCAACACATCATGGCCCACAGCGGTTTCCCCAATGTGCGACCAATGCCGACCGAGCTAGATGCAACATCCTTCTGCAAACTCGCCTTCACCGGTTTTCACCCCAGTCCCCCCTGGCCCAACCACGATGGACTCAAACTATCCCTAGTCGCAAGAGGCTCGAGAACACAGTGCGTTCCTTCGCGCCTGCCAATGCGGGTTCTGGCTTAGTGATTGCCCGGGCACGGGAGCTAATCCCCTCTGGAACACCAACTGAAGCTACCGCGGGTTCTCCGAACCACAGAACGCAGCCCACTCTTCCATCAACGGCCTTCGGACCTCAAGGAGGTCGGTGTGCTGGATGTAGGCTTCCTGGGCCGCATTCCCCAGGTTGTGGGCCAATGCGGCTTCGCTGGGCAACCACGTTGCGTCAGCCCCCCTGGTTTCCATGCACCACTTTTTGAAACTGCTCCGGAATCCGTGGGCCACGGCGGGAATCTCCAGCCTCCTCAGCATCGTCGTGTACACCATGTCCGACAACGGGCGCCCCTCTTTTCCGGACGGGAATATGAGCCCGCTGCTTTGAATGTCCAGGTCCTTGGTCAGGGGCAGGATCTCCAGGCACCGTCGGGACAACGGGACCCGGAGGGCACAATCTTGAGGTTCAGGCCATTGCCGTCGGCGTACATGCCTGGCTTGGAGATGGTCCGGACGAAGGCGACGGAGAGTGACTGTTGAGGTACCTTGCGGGGCATCCGGTACCTCCGGGATGGTATACCTCCTGTTATACCTAAACCAAATGGATTGTACCGGATTCAGATGGACGTTACTAGACGGTAAATTTACTTACTGAGACTATTACAAACACCGAAATGGGAGTCATTTGAGACTAATGAGGGTGATTCAAGTATAGTACTGGCGGAGAGGGCGGGATTCGAACCCGCGATACCCATAAGGTATACCGGATTTCGAGGCCGGCGCATTCGTCCACTCTGCCACCTCTCCGCGCCAATAATTCAGCATATCCCGGTTATTCCCCCATTGCAAGGCGAACCCTCAGCCCACTCTCCCAACCCGCCCGACGCAGTCCCGGGCTTGCCTCGGCAACACCGCTCCGGGTATAGTGAACTCTGCCGTAGGATGTCTCCCGGGGATTTCCCCTCGTCCGCCGCAGGCCCAACCCTCCTTCACCCCGACCGAAGGGAGGGGTCTGCCCTTGGCGACCGAGGAGGGACGACGAGGAGGCAAAGGAAGCGCAGCGCCCAAACCCCGTCGGCTCGGACCGGGTGCTTGGGTGAGCGTCGCTGGCGGCAGGGCTCGGAGCGTTGGAGGGCCAATGACCCCTCAGGAAATCGCAGAAAGATTGAGAGAGTCGGATGTGCGGGTGACGCCGCAGCGGCTTGCCATTGCGGAGGCTGTACTCAACTCCGCCGACCACCCATCGGTGCAGCAGATCTACGAACGGGTCCGCGATCACTTTCCCTCAATGACCCTGGCGACCATCTACTCCACCCTGGCCGTCCTGGAGAAAAGTCATCTCATCCAGGAACTTCCCTTCGCCCAGTTTTCCCGCTACGAGTCCAATCTCGAGCCCCACGTCAACCTGGTCTGCATCCAGTGCGGCAATGTGGTCGACGCCACGGCCGGCACCGGAGCCGTGGTCCGGCTGCGGGACGAAGTGGCTGGGCAGTCCAACTTCAAGGTTGCCTGGCAGCGGGTCGACTTCCACGGATGGTGCCGCCGGTGCGTCGCCGCCCGGGACGCCGCCACCGCCGAGTCCTAGCCGCACCGTTGGAAGTGTCGGGACGTTCCTCCCGCTTATGGGAGACCTCCAGATGATTACCGGAGTAGTTGGGATAACCCTCTGGACCGACAACCTGGACCGGTTGTTCCGCTTTTACCACGAGACCCTGGGCATTCCCCTGCATTCCAACCACGGCGATTACATCGCCCTCGAATTGGGCGAGGTCCGTTTCAACCTCGGTCTCCACGACCGCATTCACGGAGCGGCCCAGGACCCCTTCCGCATCATGCCTCACCTCGGCGTGGATGACATCCACGCCCTGCACCGCCAGCTGACCCACTTCGGCGTGGAGTTCATTCGCCCGCCGGAAAAAGAGGGATGGGGCGGCTGGGTTGCCACCTTCAAAGACCCCGACGGAAATATCGTCCAGCTTCTTCAGTTTCCCGCCTCTGCCTGATTCATCCCGCCCAGGATGCAGTCCCGGCTGGACCCACGACCGGACCTTCAGTGCAGGAACATGGCATCGCCGAAGCTGTAGAACCGGTACCCCCGGGCTATCGCCTCTTCGTAGGCTGCCAGGATGTGCTCCCGGCCCGCGAAGGCGGAAACCAGCATCAGCAACGTGGATCGCGGCAGGTGAAAGTTGGTAATCATAGCGTCCACCAGCCGGAAGCGGTGCCCGGGAAGAATGAAAATTTCCGCTTGGCCCGTTGACCCGTCAACGGGATCGCCCTCCCCGGTTCCTGACCTCTCCCAGTTCAACCCCAGTTGCTCCAGTGTCCTCACTGACGTCGTCCCCACCGCCACAATCCGCCGGCCCTCCCGTCGTGCCAGGGAAATCTGCCCGGCGGTTTCCTGGGAGACCTCGTAGTATTCGGTGTGAATGTGATGCTCCGCCGGGTCTTCACCCTGCACCGGGCGGAAGGTGTCCAGCCCGATGTGCAGAGTGACAAACGCCTGTGACACCCCATTCTGCTGAAGCTGCTCCAGCAGTTCGCTGGTAAAATGCAGCCCCGCCGTCGGCGCCGCCACGCTCCCCGGCTCGGAGGAATACACCGTCTGGTACCGCTCCGGGTTCGACGGGCGCTCGTGGATGTATGGCGGCAGCGGCGTCTCCCCCCAACAGTCCAAGAGAACATCCCCGGGAGAAAATTTGACCAGCTTCACGCCCTGTTCGTCCGATTCCAATATCTCGGCTTCAATGCTGGACGTAGACTGGGTTTTGGATGAAGACTGGGTTTCAGGAACGGGACCTTCCACCAGCACCCGGTCTCCGGGACGCAGCCTCCGTCCCGGCTTCCCCAGGGCTTCCCACAGTCCCGGCGACTTCTGGCGCAGCAGGAGCAGTTCCACCCTCCCGCCGGAATTGGCCCTCGTGCCGCGCAGCCGGGCCGGAATGACCCTGCTGCGGTTCAGCACCAGCAGGTCTCCCGGCCGCAGGTACTCCCCAATGTCAGTGAACTGGCGATGCTCCGTGATCCCCGTCCTGCGGTCCATGGCCAGCAGCCGCGAAGCGTCCCGTGGTTCCGCGGGAGTCTGGGCGATCAGCTCCTGGGGCAGATTGTAGTCAAAGTCGCTGGTTCGCATTCAGGATGAGCGTCGCTTCAGAAATGCCATTGGAAACGCTGGTGGAAATGCCGGCGGATGGAATGGTTGGACATTCCGAGCATCCGCCTCCGGCTCCGCCTGGACCTCACCGGCCAATCAACGCCGCCACGGCCCCAGCCGGGTCGCGGATGACGCAGAAACGTTCCTCCCCCGCCTCCCTGGGGCCGTCCAGGACCGTTCCTCCCAGCTCCCGGCACTTTTCCGCGCTGGCATCCACGTCCGCTACCCGGATGTAAATCAGCCACTGGGCCGGAAGGTTGGCGTTGGGGCCCCGGGCGTGGCAGATTCCGGCCACCGTTTCTCCGCCCGACGGCTGGTTCATGCTGAAGTCTGAGTATTCACCCATGTCGTGTTCCATGAATTCCCACCCCGCCACGCCCGCGTAGAAGTCCCGGACCTCCCCGGCGTTGGGAACGGTAAGGTCATGCCACACGATGCGGCCGGGGCTGGATTGTTCAGGATCGGTCATTCGGAGCCTCCTCAGGATGTGGCGCTGGGACCGGGGGATGAAGCCAGCTCCGCCGCCTTCAGGGTGTTGACCAGGAGCATGGCAATGGTCATCGGGCCTACCCCCCCGGGGACTGGAGTGATCGCCTCCACCTTGTTTTCCAGCCCGTCGAAGTCCACGTCTCCCACCAGCCGGTAGCCCCGTCGCCGGGTGGCATCATCAATGCGATTGATTCCCACGTCAATCACCACCGCGCCTTCCCGGACCATATCGGCGGTGACGGCCCGGGGACTGCCAACCGCTGCCACCAGGATGTCGGCTTGGCGGGTGATCTCAGCCAGGTCCCTCGTCCGGGTGTGGCACACCGTGACCGTAGCGTTGGCCCCGTCCGCCCGCTGCATCAGCAGGGCGGCCAGGGGCTTGCCCACGATGTTGCTCCTCCCGCACACCACGACGTGCTGCCCGGCAGGATCGTATCCGTTTCTGACCAGGATCTGCTGGATTCCCGCCGGCGTCCCTGGAACGAAAGCCGGGGACCCTTGCAGCAGCTTCCCCAGGTTGAACGGGTGAATCCCGTCCACGTCCTTGGCCGGCGACACGGCCTCGATCACCGTCTCTTCGCTGATCTGGGCGGGCAGCGGCAGCTGCACCAGTATCCCATTGAACCTGTCATCCGCGTTGAGCTCGTCAATTAGTCCCAGCAACTCATCCCGCGTCGTCGTCCCCGGAAGGTGGAAGGTCTCGCTGAACATCCCCACTTCCCCGCAGGCCTGCCCCTTGTTGCGGACGTAGACCGCAGACGCTGGGTCCTCTCCCACCAGCACCGCGGCCAACCCGGGCGTTGTTCCCGTTCGGGCCGCCAAATCCGTTACGCCGAGAGCGACTTCCCCACGGATTTCCCGCGCCAGGGAGGCCCCATCCAGAATCTTTGCCATCATCGCCGACCTGATGCTCACCAGTGTTTATGCGCCGAACCCGCCCGCAGTTTACAGGACAGGAGAATCTGCTTCATTCCGCCTGCTCAGCCGGAACGTCACAAACGCTATCGCCGCAACGGCGGCCGCGGCTGCGACTCCCACTAGTATGAACCATATCAGGTTGGAGCCCTCTCCGTCGCCCTCCGCAGGAGCGGCTGGCGCCACCGGAGGCAGGGTTGGGGTGGGCTGCGGGGTAGCCGCTGGCTGTGGGGTGTCCGTCGGAATTGGTGTCGGTGTGGGCGTGGACGTTGGTGCGGGTGTGGGTGTCGGCGCCGGGGTAGGCGTCGGTGCTGGAGTGGCCGCCGGCAATGGCGTGGGGGTTGGCTCGGGCGTGGGGATTGGCGTTGGCGTGGGTGTCGCGGTAGGCGTTGGTGTCGGCGGAGGACCGACCCGGACGAAACTGGAACCCCCCGTCACCCGTTCCGCCTTGTTGACGTCCTTCAGCACCCCCGAGAATTCATGGCGGCCTTCCTCCCCGCCGGCTGTCACCGTGTACTTGACCCGGTCCTCGCCCAGCAGGACGAAGCTGATGGTCTGTCCTACTACGGTGACCGCCGCCTCCGGCAGTTCCGATCCAGTGTACCGGAACCCCGTCGGCAGCGTCTCTACAACCTGTCCGAAGGCTCCGTAGTCTGCCGCAGTTACCGTCACCCCCACCTCGCCCCCCGGCTCCACCCACTCGGATAAAAAAGACCGCTGTGCGCTGTGGGATTGAGCGGCTGCGGCGCCGGGCAGGACGGACGCCATGATCACGAATGACACCATCCCCACAACCGCCGCCAGCGCGGCCAGCCCAGCCGTCCAGGCCGTCATATCCCTTCGATTCTCCCCAGTCCCAGGGCCGTTAACCCGCAAAATAGAGCTTGACCACCTTCAGAACGTCCTCCAGTCCGATGCGTTCCTCGAAGTAATGGGTGACGGCCTGGCGGGCTTCGTCCAGTTCAATTGACAGGTTGTTGTTCGCGTCGTATTGGGAAGCCAGGGTCCCCGCGAATTTCGCGGAGGTCACTATCACCTGCACCTCCACCTCGATAGGGGAATCCCGGAACCCGGTCCCGCTGATTCGTATCATCGCCGGGTGGTTCCCCGGCCTGAGCTGGGAAGCATCCGCGAATACCGCCACCTCCATCTTTTCCAGCGGCCCGGAGGACGAACCGGAGGATGGCTGGAGCGTCAGCCACGGCACGTCGCTGGCAACATTGAAGGTCATCGGCATCCCCGAAGGGCTCCATAGATGCAGCAGCTGGGGCGGCAGGTCCTCCCCGCCCGCGAAGGCGGTGAACTCCAGGATCTGCGCCGACACCTCGGCCATTGGCAGCACCGCGGGAACGGGGGAGCCTCCCCCGCCGCCACTCCGGCGGCGCGGCCTGGGCGGTGGTGGCGGCGGCTCCGGTGGCGGGTCGGGCTGCGTGACTGGCGGTGCGGTCCCCGGTATGGCAACCTGCGTCGGTGACCATGGGCTCACCTGGCCGTTTCCGGCCACCCACCTGGTCTGAATGTCGTACCGCACCCCATCTGTCAGCCCGGTAATAGTGTGGCTGGCGGGTCCGGCATGGTTGCCCGTGTCAGTGCTCACCCGCTCCACCGTCCAGTTGGCGTCGTTGGCCTTGCCCGGGGCATCGCGCCGGATGTAGCGGACTTCAAAGTGGTCGATGATTCCGTCCGGGTCGCTGGGAACATCCAGCAGAACAGTAAGTTCACCGCTGGCGCTGCTGCTCACCGCTGGCCTCGACGGAGTATCCGGGCAGAAGGGCAAACCCAGCACTCTCAGGTCGTTCACGATTTCCCGGGAAAGAGGTTCCAGCTCCTCGGGAATGCAGCCGGACAGGTTGTTCCCGAACAGGTAGAGCTCACTTAAAGGCAGATCCGCCAACCACGCCGGGATGGTTCCATCGAATTCGTTGTCATCCAGGTGAAGCCGGTCCAGTTTTTCCAGGTCTTCAATCCATTCCGGTATTCCCCCGGTAAACCTGTTGAAGTACAGGTACAGCCACCTAAGATCGCTCAACGCGCCCAGGTCCGGCGGCTCCCCGCTCAAGTCGTTCAAGGCCAGGAGAAGAATCTGGAGGCTTGTCAGGTTGCCGAAGCTGGAAGGAATGGGGCCGGTCAGCGCGTTGTGGTGCAGGTCCATTGCTTTCAATTTGGTCAGGCTGCCCAGTTCCGTTGGAATGTCCCCGGTCAGGCTGTTGTCCCCCAGCCAGAGCTGTTCCAGGTTCGCCAGGTTCCCCAGTTCGGCGGGAACTGGCCCGCTCAGCTGGTTTTCGGACAGCCTCAACTCCTTCAACTCGGCAAGATTGCCCAGATCCGTCGGAATCGGACCGGTCAAACCGTTGTCGCGCAGGTTCACGATTTCCAGCGGGGACGAACTGCTCCATCCCGTCGGGATGTCCCCGTCCAACCCGTTGTCTCCCAGGTTCAACACCTTCAGTCCGGCCAGGCCCGTCAGCCCTGGCGGTATCCCTCCCGTCAGTCTATTGCCCTGTAACAGCAGCTCCTCCAGGGCCGTCGTGCTCTCCCACGCTGTCGGCATCTCCCCGGACATCCCGTTCTTTGAAAGGTCCAGATGCGTCAGATTCGTCAACCCGGCAACTTCCGGCGGTATCTCTCCGGTGAGGCTGTTGTCCCCCAGGAGCAGCTTCTCCAGTGTGCTTACCGCCAGCTTGCCGGAAATCCGTCCCGACAGCTGGTTGTCGGACAAAGCCAGCACCCTCAGACCTGTCAGGTCTCCCAGCTCCGAAGGTATCTCGCCGGTCAGCCCGTTGCCGCTCAGGTCCACCTCCTCCAGGGAGGTCAACCCGGGCAGCCACGTCGGGAACACCCCGGCCAGGCCGTTGTCGTTCAAATGCAACTTCTTCAGCGCCGTCAGGCCCGCCAGATGCGGAATGCTCCCGGAAAAGCCATTCCCGCCCAGGTCCAGCTCCGTCAATGCCGTCATCCCGTTCAGGTTGGCCGGAATATCCCCGCTCAACTGGTTCCCGTCGAGACGCAGCGCCTCCAGGGTGCCCAGCTTCCTGGTTGGCGGAGTCCCTGAAACGGCTCCCCAGGTGTCGGGTATCGGCCCGGTGAGTTCGTTGTCGGACAGGTCCAGCAGCATCGTCGGCCCCATCGTACCGCCCAGAGCCGGTATTCCGCCGCTTAGTTGGTTATCCGAGAGATCCAGAGTCCCCAGCGCCCTGAGGGCCGGAATGTTCCCGGACAGCTCGTTGCCCGACAGGTCCAGGGAGGCGAAATCCCTTCTGCTGAACGACGACGGAATCCTGCCTTCCAGGTGGTTCCCGGAAAGGTCCACTGTCGCCAGGCCGCGCGGATTAGCCAGGTAGGACGGTATCCTTCCGGTCAGGCTGTTCCCCGAAAGGTCCAGCGTAACCAGCCGCGAAAGTCTCCCCAGCGAAGGCGGTATGGCTCCGGTGAGTCGGTTGCGGTCACCTTTCGTTCCAGGGTCATCACCCAGGTTCAGCACCGTAAGGCCGGACAGGTCACCCAACTGCCTGGGTATGGCGCCGGCCAGGCTGTTGTCCGAAAGGTCCAGCGTCGCCAGCCCAGTCAGCCTGCCGATGGTCGGAGGAATCCGCCCGTCCAGTCCTGCGGACGGCAGTTCCAGCCTGGTTACGCGCTGGACGGTGCCGGCCTGGGCGGTTTCTATGCCGTCCCAGTTGCCGATTGGGATGTTCTCCGACCAATTGGGTGCGGACCCATTGTCCCCGGCCAGCGCGTCTTTAATCGCCAGCAATACCCCGCAGTCGGCTGCCAGCCTCCGGTTGTTCTCGGGATCTGTTATCGTGCCGGAGCCGCACGCCGCCGCCGCTGGAGTCCCCCGGACTATCCTGGACCAACCGCTGTACTCGGAGCCGTTGAAGGCCCGGACCTGTACGCTGTACTGCACACCGCCGACCAGCCCCTCTATGGTCGCCTCCAGTGGCCCTCCTGAGGATGTATCCCAAACTCTTGCCAACACCTTCCAGTCGGACCTTGCCCTTTCCCTGGCGTCTCGTTCTATGTAGCGTAAGTCGTAGGAAACAATTTGCCATCCGCCGTTGTAGGTAGGTCCGGTCCACGCAGCGGTCAACTGGCCTTCCCCGGCCGTCACGCCGCTGGCCGGGTCGATTGTTGGGACTCCCGGCTCACCCGCCCGGCGGAAAGTAATCTGGTAGACCCGCTCCGCCTTTCCGTCTGCGGAAGTAGCCGCGATTTTCACCACGGTGGCGCCTGTGCCCAGGTCCACTTGGTGCTGCGGTTGATTGGGGTTGGCGTCGGGGATTTCCTCATCCGTCCCGTCCCGGTATGTGAAGGAAACGCCGGGTTCGCCCGTTGGAGCAATTGTCACCCGCGCCGGCCCGGCCACCGCCTCGTAATTTGTCTTCTCCCGGTCCGTCGGATCAAACGCCGGGTCGAGGGTCGCTCCTCCAACCGCCAGTCCGGTAAGGAACAAATCGCAGTAGGGTAGCTTCAGGTCCGGCAGGTCGTTCTTGGCCGCGCTGCGCAGCCCCCCGGGAATACATCCGGTCAACGTCTTCTCGTCTTGGGCCAGGAACAGCTCTTCCAGGCTGGCGAGGTCGTTCCCCCAGCCGCTTATATCCTCTTCGAACTGGTTCCCGTCCAGGTAAAGCTTCTGGAGAGTTCCCAGGGCCCGCACACCCGGGGGAATCGTCCCGGTCAGATTATTGTCTCCCAGGTCCAGCAGCGACATTTGGGAGAAACTGCCCCAGCTTAACCCCGCTGGCATGTCACCGGAAAAACCGTTATCGGCCAGGCGCAACTCCCGCAGGCCCGTCCAGTTGGAAAGGCCCGCCGGTATCCCGCCGGACAGCCGGTTGTTCGACAAGTTGAGGGAAACCAGGCTGGACGTCGTTATCGCCGGCGCCGGCAACCCGCCCGTTCCCGTCGTCAGCCGGTTGTCGCTCAGGTCCAGCCGTTCCAGGCCGGACATGGTGATCACGTTGGGTGGTATCCCGCCGGAAAGCTGGTTGCCGCCCAGTATCAGAACATCCAGGCTGGTCAAGCCGCTCAGTTCCGCCGGAATCGCGCCGGTCAGGTTGTTGCCGGAAAGGTCCAGTTCCCCCAGCGTGGCCAGGTTCCCCAGCGCGGCCGGAATCTCCCCCGACAGCTCGTTCCCCTTCAGCCGCAGCGTCGTCAGGCGGCCCAGTTTCGTCTGCGGAGGCGTGCTGGTGTCCTGCCCCCCCAGCGCTTCGGGGATCCCGCCGGAAAGGCCGTTGTCCGACAGGTCCAGCGTTTCCACCGCCGCCAGGTTCCCCAGTTCGGACGGTATGCTGCCCGTCAGGTCGTTGTCCGACAGGTCCAGCGTCTCCAGCCCCGTCAGGTCTCCTATCTCTGCCGGAATGCGGCCGGTCAGCCCCTCCCCGCTCAGGTCCAGCCCGGTCACCCGCAACGAAGTCGCCCCGGCCGGCGCCCCGGAGACAACCCCGTCCCAGTTCACAAACGCCAACCCCGTCGACCAGTTCAGCGATCCCTGGCCCTCGAGAGTCGCCCTGACGGACAGCAGCCTGCTGCAATCGGCGGCCAGCTCCTGTGAAGCCAAAATACCTTGCAGGACTGTCCCTGCGGAGCAATCGGTACCCCCGGAACCTTCCGTAGTCGCTCTCACGGCTGGCGACCACGGCCCCTCTCCCGCCGAGTTTCTTGCCCGGACTTGGACGCTGTACTCCGTTCGGGGGTCAAGTCCGGTGATTTCGTGGGACAATGGGGCGCCGCTGCCGAATTGCAGGTTCTCGGCTGTAACCGCGTCCCCCCTGTCCGTCGGCATGTGGCGTACGTCGTAGCCGGTGATTGCCCCCCGCGTCACCTCCGGCTCTTCCCAGGTCACCGTCAGCCTCTCCGGCCCCGGAGTCACCGACACCGCCCTGGGCGCGCCCGGCGTCGCACTGTGCCCGTAGAACCTGATTTCCCACGCTTCCAGCGTCCCCGACTTGCCGTTGCCCAGTCTGTCCGTAACCTTCAGCGTCCACGTCCCGTCCGGGGCCTCCCCCAGGTGCTTCGACGACCCCAGGCGGATCTCCGCTGTAAGGGACACCAGTTCCTGCGGCTCGGCGTGGGTGACCAGCCTGGAAATCTCCCCGGCGGGCGACGTCAGCTCTATGTCCAGGTCTCGGAACGATGTGTGATGGAAGCGCGCCTTGACCTCCACAAACTCGATGAAGCTCATTCCCGAGTCCGTTACAGTCGCGGTATATTCTCTTGCCGTCGTGGGGTCATCGGGAATCTGCTTGGGCCCGGGGCTAAGTGTTCCGTCGGACTGTTTTTCCTGGAACGGCGGCAAAAGGTCCCAGTTCTGTGCCAGGTCCACCGCCGCCTTGGCGTCCACCATCCCGAACCCGTACTCGTGGTTGAAGTGATAGCGTTCCGCTGCGGAACCGTACTTCAATGCTCCATCATCCCAACCCTCGTTTCCGGGATCGTTCTTCTGCGCCGACCCCGCCAGGATCAGCTTGACGTCCCGCCACGTCAGGTCCGGCTCCACCTGCCGCAGCAGCGCCGCCACCCCCGACACTATGGGCGCCGAGAAGGACGTTCCGTGCGTCCGGTTCCGGTAGCGGTTGGAGTTGTCGGTGGTCACCAGCCCCCGGTACCCGTCTCGCGAGTCCCCCCCTGCGGCGCACACCCACAGCGAAGACCCCTTGACCGAGAAGTCGCTTCTGGTGCCCCGGTCGTTCACCCCGCATGCGGACGTGACCGCGTAGAAGTTGGCGAACTCGTCCAGGTTGGCGTCGTCCCCATCCAGGGCGCCGTTCCCTGCCGCGAAAACGTAGAAGGTCCCCTTCCCTCCGTAGCCATCCCGGATTCCCTTCTCCACCGCCAATTCCCAGAAGGACTCGGCGAATCCCAGCACCGCCACCGGCCCCCAGCTGTTGTTGGAGACCGCGGTTACCTCCCCATTCCGGACCATAGAATCGGCCTCGGAGAAAGCTGATTGCGCCGCCAGGAAGTTGTGCCCGTGAATCGTCGCCCGCGGCGCCACTCCCCGGACCCCCATGTTGTTGTCCCGGGCCGCCAGCACTCCCGAAACCATGGTGCCGTGATGTTCATCGGAATGGTGGATGTCGTTCCTGCCGCCGTAGTCGTGGTTCCGGCTGGCCTCTACGTTGGGACGCAAGTCCTCGTGCCGCCAGTCCATTCCGTCGTCCACCACCACTACGTTGACGCCTTCGCCGTTGACCGGCCTTCCGTCAACCGTCGTCGCCCAGGCCGCTTCGATGTTGATGTCCTGGCCAAGTTGCAGTGGCTCCCGGTTCTTCAGGTGCCACTGGCAGCCATAGTAGGGGTCACCGAACAGGCGGGCGTTGGTTTGCGGGTGCCTCAGCTTGCCAGTCTCTTCCGCGCAGTCCGAGGCCAGGTTCGCATACCGCGAGTGAGGGAAAAGGATGACTGTGTACGGGGTCGGCCCCGAGGGCGCTGTCACCTTCACATAATACGTGCCGGATCCGAAGTTCTCGGCCAGGATGAATCCGCCGGGATAGGGGTACATATTGACTTCGATCCTGCTCCCGTCGCTGCCCTGAATTTCTCCTTCGACGGATACCTCCCCGGCGCTGATTACGTCCAGGAGGAAGTAGGTTTCCGATCCGTAGTTGTGGGTATCCTGGTTGAACTGGAACCGGAAATAGTCCGCATCGTTTCTGGAATCAATGGTCCCCGGCTCGGGGGCCCACAGCCCCAGGTTGTTCGCGCTCTCCCGGGTGCTGCCCGGCTCGTCTACCGGACGGACGCGCAGCGCATATCCCCCCGTGTTCATCCCGTAGCTGCTCACCCTGACGTAGTAGGTCCCGGCCCCCAGCGTCTCCCGGATGCTGAATTGCCGCTCCAGCAGGGCTAGTCCTATGTCGTCGTTGGAGGCGATTTCGTTGAAGCTGCTGTCGTACAGCGTCCCGTAGGTATCCACCAATCCCGTGGTGTAAATCCAGACCGATGCTCTGGAAGCCAGCGTGAACTTCTGAAAACCCTGGTCGTGCCCCGTCTGGATCCTGCCCACCGCGATCTCCTCGTCGAGACCCGGAAAGGCCGCCACGGGCGCCACCGGCTCCGCAAACAGCGCATAGGACCCGGTGGTCCTGGCGTTGAATCCCTCCACCCGGATGTAATGGTCCCCTGCTGCCAGGGTTGCGTGGATCAGGAAGTTGAACCCTTCCCCTCCGTCGTCATCCTCGACCCTCGGGCTCAAACTCGCCCCGGTGCCGTCCAGCAGTTCCGCCTTGGTATCCGTGGGCCCGCTGCTGTAAAAAACAACCTCGGTGTCCTCGTCCAACTCCAGTTTGAACAGGTCCACGTCGCCGCCGGAACCGATTGCCCCGGTCTCGGACGCGCCCAGCGTCAACTCCGCCGCATTCTCGACGGTGTCCCCGGGATCGGTCACCTCTTCCACCACCAGCCGGTACGGCCCCGTCTCGTCCTCCCAACCCGTCACGGAGATGTAATGGGGCCCGGGGGAAAGGCTCCTTTCAATCAGGAATCCTCTGTGCCCGGGAGACAGCCGAACGTCGTCGTTCTCCCCCAGAGAGGTTCCCTCGTTGTCCTGCAAGTCCCCAACCGTGTCGGTCGCCCCGACCGTGTAAACCCTGAAGATGCCAGCGCTGCTCGGCGTGAACGAGAAGTAGTCCGTATCCCCCTCCCCACCGATGAATCCCATCGTCAGGTCTTCGGAATCTGGGGGCACGCTCTCCGCGCCGCTTCTGGTGTTGGATTGGTCTCCTATCTGCCTGTAATGCAGTCTATACGGCCCGGCGCCATATCCCGTGACCTCAATGTAGTAGACTCCCGCCTCCAGTGTCCTGGCCAGCAGGAAGTTGAGCTCTGCCCCCGCATAGGCGCTGTCGTCGTTGTCGTCAACGTAGTCCCCATCCGCATCCAGCAGCGTACCGATGGTGTCCACGTCGCCATCCGAGTACAGCACCACGTCCGCATCCCCGGATAGGTCGAGCTTGAAAACGTCCGCGTCGCCGCCGGGCCCCACAATCCCTTCCACCGGAGTTCCCGGGGAAAGCGGGGCGAGGCTGGCTGAGAACTCGTCGGCCTGGTCCGTCCCCTTCCCGGACTTGAGAGTGTACATGCCGGCGTCTCCGTCCACGCCGGCAACAGTAACGTAGTAGGTGCCGGGGTCCAGGTTGGCTCCCAGGTAGAAATTGTCCCCTTCGGCCAGGGCGTTGTCGTTGCCTAGCTCCAGCACTGTCGAGGTGCCGGCCAAGACCCCGGTGCCGTCCGACAGGACCCCCACCGTATCCGTGCTTCCCTCCGTGTAGAGCCAAACGTCGGAGGCCCCGTCGGAGGCCGCGATTTCAAACTCGAAGACCGCCACCCCGCCCCCGGGATCAAGGTTCCCGGTTTGGTCCGTTCCCAGCGTTAATGCCGTGGGGGACGAAAGGTCCTGGGACTGGAGTGAGTACATTCCGGTTGTGGTGGCGGAATCGGCCCCGGCAACAACCACGTAGTACGTCCCCGGCCCCACGTTCGCCCCAAATCCAAAATTGGAGTCCGCCGTCAGGGAGCTGTCGTTACTGAAAGCGAGCCATGTGGAATCGTCGGACAGGGAGCCGGTGACGCCCAGTAAAATCCCGAACGTATCCGTATCCCCGGTGGTGTAAAACCAGGCGTCCTTCGTGTCTCCGGCTGGAATGCTAAACTCGAAGACGTCGATGTCGCCCGCCGCCTCCAGGTTTCCTGGTAAGGCTGTGCCTACGGAAAGGTTCGTCGCCGTGTCGTCCAGCGCGTCGCAGTGGTCATCGCATAATTGCTGCTGCGCCCCCGCCTCCGTCCCCACCCACAGCAACTGGAGCCCCACCAGCAGCGCTGCCGCCAGCAACATTACCCGTCCTGCGGACGGTTTGCCGCGCCGCCGGGTGAATATCAGGGCCAAGCCGGTCCCTCGGAGAAACTGTGCGTGAAGGGGGAGCACCCGGGGGAGTGCGCCGGGTCTGGCGTCAGACTCGGGCCGGGGGAAGGAACGGAACGGCCCGTCACCGAGTTTCCCGCTCCCGCGACCAGTTGGGCGCCGAGGACACAACCCCGTCCTGGTGCGCCAGGTTGTTGGCCAGGTTCAGCGACGGGAAGCCCGGTTCGGTGGACACCAGGAACCCGTTGTCCAGGAACCCCAGCTCCGTCAGCCGGTCCTCCGTTATGCCGTTGTCGGAGAAGAACTGCTGGACCCGGGCTTCGTCCCAGTCGGGGTCCAGGGCGACCAGCACTCCCCCGGGAAGGGTCATCAGTCCGCCCCCCGATTCCGCCTTGAACACCGGTTGCAGGTTGGAATCCTGGCCCGGCTGCTTCCTGACGATGCTCTCCTGCCCCTTCACTGCCACCACGTCGTCGCTCTCGGCGTTGGACGACGTGCTCTGCGCTCCGAGATCGTTCTGCACCACCGCCTTCATGGCCTGGTCCCCGTCGTACCAGGTGTAGACCTGGCCCTGGGTGGATGTCTTCGCTCCGGTCCCGGACGGCTCGCCCTGCGCTGTGGCTTTGGATGCCGACTGTTCTGCTGGTTCCGGTTGCAGCAACGCGGATTTCCCGGCCGCGGGGGTGATCACCGGGGTGGGTTTCGGGGTCGGCTTGGGACTGAGGCCGTACCCCACTCCAACTCCCATCTTGATTTCGGCCGCGTCTGCAGCGCCACGGCCGCTACCGCCGCCGATGCCGGATCCTTTCACCGTGACCCCGGCACCCTTGACTGCGGGAGGGTCCTCCTGGGCGGTGATTTCCGCCTTGGCCGCCGGTTGCTCCTGGGACCTGGCCGCAAACAACACCGTCGCCGCGCTGCCCAGCACCAGGAGCGCCGCCAGCGCTATCACCGCGGACGCCAATCTTTTACGTCTCATGGACCCGCTCCTGAACCGGTTGGAACCCGCCGCGTAAGCCTCCCATTCAATCGTCTCTTGCCCTCGTCGGCGCCCGTTCCGTCAGCAGGTTAGGGTAGCGTTTGCTCGCTGGAGTCGTCAACTGGAACGGCGCAATTCTCACAAATCCATCACACTATCCCCGCCCAAAAACCATGCCCCGGCTGCTTTGGTCTTCCCAACCCATCATCTTCACAGCGATAATACGGGTAGCCGTCCAGCGACGGATTCCTGGCGCACCCTTCCCCTGCGAGGTTTTTCCGGTTTGAAACAGCATTTCCCCCTTCCCGCCCTCCTGTTCGCCGCGGTCTTGATAACCGCGCTCGCAGCCCTTTCCTGCGCCGGCGAAAGCCCGGACTACCAGCCCCCCTTCCGCATCGGCGTCATGGAGTCCCTCACCGGCGCCGGTGAGACCTACGGCACCGTCGCCAACCAGGCTAAGCAGATGGCCGCCGATGAAATCAACGCCGAAGGTGGCATCAACGGACGCATGCTTGAGCTGGTCGTCGAAGACTCCCAGTGCGCCGCCAAGGAGGCCATCACCGCCTACAACAAGCTCACCGACGTTGAGGGAATCAAGATAATCCTCGGCACCTCCTGCAGCGGGGCCATGCTAGGCGCCGCTCCCCTGGCCGAGGCCGATGGGACAATCCTCTTCTCCGGCCTGGCCAGCAACCCGGATATCGCCAAGGCGGGCGACTACATCTTCCGTACCCAGATTAGCGACATCCACGTCGGCATCAACACCGGGAACACCCTCTGGGCCGACGGCGTCCGCACCCTGGCCACCATCACCGAGTCCACCGACTACGCCGAAGGCGTCCGCCGTACCACCGTCGCCCAGTTCGAAAAGCGCGGCGGGGATGTCGTTGCCGCCGAGCACTACGGGGCCGACATCACCGACTTCCGCAGCCAGCTGGAAAAGCTCTTCGCCGCCAACCCGGACGCCCTGCACCTGGTCCCCCAGTCCGAGTTCTCCGCCGGCACCATCATCAAGCAGTCCCGCGAAATCGGGTACGGCGGCCCCATCTACGCCGAGACCGTCACCATGGGCACCACCGCCCTGGACATCGCCGGCGAAGCCGCTACCGGCGTCAAGGCCATCGTCGCCGACCTTGACCCGGACAACGAGAAGGCCCAGGAGGTCTTGAAGAACTTCCGGGAACGCTACAACTACATTACCCTGCCCTGGCATCTCGGCTCGGCCTACGATGATGTCTACATCGCCGCCGAATGTCTCCGCCGCACCAACGACGACCAGGACGCCGACGGCTTCCGCGACTGCATGTACGAAATCATCTGGAGCGGCGCCATCGGAGACGATTACAGCTTCGACTCCGACGGCGAGGTCGTCGGACTGTCCCGCGTCGTCGTGGAAGTCCTCCCCGTCGCCGAGCGCACCCCCGACCGCTCCTACCGAGTCCTCGGCCCCGCCCCCGGGGAGTGAACCCGGCTGTCCCCTTCCCTGCGGGTAGCCGCTCTCCCTCCCTGTCGCCGGGACGAGTGCCTACAACGGCGGGCTTAGATGCACATCCAGCGCCCGCTCGCACCACGCCGCCGCCGCCAGCAGCTCCCCCTCACCCAGGTAAGGACCGGCCATCTGCACCCCCAGCGGCAGGCCCGACTCCGCCAGACCCGAGGGCAGCGTGATGGTCGGCAGCCCGCATGACGTCCATGGCCCCTGGAACATTGTATTGCCGGTATTCGTCCGGTCCGGCTGTGCCGGCTGGGGAGTGGTGGGCGTCAAAAGTACCCCGGGCCGGTTGGCCAGCCGCCGCATGTCCGTCACGAACCGCTGCCGCCGCTCCATCGCCCGCGAATACTCGGCCGATGGCGTGCTCAGCCCCCGCTCTATCAGTCCCCTCAGCCTCGGCTGGTAGTCCTCCGCCTGCCGCTCGTGCATCGGCTGGTGAAAGGCCCCCGCCTCCACCGCCATGATGATCTGCTGGTCCTCGATGGCGGTGTTGATGCTTTCCGGCATCGCCACCTCCTCCACCTCTGCCCCCGCTTCCTCCAACCGCCGCAGCACATCGTCGGTGTGGGCCGTCGTCTCCGCATCGGCGTTGTCGTAGAAGAAGTCCCGCAAAACGCCGATCCGCGGAGGGGTGTTCGCGTTCAACGCTCCCACGTAGTTCGTCGCCGGCTCCGACCGGGACACCATGTCCGCTGGATCATAGCCCGCCATCGCCTGCAGCATCAGGGCCACGTCCTCCACCGACCGGCACATCCAGCCCATCGTGTCCAGCGTCCAGCTCACCGGCACCACCCCGTGCCGGCTGATTCTGCCGAAGCTGGGCTTGAACCCCACCACGCCGTTGTAGGACGCCGGCCGCAGCACCGACCCCACCGTCTGCGACCCCAGCGCCGCCGGACACATCCGCGCCGCCACCGAGACCGCCGACCCGCTGCTCGACCCCCCGGGAGTGCAGGCCGCGTCCCACGGATTGAACGTCGGTGACGGGTCCATGCAGGCGAACTCCGTCGTCACCGTCTTCCCCATGATGATGGCCCCCACCTCCTTCAGCAGGCGGACCGAGGTGCCGTCGAACTCCGGCACGAAGTCTGCGTACACCTTGGAGCAGGCCGTCGTCGGAATCCCCGCCGTGTAGTAAATGTCCTTCAGCCCAATGGGGACCCCGTGCAGCGGCCCCAGCGGAACCCCGGATCGCGCTTCCGCCGTCTTGGCCTCCGCCTCCGCCAGCACCGACTCCCGGTCCAGGTACACCCACGCCAGCAGCGAAGGCTCCAGCGCGTCAACCCGCGCCAGCAGCGACTCCACCAGCGCCACCGGAGTCAACTCTCCGTCCCGAATCGCCCGCGCAGCCTCTCCAACGGTCAGCTCAAAAGGTTCCGGCATAACCCCGCTCCTCCCTGTATTGCGTTACGACTCAATTCCATCCAACTCCTCTATCAGCACATCGCCGCCGACTCGGACTTGGACTACAAGCTGGCTGTCTTGAAGCAACTCCATGCCCAGTAGGGGCATTCCTTCCGACTCCAGAATTCGAATAGTGCGTGGTCCATCGTGCCAGCGGACTTGTCCGCTCCAGGTATTCAGCCTGCTCCGTACCCCGGTGGCGAGCGTGACGTTGGTGGGCACTCTCGGTTCTAACTCCAACCGCCGAATCACATCCAACGGCAAGGTCAAGTGTCCATTAAACCCCGTGTCTACGACTCCTGCAATGGACTGAAACTGGCCGTCGCTGGCCCTTAGTTCGAGAGTAACCCGGGCTTCCCGCCGGGCATCTACCCTACCTCTTATCATCGATTCGCGGCCCGCCCCAGCCAATATGATAGGCAGCGTCACAGCCCACCTTTCCCCCGAATCCGACGGCATTGGGCCGCCGGGCCTTCAGGGAGTCCTCGGCGGTGAACATATCCTCGGCAATCTCGTAGTCTCCGCTCTCGATGTCTATGACGATGAACTTCCCGTTTTCCTGGGGTTCCACCAAGGATTTTATCTGCTCCTGGTAGATTTCCTCGGCCCGGTCCCCTATTTCATCTATCGTATATTTCTTGGAAGGCATCACAAATCCCTTTGCCAGCAACGGTCCGCTTCTATCATCGCTGATGGTGAGGAGAATGATACCGGCATAGAACAAATTCCCATTCAATGTGCAAGGTGGGGAATGACCTCTGCTTGAATCGCTCTCTCTGCATCGGTGAGAAACTATCTCAAAGGGGGTTTGGGGGATTCATCCCCCAAAGTAACCCCGTCCCAGGACCCCCATCGTCTCTGAATTCGAGACGGTCTTCCGTAGCCCCCTAAACCCCCGGCCGCCGCGTGCCCCACTCCGTCGCCTGCTCGTAGGCGTAGGCCGCCTGGAACAGCCGCGTCTCGTCGAAGGGACGCCCCGCAATCTGCAACCCCACCGGCAGGCCCTCCGAGGTGAACCCGCAGTTGATGGACAGCGCCGGAGTGTTGGCCAGGTTGAACGGCGACGTATAGCTTCGCCGGCCCTTGTACCCGTCAATAACCTCCTGCTTGCTGCCAATCCCTGCTCGCTCCGGGATCAGCGGCGCCGGGATGGACGACGTGGGCATCACCAGCACGTCAACCCTTTCCAGCGCCTCCAAAATCTGCCGCCGCAGCATCTCCCGCAGCTTCAATGCCGTCTGGTGCGCTTGCGCGGGCAGCACCGCTCCCATCAGCAGCCTCACCTGGTTATTGTGGTCGAACTGTTCCAGGTGCTCCTCCAGGTCCCGGCGGTTCAGCGACGCGGCATCGGCGCTGATGATGCAGGATGAAATCGCCGACGAGTGGGGCATCAGCGGAATCTCCACGTCCACCAGCGTCGCCCCCAGCTCCCCCAGCACCGCGATGGCGTTCACCACCGCCTCCCGCACGTCCGGCTCCACCACGTCGGCATGGACCCGCTCCTGCACCACCCCGACCCGCAACCCGCTGATGTCTCCCGTCAGCGCCGCCGTGTAGTCCGGCACCGGAACGTCCCAGGTGTACGGGTCCTTCGGATCATGCCCCGCAATGGCCGCCAGCGTCATCGCGCAGTCCTGCGTCGTCCGCGAGATGGGCCCCACCGTGTCCATCGACCACGACGCCCCGAACACCCCGTAGCGGCTCACCCGCCCCCAGCTGGGGCGGATCCCCACCAGGCCGCAGAAGGACGCCGGCCCCCGGATTGAACCCCCGGTGTCCTCCCCCAGCGACGTCGAGCACAGGAAGGCTGCCGTCGCCGCCCCGCTGCCGCTGCTGGACGTTCCCGGGTTCCTCGACAGGTCCCACGGATTCCGCGGGCGCCCGTAGGGATGGTGGAAGGCGTCCCCGCTGGCGTACTCGCTCATGTTCAGCTTGCCCAGCAGCACTGCCCCCGCCTGCTTCAGGTTGGCGATGACCGTCGCGTCCTCGTCCGGGATGAAATTCCCGTGGATCGTCGACCCGTTGGTTGTCAGGATACCCTCGGTGTTGAACTGGTCCTTCACCGCCACCGGGATGCCGTGCATCGGACCGGCGTGTCGCCCCGCCGCGATGTCTGCCTCCGCCTGCCGCGCCTGGACCAACGCCTCGTCCCCGCAGACCGTGATGTACGAGTTCAGCTGTCCGTCCACTGCCTCGATGCGCTCCAGGTATGCCTGGGTCGCCTCCACCGGCGACACTTCCCGGGATTGGATCAACCCGGAAAGC
This sequence comes from Dehalococcoidia bacterium, assembly GCA_034423195.1. Taxonomy (GTDB): domain Bacteria; phylum Chloroflexota; class Dehalococcoidia; order Lucifugimonadales; family UBA3495; genus CATOSK01. Next base: position 9,730 of record DAOUIZ010000052.1, on the reverse strand, counting down.
TCGGTTGCCGAAAGAAACGGAATCTGCGACTTGTCCATTACTGCCCTCCCGACGCCTGTTCCTGGGGGATAACAATGGGAAGCGGCTCCACGGAGTCAACTCCCGGCGCCGCGCCCGCCGCCGCATCCAGGGAATCCAGCAGCCCGTTCAGGCTGAAGCCTACCTCCGCCACCAGCTCGGCGGGAATATCAATCCGGGCCGCCCTTGCCAGCGCGAGAATATCCGAATCCGTCAAATCAGGCATAACCCCAGCCTTTCCCCGTGCCCTGTTCTTTCCCCAGCGCCCGGCCGTCAAGATAAACCGGATTCTGCCCGTCCCCCCAACCCTTGTCAACGCTACCGAGTCAATGTCAATTCGAACGGTTTACACCGCTTGACTTGTCTGGTAACATTTGTCTACCAGTCCGTTCAATAGGGCCGTGGATTGGTCTCCTTCAGGTGGCGCATTCGTCTAGCGGCCCAGGACACCGCCCTCTCAAGGCGGAGATCGGGGGTTCGAATCCCCCATGCGCTACTTCCCCTCTTTCCTTTTCCTTCCTAAACCGGCCTTACCCGCCACAATTCACGCTTGATTCGATTCCCTAATGTCTTGACTAGGCCGGAATGTTCCTATATAGTCCCGGACGTGGTGGCGGGTAAGTTGGCGGGTAAACCGCCCCTCCGCAACCCGGACGGATAAGGATAAGGAGACGGTAATGAGCAAACTAACGGCGGCAAAGGTCAAGGCGCTGGACAGTACCGGGACATACGGAGACGGGGAAGGGTTGTATCTGGCAATCGCTAGGGGAGGGTCGAAAAGCTGGATTCTCCGGGCAACCGTCCAGGGCAAGCGCCGGGAGATCGGACTTGGGGGATACCCAACGGTAACACTGGCGAAAGCGCGGGAGACCGCCGGGGAGTACCGGGCAATAATCAAGGCGGGCGGTGATCCTCTAGCGGTCAAGGTCAAGGCAACGGCCACCATCCCCACGTTCCGGCAAGCGGCGGCCCAAGTCCACAAGTTGAACATCGCACGGTTCAAGAGCGAAAAGCACGGCAAGAATTGGATTCAGATGATCGAAAAATACGCCTTCCCAACCCTGGGGGATGTTCCGGTCAACCAGATCGAAAAGCCGGACGTTCTGGCGATTCTGACGCCAATATGGACGGAGAAACCGGAGACCGCCCGGAGAGTCCGGCAACGCATGGATTCAATCTTTGAATGGGCAAGGGACAACGGACACCGGAAGGATAACCAGATCAACCCGGCAAGGGACATTAGCAAGCACACTCTCCCCGCCATGCCCAAAGTCCGGCAACACTTTCGGGCCTTGCCCTATTCCGAGATCGGGGCGGCCCTCGGCACGATCCGGGCAAGCAACGCCAGCAACGCGGCAAAACTGGCGTTGGAGTTTATCGCGTTGACGGCGGCCCGTTCCGGGGAAGTCCGGGGCATGGTTTGGGCGGAGGTTGATTGGGACAAGCGCCTATGGGTTGTCCCGGCGGAACGAATGAAGGGCGGGGCGGAACATCGCGTACCCTTGTCAGACTCGGCCCTTGACGTGCTACGGCAAGCGTTGGAATTGCGGGAGACGGTCGGGGATATGGTATTCCCTTCCCCCATGAAGGCCGGTTCCCCGTTGTCGGATATGACGCTAACCAAAATCCTCCGCACAACCGGATTGGCCGAGAGAATGACGGTACACGGTCTCCGGTCTACTTTCCGGGATTGGGTTGCGGAACAAACCGCTACACCGTATGCCGTCGCTGAATTGGCGCTTGCCCATCGGGTAGGAACGGCGGTTGAACAAGCCTACCATCGGACAGACTTGCTAGACCGGCGGGCGGCGCTAATGGACGAATGGGCGGCCTTCCTCAGCAACGGTTAGGGCGGGGGGAATCCCCGACGATCCGAGTCCAGGGCCGGGCGGTGCAAACTCCCCGGCCCTTCACTTTGTCCGGCGGTCTCCCGGATTCCGGCCCTCCGAAAACCTAGCCACTTGTCCAGGGCAAAACGTCCACCGTGGACGTTTTCGGGGCGGTCAAATGCGTCCGGCGGTCGCTTTTGGGAAGGGCAAAAAGAGACCGCCCCAGACACGGCGGGAGTCCAGGGCGGTCTATGGCGTCGGCGCTCCCCCGGAGTAAGGGGCAACCGTTTTGGGCGGGGAAGGTTATGCGGGAGACCCAGCCCGCCCCGGCACGTCTCGGGACGTTGTGCTTTCGCGCCGACGCTACGGGTTGGCCGAGAAACCAACCGCCCGGAGAATTTGTTTTGCGGACGGCATCGCCGGGCGGTTGGCGGAGGGTGGGCCGTTAGCGGCCCTCTAGGCGCTGGCGGAGTAGGAAAGCGCCACGTTGTCGGCGGGCCGCACAACGTCCAGCACGGCGCTACTCCATATCTTGTAAAATTTGTTGGCGGTGGGTTGCGGCACGTACTCCAACTGTACCAACGATCCTTGCCAGAACGTCAATTCAACCGCCCCAAGCGCGATGCAAGAAAGCATCCGCTCTTTGCCGTTGGCCGTCGAATCGAAGGCATAGCAAGGGCGGCCCAACATCCAATCTCCCAACCGGAGGGGGGAATCCCCCGCGCTCCTGGGAGTCCGGCCCAATTCTTCCCAAGTGTCACCATCGCAAACGTAGACGATAGGGCCGAGTCGCTGCCCCGTCCGGGCAACGCGGGATTCCAGGGCGGTTACATCCGCCAGGGAGACGGCGGGCCGGGTTGCGGTGTCGTCGTCGTTCCGCCGTTCCGTAGCATGGGCCGCAAAGTCTCCGTGCCATATCCCAACCCAACCTTTGGCCTTAGCGTCGGAGAACACGGCGGCCATGATCGCGTTTAGACAGTGTTCTTTCAACGCCTCGTCCAGCGCCGTCCAGGTCTCAGCATCGGCCATAGCGCGGGCCGCGCTGCTCCAATTCAACGCGGTTGCGAAAATGGCCGGTTTCAGATCGGAGTCCGGCGGGGCATGGGCAATCGTGATGTCCCCCGCCGTAAAATCCGCCCCTTCCACTAGGGTTGAAACGTCCGGCCAGACCGTGACAACCGGCGGGCGCTGGTAGGAATCCTCTACGGTGTTGACGGTCATATCGGCCATTAGCGCCGATCCGTAGGCGTCAAGGCCGAAGTTCCGCGTTGGGGCAATCTCCCGGCCCGTTCCCGCCCCTCCGGTCGCCAACGTGGTTTGCCGTTGCAAGAATCCCTTGCCCCGGCGTTTGAGATCGTTGACGGATAGGCAAAGGCGATTCTCCCGAATCTCCCCGCTGTTCAGCCGGTCGAAAATCCGGGCCGCCTCCTGCAACTGGCGGGGTGCCCACCTATCAAGGGCGGCTTGCGTCTCCCGTTCCGCTAGGTTTGGGTCAACCTTTGCTGAAACCATGTTCCCCCTCGGTGTTGGGTTGGGTTGGGTTGCGGCCCTCTAGCGCCTTCGGAGATTCAAGGGCCCCGGAGACTTCGGGCGGGACTTGGCGGCCAAGTATTCCGCCAGTGACGCATAGACCGAATGGGAGACGAATTGCCCGCCCCGGTACATGGAACGGGGAAGGCGAAGGCCGAGAGCGTCAACCGTATCCGAGAGTTCCCCATCGGCGAAGGTCAAGGGTTGCCCTTGCCCCTTGCCGTCCAGGAATCGGGCGGCCGCCAGAACGTCCCGGACAAGGCCGAGATCGTCGGCATGGCTAATCTCAAACTCCCCGAAGGCGGCCCGCCAACCGTTTTCCTCCAACCGGAGGGTTGCGATTTCTCCCGGCTCCCATTCGGCCTTGCCGGTAATGGTCAACGGTGTGGGTTCCCATGATCCGGGAATATCGTCCGAGACAATCAGCAATCGGCGTTGGCCGGACTTGCTACGGCCCGCAACGGCCAAGAGTTCCCGCCCGTCTATCCGGGCCGAGCGTTCCGGTTCCTCCGGTAGCGCCTTTCCGTCCCTTCCAATTTCCCGGTTACACGCGGGGCAGTATTCGTTACCCGTTTCGATTACCCGCGTGAATCGGTGTTCGCATTTAACCGATGTAGTCAATTCTCCCGCCCTCCTGTACGTGGTATCCCCGGCCATTCGCTACCCGGAGGGTCTCCAACACTTCCCGCGCAATCTCGGCCCTTGTCCGGCGTTGGGACTTGGGCGGAGTCAACGGCTTGTGCCGGTCAAGTTTGCCAACTCCCCTTAGCAGTTTCTCCCGCTCTACGGGATTCAACTTGTCCAGGAATGACGGCATTACCTTTCCCCCTCCGCCGGTACACTTCCCGGCCCTTTCCTGATTCTCTCCCGCACAACCTGGGAGACCGTCAGATCCCGGTCTCTAGCTTCGGCCCGCAACGCGGCGGCCATATCCGCCGGTAGGGTAATCGGGATTCGCACGGTGTTAGCCATGTTGCACGTCTCCGGTCGGCGGGGGAGTGTACATAAGTGTAACACCAATGTCCCTTGCCGGGTTGATATGGACACTCTTCCCAACCATTCTCGGACAGTTTCAGTAATCCCCGGAGTTCCCCGCGCTAGGTCTCCCGCGAATCGTCCGGCGGGCCTTCCTCTGGCGTCTCCCCCTCGCCAAGTGTCCAGGGAGACAACACGGCCATTATTCCCCCAACGGAGGGGGAAGGCGTCGGCGTCTCTGGCGGTGTCTCTCGCGGCCTAATCCCGAAGGGCGGGGGCAACTGGAGAGTGTCCACCAGTTCAACCAGAATCTTGTTATTCTCGGCCAACCGTTCCGCGATCCGCTCCAACGCGGCGGCGGCCCTCTTGCAATCCTCGCAACCCATTAGACCGTCTCCCGTTCCCGTTCAATCTCGGCCCGACAATTCACACAAAGGATTTTCCTAACCGGCCCGATCCGGCCCTCTAACCGCCGGTACAATTCTTCAAGAGGGTCTTCCGGCGGCCCCGAATCGTCCGGCATATAGATTCGGCTTTGTTCCTCCGGTAGCCCAATTTCCGGGAATGTCCACGCCAAGAGTTCCGCAAGCCAAGTGTCAAACCAGGGGAAGTCGTTATCCCGATCCCGATGATCGCTCCCCAGCAACCCGGAGCATACCCGCCGGACTTGAACGATAAACTTATGCACGGTCTCTTTGGGGATTGCCCCATCCCGCGCTAGTTTCCGGTCGTCCCTTGCCCGTTGTTCTTGAATGGCGGCCCAACGTGCCGGATTCGTCCGGGCCAACCGCTCAAATACGTCTAACTCCCGCTCTACGGCAAGGCGTTCCCCAACCTTCGCTACATACTCCGGTTCCACGTCAAAGGCGCTGGCAATCCGTTCCGCCGGTATCCCCGCTGCATAAGCCCGCCCAACCCGCGTTTCCAGGGAGTCCGGCGCTTGCGGCCCTTCGGAGGGTCCGGCGGTGTTGCCCTCCCCGTCCAGGTCCGGCGTCGGGACCGCAACGGGCGGGCCGTCAACCTGGGCCGTTGTGTTGGCGGTCTCCGGTCTCTCCCCTTCCCCCACTTCCTCAGCATCCCGGAGACGGGCCTTGTGGCGGAATACCGTTGCCCTATCCGCCCCGGTCTCCCGCGCAACATCATCCGGCGGCCAACCTTCCCCCAAGAGTTCCGCAATCTTGGCGTTCCGGGCCTTCCGTGCTTCCCCGCGCAATCTCGGCATGGTTTCATTCTACCAACCGGCCCGGACTTTGCGACAATTTTTGCGACAACCGCCCGGCTTTGCGACAACGCAACTTTTCTATCAAACGTCACCGCAGGGGAATTTCCCACTAGCCGTAATTTGGGAAGGGCCTTTCCCACCTCCCGGAGTCCGGCCAATTCCCCCCACTGGCGGCCACTGGCGGGCCGTTCCAAGAGCGTTTGCCCCTCCGGGTAGTTGTGGACACTCAAGGCGGGGATTCGCGCTATGGGCCGTCCAGGGCCGTCACTTGCGGCGCATGGCGGCCCGCTTTAGCACCATGCTAACCGCACCATCGGAGCATCCGACATATACGCCAATTTCAACTTGCGTCCAGCCCTCCGCCCTCAGCTCTACAATCAACTTGTCCCGGCCTTCCCGATCCTCCGGGACGGGGGGAAGGTTGACGTTTCGGACGGGCGGGAAGTCCAGGGAAGTCCCGCATTGGCGGCAATACCGTTCCCCGGACGGGTCAACGTAGTGCATGGTTGGGGGATGCTGGCAGTTCGGCATGGTTGGCTATCCTCTCCCGGCGGTCTCTTGGGTTTTACGATTGCAAAGGGGCAACTTGGGGAACGGCGGGAGTATCGGCCCTAGCGGGCAATCTCCCCCTCCAAATCGGCCTTTCGGCGTAGCAGGGTATCCCGTTCATCCCGGAGGGTCTGCCCTTCCTCTATCAAGCCGTTGAGTTCCCCCCGAAGGCCGTTGACGGTCTCTAGGGAATGGGTCAACTTCACGTATCCCACCAACTCGGCGGCGGTTGCATCGGCCAACCGTTCCCCCAACCGTTGCCGGAGTTCGGCGGTCTCCCGTTCCAACTCGGCCCGCCGGAGATCGTCGGCGGTCTCTCCGGGCAAATGCGTCCGGCGGTCGCATTTGGACAAGGATTCCTCAGCCCTTCGGAGACCGCCCAACTTGGCTATCCCCTCGGCGCTAAGGCCGGCATGGGCAAGTTGCATCCAACGTTGGGCCGTCCGGCGGTTGAGTCCGGCCCGTTGGCAGAACGGCCCAAACTCCCCGTGCGGCAAGGTCTCCCGCGCTTGAATCAGCAACCGCCCGCCCTCTAGGGCCGCACGATAGGATTCCATGCGTCCGGCTTGATACCGTTCAACTTCGGCAAGTAGTTTCATATCCAAATCTTCCAAGTTTGACATTAGGTTACTCTCCCCCTCTAGGATAATCGGTTCGTCCACACATTGGGCAGGGTTGGGGCGCCGAAGGGCGGGCCGTTCCACAAGGGCAGATTCCGGCGCCGTTCCTTGTGGCGGTCTCCGCTTGTCTAACCCGCCACTCGGCAAGCCAACCGCCCTCTAACTCCCCGTCCTGGGATAAGGCCGAAGGGCCGTAATAGTGCCGATGATCCTTGCCGCAACCCGGCTTGCACCAATTCCAGGGCCGTTTCTCCCGCCGTTTCCGCCGAGTCCAGGGGCGGGACACTTCCCCACTATGGCGTTGATACAGTTCGCGCAAAGGGGGGGATTGTCCAGGGCGGGCCGCTGGATACGGGTTGACACCGGCGGCGGTCTCCTCAGCATCCAAGAGCGTCCGAATGATCCCGCGCAAGAGACGGGAGACCGTCGAAACATGGCGGCCCAACACGCGGGCAATTTGGGAGAAGTTGCAACCCTTCCCGCCCCGATATAGGCGGCGGGCGGCCTTGTGCCAGGGTTGGGCAATTCGTCGGCGGGTTTCGCCGGATATGCGCCCGCCCGCTTGCTTGCGGTGTCGGGGATACCGGCGGGGATTGTCAACAATCCAATACCGTGATAATGTTTGGTTAGTCATCGAGATCGTTCCTCGATGCGCTCCCCCGAAGCGTCGCCGGGCCGTTAAACCGGCGGCGTTTTCTTTTGTGGGAGAGACGTTGGTTAGGTTAGGGCCGTCTCCGTATCCTTATCCGTCTTGGGGAAGGTCTCAGAAAAACCGGAAAACGTATTCCGGCCCGTCTTGCCGTTCCCGATCCTCCGCCCGCATGGTTCCGGTCTCCGGTTTGGGAAACCGGCTTTCGTCAATGGCGAGCCGGTGTCCAGGGGGGAGAGTCCGGCGGGTTGGCGTCGGCGTTGGTTCCTGGGTGGGCTTGTGGCGTCGGAACAACCGGAGGACGGCGCTAATCATCATCGTCTCCCCCGTCAATCCCCACTTCCGGCAACCCGTCAATCCAGTCCTGAACATCCGCCATACGCCAGCGCACGGAATGGGGCGCTATCTGTACCGGCTTGGGGAAACTCCCTTCCCGTATCCGGGTATAAATCACGGAACGGGACATCCCCGTAAGGGTCTCCACTTCCCCCCGCCGGAGTAGCAACGGCTTAATCACGCTCATAGCGGTCTCCCGTCACAAAAGAATTGGGCCGCCTTCGGGGGGTACGCATCCCCAAAGCGCGGCCCAAATTCACAACGTTAGCGCGTACCTAACCCTTGCCGTCTCCCTATCCTGCCAGCCCGCCCTAAGCGGTCTCAGCAAGCGGATACTACCCTCCCCATTTGGCGGTTGTCAACCGCCTTGTGTCAGTATCCAACCGCCGGGAATCTGAAACGGGGCGGAATTGTCAACAATCAAACTATGATGTTGCCGAATCCCGCCATTTAGGGGCGCTCCCGCCATTGGCGGGTAAATTGGCGGGTAAGAGGGGAAAACGGCCCAATTCAAGCGTAAATCCGGTTCCCCCATGCGCTACCAAATCTGCCTCTTCCTGCTTCTCCTTCGCCCTCCCTGGAATGTCAGGCCGACTCCTCGACGCCTTGCAGATCCGGCTGTTTGACGTCTTGGTTGGTGCCGCAGAAAACGGTATGTCGGCAGGGAAGCGGTATGGCGGCCACGCTTGAGCGCCTCAGCGGATGGCTGGGCCGCCGTCGCCATAAGCCGGACTCCCACAGCGTCCAGGGCGGACTGCAATTGTTGCCAGCCGGAGTCGTGGTTGACGTCCAGCAGCCATTCCACCCGCTGAATGTCCAATTTCATCATTGCCGCCAGATCATCCTTGCCAATCCCCCGGTCGCGCATACCCTGATAAAGCAGCGCCTTGATTCCGGTAAGAATCGACGGGGAGGCGTATTTTCGGCCCCGGACCAGTTGATTTGACGGACAGGGAATGTCGTCGCCGTCATGGATGCGGGCCGCAATGGCTTCTTCGAGGGCGTCCGACGCCCTTTCCAAAGCCTCATGTTCGTCTTCCCCGAAGGTGGCGAGTTCCGGGAAATCCGTCGATGTTACGAGAATAGTCCCATCATCGTCTTGCAGCGATACAGGATAGGCAAGCATCAGTCCAGACCCAAATCCCTCTTGATTTTTGCAGCCAGACCCCGCCCCAACTCCCGGCGGCTCCCGTGCATCGGCAGCTGGGTCTTCCGGTCCCGAGCCCGACAGTTACGTGGCCGCTGCCGCCTTTGCGGGTCTCAAAAGTGCAACCTCTGGCCCGAGGCCACCGGCGCAGCTCTCCCGGCGTCATAGCGCCAGATTACAGTTGCTGCGTACCCTTATCAAATACAGGGCCAACGCATTCTAAATTTAGGGTACTGATAGAATCGTGGTGTAAAGCGAGGCAGAGGTACAGGTTGTGAGGTGTGGTGATGAGGAGCGGCGTCGAGGGAACCAGCTTGGTGGAGCATTTCAGCAGCTTGGAGGATCCCAGGAGACCACAGGGGAGGCGACACAATCTGCTGGACATCATCGCGATGACCATCTGCGCTGTCGTGGCAGGCGCCGAGGGATGGGATGACGTGGAGTTGTTCGCCCAGTGCAAGGTCCAATGGTTCCGCAGATTCTTGGAGTTGCCCAACGGCATCCCCTGCTCCGACACCTTTGCCCGGGTGTTCGGCCTGCTGGACCCGGAGCAGTTTGCGGTCTGTTTCGCGGTCTGTTTCATGGACTGGGTACGTTCGGTCAGGGAACTGGCCCCGGGGGAAGTGGTGGCCATAGATGTAAAGACACTGCGTGGTTGTCATGACCGGGCCAACGGGCGAGGCCCGCTGCACATGGTCAGCGCCTGGGCCTCGGAGAACTCCCTGGTGCTGGGTCAGACCCGGACGGACGCCAAGTCCAATGAGATCACCGCCATACCCGAGTTGCTCCAGTTGCTGGACGTGTCAGGCTGCATCGTCACCATCGACGCCATGGGCTGCCAGAAGGAAATCGCCC
>DAOUIZ010000051.1:0-125860 GCA_034423195.1 Dehalococcoidia bacterium | reverse complement strand
TCCCAAGCGTCTGGGTCCCAATGCCCAGTTTCCCCTTCGTCCACCTCCTGGGCCAGCGCCTCCCGCATCTCCCCAATGGCTCGTTCCATAATCTCCAGCATTGTCGGCTGCATCACCCCTCCACCCTGTTCGTTTCCACTTATCAGCAGACTGCCAATCCTGCCCTGCTTTGTAAACTCCCTTTCCCAACCACTTTCAGCCATACCCAATCGCTCCCGACAAATCCTAGATTAGACTCCCGCAGGCACGGGTGTTCCGAGTTGGCGGGCGATGAATCCTTTCATTGCGTCGATGGCGCGGGCGGACTCGGGGAAGGGCTGGTTGCCGAAGCCGTGGGGCATTCCGGGGAACATTTCCAGCTCGACGCTTCCGCCGGCCTGCCGGAAGGAGGCTTCGAACTTCTGGGGAATGGACAGTGGGACGTTGCCGTCGTTGGTGCCCTGGATGATCAAGGTGGAAGGCAGCTCGACGGCTTCCCGCCGCTCCAGGATTTCCTGGGGGTTGCCCTCGTGCATGGCTGCTTCGTCGAGGAAGTAGGCCTCGGTGGAGGCCACCAGCCGGTCATCGGCGACGTTGCGGGCGTAGAGGTAGCGGGCGTAGGGGTCGAGGACGGGCCAGCAGCATAGGAGATACCGGACGGAGGCGTCCACGGCGTCACCGCTGGGGAAGTCCAGCGCGTTATAGCGGGGGTCGGTTGGCCGCAGGCCGCTCATCATCACGGTGTGGCCGCCGCTGGAGCAGCCCATCGCTCCCACCGAGTCCGGGGCGATGTTCAGGTCCCGGGCATTGGCCTTCATCCAGCGGATGCCGAAGTTGTTATCCATTATCTGGGCCGGATAGGGATGCTGGGGGGCGAGGCGGTACTCCAGGGCCACGACGGCCATCCCGCTGGAGGCCAGGGACATGATCATGGGATGGTCGTTGGAACGCTCTCCCCGGCACCAGGCTCCTCCGTGAATGTTCACCAGTCCGGGGAAGGGACCGTTGCCCCGGGGTTGGTAGATGGTCGCCTCCAATGCCCCGGTGGAGTGTTCCAGGAGGACCGGGTCGGAGATGGATACTTCGTACCGGGCGGAGGGGTCGTATCCAGTGCTGGTCATGGTTTCTCCTTTCGCGGGTAGAGGGCGCCCCTGGGGACGCCCTCCATGTTCGTTTGGGCAACTGTACGGGCTGCCCGGAGCCGGTGTCAAACTGGCCGGCAGGATCTGAAGCCGCCCGGGTTCCAGGGTTATCCTTCGGAAAGCTGTGTAAAGACTTGTCGCCATTTGTCGGCGTCGGAGCCAGCGGTCGCCCTGAAAATCTGGACGCCACTCCCGTCTATCGCTACCTTGTAGGTCTGCCTTGTTATGCCCAGATCGCGGACGATTCTCCCTGCGCCAACCGCCACGGGCCAAGGATGGCCACTGTTCTGGGCATATTGGTGCAGTTTGCTCAAGTCTTCGGAACGATCGAATCCGACAGCGTAAAACTTCACTTCCTCAGAGAAATCCGGGTAGACCGTCTTCATGCGCTGCAACTCAGCGCGGCAACTGGGTCACCAGGTTGCCATGAAGTAAAGGAACACCGGCTGGTCCATCGCCTGCAACTCAGCGGAGGTGACCGTGGAGCCGTCAACCAGCTCCAGGGCAAAGTCGGGCACCCGCTCCCCTTCCTTCGTGCCCACCGGGATGTCCGGCGGGGGTTCCACGTTGGGGATGGCGGTGGGTGGAGGGGGTTCGGTGGGCTGCTCTGGAGTATCCGTCCCCGCCGGCGTCCCGCCTGCCGCAGGAGCGGTCGTGGTCTGGGTCAGCGAGCCTTCCAGGACTGCTCCCGAAGTATCGGAATCAGCGGGGGCCGCCTTGGCTACTGCCGTGGGTTCCGGGGCCGAAGGCTGTCCCGGCGCGGCGGTTGCTTCCATCGCAGGCGCGGGCTCCGGGGCAGACTTGGGCTCCGCGGCTTGCGCCTGCGTCGCCGCAACGGCGGGTTCCGGCGAATCGGTTCGCGCAGACGGAGCCGAGGGCGCGGTTTCGACGGCGGCGGGAGCGGCTTCAGAGGGCTGTTCCGGCTGGGCTGCCGGGGCTTCAGAGCCACAGGCGGCTCCCAGCAGGAACACCGCCCCCACAGCCAGCGCCGACAGCGGCCTGAGACAAGTCCGGGTGTTCATTCATTCCTCCGTTGTGCCGGTGGCGACCACACGCCGAGCACTGCCATTCCGGCCATTCTGTTATCCTGTGGGGGTCGGGCGTGCCGTTCATCCCACCTATTCATTGTAACAAAACCCCGGAATCCAACCGCAGGCATCCGGGGAGACCAGCCGAGGGGATGACCGGCCCCTTCCGGCACTACGTTCACCTTTTCCACAGCCGCGATTTGAGGAGGCGACCATGCCCAACCGGCTCATCAACGAGACCAGCCCCTACCTGCTCCAGCACGCCAACAATCCGGTGGACTGGTATCCCTGGGGCCCGGAGGCCCTGGAACGGGCACGGAGGGAGGAGAAACCCATCCTGCTCAGTATCGGATACTCGGCCTGCCACTGGTGTCACGTGATGGAGCGGGAGTCGTTCGAGAACGACGCGATCGCGGCGCTGATGAACGAGAATTTCATCAACATCAAGGTGGACCGGGAGGAACGGCCGGACCTGGACGCCGTCTACATGGAGGCGGTGCAGATGCTGACGGGCAGCGGGGGCTGGCCCATGACGGTGTTCCTGACGCCGGAGGGGAAGCCGTTCTACGGCGGAACCTACTTTCCCCCCGCCGACAGGATGGGGATGCCGGGGTTTCCCAGGCTGCTGATGGGGGTGGCGGCGTCCTACCGGGACAACAAGGGAGAGGTGGAGCGGGTGACGGGGCAGCTTACCCAGCAGATGGGACGGTCCGGGCACATCGAGCCGGGGGTGGCGCCGCTGACGGTGGAAACCCTGCACCAGGCATACTCCTTCCTGGCGTCCAACTTCGATTACCAGAACGGGGGGTTCGGCAACGCTCCGAAGTTCCCCCAGCCGATGACGCCGGAGTTCCTGCTGCGGTACCACGCCCACGGCTACAATCCCCGGGCCCTGGAAATGGTGGAGATGACGCTGGAGAAGATGGCCTACGGGGGGATGTACGACCAGGTGGGAGGAGGATTTCACCGCTATTCCACGGATGCGTTCTGGCTGGTGCCGCATTTCGAGAAGATGCTGTACGACAACGCGCTGCTGGCCCGCCTGTATCTCCACGCCTGGCAGGTGACCGGGCGGGGGCTGTACCGGCGCATCTGCACCGAAACGCTGGACTACGTGCTGAGGGAAATGACCGATCCGCAGGGGGGGTTCTACTCGGCGCAGGACGCGGACAGCGAGGGCGAGGAGGGCAAGTTCTTCATCTGGACCCCGGAGGAAATCGCGTCAGTCCTGGGCGAGGAGGACGCGCAGATTTTCGGGGACTACTACGGCGTGACGGCCCGGGGAAATTTCGAGGGCTCCAACATTCTCAACGTGAAGACGCCGCCTTCCCGTTTCGCGGAGGCCCGGGGGATGCCCCGGGAGCAGCTCCAAGCCGTCATAGACCGGGGCAAGGAGAAGCTGCTGGAGGTGCGGGAGCGGCGCATACATCCGCTCAGGGACGACAAGGTGCTGGCGTCGTGGAACGGGATGATGCTGCGAAGCTTTGCCGAGGCAGGGGCGGCGCTGGGACGGCAGGACTACCTGGCTGCGGCGCGGGCCAACGCCGCCTTCCTCCTGGGCGAGATGATGCCCGCCGGACGACTCCTCCGCACGTGGCGGGAGGGAGAGGCCAAGCTGCTGGGGTACCTGGAGGACTACGCCGCCGTTGCCGACGGCCTGCTGGCGATGTACGAGACGGGATTCGAGGCGCGATGGCTGGAGGCATCCATCGACCTGGCGGATACCATGATCGACCTGTTCTGGGATGATGGCGTGGGAGGGTTCTACGACACGGGGCACGACGCGGAGGAACTGGTAATCCGTCCCCGGGACATCTTCGACAACGCCCAGCCGTGCGGGAGCTCCCTGGCCGCGGACCTGCTGCTCAAGCTGTCGGTCATCACGGGGAAAGACGAATACTCCGCCAAGGCCGCCGGGCCAATGCGGTCCATCAACCGCCTCATGTCCCAGGCCCCCGGCGGGACCGGGCACTGGCTGGCGGCGCTGGACTTCTACGTATCCATCACGCAGGAGATCGCGGTTGTCGGGCCACGGGAGGAGGAGGGGACCCGCGCACTGCTGGACGAGGTGTTTTCCCGCTACCTGCCGAACAGGGTGCTGGTGGGCGCCAGCGGCGGAGGGGAAGGCGGCGACCCGGTTGCCGCGCTCGGCCTTCCGCTGCTGGAAGACCGGGGAATGGTGGACGGGAAACCCACGGCTTACGTATGCCAGAACTACGCCTGCCAGCTGCCGGTTACGGACGCCGAGTCGCTGGCCCGCCAACTGACAGGAGGGTGAGGGCCCTCTGTCCGCCGGCTTGCAGTTGAGCCTTCAGGTTTGAGTTTTGATGGGTTCCGCCTGCGCCGGCGGCGCTTCCGGCAGTAGCCGTTGTTTTCCGGCAAAGGTATAATGGGCTCAATCTTACGGGGACCCGCGGGCGACTTTGGGCCGAGCTTGGGATGGGCCCGAAACCGCAGGTTCCGGGTCAATTTATCAGTCCATTTCGAACCACTAACGACGCGAAGCAGCGATCCAACCCTGGGGGATGGCGGGAAGCGCGGGACACCTGAATTTTGACAGCCGGTTGGCATCGGCAAGTGAAACTTACTCGCTGAGGAGAGGACAATGGCAGAAGACGCCAAGATAATCTACACGGAAACCGACGAGGCTCCCTACCTGGCCACGCACTCGCTGCTGCCGATTTTGCAGGCCTTCACCAAGGGTTCGGGCATCGAACTGGAGACCTGGGACATATCTCTGTCGGGCCGCATCATCGCCAATTTCCCGGACAAGCTGACGGACGAGCAGAAGATGCCCGACTATCTGCAGATGTGCGGGGAGCTGTGCCTGCAGCCGGACGCAAACCTGGTCAAGCTGCCAAACATCAGCGCATCCATTCCCCAGCTGAAATCGGCCATCGCGGAACTGCAGGCCAAGGGGTACGATGTCCCCGACTACCCGGACCAGCCCGCCAACGACGAGGAGCGCCAGATACAGGTGCGGTACTCCCGGGTGCTGGGCAGCGCGGTCAATCCGGTGATCCGGGAGGGGAACTCGGACCGCCGGTCCTCGAACGCGGTCAAGGAGCACGGCAAGCGGTATCCGCACCGGATGATGCAGGACTGGCCGGATGTGTCCAGGACCCGGGTGGGATACATGGGAGGCGGCGACTTCTACGGCAGTGAGCAGGCCGTGACCACCACGGAGGCGGGATCGGCCACCATCGAGTTCGTGGGCGCGGACGGTTCGGTAACGGAGCTGAAATCCGGGATTCCGGTGCAGGCAGGGGAAATTCTCGACTGCGCCGCTATGAATGTCCGGGCCCTGCGCCAGTTCTATTCCGACGAGATAGCGAAGGCCAAGGCCGACGATCTGCTGATCGGCCTTCACGTGAAGACCACCATGATGCGGGTGTCGGACCCGATCATCTTCGGGCACTGCGTGTCGGTCTTCTTCCAGGACGTGTTCGACAAGCACGCGGCGGCTCTGGCAGAGGTCGCGGTCGACCCGGACAACGGGGTCGCCGAGCTCCTGACGAAGATACAGGGCCTGCCCGAGGCCAAGAGGGCGGAAATCGAGGCAGACATCCAGGCGGTCTACGAGAAGCGCCCGGGGCTGTCGATGGTGGACTCGTACCGGGGGGTCACCAACCTTCACGTTTCCAGCGACACCATCATTGACGCCTCCATGCCGGTCATCATTCGGGACGGGGGACGTTCCTGGGGGCCGGACAACGAACTGCACGACACCATCGCGCTGATACCGGACCGCTCCTACGCGACGCTCTACCAGGCGACCATTGAGGACTGCCAGGAGAATGGGGCGCTGGACCCGGCGACTCTCGGCAGCGTGGCCAACGTCGGCCTGATGGCCCAGGCCGCCGAGGAGTACGGGTCTCACGACAAGACCTTCGAAGCCCCGGGGAACGGGACAATCCGGGTGGTTGACGCTTCCGGGACCGCGCTGATGGAGCAGAACGTCGAGGAAGGCGACATCTTCCGAATGTGCCAGACCAAGGACGCTCCGATCCAGGACTGGGTCAAGCTGGCAGTCACCCGGGCCAGGCTCACCGGGCAGGCGGCGATATTCTGGCTGGACCCGAACCGGGCCCACGATGCCGAGCTGATCAAGAAGGTGGACCAATACCTGCCCGACCATGACACGTCGGGACTGGATATCAGCACGATGGCCAGCCCCGACGCCATCAAGACCACGCTGGCCCGAAGCCGGGCAGGAGAGGACTCCATTGCCGTGACGGGCAATGTGCTAAGGGACTACCTGACCGACCTGTTCCCCATCCTGGAGCTGGGCACCAGCGCGAAGATGCTTTCCGTGGTGCCGCTGCTCAACGGGGGAGGACTGTTCGAGACGGGCGCCGGAGGGTCGGCTCCCCGGCACGTCCAGCAGTTCCTGGAAGAGAACCACCTGCGGTGGGACTCGCTGGGCGAATTCTGCGCCCTGGTCGCATCCTTCGAGCATTGCGCCCAGGTGTTCAAGAACGACGGGGCCCAGATACTGGCGGACACGCTGGACGAGGCGATTGGCCAGCACCTGGAGCACAACCGGGCACCGTCGCGCCGGGTAAACGAGCTGGACACCCGGGGGAGCCACTTCTACCTGGCCCTCTACTGGGCCCAGGCGCTGGCCAGGCAGACGAGGGACACCGAGCTGCAGGCTACCTTCCAAAAGGTGGCCGAGCAGATGACGGACAACGAGGAGAAAATCGCGCAGGAATTAATCGACGCCCAGGGACAGGCGATGGATATCGGAGGCTATTACCGCCCCGATTTCGGGTTGACCGCCAAGGCCATGCGTCCCAGCGCAACGCTGAACGCCATAGTGGATGGGATATAGCGACAATCCGGCCGGCCGAGGCGCAGTTCCCGGCCGGCCCGACCGGCGTCCGGGGGATGGGGGGCGGAAAGCCCCTTTCCCTTGGGCGGGACAACCGTTGAAGAAACGGATTAGAAAGCCAGGCCAATCCAGAACCGAGACGAAGGAAAGAGGAGCACTAACCAGATGCGCAGCAAGGTAACCGTAGTCGGCGCAGGCAACGTCGGCGCCACCACCGCTCAGCGGATTCACCAGTTGGGATACGCCGACGTCGTCCTCGTGGACGTGGTTGAGGACCTGCCCCAGGGCAAGGCCCTCGACATGCTCGAGTCGGGCCCGGTAATCAGCTCGGACGCCAGCATCATCGGGAGCAATGGCTACGCGGAGTCCGCCGGGTCCGACGTGGTGGTCATCACTGCGGGAATCGCCCGCAGGCCAGGGATGAGCCGGGACGACCTCCTGCTGACCAACATGAAGATCACCTCCGCCGTTACCGAGGAGGTGGTGAAATACTCCCCGGACACCATCATCATCGCGGTCACCAATCCGCTGGACGCCATGGTGCAGAACGTCTTCGAGTCCAGCGGCTTTCCCCGCAACCGGGTCTTCGGGATGGCCGGTGTGCTGGATACAGCCCGCTTCCGCACCTTCATCGCCCAGGAGCTGGACGTTTCGGTAGATGATGTCCAGGCCTATGTCCTGGGGGGACACGGGGACGACATGGTGCCCCTGGTCCGCTACACCACCGTCGGCGGCATTCCCATCAGCGAGTTGCTGGACGACGACGACATCCAGCGGCTGGTGGAGCGGGCCCGCCAGGGCGGCGGGGAAATCGTGGCCCTCCTGAAGCAAGGGAGCGCCTACTACGCTCCGTCGGCGTCCATCACCCAGATGGTCGAGGCGGTGCTGCTGGACCGCAAGCGGATCCTGCCGGCCTGCGCCTACCTGGAAGGGGAGTACGGCATCAATGGGCTGTGCGTAGGCGTCCCGGTCAAGCTGGGAGCGGGCGGCTTGGAGAAGGTCATTGAAATCACGCTGACGGACGACGAGCAGGCAGCCCTGGAACGCTCCGCGGCCAGCGTCCAGGAACTGGTGGAGGTGATGCGGAACTCGAAGGCGGAAGGGTAGTCCCGGGCTTTGCAACAACGTTTATCCAGAGCAAACCTGGCCCAGATCGTCCGTGCGCGGTCGTCTGGGCCATCCCCTTTATCAGGTGAAGTCTCCCTACTGACCCCTGGCCCGCACGAAAAACCAGCGGGTTAAGTGTTCCTTTTCCTCAAAACAACCTGGCTACCCTTCCTGGCATTGTTGGGTGTAGCCCTTGCGATAGCTGTTCCTCTTTTCCTGGGCATCCACACGGGCAACACATCGTCCGGTAGGGACACCGGTTACGCTGTTGCCTTGGCAGTCCTGGCTGCGACAGGGATCTCAGCCGCAATAATTCCGCTGTTCTATTTCATCACCAAAACTGTTCCCTGGCTGATGAAGCTGGTAATAGCGTGGATCATCACTAAAGGAGTGGCGAGAGCGATTGCAGCCCAAACCATCGCAGTCGAATGGACCGCAATAACGCAGATTGGAGACGATATTGGGGTTGGGTTAGCAATTGGCTCGGCGGACGGGGTTTCGCCAGGGCATCAGTTCATAGTCCTCAACACAGCTGATCAGGCCGCGTGGGGCGTGTTACAAGCGTCTGAAGTTCATGCTGGTCATTGTGTCTGCTCGGTTTTTGACAGGGTAAGGCCCGAGTTCTGGGACGACTTGGAACGGCGAATGCGATCAGACCCGTCCCCGCCCAGTGGAGTTATAATAAGGAGAGAGATTCCCGGGGAGGACTTATTGCACTGGTTGGACATTCTTATGAGGACTTGGAGAGACTGAGACATGGCAATTGAGGGCAAGGTCGCCAAAATCCTTAATACTAGGGAATTGATCATCAACAAGGGGTCTGAACACGGGGTGTCGGACCGAATGAGGTTCGATGTTTTGGAGCCAGAGATCTATGTGGTTGACCCCGACACCAAGGCTAATCTAGGTCAATTGACCCGTTCAAAAATAACGGTTGAAATTGTCCAAACAGAACCCCAGTTTTCCATAGGCAGGACATTCGATACTTATGAAGAGGCTAACTTCGCAGCTAGCTTGTCGACTGTCGTCCCATTTCCTCGATATGTAACAAAGGTGAAAACGATTCGGACAGCCGGGGAGCATCAATATAGAGAAGGCTCGGCTAATGTGTCGGTCGGTGACCCCGTGAAACAAGTCGAAGAAATCAGTAAGAAACAACAATAGAGAGGCGCATTGATGGGAAACTCCCTACCGCGGGAGAGGCAATTACTGGACAAGGCGGCCCAATACTTCCCCGGCGGGACCGGGGGGAATACCAGCTTTCCCGAGGACCTGCGGTTTTTGGCGAAGGAGGGCCGGGGTTCCCGCATCTGGGACGTCAGCGGCAACGAATACGTCGACTGGCTGATGGGGTCCGGCCCGATGATCCTGGGGCACGCCCACCCGACGGTGGTGGAGGCGGTGGTGGAGGCCGTCGGAAAGGGCAGCACCTTTTTCACTACCAACGAGAAGGCCGTCCTGCTGGCCGAGGAGCTGTGCCGGGCCGTTCCCTGCGCCGAGCGGGTGCGGTTCACCACCAGCGGGACCGATGCCTGCTTCCAGGCCATGCGGATCTGCCGCTCCTTCACCGGGAAGGAAAAGGTGCTCAAGTTTGAAGGGGGATTCCACGGGACCAGCGACTACGCCCTGATGAGCGTGACCCCGCCGGCGTCGGCGGAGTATCCTTCGGCCTTCATCAACACGGCCGGCATCCCACAGGCGCTGCAGGACCTGATGCTGATCGCTCCCTTCAACGACCTGGAGACGACAACCACCATCATCGAGGCCCACCGGGATGAACTGGCGGCGGTGATCGTGGAGCCGCTGCAACGGGTCATCGCTCCCGAACCTGGCTTCCTCTCCGGCCTGCGGGAGGTAACCCGCCGTCATGGCATCCCGCTGGTCTTCGACGAGGTGGTCACGTCCTTCCGGTTGGCCTACGGTGGAGCGCAGGAACGGTACGAGGTGGTACCGGACCTTTGCGCCGTGGGGAAGATCATGGGCGGGGGCTACCCGCTGGCCGCGGTGCTGGGACGTTCCGACATCATGTCAGTGTACGATGCGGGGGAGGCCGACGCGGACCATTACGTCAACCAGATCGGGACGCTCAACGGCAATCCGGTGGCCTGCGCCGCCGGGCTGGCCACGCTGGCGGAAATGAGGAAGGACGGGGTCTACGAAAGGCTGCGGGAGACCGGCCGACAGGTGCGGGAGGCCCTGGTGGGGGCCTGCAACGAGAACGGCATCCCGGTGCAAAGCTGCGGTGATGACACGATATTCGACGTCTATTTCAGCGAGCAGCCGGTCCACAACTACCGGGATACCCTGGCAGCAGATGCCGGCATGATGGCCAGATTCAACCAGGGAATGCTCCGGCAGGGTATCCTGAAGAGCTGGCCCAACAAGTTCTACCCTTCGCTGGCCCACACCTCGGAGGACGTGGAAAAGACGGTGGAGGCGTTCCGGCAGGTGGTTCCTGCGCTTCGAGGTTAAGAGACCGCTCCTTCGCCGGCTGCCTCACCTTCTTCCGTCCCCACGCTGGAGAAGTTCGTAATCGGGACGTAGCCTTCCGGGAACTCGGCCACTATCGTCAGCTTCCCTCCCATAGCTTCGACGTAGGAGCGCAGGCTGGAGACGTACATGTCCGCCCGCCGTTCCATCTTGGCTATGGCCGGTTGATTCACAGATAGCTTCTGAGCCAGTTCATTCTGGGTCAACTCCCGCGCCAACCGCAACTCGTGGAGCGGCATTTCAGCCAAGAGCTGCGCTTTCTCCAATTCAATGCGGCGGTTGCGCTCCGGGGAAAAACCCGTGGTCAGTTCGCGAAACGGGCGTCGTCCACTCATTAGATTAGTCCTTCCCTATGCAGTTCCTGGAGATGGTCATCATAGAGCCGATCCGCGACCGGGATATATTCGACGTAGAAGCGGGGATTCCCAGTCTTGTCAGCCCCGATGAGCAGGATGGATGTCCTCCTGGGATCGAAAGCGTACAGGATACGCAACGGCCTTCCGGCGTGTTGCACCCGAAGCTCCCGCATTTGTCCATGACGCGAACCCCTGACATCGGAAGAGTGCGGAAACGGCAGGTTGGGCCCAAGCTCTTCCAGCAACCCGACTTTCGCGGCCACGGCGTCCTGTTGGCCTTCGGAAAGTTCATGCCACCACCGGCCGAACTGGTCCGTGACCTCCACTTCCCAAGCCACGACTAAGTATATTCCTTATGTGGAATAATCTCAACCCGCCTTTTGGGACACCACCCAAACGGCCCTCTCCGGTTGCAGAGAGGACCGTTTGGAATCCGGGTTTGGTATCCGGGTTCGGACAAATACTAGCGCGCAGCGCCCAGCTTCACCTGCAATGGGGTGGTGCTGATGATGTGCTTCTTGAGGCCAAGGTCCTCTCCGGGGATACCCATGGCGAGGCCGATCAGCTGGGGAAGGTGAAGGATGGGCAAGTCGATGCTGCGCTGGGCCTGCTTGGCGGCCTTGGGCTGGAAGCCGTCCAGGTTGAGGTGGCACAGGGGGCAGGGCGTGACCATGGCATCCGCGCCCAAGTCCTTGGCCTCGGAGGTGTGCTTGCCCACCATGGCCATGGAGTTCCGCTCGTTGATGGTCAGGATGGGGAACCCGCAGCAGCGGGTCTTGCCCTCGAAGTCCACGGCGGTGGCCCCCAGGGTCTGAATCAGGGTTTCCAGGGAGGTCTGGCGTTCCGGGTGCTCCTCGATGCCCAGGGCTTCGGTGGGGCGGACGATGTAGCAGCCGTAGAAGGGAGCGATCCGCAGCCCGTTGAGAGAACGGGTCAGGTGCCCGGTGAGCTGGTCCAGGCCGTAGTCCTCGATGAGTATCCAGAGCAGGTGCTTGATCTGGGCGGTGCCCCGGTATTCCAGGCCTTCCTCAGCCAGGTGGGTGTTAATCCGGGCCAGGTACTCCGGGTCGTCCTGCATCCGCTTGTTGGCCTGGCTGATGACGCCCTGGCAGGTGCTGCAGATGGTCATGATGGTCAGGCCGTCGCGCTCGGCCTTGGCCAGGTTGCGGGCGTTGAGAACATCCCCGAAAAGCTGGTTCTTTTCCTGCATGACTCCCGCGCCGCAGCAGGTCCAGGAGCGGATTTCCTGCAGCTCGATGCCCAGCCGCTGGCAGATGGTGGTCGCCGCGGGATAGAGCTCGGGCGCTCCGCCCTGGGAGACGCACCCGGGATAGAAAGCGTACTTCAATTTGGCCTCCGGTTGTTGGTAGGGTCGTTCCTTGGTTTGGGTATCCGCGGGTTTGGGTATCCGCGATGAGTCAGGACTGATCCAGTTCCTCGAACAGGCGGCGGACAGTGTCCGCATCGGCCACGACGTGATGCCGGAAGGGAACCTTGCCGTGGGTGAGGGCACGCAGACCCACCGGCAGATAGCTCAGCATGGCCGGGATGTTGGTGACGCCTCCGACGGACTGGATGGGCAGCTTCAGCTCGTCCAGGCGGCCGTTCTTCCCGACGGATTCGGTGAACGAGTTGGCGTGGCGGGCGCCGTTGCTGTTGGAGAAGCCGGCCTCCATGGCCTGGTCGCGCAGGGCCATGATGCGGTCCATGGGAGCAACGCCCTTGGGACAGGCCTGGACGCACTCGCTGCAACGGGTGCAGTCCCACATCCCGGAAACCTCGCCGAGGGCGGCAAGGCGTTCCCGGGACACGCCGTTATCGTCGCCGTCGCGAGGGTCGGCGGTGAAGCGGTAAGCCTTGGCCAAGGCAGCCGGGCCCAGAAAGGTGGGATCGACTTCCAGCACGGTGCAGTCGGAAACGCAGGCACCGCACATGATGCAGGCGGTGACACCGGAGAGGTGGAGCATGGACTCGTTGGAGGCGATGTACTCGGATTCCGGCTCCGGCCCCTGGGGCTGGAGGAAGGGTTCGACCTGCTCGATTTTCCGCCAGAACAGGTCGAAGTCCACGACCAGGTCCTTGAGCTGCCCCATGACTCCGGCGGGCTCAACGACTATCACGCCGTTTTCGTCCATGGATTCGGATGCCTTGGTCTTGCAGGCCAGGCCCGCATGGCCGTTGATCCGCATGGCGCAGGAGCCGCAGATGGAGCTGCGGCAGGAGCAACGGAGGCTGAGGGTGCCGTCAATCTCCTCGCGGATGACTATCAGCGCGTCCAGCACGGTGGCGTTTTCGTCGACGGATAGCTGGTATTCCTGCCATTCGACGCGGGGCTGGTCGGCGTCCGGGTCGAATCGCTTGATCTTGACTGTCACGTCCATCGGTCAGTATTTCCTCTCTTCGGGCGTCCACTTGGTGATGGTCACGGGGAGGTCGGACAACTCGGGCCCCAGTTCTCCCTTGGTGACCACGATGTGCTTCAGCCAGTTATCGTCGTCGCGGGCCGGGTAGTCGGTGCGGAACTGGGCCCCGCGGCTTTCGCGGCGCTCCAAAGCGCTGACCGCGATGGCTTCGGCGCAGTCCAGCATGAAGCCGAGTTCCAGGGCGAAAACCAGGTCGGTGTTGAACACCCGGCCCTTGTTGTGGACCGGAACGCTTCCGTAGCGCTCCTTGAGGTCCTGAAGCTCCTGGATGGTTTCCTCGATGCCTTCCTTGGTGCGGAAGACCGCCACGTTGCGGTTCATGGAGTCGCCCATTTCCAGACGGATCTTGCCCCAGCGGTCGCCGTTGTCGGGCCGGTCCAGCATGTCCTGGAGACGGCGCTGCTCCCGGGAGACCACCTCGTCCTCGTTGAAGTCGATGAAGGGCACGATCTTCGCTGATGCGGCGGCGTGGTCGCCGGACCGCTCTCCGAACACGATGGTGTCCAGGAGGGAGTTGGCGCCGAGGCGGTTCCCGCCGTGGACGCTGACGTTGGCGCACTCGCCGGCGGCGTAGACTCCCGGAACGTTGGTCAGGCCGTCGATGTCGGTCTTGATTCCGCCCATTATGTAATGCATCCCCGGGCGGATGGGCACGGGCTCCCGGATCATGTCACGCCCGGTGAGGTCGATGCCCAGCTCCCGGATCTGGCTGAGTTTTTCCATTATCAACTGCTCGCCCAGGTGGGTGCAGTCGAGCAGCACACAACCGTCGATCCCGTTGCCGGCGTTAATCTCGGTCTGCTCGGCGCGGGAAACCACGTCGCGGGAAGCCAGCTCCATCATGTTGGGAGCGTATTTCTCCATGAACCGCTCCCCATTCTTGTCCCGCAAGTAAGCGCCCTCGCCCCGGGCGGCTTCGGACAACAAGACCCCGTTGCCGGCGATGGTGGTGGGATGGTACTGGACCATCTCCATGTCCATCAGGCGGGCTCCGGCGTTGTAGGCGAGGGACATTCCGTCGCCGGTGACGATGAGGGCGTTGGTGCTGGGCTCGAACAGCCGCCCGCAACCGCCGGTGCAGAATATGACCGACTTGGCGCGAATGGCATGGAGCTGCCCGGTGCGAAGCTCCAGGGCAGTCACCCCGGCAACCTGTCCGTCCTCCATGATGAGGGAGGTGACGAACCATTCCTCGTAGCGGCGCACTCCCGACTTGATAAGCTGCTCGAACATGACGTGGAGGAGGGCCTGGCCGGTAAAGTCGCCCACGAAGAAGGTGCGGGCGCGCCGCTGTCCCCCGAAGGCGCGGGTGCCCAACCGGCCCTCGTCGTCCCGGTTGAAGGTGACGCCCATGTGCTCCATGTCGATGAGGGACTGACCGGCGGACCGGCACATCACCTCGATGGCGTCCTGGTCGCCCAGGAAGTCGCTGCCCTTGATGGTGTCGTAGGCATGGTCTTCCCAGTCGTCTCCCCGGTCGGTCAGGGCGGCGTTGATTCCGCCCTGGGCCGCGTTGGAGTGGCTCCTGACCGGATGGACCTTGCTGATAATCGCGGCATCGGCCCCGCCGGCCCGGGCGGCGATAGCCGCCCTCATTCCAGCCAGGCCGGCCCCGACCACAAGTACATCGTGCTCCAGCATTTTTTCCTCGTTCTACCTATTTCTCTTCCGCTGCCCGCCACCGGGTGGGTCCAGGGAGTGGCTTGCGATATTCCCGGCGAACCGGGGCTAATTGTCCCCCAAAACCCGCATTGCCAGCAACAGACCGGCGATGCTCTTGGCGTCGCTGATGGTCCCATCAGCGATGAAATCCAGGGCCTGGGGGAAGGATACCCGCTCCACGGCGATGTTCTCGTCGTCGTCCCCGGGGAGTTTCGAGGGCGTCAGGCCCGTCGCCAGGTAGGCGTGCATGAACTCGTCGCACCAGCCGGGGGCCAGCCAGAATCCCGTAAGGCGTTGAATGTCAGCGGCCCGGTGGCCGATCTCCTCTTGCAACTCCCGCTGAACGGTCTCGCCGGAGATTTCGCCCGGCTCCACGCCGCCGGCCGGGAGCTCCAGCAGCGGCCCGCCGGTGGGGGTACGGAACTGGCGCACCATGACGATATTGCCGTCGTCGTCGATGGGGACCACGCAGATAGAGTCGCTGTGCTCGGCCACCTCACGGGCCGCAATCCGTCCTGAGGGAAGCTGGACGGTATCCACCCGCAGGTTGAGGATACGGCCCCGGTACATGACCTCGCTGGAAAGCGTGGTCTCGGTCAAAGAGCCTGCATTATCAGACACGGTCCAACCCTCCCTGGCCCCTGATGCTGAATCCCAGGCGGCGGGTGATGGTGGCGTAGAAATGGTTCTTGGGATTGGCCCGCAGGAAGCGGGCGCGGAGGGGGCTTTGCTCGATCTCGACCCAATCTCCGGGGCTGACCTCAAGATCCACATACCCATCGACGCTCATCACCGCGGGCTGCAGGCCCTCTAGGTGCAATCCAACCCGGGCAGCCGGGGCCAGCACCAGGGCGGCGGAAAGGCCAACGTGGGCCGCAATCGGCTTCAATACCAGCGACTCGGACAACGGGTCCATGATTGGGCCGCCCACCGCCAGGCTGTATCCGGTGCTGCCGGTGGCCGTTGAAAGGATGATGCCGTCGGCCCGCAGGGACGCCACATCTGCGCCGTCCACCGAAGTTCGGATGGTGACCACCCGGGAGATGGAACCCCGGCCCAACACCACGTCGTTCAACGCCGGGAACGGTCCAAGCACCTCGCGGGAACCGTTGGAGCCGCGGAAAAGCCGGGCCTGCACCATGTTGTGCTCGTCAACGCGACAGCCGCCGTCGAGGTACAGGGGAAGCCGCTCCAAGGCGTCGTGGACCTGCAGCTCCGTCATGAAGCCGAGCCGGCCCATGTTGATCCCAACGATGGGAATGCCCGTTGGAGCCGTGACCTTCACCGCCCGCAGGATCGTTCCATCCCCGCCGGCGGTAATCACCAGGTCGGTCTCCGGCACCCGTTCCCGGAGCAGGTCCAGGTTTTCCGCCGGGGACATCCAGCTGTTCTTTTCCAGGGACAGCTCATTGATTATGGCGCTGCCCAGGTCCAGCGCCTCGGGAATCCCCGCGTTGTATATCAAGCCTACAGTCTTCATTGAGGACTCAACGGCCCGGCGAAATGGTGGCTGCGTGGGATGGCGAAAGGCACCCGCGGCGCTCCTCCGCCGGGGACAAACAGGGGGAGTCTAGCACTTTCCCTTTGCGTATTCAAACTCGACAGGGCCGGATAAATGTGGATATGCTCCAACCGGCGGGGACAAACCGCCTCCGCCGTAAGCTCTTCCTACCGCAATCCGATTCCCGGGATGGACGACACCGCGCTTTCCGCCGCGGCCAGCACCGGGTTGGGAAGCACGCCCAGCCAGACCACTACGGCGGCGGCAACCAGCAGGGCGAAGCGTCCGGCCAGCGCGGTGGGGATCCGTTCCTGGGACTCCGCTTCGCCGGTGAACATGACCCGTATCACCCGGACGTAGTAGTAGGCTGATACGACGCTGTTGACCACCCCCAGGACCGCTAGCCAGGTCAACCCGGAGTTCACCGCCGCCGTGAACACATAGATTTTCGCCACGAATATGCCGGTCGGCGGGACTCCGATGAGGGCCACCAGGGCCAGCGTCAAGGCCACCGCCAGCAGCGGGGCCCGCCGCACCAGGCCGGCGTAATCATCAATGCGGTCGCTCTGGACCCGGCTGCTGACGAGGATGATGGCAATAAAGGCGGTGAGATTGGTTGCCGCGTAGGCCGCCACGTAGAACAGCACGCTGTTGGGGCCGGTCGTCTCACCGCCCTGGGCGACAGCCGCCACTCCAATGAGGATGTACCCGGCATGGGCGATGGTGCTGTACCCCAGCAGGCGCTTGATGTTGGACTGGGCGATGGCGGCCAGGTTTCCCACGGTCATGGAAGCAGCGGCAAGGATGGCCAGCAAGAGTCCCCAGTCCAGGTCCATTTCCCCGAGTCCGGTGTAGAAGAACCGCAGGACCAGCCCGAAGGCCGCCGCCTTGCTGGCGACGGAAAGGAACGCAACCACGGGCGTCGGAGCTCCCTCGTAGACATCGGGCACCCACATCTGGAAGGGCACGGCGGAGAGCTTGAATCCGAACCCCACCACCAGCAGGACCATTCCCAGCAGCGGGGCGTAACTGCCGGCGGGAAGGCCTCCGCCGGTGGCTTGTCCTGAAATCTGCCCCGCGCTCTCGGATATGCCGGCCGCAATCCCCGTGAGGGTTGTGCTTCCGGTGTAGCCGAAGATGAGGGCCATGCCGTACAGCATAATGGCCGAGCTGATGGCGCCGATGATGAGAAACTTCATTCCGGCTTCGGCGGAGCGGGAGCTCATCAGCAATGCGCCCAGGGCCGCGAGAGGAAGGGTGGTCAACTCCAGCGCGACGTAGATGGTTATCAGTTCGGTGGCGGCCACCATCAGCATCATTCCGGCGGCGGACAGCAGAATCAGCCCAAAGAACTCGCCGTGGTTCCGGTCGATGAACTGGAGATAGTCGGTGGAACCCAGGATGACGACGGCGGCGCAGGCCAGGACGACCAGGCCGAAGAAGGCTGAAAAGCGGTCCACCGACAGGGTGGATACGAGGACGCTGCCATCGCCCACCAGGTTGGCGACGGCGGAGCGGTCCAGGTCGACCAGCTGCGCCACCACGAGAAAGGCGGGGACGGCCAGTCCGGCGAAGGCCAGGGCCTGTACCGGCGTCCGGCGGGGAACCACCAGGTCCAGCAGAATCACGAGGATGCCCAAGGCGGCCAGGGCCAGCATAGGCGATAGGAGATATAGGTCGTGGACAGTCATTACCAGCCGCCGCTAGGGGCCCGCCAGGTGCGCCGAGGCGGTCTGGCGCAGGGACTGTATCGCATTGGCCGTGGACTCCAGCTCCGTCTCAAACATATTCACCAGGAACCCCGGGAAGACTCCCACCACCACGATGGCGATGACGAGAAGGGCCAGGGGGACCGTCTCCAGCCAGGTCGCGTCGGGAAGCCGGTCAAACTGCTCTCTGCGGGGTCCGAACAGGGTCCGCTGCACCATCCACAGAATGTATCCCGCGGCCAGGATAATGCCCAGCACGGCCAGGGCGGTCATCCAGGGGAAGGCGGCAAAGGCCCCGAAGAACACCAGAATTTCCGATACAAAGCCGCTCAACCCAGGGAGGCCCAGCGAGGCGAACCCGGCAATGAGGAAGGCGATGGTGACCCGGGGCATCCGGTTGGCAAGACCCCCGAGGTCGGGAATATAGCGGGTGTGGGTGCGCTCGTAAACCAGACCCACGCAGACGAAGAGCAGCCCGGTGATGGTGCCGTGGGTGAAGAGCTGCATCGCCGCTCCATTCAACCCGGCCGGGCTCAACTCGCCGGACGTTATCCCCACCGAGGCGATTCCGCAGAGCACCAGCCCCATGTGGCTGACGCTGGAATAGGCAATCAGCCGCTTCAGGTCGGTCTGGCGGAGAGTGACCACCGCGCCGTAGAGGACGCTGATCACCCCCAGCAGCATCAGAAACCAGGCGAACTCCGCCGTGTGCTCAGGGAATAGCCCCGCGTTGATGCGGAGAAGACCGTAACCGCCCATCTTCAGCATCACTCCCGCCAGCATGACGCTGGCGGCGGTCGGGGCGTCGGTGTGGGCGTCGGGAAGCCAGGTGTGGACCGGCCAGACCGGCAGCTTGATGGCGAAAGCTATGAAGAACAGCCAGAAGACAGCCGCCATAGGGACCGCCAGCGATCCGGCGGCCTGGAGGGAACCCGGGGGGGATGCCAGCCACAGGTGGGCGGGTTCAAAGTTGATGAACACCGCCACTATCGCCACCAGCATGGCCGCACTGCCGAGGATGGTAAATATCAGGAACTTCATCGCCGAGTATTCCCGGCGTCCCGTTCCCCAGGTGGAGATGAGCATGTACATGGGGACCAGTTCCAGCTCCCAGAAAAGGAAGAACAGCAACAGGTCGTTGGCGGCGAACACCCCCATCACCGCGGTCTGCAGGACCAGCAGCCAGACGAAATACTCCTTGACCCGGACGGTGACGCTCCACGAAACCAGGACGGCGCACAGGCCCAGCATCCCGGTCAGGAGAATCAGGGGGGCGCTCAACCCGTCCGCATGGAGGAAATAACTGGCGGCGAACTTGTCGGTGACGATCCAGTCCACCCGATCCGTGAGCAGCGAACGGGTGGTCTCACCGCCGGGCAGGTTCACGGCGAAGACGTATCCAGCCAGCAGGAGATCGGCCAGGGCCACCACCGCGGCGAACCGGCGCACGGCCGAGTCCCCGCGCAAGAGGAACAGAATCGCCAGCGCTCCGATGGCGGGCAGGAAGACAGTGGCGGTCATCAGGCCGCTGAACTGGACAATCACGGCGAACCCGGTCCCGGCCGGCCGAAAACGAAGTATCCGACCACGATGACGATGACGCCCATCAGGAGGAAGGCGCCGTAGAACTGGACCTGCCCGGTCTGGAACTGGGCGGTGACCCGGCCCACGGAACGGGTCGCGCTGCCGGCCAGGTCTACCAGTCCATCCACGATATTCCGGTCTATCCAGTCCGCCGCTGCAACAAACCACCCGTAGAACACTTTTCGGACCAGCAGGGCTTCATACAGAGCGTCCATGTAGTATTTCTGGGCGACCAGCTTGTGGAGGAACCCCCCGCGCTCCATCGGCTCCCTGAGATCGCCTTCAATCGACCGCGTGACTCTTATGTAAAGAACGGATGCTACCGCTATGCCGGCCAACGCCACCGCCGTGGAAACCGCCGCCGTCAGGATGTCGAAGTCGTGCAGCTCGGGGTGACTGAAAACGAGAGCCTCCGCCACGTACTCGGTGATCCAATGCTTGGGAATCATGAGGAAGCTTTCAACCCACTGGGGATTGACGAGGTAACCGACGACCACCGCGGCAAACCCGAGTATCACCAGCGGCACCACCATGACGGCCGGGGACTCGGCGAGATGCACATGCTCGGACACCCCGGACGACGGCGGTTGGCCGGTTTGCCTGGCGTCCAGCAGTTCCTGGACGCCGCCGCCACGGAACCGGCCGTGGAAGGTGAGGTAAACCATCCGGAAGGTGTACAGTCCGGTGAGGAAGACACCAGCCAGCAGCAGGGCGTAAACGACCATCCCCAGCCCGGGGTCGATGACATTCCCCGCCAGGGACGCTCCGGCGATAATCTCGTCCTTGCTCCAGAAACCGGCAAATGGGACCACGCCCACGAGGCTCAATGCCCCGGCCAGCGTCGTTGCGTAAGTCCAGGGCATCTGGCGGGCCAGGCCGCCCATGTAGCGCATGTTGAAGGTCCCGGCGGCGTGGTTGACGCTACCCGCTCCCAGGAACAGCAGGGCCTTGAAGAAGGCGTGGGTGAAGAGGTGGAACAGGGCGGCGGGGAACGCGCCCACTCCCAGGGCCGCCATCATGTAGCCCAACTGGCTGACGGTGGAGTAGGCCATGACCCGCTTAATGTCGTTCATCACCAGCCCCATGGTCGCCGCCATGAAGGCGGTGAACGCCCCCACCAGCGCCACGACGGTCATGACCTCCCGCGAGGCTTCGAACAGGGGGTAGAACCGGGCGACGAGGAAAACGCCGGCGGCGACCATCGTCGCGGCGTGAATCAGCGCGCTGACGGGCGTCGGGCCCTCCATCGCGTCCGGCAGCCAGGTATGGAAGGGGAACTGGCCTGACTTGCCGGCGGCCCCGGCGAAGATGCCCAGGGCCACCAGGGGCAGGGAATAGACCCCGAACCCGATCCCGCTGACCGCGGCAGCTTCGAGGATGTGGGGGATATGCAGCGAGTTCATCCCGGCGGCGGCGAATTCATCCCCCTGGACGAACAGGTAGATGATGGCCATCAGGAACCCGACGTCGCCGACGCGGGTGATGATGAACGCCTTCTTGGCGGCTGCGGCGGCCGCCGGCCGGTGGTGCCAGAACCCGATGAGCAAATAGGACGAGATGCCGACCAGCTCCCAGAAGAAGTAGAGCTGGACGATGTTGCTGGCCAGGGTCAGCCCCAGCATCGAGGCGGTGAACAGTGCCATGTAGGCGAAATATCGGGAAAAGCCGGGATCGTCCTTCATGTATCCCAGCGAATAGACCTGGACCAGGAGGCTGATTCCGGTCACAACGACCAGCATCACCGTGGTGACCGGGTCCAGAAGCAGGCCGAAGGAAATGCTGGAGTTCCCCAGGTCCAGCCACAGGTGCGGTTCGTACTCCAGGTGCATCCCGTGGGCGTTCTGCCACAGCAGCCAGACCGAGATCAGGAACGAGACCAGCAGGCTGGCGGATAGAAGAAGCCCGCTGAGCAGGGAGAAGCGGTCCAGGAAGGGCCTTATCACCAGCGAAATGATGGCAAACGCGGCCAGCGGAAGGAGGAAGACGAGCCAGACGACCCACTCGGCGATCATCTACAGCTTCCTCAGTATCTCTTCGGCCACGTGCTCCCGTCCCTTGGGCACGTAGACGCGGAAAGGCACCAGCTCGGCCCAGTCCCGGATGTCCCCTTCAGGAAGAATCCGCGTGGGCAAGCCTTCCCCTTCCAGGACGTCTTTCCACATTTCGGCCATCATCAGGTTGGGAGCCCGCTTGAATTCGACCCACATATTCTAAATTCCGACCCGCAGCCCGGACCCGTACCCGCCGGAATCGGCGGCTTCCGGCAGGGCAGTGCCCGGTTCCCTGCCCCGCTTCAACACCAGAATGCAGACCTTCCCGGGCATGTCAGTGTCTCAACCTGGCGGCGTCGGTCAGGTCGACCGACTGGCTGCTGCGGTACATGGCAAACACAATCCCAAGGCCGAGGGCGATCTCGGCGGCGGCCACGGATATTACGAAGACGGCGAACACCTGCCCGGTCAGAACGCTGGCGATGGTGTCCTGGAGGGCCTGGGGCGCAAGGTAACGTCCCATCGCGACAAAGGTCAGATTGACGCCGTTGAACATCAGCTCGATGGACATCAGGACGGCAATGACGTTGCTCCGGGCCAGCGCGCCGTAAAGCCCGATGCAAAAGAGCACGGCGGCGACAATGAGCATGGATTCCAGGGACACGGCTAGGCCCCCTGGCGCCCGCGCGCCAGCGCCAGCGCCCCGATGAGGGCCGCCAAGAGCAACACCGAAACCGCCTCGAAAGCCAGAACGAAGTCGCCGACCAGCAGGTCCGCCAACCCGGCTTCCCGGGCGTCGCGGGCTTCTTCCGGTGAAGCAAAACCCGCTCCTTCCAGGTCAGCCTCGGAAACTACGCTGACCGACTGAGTCTGCACCAAGTCCGCCCTGGCCCGGGCGTCCTCCGGGATGAACTGCCAGTCCGTAGCCATGATGGTGACGACCATAGCTGCCAGCAACAGAACAGGGAGAACGACGGCGGGAATCTGGAGACGGTTGGGCAGGTTGCCGCGCCGGACGTCCCGGGTCAGCATCACGGCGAAAACGAACAGGATGGAGATGGCGCCGACGTAAATCAGGACTTGCACCGTGGCCAGGAACTCGGCGCTCATCAGGACGAAAAATCCGGCCACCGTGACGAACACCAATGCCAGCAAGAGGGCCGCCCGGAACAAGTCCCGGACCAGCACCACCCCGACAGCACCGGCAATCGCCACTACGGACAGCGCCCAGAAAACCACGTCCTGGAAAAGCACTTAGCCCACGTCCTCCGGCCCGGCGTCTGGACCATGGGGAAGGTTTTCGAGCCGCTTACCGGTCTTTTCCCGGAGGTGCCAGCGCCACCCCTCCCGGCCAACCTCCTTCCAGTCCAGGGGACGCCCTCCCCTGGGATTGTATCCCGACGCTTCCAGCTGGGGCCGGAAGTAGGTGCTGGGATGCTTGTCGGAATTCCTCAACTGGTCCACATGGATCACCATGTCCTTGCGGCTGTACTTGCCCTGCTCGAAACCGCTGCCCATGTACAGGCAATCGTAGGGGCAGGCCTCCACGCAGAGCCCGCAGAACATGCAGCGCTGAATCTCGATGTCGAACACTTCCAGCCGGTACTTGTCGCCCTGCCTGGGAGCGGTCCCGCTGGGTTCCGTGACAATCTTGATTATCCCGAGCGGACAATACTTGGCGCATGACGCACAGCCGGTGCAGCGCTCCTCGTACCAGACGAACTCCTCTCCGCGAAACCGGGGATGCTGCTGCAGCCGCTCCTCGGGATAGGCAACCGTGAAGGGCTTCTTCGTCAGGTTGCGCAGGGTTACCAGCAGACCCCGGGCCATTCCCATTCCGTACACTTAACTCACCTCCCGCCCAGCTTGGGCCGCGCCCGTAACTGACGTCTGGGCCGTACCCACCGCCCGGCGTCCACGGCGGGACTTTACCCGCACGATGTCCCCGAAAACGAAGATGCAGACCGCCGCGAGAACGATGTTGATCGCGGCCATCAGCCAGAGATCGCCGCTGGATAAGGCTCCGTCCGGGCCGCGCAGGAAATACACCTGGATAGCGGTGGCCGCCAGGTTAATCAGGCTCAACGGAAGCAGGAACTTCCAGGAAAACGCCATTATCTGGTCTACCCTCAGCCGGGGATAGGTGGCCCTGATCCAGATGAAGACGAAGATTATCAGCAGGGTCTTGAGCAGGAACCAGAGCCAGCCCAGGTAGCTGGGGAAGGGGCCGTGCCAGCCTCCCAGGAAGAGGGTGCAGATAGTGGCGGACACCACGATCATCGCCCCGGTTTCCGTGGCAAAAATCAGGGCGAACTTGATTCCGCTGTACTCGGTATGGTAGCCGGCGATAATCTCCGACTCGGCTTCGGCCACGTCAAAGGGCGTGCGGTTCAACTCCGCCGACATTCCCGCCAGGAAAACAAACAGCGCCAGGGGCTGCACCAGCAGGAAGGGCACCGTTTGCGCGCCAACGATGTCTCCCAGCGACATGGAACCGGCCACGATGACCACGCCGAGGAGCGACAACACCACCGGTATCTCGTAACTGATGAGTACGGCCACCGACCGGGCGGCCCCGAACAGGGCGTAGCGGTTGTTGGATGACCAGCCGGCCATGATAACGGCCAGGGTGCTCAGGGAACTGACGGCGAGGATGAACAGCACCCCGACGTTCAGGTCGGCGAGGGCGGTGTTCCTGTTGAAGGGGATTACGGCAGTCATCAACAGCAGGGGAGCCATCATCACCAACGGCACCAGGTTGAACACCAGCCGGTCGGCTCCCGCCGGGACCAGGTCTTCCTTGGTGAGCAGCTTGGCGAGGTCCGCGATGGGCTGGAGGATGCCGAAAGGCCCCCAGCGGTTGGGACCCACGCGGTTCTGCAGCCGTCCCAACACCCGGCGTTCCAGCCAGGTAACGATACCAGATCCCAGCAGCACGCCGTTGACCAGGATAAGCATCATCACCAGGCCCGCCGCCACGTAGGCCAGCCAGCAGGGCAGGAACAAGCCGGCCGCGTCATAGACCACCCGGTACAGGGCGTTCTCAAACAGGATGTTGTCGCTGGACAGACGACAACTCACCGGTCAACCTCACCCATGTTGATGTCCACGCTGCCCAGCGAGACTATCATATCGGCCAGTTTCCATCCCACCAGGAGGTGTTCGGTCACGGTCAGATTAATCAGGGACGGGGAGCGGATTTTGCACCGGTAAGGAGAAATCCCCCCGTCGCTGATCAGGTAGAACCCCAGTTCGCCCTTCGACGCTTCCACCCGGCCGTAGGCCTCGGCGCCGGGTTCGGGGCGCACCACCAGGGGAAGGCCGGACAAACGCACGGGGCCTGGCTCGATCCGCTCGACGCACTGGTCAATTATGCGAAGACTCTGGCGTACTTCCTGCATCCTGACCCAAAAGCGGTCGTAGTTGTCGGACTGAGTGCCCACCGGAACATCGAACTCCACCTGATCGTAGGCGTCATAGGGGTCCATCTTCCGCCAATCCCACGGAACGCCCGCCGCGCGCAGCACCGGGCCGGAGACCGAGGAGTTGATGGCCAGTCCGGCGGGCAGCGGGCTGACTCCCCGGGTGCGGGCCACCAGGATTTCATTTTCCAGCAGCAGTTGTTCCAGCTCTTCAAACTCCCCGCGGAAGTCATCGAGGAACCGGGCCAGCGCAGGCCAGAAATCCGGGGGAGCGTCGGAGAACACTCCGCTGGGACGCATATAGCTGACCGTTATGCGGGCCCCGCAAAGCATCTCGAACAGGTCCAGGATGCGCTCGCGGCTGCGGAAGGTATACATCAGGGGGGTGCCGAAGGCGCCCAGCTCCTGGATGAAGAACCCCACCGCCACCAAGTGACTGGCGATGCGCTGCAGTTCGGCAACCAGGGTCCTGAGGAATTTGGCCCGGGGCGGGGGTTCCACGCCAAGAAGCTTTTCCACCGCAAGGCAGTACGCCTGGTTGTTGATCATGGAGGAGGTGTAGTCCAGCCGGTCGGTGAGGGTGACGACCTGGACGTAGTTGCGCTCTTCGGCCAGCTTTTCCGTTCCCCGGTGCAGGTAGCCAAGGACGGGCTCAACTTCCAGAATCTCCTCCCCGTCGAAGGTGATGCGCAACCGGAACACCCCGTGAGTGCTGGGGTGCTGGGGCCCCACGTTGACCGTCATGGGTTCGGTGCGGATGGTCATGGGGTTGTCGGCCCGGAGGGTGTTGGGGGAAGAAGGTTCATCAGGATAAACGGAAGTCACAACGCCCGGCTTTCCGAGGCTACCTAAAGGTAATCCTTGCGCAGAGGATGGCCCTCAAAGCCCTCCCACAGCAGAATGCGCTTCATGTTGGGATGGCCGTCGAACCTGATTCCCATCAGGTCCCAGATTTCCCTTTCCTGGAAGTCCGCCCCGCGCCAGACGTTGTAGACCGACGGGAGCGTCAAATCGTCCCGCCCGTAAAGCCTGGTCCTGACAACGCCGGTGTGCTCCAGGGACAAGGAGGTCAGATGGTACACGACCTGGAAGTGATCGACAAAATCGACGGCGCTGATGGAGTTGAGGAACTGAAAATCCAGGTCCGGGTCATCCCGCAGGAACCTTGCCACGTCGCCGACGCTCTCCGGGGATACCCACACGGCTCCGCCGTCCGCGGCTTCCACCGGCGCAGGCGAAAGCTCGGACAGGCGCTGCCGGAGGTGTTCGCCGGAAAGGGCAGCAACAGTCATCAGGAACCACTGTTCCCGGTTCGGCGGGCCAGGTTCTGCTGTTTCTTGATTTTCTCGTGGAGCTCCATGATGCCGTAAAGCAGGGCATCGGGCCGGGGAGGGCACCCGGGGACATAGACGTCGACGGGGATGATATGGTCCACGCCTGGAACGACGCTGTACGAACCGAAGTAGGGCCCGCCGCTGGTGGCGCAGACTCCCATTGATATTACCCACTTGGGATCGGCCATCTGGTCGTATATGCGCTTGATGGGGACGGCCATCTTCCAGGTGACGGTGCCGGCCACGATCATCAGGTCGGCCTGGCGCGGGGAGGCGCGAAAGGCCTCCATCCCAAACCTGGCGATGTCGAAGCGTCCCATGGCGGTGGCCATCATCTCGAAGGCGCAGCAGGCCAAGCCGAAGGCCACCGGCCACAGGGCCGACTTCCTGCCCCAGTTGACCAGGGCGTCAATGGAAGTAACCACCAGGTTGCCCTTGAGGTCGTCGGGGACCTCGATGAAGGGCACTTCCAGGGGAGCCGTGGAAGCGGCGATAAGGTCCGAGACGGACTGGCCTTCGGCGCGGTCTATGTCCCAGGTACGGGACGGCAATGGCTCCGAATTGTAGGTCAAATCAACCATAAAACGGGGTTGGCGCAACTAGCTGCGCCACTCCAGGTCCTTCTTCCGCCAGGCGTAGGCCCAGCCGGCCAGCAGGATCAGCACGAACACGGCCATCTCGATCAGGGCGAACAGTTCCAGCTTGAGGAATTTGGTTGCCCAAGGGTAGAGGAACACCACCTCCACGTCGAAGATTACGAACAGGATGGCGAACATGTAATAGCGGAAGTTGAACTGGTTCCAGGGCCCTCCGAGAGCCTCCACGCCGCATTCGTAGGTTTCGGACTTGACCGCCGTGGGATTACTGGGACGGAGCCCCACCCTGGAGGCCAACAGGGACACCAGAAGCATACCCGCCGGTACCAGGATGGCCAACACGCCGAAGATGGCAATGAGACCGTACTGGCGCAGGTAGTCTTCGATCATAGGCGGTACACCAATGGCCTTCGGGAATGCGCCGGGATTATATCACAGCGCCAACCGGACTCAACAGAATGAGACCCCGATGAGGGTTGAACGTTCCTCGACAGGGGCGGGTTGAACGACTGCGGTGAGTGCGGCCTTCTCATCCCGGAGGGAGGGAGAAGAGCTCCGCCGCCGAGAAGGCCCCCAAGGTCGGGGCAGAGCGAAACAAACGCTTCTAAACAAAGGCTCTTAGCAAACCATCCTAACGGAGGGCAGCAAGGAACTCTCCTCCGCTTTGCCGGATGAAGTCCTGGACTCCGGCGGACAGCAGCTGGACGCCTTGAGAGGCAAAGTGTTTGTAGCGGTCGAGGTTGGTGACGGTCATTCCCGCGCCGGCCACGCCAACCACCTTGCCGGCAGACTTGGCCGCGGCGATCACCCGGTCTATGGCCGCGTCTACCTCGGCGGGGCCGGGCATCCCCATGGCCTGGGTGAGGTCGCTGCTGCCCACCAGGACGGCGTCAACCCCGGGGACGGAGGCAATGTCGCGGGCGTTGTCCACCGCCTCGGGGGTTTCAATCATGGTGATAATGAGGGTTTCCCGGTTGGCGGCTTCGTAGTATTGGGCCGGAGAAAGACCGCTGCCCAGGCGGTTGGTGCGGCCGCCAGTCGCACTGCTGCGGTCGCCCATGGGATGGTAGTGAGAGGCGCGAGCGACAGCCTCGGCTTCCTCCTTCGTGGAAATATGGGGAACGATGAGCCCCTGGGCGCCGCGGTCCAGGAACCGGAGAAGGGTTGACGGCTCGGCGTTGGGAACCCGCACAATGGGAGTGAGATCGTAGAGCTCCGCAGCCCGGATGACGTTTTCGGATTCGGAGTCATTGGACGAGCCATGCTCACAGTCAATCCAAATCCAGTCGAACCCCATCACCCCGTAAAGTTCGGCGATGATGGGAGCATAGAAATTCAGGTTGGCTCCCAGGGCCACTTCGCCGGCCAGGAGTTTTGCCTTGGTTCGGTTGGGGCGGACCATAAATGTTCCTCCTAGGTGCGCGGGCGCATCTACATCTACATTAGAAATTAGGGAAACCGGCACCGGGTACGAGTCTGCCGGAGCCGAACCCGGCGGCACGGTCATCGTTGCTATTCCGGTTGCCATCCCGATGGACACGGGCCAGTTGGCAAGAAGGGAGCCGGAGAGACCTGTAAGCCGGGTTCTGTAACCCCCGGCCCCTCACGGAGCCGGAGTGGTGACCATCTATCTAGCCCTCCGCCATCCAGGGGGATGACGGAAACCACCAAAGGGGTACGATGTTGCCATCGGGGTCGAGCAGCCAACCCGGGGGCGGGCCGGACACCCATAGCCCCTCTATTCGGCCTTGCTCCAGGTGGGGTTTGGCCGCCGCGGCGTCGCCGCCAACGGCCGGACGCTCTTACCGTCCGATTTCACCCTTACCGCCAGTCCCCGCCGTTGCTCGAGTAAGCCCCTGTCCCATTCCCATTTCGAACTGGAGGCGGTATGTTTCTGTGCCACTTTCCGTCTCCCGGCGCTGCCGGAAGCCTGGGAGTTACCCAGCACCCTGTCCGGTGGAGCCCGGACTTTCCTCCCTCCCGCCGGACCGGTCTCCCGATCCTACGAGACGGCGGCCACCCGGTCCCGCCGACTCCCCGCCAAGGACTTTAGCACAAGGGAGGGAGAGGGTCAAAAGAATTTGAGAAAAGTAAAAATTTCGGCCAAGCCTTTATCTGCCGGGGGACACGACAACCGAAAGGAGGGTAGACCAGTCTCTGGAGGAGAGATTGCCGCTTGAAGAGTATGAGAACGCACTGTCCGAAGTTGGAAACGCACGGAACGGGGACCAGACGGGGGTCTGGATCCCCTTGTCGCGACTCCCCGTCGGCGCAAGGCAACCCCGCCTGCGCGGGGGCAGGCTTGTCTGAACGCCAGCGGCTGTCGCACGGAGCCCGGCGCTGGAATGACGGGATGGCACCGAGTATTTGCCACGCACCCTCTGGGAGGGGGCTATCCGGGGAAGAGCATCCTTCCGCAACTGCTGCAGTTGACGGTATAGCGGCCAGAGCGAACCCGCTGCAAATGCTGGGTGGGGAGGGACATCCGGCAACCCTGGCACAAACCCCGTTCCACCTTGGCGACGGCGGTGCCTCCCTTGCTGCGGCGCAGGGTGTCGTATTTCATGACCTCGGCTTGATCGAGGGTTTGGGCCAGCTCGGTGCGCTGTGCCGCCAAGCCGGTTTCCTCCTCAGCCAAGACGGCAACTTCCTCCAGGAGTTCAGCCTGGCGCAGTTCCCAGGACTCCCGGGCCTCGGTCAATTCTTCCTGCAACGCGGAAATGCGGCGCCGGCCATCGTCGGCGCGAACGGAGAGTTCGAGAAGCTGCAAGTCCTTCTGGTCAACCTGGGCCCTCACGTTGTTGACCTCAAGCTGCAGAACCTCCAGGTCCCTGGGATTGGCGGTATCGCCAAACAACTGGGTTTCCAGGTGGCCGACGCGCTCCCGGAGGGTTTCGGCCTCCAACTGTTGGTCCCGATGGGTAGCCTGGACTTCCTCCAGCTTGGCCTGCTCCTCTTCGATACCTTGCTCGATCTTGCCAAGGGTCAACCTGGTTTCCAACTCTTCTTCGGCCCGGGCTTTCCGGCTCCGCACACTGTCCAGAGCCAAGTCCAATTCCTGAAGGGAAAACAGCTGCCGCATCAACGTCATAGCGATTGATTAC
Source organism: Dehalococcoidia bacterium (assembly GCA_034423195.1). Classification (GTDB taxonomy): domain Bacteria; phylum Chloroflexota; class Dehalococcoidia; order Lucifugimonadales; family UBA3495; genus CATOSK01. The sequence continues at coordinate 95,598 of DAOUIZ010000051.1, read as the reverse complement.
CTAACTTTTCGTTGTGTCGGGCTCATCGATTTTCGATTCTAGGCAGGCAATGAAATCTTGTCAACGCGGGCCGGGGCTGTCCAGGCCGCCCCGGGAGACCTTACCAAACCGGTGGGAGTCCGGTATATTCCGCTGCAAGCAGGCTGATTGCAGGAGATTGGCGGGAGGTCAAGGGGAGGACAGGGGCCACTGATGCGCATTGTTCACACATCAGATTTACACCTGGGGGTGGAGAACTACGGCACCATAGACCCGGCCACAGGGTTGTCCACGAGGCTGCTGGACTTCCTCGGGGCGCTGGATGAAGTGGTGGACTTCGCCCTGCACAACCGGGCGGACCTCGTGCTGTTCGCCGGAGACATCTACAAGGGAAGAGACCCCTCGCAGACACACCAGCGGGAGTTCGCCCGCAGGCTGAGAACCCTCTCGGAGGCGGGGATACCAACATTCCTGCTGGTTGGCAACCACGACCTTCCCAACGCGGCCAGCCGGGCTACCGCGGTGGAGATATTCCCGGTCCTCGACGTGCCGAATGTGTTCGTGGGGGACAGGCTGGAGACAACCACCGTCGCCACCCGCAGCGGGCCGCTCCAGATAGTGGCCGTGCCCTGGCCGCGGCGGGGCGCGATCCTGAGCAGGGAGGAGACCCGGGGCCTGTCCATAGACGAAGTGCGGGAGATGCTGGAGGACCGGTTGACCCGGGCCATCTACGACCGAATCGACGATCTTGATCCAGGCGTGCCGGCAATTCTCACGGCCCATGCCACCATGAATGGGGCCGTCGTGGGTACGGAACGGTCCATGATGCTCGGGCAGGATCACACGCTGCTGGTCAGCACCGTTCACCGGCCCCAATTGGAATACGTGGCGCTGGGACATATCCACAAGCACCAGGTGCTGAGGCGGGACCCGCCCATGGTGGTCTATTCAGGAAGCATCCAGCGAGTGGACTTCAGCGAGGAAGGGGACCGAAAGGGGTACTGCGTGATTGACCTGGACCCGGACCTACCCCAGGGACAGAGGATGGTTGACTTCCAGTTCCACGATGTCCAGGCACGCAAATTCGCGACGGTCGATGTGAGGATCGAGCCCGGGGACCCGGACCCAACGGGAACCGCTCTCCGAAGGATCGCGTCCACGAGCACGGACGATGCGGTTGTGCGGGTACGGATTTCGCTGCCTCCGGAAGCTGCGCCGCTGCTGAGGGAGCAGGAACTGCGACAATCCCTGGCCGGAGCCCACTTCATCGCGGCCATCAACCGGGAAGTGACCGGGGACAGAAGGACGAGGCTGGCCGGAGACGAGGCTGAAGACCTTCAACCCATGCAGGCGTTAAAGCTTTTCCTGGAGAACCGGAGTGTCGGCGAGGAACGGCAGAGGGAGCTGCTGGAGTACGCCCAGGGGTTGGTGGAGGAGGAGTGAGGCGTATGAAGGAAGAGGCCGGGGGGGTTATGACGGGGTGGTTTCGAGGCCGTGCATGCGTAGGGCTTCGGTGCCGTGGAGGTAGACGTTTACTATCTCGTCCTTCGACTTTTCGGTATTGTACAGCACCATGATGCGGACACAGCGGGGGAGACTGTCCGGGACGGGAATTTCGGTGGCGCACATGAGGGCGGTGCTGTTCCAACCCAACTGGCGTGCCGCGGCAGCCGGGAAAGCTGCGTTCAGGTCCGGGGTAACGGTGAAGTAGACGGCGGCGACGTTGTCCTCCTCCAAACTGTTGGCTTCGATGACCTCCGCCAGCAGTTCCCGGGTGGCGGCGTAGATGGCGACGTCGGTGTTTTCGTCCGCCCTGGTCGCACCCCTGATTCCCAGACAAGCTGCCATCGTTGTTCGGCGCCTCCCAGTATGAAGTGGAGTTAACCGGCGCGGCGGTCCGCGCACACCCAGTCAGCCGTCATCCCCGGCCCGCCAACTCCCGACACAACCCGACGGCCCGGGAAACCAACTGTTCCCGGGGGGATTCTAGCATCACCCGAACAAGGGCGCTACCGACGACGGCGGCGTCGGCGTGGCGGCAGACGGCTTCGACATGCTCGCGGCGGGAGATGCCGAATCCGACAGCCAGGGGGACGTCGGAATACGCGCGTACCCGGTCGAGAAGCTCGAAACTCCGGGTAGACACCTGGTCGCGTTCGCCGGTAATGCCGGTCAAACTGACGCAATAGATGAACCCGGTGGCGCTCCGGGCGGATTCCTCGACGCTGGCCTCGGTGCTGGTGGGGGCAAGGAGCGGGACGAGGTGGACGCCCCTGGGCCGGCACACCTCTTCCAGTGGACGGGTCTCGCCAATGGGTATGTCCACTCCAATCAACCCGTCCACGCCGACGGCGGAGGCATCGGAAGCGAAACGGCCGATTCCATAGCTCAGGATGAGATTGTAGTAGGTCATTAGGACCAGGGGAGTGTCGGGCACCTGGTCCCGCAAATCGGACACCAGCTCCAGACAGTCGGGAGGGGTCACCCCCCGTTCCAGGGCCAGGAAGGTGGACTCCTGGATTACGGGGCCGTCGGCCAGCGGGTCGCTGAAGGGAATGCTCAGCTCAATGGCGTCGGCGCCGGCCTCGACGAGGGCCGGGACCAACTCGCGGGTCGCATCCCAGTCGGGGTAGCCGGGGGTGAGGAACAATATCAGGCCGGTCCGGTCTTCGTCCCGGATTCTCTGAAAGGTCTCTTTGATGCGGTCTCGTTCAATCAATTGGCCTGCTTCCCAAAACCAGTCGGGCCGGTTGTGGAGGTTGAACGCCTTACCGGCCCCGGAGTTCCCGTGATGTGCATGGCGCCCAAGATGGTGGCGCCAATGTAAACGACCGTGTTGGCCTTGTCTACTGAAACCAGAGCGTGGCCGACAGGGCAATGCCGTTCTGGGCCGCGTGGGCCGCCACCGCGGGCCACAGGGAGCGGGTCTGCCGGTAGAGCCATGCCAGCAAGAGGCCGGTGACGAATATGGGGAGCAACACGCCAGGGTCGGCATGGAAGAGGCTGAACACGGCCGCACTGGCGAGGGAGGCCCAAACGAACCCGAACCGTTCCGCCAATCCGCCGAAGACGAATCCACGGAAGAACGCCTCCTCGGTGAGAGGGGTCCAGAAGGCCAGGGCGGCAATGGTCAAGAGGGCGGCCGGGCCCGGAAGGAACAACCCGGAAGGAATGTCCGGCGGCACCAGCGCGGCAAAGTCCAGGGTGGTGACAACCCAGGAATAGCCCGCAGTGAACCCCAGGCTTCCGCCCAATGCCAGAGCGGCGCAGGCGAAGGCCCGGAGCGGTGAGGAGACGGAGAGGGAAAGCCCCAGGGGACGAAGGGCAAACCCCTGCCCCGCCCCGGCAATGAACCCGGAGGTCCCCAGCATCACCACCCCGAGGGCGAGGCTGCCCAGGACGGCGGCCCACGCCAGATGGCCTTCACCCAAGATGAGGACGATAGCCGCCGCGATGGACAAGCCGGCGACCAACACCACGAGCAGCCCGATCCCCAGCCACATCAAGCCCCACGTCGCACCGCTCCCGGGACCAGGAAGGCCAACCGGACGGGCGAACTGCGCGGAGCCGCACATTGGGCAGTAGCTTGACCGGGATGGGATGGATGTCTGGCAGTATGGGCAAATCACGGCATCATCTTCTCCGGTGGGGCGCCGCAGGAACAGACTCGGGGCGGCGGAGTCTTCCGAGTATATCAATTGACGCGGAGGGACAAGCCGGATGGAAGAGGGGGCGGTTGCTATGATAGAGAGGGTCGGCAATAATTGGAGGACGGTGCGCCGATCTTCAAGGGGTTTTCTTCCGGCGAAGGGTAAAGCACGGCGTTGACACGGAGGAACGATGGCCGAACCGGACCAGCTATCCTGGGAAACGTTCCTGTACCTGGCGGGAGAGGCAGGACTGAATACCGAAGACCCGCACATGGAAGAACTGTTCCCCTATGTAGATAACGCTCTCCGGGGACTGGCCGCGCTGAGGGAGATGGACACCAGCAACGCGGAGCCGGACATGGCGTTCATTGCCAATCGGGAGGGGTGAGGGATATGGACGGCCTCGAACTTTGCTACGCCAGCGCGGGGCAACTGGCCCCCCTGATTCAGAACCGGGAAGTTTCCCCGGTGGAGGTGATTGACGCCCACCTGGAACGCATCGGCGCCACCGAAGGCGTCCTCAACTCGTTCATCACCCTGCTGGCGGAGGAGGCCAAGGCTTCGGCCAGAAGGGCGGAGGCCGAGATCCTCAGGGGCAACTACCGGGGGCCGCTGCACGGCATCCCGGTTGGGTTGAAGGACCTGTACAACACGGCCGGGGTCAGAACGACTTCCGGTTCCCGAATTTTCGACAACTACCTGCCGGACCGGGACTGCACCGTGGCAGCCAGGTTTCACCAGGCAGGAGCTATCCTGCTGGGCAAGCTGAACATGCACCCCTTCGCCTACGGCCCCACCGGGGAGAACGCGGACTACGGGCACATGCATAATCCCTGGAACCCGGAGATGATCACGGGTGGGTCAAGCGGCGGCTCGGGGTCGGCGCCCGCCGCAGGACAATGCACCATAGCAATGGGAAGCGATACGGGAGGGTCGGTCAGGATTCCGGCGGCCCTGTGCGGAATCGTCGGCCTGAAGCCCACCTACGGGCTGGTCAGCCGGTCGGGGTTGACCCCGCTGTCGTGGAGCATGGACCATCCCGGTCCGATGGTGAGGACGGTGGAAGACGCCGCCCTGGTGATGAACACGGTGGCGGGATACGACCCGGAAGACCCCGGATCGGCCAGGGTTGAGGTACCCGACTACACGGCGGCCCTGACCGGGGACATCGAGGGCCTGCGGATTGGCGTTCCCAGGGAGTATTTCACCGCTCCCCTGGACCCCGGGGTGGGACAGGCGGTCCGTGAAGCGGTTGGGCTGCTGGAAGAGCTGGGAGCAACGGTCTCGGAAGTTGATTTTCCCATGTTCGAGTATGCCCAGGCGGTTTCCGGGACGGTGTTGATGTCGGAGGCCTCGGCCTGCCACCGGGACCTGCTGAAACGGGACGCTGACAAAATCTACCCGCCGGTGCGGCTGCGGCTGGAGGCGGGGCTGTTCGTGTCAGCGGCGGACTATCTCAAGGCGCAGCAGGGAAGGTCGGAGTTCAACCGGGCGGTCCGGCGGCTGTTCGAGACGGTGGACCTGCTGGCGGGACCCACGGAGCCGGTGACGGCACCGCAAATCCTGGCCCAGGAGGTCCAGGCCGGCGAAGTATCCATCGGAACAACGGCGGCATTGACCCAGTACACCCGACCGTACAACATCACCGGGTCGCCGGCAATCTCGGTGCCATGCGGATTTTCCCAGGATGGGCTGCCCATCGGGCTTCAACTGGCGGGACGGGCTTTCGACGAAGCCACGGTGTTGAGAACCGCGCACGCCTACGAGCAGGCAACGGACTGGCACCGGAGAAGGCCGCCGATCTAGGGCAGGGACTGTCAAGACGACCAGGGAAGCTGCGGGGGCGGGCAAGTTGGGCGAATTAACCACCGTAACCTTCGATTTATGGCAGACGCTCTTGCTGGACACGCCGGAGCGCGGGCGCACGAGGAGCGAAATGCGCCTGACGGGGACGGATGCCGCCCTCCGCCGGGTTGGGGAATCTCATGGCATGGACCGGATCCGACAGGCGTACCAGGACTGCATCCTTTATTGCCGGCAGGTCCGGGAACAGCACCGGGACCTGAGCTTCCCGGAGCAGGTGGACAGGTTCATCCGCAGCATCGACGAGGGACTGCCGGACCGGCTGGAAGAGGATGTCATCCGGGAGATACAGCACGTCTATTCCGACGCCTTCCTGGACCTGCCGCCCGAGCCGCACCCGGCGGCCATGGACGTCCTGGCCGGCCTGAAGGAGCAGGGGTTTCGGATGGGGTTGATTTCCAACACGGCGATGACGCCGGGGGTCACGTTCCGGGAGTTCCTGCGGCAACACGGAATGATCGAATTCTTCGACGTTCTGACCTTTTCGGACGAACTGCAACAGTGCAAGCCGGGGGCTATCCCCTTCACCTCGACCCTGGAGCAACTGGAGGCGGCGCCCGGGGAGTCGGCGCATATCGGGGACCAATTCGTCCATGACATCTTCGGGGCCAAGAAGGTGGGGATGCGGGCAGTCTGGATCGCGGGCTTCTCGGAGCGGCCCGACGAGGTCCCGCCGGAATGCCACCCCGACGCGTCGGTGTCCAACCTGTCGGAGGTGCCAGCCGTTATCCTGAACCTGGCCCGGAGCGGGAGAACCGCAACCTGATAACCCGCCGCGATGAGGCTGTCAGAAGGGGGATGAACCGGGAGGGATTGTCCCTGCGGCAGCATGGTATTGCTCCGGTTTTCCGGCAGGGCCGGGCCGGAGGATTTGCTTGACAACCCCATGGGCGGCAGATAATCTGAATTGAGTACGAAGGGATTGAACGCGTCCTGATACGGGCGTTCAAATGACGTTTACCGGTGGGTAAGGGCCAGAAATGCGGAATGGCCTACCACTGGACCGATACGGGCGCCGGGTCCGAGCGAGGACTGGAATGGCTGACTTGAATCAGCTGTGCGAAGAGATACTGGCGCACCGGTCGTTGATTGTGGCCAGCAACCGGGGCCCGGTGGAATTCCATGTTTCCCCGGAAGGCCGTCCCGAACCGCGCCGCGGCAGCGGAAACATTGTCACCGCCCTGAACGTCCTGGCGCAGACCGCTCCGTTCACCTGGATTTCCAGCGCCATGGGAGAGGGAGACCGGGCCGTTTCCAACAACGGAGCGGGGCCAAAGGTCAAGTCCCCGCTGCCCAACCACAAGATTGACCTGCGCTACGTGGTGACGCCGCGTCGGGTGTACCACAAGTACTACAACGTGGTGTGCAACCCGCTGTTGTGGTTCCTGCAGCACTATATGTGGAACCCTCCCTACAACCCGACGGTGGACGCAAGCGTCCACAACGCCTGGGAGACCGGGTACGTTCCGGTAAACCAGGCCTTCGCCAAGCAGGTGGTGGAAGAAGCCAGGGAGAGCGGCAAACCGCCGGTGGTGGTCGTCCAGGACTATCACATGTACCTCCTGCCGGAGATGGTCCGGAAGGAGCTTCCCGGGGCGTTGATCCACCACTACGTACACATTCCCTGGCCGACTCCCCGGTACTGGCAGATGGTGCCGAGGTTCATGGTGCGCAGCGTCTGCGCCGCGCTTTGCCACGCGGATATGGTGGGCTTCCAGACCCCCCAGGACCGGCAGAGTTTCCTTGATTCGGTCGAGGAGTTCCTTCCGGGGGCGGAGGTGGACCGGTCCAGGAACGAGGTCCTGCTGGAAGACCAGCGCACCCGGGTGGGGGTCTATCCGACTTCGATAAACGTGGAGGAGGTGCGGCGGATCGCCAACTCTCCCAGGGCCACGGAATACGAAGGTCGGCTGCGGCCCTACCTGAACGAGGCGACGATTGTCCGCATTGACCGGGCCGAGCCCAACAAGAACGTAATCAGGGGGTTCCGGGCCTACGATCTGCTCCTCTCCCGCCACCCGGAGCTGCACGGGAAGGTGACTTTCTGGGCGTTCCTGGTGCCGTCCCGGACCCACATCCGGCAGTACCAGAGGTACATGGAGGAGATCGAGGGTCTGATCAACCAGGTCAACCACAACCACGGAACGCAGGACTGGCAGCCAATCCGGCCGTTCATGGAGAACAACTACACTCAAGCCATCGCCGGGATGAAGCTGTACGACGTGCTGCTGGTGAATCCGATCATCGACGGGATGAACCTGGTGGCCAAGGAAGGGCCGGTAGTGAATACCAGGGATGGGGTGGTGGTCCTGTCCGAGACCAGCGGGGCCTATAACGAGATGGCCGGGGAGGCGTTGGCGGTGGCGCCAACGGACGTGGAAGGGACGACGGACGCCCTGTACCAGGCGATTACCATGTCTTCCGAGGAGAGGCGGGTCCGGGCGGAGGCGCTGTCCAGGAAGGTGCAGGAAGGAGACATCCGGCACTGGCTGACGCGGCAACTGGAAGACATTGGGAGCTTGCTCTAGGGGCTGAAGCCGGCGGCAGGGTGAGGCTTCCCGGGTGATGCCGGTGCCCGGCAGGAGAACGGTTCTCTCCACCAGCGGGCAAATGGGGGAACCGGAGTTGGGCCATCACTTCCGCCGCATTGTTACTTAACGGGTTGGCGTTTCGCTGGAGGTTGGGATGAATAGGAGGGCGACTTCCCATGGATGATATGTTCAAGGGGTACCTTCCCGAGGGGGAGCATCCTGACATCCAGATTTATATCTTTCCCCATCTGAGGGAATTCCTGGTGATTGACCTGAGGCTGGGCACCCCGGCGGTGACCCTGCTGGAAACCGGGCAGGTGTTTGGAGAGACCTTCTACGAAACGCTGGAGCAGGAATTTTCGTTCACGGTGCGCCAGGAGAACCAGTTTCCCTTCGCGCACCTGATGAACCTGCCGCTACGGCTGGAGGAGACGATCCGGGCGGTGGCCATGAACTGCATTCTGGACCGGCTGGGGATTGACTACGAGGATGAAGAGGAGGTCCCGTCGATTGTGGTGTTCGTAATCAGCGGGGGAGCCCTGGCCATGCATTCCGAGAAGCTGATCGACTCCGTGCAGGAATTGCTCGGAACCTTTCCCGACCAGCCGCGGATGGAAGAATGGAAGGACATCCTGCTGCGGCTGGTGCGGCAGGAAAACCAGGCGCTGCAGGAGGTCAACCAGATGGAACTTTCCGAAGCGCTGGCCAGTGAGTCCCCGGACTATTTCAGCCTGTGGGAAAACAGGAACTGATCCGGCGTCCCGTCCACCCTTCGGGATTCATCACCGGCCCCTCCAAGAGCAGCACCGGCCAATTTTTGCCAGGACGTGGACGAAGTTAACCTTATGCCAACGGAACGCACCGGCCTAGCCTTCAGCAGCCGCCAGGACTCCACCGACGAGGAACTGATTTCGGTGGCTCAGAAGGCGGAGGCCCTAGGCTACGACACTTTCTTTACCGGGGAGTCGTGGGGCCGCGACGCCTTCACCATCCTGACGATGCTGGCCTGCCATACGGAAAGGCTCCGCCTGGGGACAGGGATTGTCACCGTGTTCAGCCGGACGCCCGCGATGATCGCCCAGAGTATAGCTTCCCTGGACCAGATCTCCAAAGGGAGGGCAACCCTGGGACTGGGCACCAGCGGGCGGATAGTCATCGAGGACTGGCACGGCGTCGGATTCCAGCGCCCCCTGCAACGGACCCGGGAGTATATCGAGATCATCCGGCAAGCCCTGGCGGGTTCGCGAGTCAACCACCAAGGCGAGATATTCCAACTGGCCCGTTTCCGCATGGCGACCTCCCCTGTGCAGGAGAGTGTCCCGATTTTCCTGGCCAGCCTGGGGCCGCGGAACCTGGAATTGACCGGGCAACTGGCCGACGGCTGGCTGCCGGTATGGACGCACCGGGGCCATTTGCCGGAAATGAAAGGCGCTGTCGGCGATGCGGCGGAACGGGTCGGCCGGTCGGTCAGCCAGCTCACCGTCGCGCCGCAAATCCTCTGCTACGCCACCGATGATCCGGAGGAACTGGCCAGAGCCGAGGCCAATGTCCGGGGGCACATGGCCTATTACGTCGGGGGGATGGGGACCTACTACTTCAACCTGTTCTGCCGCTACGGGTACGAATCCGAGGCCGAGGCCATCAGGGCGGCGTGGTCAGAGGGGGACCGGGCCAAGGCCGCGTCCCTGGTCACCGAGGACATGCTGGACAACATCGCCGTTCTGGGGGACGCTTCCGCCTGCCGGCGGAAGCTGCAGGGATTCCGGGACGCGGGGGCGGATATGCCAGTGGTGGCATTTCCCCACGGCTCGTCCGAGACCGCCATCATGCGGACGCTGGAGGCGCTGGCGCCGGATTCCGGCGGAGTTTAACGGGGAGCCAGCCCGTTGAAGATTGGCGTCATATCCGACACCCATTCCGCCGGCAGCGGGCGGGACCTGCCCGAGCCGGTGCTGCGCGGTCTGCAAGACGCAGACCTTATCCTGCACTGCGGCGACCTGGAATGCCTGGGGGTCCTGGACTACCTGGAAACCGTCGCTCCGGTGCTGGCGGTCCGGGGATATGAGGACCCCACGGAAACGGGGGAACGGCTGGCCTTCACGACCCGGGTGGTGACCGTGGAGGGGGTCAACATCGGTATGGTCCATGACATCCAATGGCCTTCCACCGGGATTACAACGAGCGGCGACGGCACGATGCTGGCCTTTCCCGAAGGGGATATCGCAGCCCGGCTGGAGAAGAGATTCGGGGAGCGGGTGGATGTCCTGCTGTTCGGGGACACCCACGAGGAGCTTATCTGCCACTACGGCGGAGTCCTGTTCCTGAACCCGGGGAGTCCCACCTATCCCGGCCGGCGCCATTCGCCGGGATCCCTGGGGACGTTGGGGATGCTGGAGATTACCGACGGGGCGGTGTACCCGCAGATCATACAACTGGCCTGAACGAGGAAGCCTTCGTTCCCCTATCTCACACCGGCAACCGGCCCAAAGAGAGACGGCCCGCAATTCAGCGGGCCGTCGTGGTTTTAGCTCCGGTGGGTTGCTAGCCGAGCAGGAAGTCAATCAACGGGGTGACTGCGACGAAGGCGGGGGCGAAAACCAGGGATACGATGGCCATGAGCTTGAGCAGGATGTTCAGGGAAGGCCCGGAGGTGTCCTTGAAGGGGTCGCCCACGACATCGCCCTCAACAGCGGCCTTGTGAGCGTCGGAACCCTTGCCGCCAAAGTTGCCCAGCTCGACGTATTTCTTGGCGTTGTCCCAGGACCCGCCGGCGCTGGCCATCATGATGGCCAGCATGAAACCGGAAGCGACCGATCCGATGAGCATTCCCGCCAGGGCAGCCTCGCCGAGGATGAACCCTGTGGCAATGGGGGCGAGAACCGCCATGATGCCGGGGACGACCATCTCGCGCAAGGCACTACGGGTGCTGATGTCCACGCACCGGGCTGAATCGGGCTTGGCAGTTCCCTCCATCAGACCGGGGATTTCACGGAACTGGCGCCGGACTTCATCTACTATTCCCTGGGCGGCCCGGCCCACCGCCTGCATGGTGAGGGCCGAGAAAATGAAGGGCAGCATGGCCCCGATGACGAGACCCACCAGGATTTGCGGACGGAGGACGTTGATGCCCTCGCCTCCGGCCGCCAGCCTGCCATCAGCATCCAGGGTAATCAGGTCAGCGTTAACCGAGTAGGCGGCCAGCAACGCCAGGGCGGTCAACGCGGCGGAGCCGATGGCAAAACCCTTGCCGGTGGCAGCCGTCGTGTTGCCCAGGGCATCGAGGGCATCGGTCCTCTCCCGTACCTGGGGTTCCAGGTTGGCCTGTTCCGCGATGCCGCCGGCGTTGTCAGCGACCGGGCCGTAGGCGTCGGTGGCCAGGGTGATTCCGAGGGTGGAAAGAAGGCCGACCCCGGCCAGGGCAACGCCGTAGAACCCGGCGAACCAGTAGGCCAGGAGTATAGCGACGGACACGCAAACGACGGGGATGAGGGTGCTCATCATTCCGGTGGCTATCCCGCTAATGATGACGGTGGCCGCGCCGGTCTGGGATGACTGGGAAACCTTCTTCGTCGGACTGTAGCTGTACGATGTGTAGTATTCAGTGGCCAAGCCGATGATGGTCCCGGCCAGCAGGCCGGCCACGACGCATCCGAACCACCACCAGTTCTGGGTAAGGGTGATGGTCAGGACGGCGGCAAACACAATGAGCAGGGCGCCCGCCGCAAATATGCCGTAGCGCAGGGACCACAACAGCCGCTCGAAATCGGCCTGTTCGCCGCTCCGCACGATGAAGGTGCCCAGGATGGCGGCCAAGATGCCCACTCCGGCCAGCAGCATGGGGAAGACCGCGGCGTCGCCAAATACCTGGAAGGCGGTGGCGCTGGCCGCCGCCAGGGCAACGGTGGAGATAATGCTGCCAACGTATGACTCGAAGAGGTCGGCGCCCATGCCGGCCACGTCGCCGACGTTGTCGCCCACGTTGTCGGCGATGACCCCGGGATTGCGGGGGTCATCCTCGGGGATTCCGGCTTCAACCTTCCCGACGAGGTCGGATCCAACGTCGGCGGCCTTGGTGAAGATGCCTCCCCCGACGCGGGCAAAGAGGGCGATGGAGCTGGCCCCGAATCCGAAGCCCGCAACCACGCTGATGTCCTGGAAGATGAGGTAGAGGATGGTGACTCCCAGCAGACCTATGCCGACGACGGTGACGCCCATCACGGTGCCGCTGGAGAAGGCAACCCGCAGGGCGGGGTTCAGGCCGGTCATGGCAGCGGCGGCGGTACGGACGTTGGCCCGCACCGCGATGTTCATTCCGATGAAACCAGCGCTGGCGGAACAGATGGTGCCGACGACGTAGGAAATGGCGGTCGCCGGGACCGCCAGGCCGTGATCGAAAACGGTGTAGTCCAGGATGGCCAGGACCACGGCAACCACGGCGGCAAAGGGCAGCAGCGAGGTGTACTCGCGGCGAAGAAACGCTCCGGCTCCCTGCCTGATGGCGTCGCCGATGGAGGTCATGGTCTCGTTACCCGGGTCGGCCTTCAAGACCCGCATGGCCGTGACGGCGGCGAAGGCCAGGGCCAGCCCACCGCCGACCAAGGCTACGATAATGGAAATCATGGATACCTCTCAGGATTAAGAAAAGGCCCTGTTCAGGGCCCGGTTTTGGAGCGTGGGCAACGTATCATAAAGAATTTTCGGGTGTCAAGCTGAAAATCTCCTTTCCAAATAAGCAATGAGGGTGACGAAAAACGGACATTTCCCCGATGAAAACCGATCATAGCTCCCGGATAGAGGATGCGTCCCTCCGGGGAGTCCGGCAGCGCCAAACTCCAGACGCATAATCCTCAGCCGTTTCCCCGGATGTGTTAGAGTCTTTCCCGAGACCGGCCGTTCCTGACGCCGAAGGAGGCAACCGATATGGACGCGAGCAAATTGTTCGACCTGGAAGGCAAGGTGGCCATCGTAACGGGAGGAAACGGGGGCCTGGGGCTGGCAATGGCGACCGGATTGGCCGCAGCGGGAGCCGACATTGTGGTGGCGGCCCGCAACCCGGACAAGACGGCATCGGCGCTGGCCCAAATCGAAGCGGAGGGTTCCCGGGCCTTGGGGATTCCGGTGGACGTGACTCGCGAATCCGAGATTGACGCGATGGTGACGCAGACCCTGGAAGCCTTCGGGCACATCGACATCCTGGTAAACAACGCCGGGGTCACCATGCGTAAGGAACCCCAGGACCTGTCCGCCGACGAGTGGGACCACGTGCTGGACGTCAACCTGCGGGCGGCGTTCCTGGCTGCCAGGGCGGTGTACCCCGCAATGAAAGAGCGGGGAGGCGGAAAGCTGATCAACATCGGGTCGATGTTTTCCATCTTCGGCGGCGGCGGCAGCGGAGCGCCCTACTCTTCCAGCAAGGGAGGCGTCGTGCAGCTGTCCAAGAGCCTCGCGGTAGCGTGGGCCAAGGACAACATCCAGTCGAACGCCATCCTGCCGGGATGGTTCATGACGGAGCTTACCGAGGCGGTCCCGGCAACGCAGCCGGAGCGTTACGACCTTATCTGCCGGCGCATCCCCACCGGCCGCTGGGGCGACCCGAAGGAGTTGCAGGGAACCGCCGTCTTCCTGGCAAGCTCGGCTTCGGACTACATCACCGGGGCGGTAATCACGGTGGACGGCGGTTACTCGGTCATGTAACGCCGGGGACGGGCGCCCACAGGGTTCAGTCCAGCTGCTCCAGGGCTTGGCGCGAGAGCATCATCTTCACCGGGCTGATGGGGCGGAAGGTCCGCGACACGCGGATATCCCCGGCCAGGCTGCACAGGGTGTAGGCGTCGTAGGGAGCCATGCCCTTCTCCTCGACGAGAAAGTCCACCATGTCCCGGACGGCCTGCTTCATGGCCGGCCCCAACTCTTCTCCGTGGGACAGCACGACGTAGTGGTCGGGGGTGATGGCCCGGGGCCCTGAAATGTTCATCCCCTTTTCGACGGTAACGCGGATGTGGGTGTCCGAGGAACATTCGGCGCCGGTGCCGGCCACGGCGCCATCCCCGACGACGGCGTGGCAGTCTCCCATGGCCAGCATTCCGCCGGGAACGAAGACGGGCAGGAACAAGGTGCTGCCTTCCACCAGCTCCTTCATGTCGATGTCGCCGCCGTAGGGGCCGCTGTCGCTGGCGGTGCTCTGGCGGTAGGTGGGAGTGGTAGCCACCAATCCCATGGACGGGCACAGGGGGAGTTTGAGGCCGCTGGGCAGGACGATGTTTCCGTCCTCCAGGCGCATCACGGTGGGATAAGCCTCGGTGAACTCTTCCTCCAGGAATCCCCGGCCGGGCATGATCATGTGGGCCGGGTCCTCCTTGGGCACGATGCTGAGGAACTCGACGCGCAGCGCGTCGCCGGGCTCAGCGCCGTTGACGTGGATGGGGCCAATGGCCGGGCCCTTCAAGGACTTTTCCTCGAGGACCCGGGGGTCGCGGACGCCTTCGAAAGCGTCCCAGGTCTCGACCATGAGCTCCTCCCCGGATTCGAGGGTGACGGCGGGGGGAGTGCCCGGCTCCAGGAAGTAAATTATGTTGTCCCGGGTCAGCTTCTGCATGGAGCGTTCTCCTTGGTCGGCGGAGGTTGGGTAGCGGAAGTTATGTTTCGTTCCGGTTTGGGACGGGTGGCGTCAGTCCGCGGAAACCTGGGCGGCCATGGGCAGGCTCACCTGCCGGGTCCGGACGCCCGAATCCGGGTCCAGGTCGGCGACGGTGACATTGACGAAATCGTTGCTGTGCAAAGCTCCCAGCGGGGACCCGGAGTAGACGGCGGTTGTCCCACCCTGGGAAACGTCCACATGACGCTCCCAGTGGCCGAGGGCCAGGTAATGGCAGGGGGCCGCGGCGACTTCCGAGGGCATGATGGGCGCGGACCGGCGGTCGGTGTCATAGTCGAAATGGTAGTGACCGTGGGCCAGGGCAACCAGCCACCGGTCAGGGGCGGCGGCAGGCATCCCCAGCAACGGCCGGAACTCCGGGGTGTGGGAAAACATGGCCCGTCCCCAGACGTCCAGGGTCAAGCCGGGAAAGGTGAGCCGTTCCCCGTCTTCCCGGGACAGGATGTGCAGGTTGGGAGGGCTGTGGGAAAAGGGTTCTCTCAGATAGAGGGAGTACTCTCCGTACAGGTCGTGATTTCCGGGAAGGACGATCGCCGGGACGCCGGCTTTCGCTATCTGTTCCAGGAAGTACACCAGGGTCGCATCGGACACCCGGGCGTGGTCGAAGACGTCGCCGACGAGGAGCAGCGCATCCCCTCCCAGAGAGGGAACGCTGGCAACGACAGTGGCCAGGGCGCGTTCCGCCAGCTCGGCGCTCCATTCGTCCCCAAGGTGGGTGTCGGAGGTATGGATCAGGCGGATGGATTTCCGGTTGGTCAAGGTAATCTCCCTGGGCAGGGTACTTTAGCTAAAGACCCGTGGGCCTAACCAGCTAGGAACCATGTGACGGAATTTTAGACATCCACAGCATGTACGCTGAGCTTGTGCCAAGCCACCAACTCCGTCACGGCGTCCCCGAGAGCGGCGCAATCAGGGTTCGCTCGACATACCGGCCTCCATCTGGTTCTCGGCGCTCTTCAGATTTGACGATTACATCCTTGCCTAAAAGGAGATGCACATGGCTTAAATCGTCACCTATTCCGTAGTTTCTCATCAAAGCCAACAAATTCTTTTGATGGTCGGAGTCTGTCAGGTCGAACAAGACCTGCTCGTCTTGGTCGCAACAGGAATTCCCAGAACTTTCCGACGAACGCCTGAATCCAATGGTCACGTCCTTATTCAGAACGTAAACCACAATGATTTTCGCCCATTCGTACGCGCCGGGTAGTAACCTAGACGATTGTTCGTTTGCAGGACTCGCTTCAGATTTTTCCTCTAGCTTGACCTGCTCCATAGTGGGAACCTGGGTTGGATTAAGCTTTGCTTCGACCGAACCGTTGATCTCGGTCTTGCCCGATTTCTCGGAAATGACTGATGGCAAGGATGATTCACGAAGGTTTGGAGCTTCAGAAACCACCGGCAGGGATTGCTGAACGATGTTGGGAATCTCACTGATAGACTCCAAGGCCTTATAAGCGATTCCAGCTACCACCAGCATCACCACAACGTTGATTGCGAGCATTGCCAAGAGGACTTTATTACTAATAATTCTCTCCTGGTTGACCGCTGAACAGGCTACTGCCAGTTGGCTTCTTCACAGCCCAACCATCTATTGCTTCTAACCCCTAGTTCGCCTGAAATTCCGTGTAATTCCCTCATCTAATGTCCGTCGGCGGCGCCGTTAAGGGGACCTATGACGGCGCCTTTCTCCAGGCGGGCGATTTCGGCGGAGGCGTATCCCAATTCCTCCAACACTTCCCGGTTGTGCTGTCCGAGGAGGGGCGGGTGGTGGCGCACGGACGGCGGCGTTTCGGTCAGCTTGAGGGGGGAACCGGGCACCCGCAGGCCGGGGACGTTGGGGTGGGTTATGTCGGCGATCATCCCCCTGGCCAACACCTGAGGGTCCGCGACGACATCGGAAACCCGGTTGATGGGACCGCAGGGCACGCCGGCTTCGGTAATCACCTCGACCCAGTGGGCGACGGTGTCCGCCTGGAAAATTTCGCTGAGGACCTGTACACATTCCGAGCGGTGGGCAACGCGGTCGTCGTTGGTGAGGAAGCGCGGGTCCTCCAGCAGGTCCGGGCGGCCAATGCCGTTGCAGAACCGGGTCCACAGGCCCTGGTTGGCGACACCAACGATGAAGAAGCCGTCGGAGGCGGGAAAGCTCTGGTAGGGGACCAGGCTGGGGTGCCCGGAACCCATCCGCTGGGGTTCGTTGCCGGTGGCCAGGTAGGCGGCGGCGTGGTAGCTCAGCGCGGCCACCTGGCCGTCCAGAAGGGCGGCTTCAATCCATTGGCCCTGGCCGGTCTGTTGCCGGTGGTACAGGGCCGTCATTATGGAGCCGAAGGCCATCATGCCGGTGAAGAGGTCGACTAGGGAAAAACCCACCCGCATCGGCATTCCGTCTGGGTCGCCGGTGAGGTTCATCAGGCCGCTGTAGGCCTGAATCAGCAGGTCATAGCCGGGCTTCTGGGCCATGGGCCCGGTCCGGCCGTAGCCGGATATAGAGCAATAGATGATGTCGGGCTTAATCTTGCTGATGGCCTCGTAGCCCAGCCCCATCCGGTCCAGTGCCCCGGCGCGGAAGCTCTCGGTCATGACGTCGGCCCGGGCGGCGAGGGCGTGGATAATCTCCACCCCCTCCTTCTCCTTGAGGTTGACCGAGACGCTGCGCTTGTTGCGGTTGAAGGAGACGAACTGGGTGCTTTCCCCGTTCCAGAAGGGAGTCCAACCCCTGGTTTCGTCGCCGCGTTCGGGTTCCTCGATCTTGACGACATCGGCGCCCATATCTCCCAGCATCATGGTGCAGAAGGGGCCCGCCAGAGTACGGGTGAGGTCTACTACCCTGATGTTCTCCAACGCCGAAGTCATTTTCTACTCTCGGAAACGGTGGTGGGGCACGAAATTCGTGCCTTCCTATCCAGGAAGGCATTTGGGGGATTATAGCACGGCAGATGGGGATGGATTCGGGGAGGCCGGGGATTGTTGACCGGCGTAACCGCCGGTGCTAGGTTGGCCTGGAGTGAAATCCGCAGAACCTGATGGAGACAGGAATGAAACAAGGGGCGGGTCGGGGCATCCTGGTGCTCGGGGGCATCAACATGGACCTGGTGACGGTTTCCGACCGCTTTCCCAGCCCCGGGGAAACGGTGGTGGGCGACCGCTTCCTGACCTACCCGGGCGGGAAAGGGGCCAACCAGGCGGTGGCGGCCGCGCGGATGGGCGGACAGGTGTTCATGGTGGGCAGGGTGGGAACCGACGCCTTCGGCGGGCAACTGCTGGAAGCGTTGGAAAACAGCGGGGTGGACGTTTCCGCGGTCGGCCGGTCCGACACCAGCTCGGGGATTGCCGTGATAAACGTAGACTCTTCCGGCCAGAATCAGATCGTCCAGGTGCTGGGCGCCAACGACACCTGTGGGGAGGAGGAATACCAGCAGGTTGAGCGGCTGCTTCCCTACTGCTCCACGGTGCTGCTGCAACTGGAAGTGTCCATGGCGCTGTCGAGGCGAGTGGCCGAAACCGCCGCGGACCAGGGCAAGGCGGTGGTCCTGGACCCGGGCCCAGTGCGGCAGATGCCAGACGGTCTCCTGTCGCGCTGCACCATCGCCACGCCAAACGAAACGGAGGCGGAGGCGCTGGCCGGGTTTCCCGTCAAGGACCGACAATCAGCCACCGACGCCGCGGCGGCCCTCCTCTATCAAGGAGTACAGTGCGCCATCATCACCCTGGGAGAGCAGGGAGCCTACACAGCCACTGCGGCAGGTTCCGACTTCCAGCCGGCCTTCCCTGTTTCCGCCGTGGACTCGGTTGGAGCCGGGGACGCGTTCAACGGAGGGCTGGCTGTGGCGTTGACCGAAGGCAGGGAACTTTGGGAGGCCGTGAAAGTGGCCTCGGCCGTAGGAGCCTTATCGGTCACCAGGACCGGCGCCCAGGAGGCGATGCCGACCCGGGACGAAGTGGATGAATTCCTGAGAAGGCACGAAGGCTGAAGGGACGACAACCAAGGCAGCGGGTTAAAAGGAGGGGCCCGGTGCTCCGGCGGAACCTCGGGTTCCGGGGAAACGACTGGTGGTTTCCCGAGTTGCCCTCTGTGGACGGAGGCTGCCGAACCGCCGGGACAACAAAATAACGCCGACGGTCCCGAGGACATCCAGGATCAAGGCTGTGGCCAACCAGGCATAGTACACGCCGGCGTTCCCTCCGGCCCCACCGCCCCAAAGCGCTCCAATCACCAGGAATCCAACGCCTATGGCGATCAGCATGGCCACGCTCCGGCAGGCCCAGACCCAGGTCCGGCGGGAAGGAAAGGTGGCGAGGAAGGCCACGTGGGAGGCGGTAACCGCGACGATGGCTGCCGTGGTGGCCAGTTTCCAGGCGACACCTCCCGGCCCCGAGGAGCCCCAAACCAGGGCCAAAGCCAGCGATGCGGCGGCACACGAGATGGCAAACCCGACCGGGAAGAAGTATGGGAAACGCCGCTGGAAGAACCCGACCGTGCTTAGAAGGCCGACCGAGCCAAAGAGCACCCCCACAACGGCAGACCACATGATTCTCTGCTGAAACTCGCCCAAGTCTCCGAAGACCAGACCCCCGAAGCCAGTCCCAACCAGGGCGGCGACGGAAACCAGGACTACCCCCAGCAGAGCTGTCCGAAGATTGCCGCTCCCCGCTTTGCGTGTAAACATCGGTGTTAAGGTACCCCAATCCTTGGGCGTGTCCCAAGAGCAGACCCGGCCGGAAAACGGGGATTTTGGCAAACTCAAGGGTGCGTGTTAAGCTCAACGCCCATGCAGCCAGGAGACCGATATTGTCCGAATTGCGCCGGGTCCCTGCAGGTGCGGGAGTCCGGCGGAACCCACCGTCCCGTGTGTCCCGAATGCGGCAGAGTGGTCTACTTCGACCCCAAGATCGCCGCGACGGCGGTGGTGGAGCGGGAGGGCCGAGTGCTCCTGATAAAGCGGGGAAACCAACCCGGCTACGGCCAGTGGAGCATGCCGGGAGGATACGTCGACCGGGGAGAGGTGGTGGAGGAAGCCGCTGCACGGGAAGTATGGGAGGAAACGGGTCTGCGGGTGGAAATCGACGGGCTGGTCGGCCTTTTTTCCGAGCGGGGGCATCCCGTCATCGTCGCGGCTTTTGCCGCCCGGGAAACAGGAGGCGAACTGGCCGCCGGAGAAGAGGCCCTGGACATCGGATTCTTTTCCCTGGATGCCCTGCCGGACCTGGCTTTTCCCCGCGACCGGCTCATCCTGGAGCGTTGGGCGGAAGGCAACCCCCCGGGTTGAGCCGATGGCTTTCGATGGGGCGCGGCAAGGGCCGGTAACAATGGTCAACGCATGGCTCCAGAGCCTTTCCCGGTCCGCCCTCGACCTGGTCTTTCCGATGGAATGCGCCGGTTGCGGGAAGGAAGGGAAAGTCCTATGCCCGGAATGCGTTTCAGGCTTGGCGAGGCTTGAGCGCCCGTTCTGCCCGTTGTGCGCCGATCCGGGCTTCAACGGATCGTGTCCCCGGTGCGCCGCCACCGGGCCGGTTATCGACGGGGTGCGGGCTCCCTTTCTGCTGGAAGAACCGCTTCGGAAGCTGGTCCACCGTTTCAAGTACCAGCACATGCGGGCCGCGGCGCCCGCGCTGGGCGAACTGCTGGCCGGCTTCATAGCCAGGTGGCCAGAGAACCAACTGGTGCTGGCGCCAGTGCCGCTGCATCCCAGGCGGATGCGCAGCCGGGGCTATAACCAGGCGACCTTGCTGGCCCGGGAGTTGTCCAACCGGACCGGACTGCCGGTGAACGAAGGGTTGCTGCGGAGGGTGGAAAACTCCCGCCCCCAGGTTGAGTCGGCGAGCAGCGAAGAACGGGTCCGAAACGTGGCGCGGGCATTCGAGGCCACGGCGGATGCTGCGGGTTTGAGGGTGCTGCTGCTGGACGACGTTATCACCACTGGCAGCACCCTTTTCGCCTGCGCCGCCGCTCTCAAGGACGCCGGAGCCGCGAAGGTATGGGGACTGGCCCTGGCCAAAGAGCCGCTCCGGTCCGGCGGGAACGGCCGGGGCGGTTAGGGCCTTACCCAGGTTTCCGACCACGCAAGGCAGGCGGAACTGCTCTCCTTGTCGCCCCGGGCTTCGGGGAGGGGTCTTCCCGCCGCAACCACGCCGTTGAAGGTAATCTGGGCCTGGTGGGCCGGAATGAAGCAGCTGTACACGCCGTGGGGTCGGCCGGGAACGCTGCCGGCCTCGACGCGGAGCATGAAGGGTTCGCCAAAGTCGTGCCAGGTCAGAAGGATGGTGTCCTCTTCCGACTCCACCTTTTCCGTCCAGAATGAGCGCCCGTCCCCGGACTTGGAGAACTCGGCGTCTACGACGGGAAGGGACAGGTCTGCGAACTCGGGGAAGAGGAGAGACTCGATCTCTCCCTGGAGCCAGCGGGCGAGGGCGATGTTGTCGGAGTAGACCAGCACCTGATCCTCGAGCATGTCGCTCTTCAGGTAGAGGACGTGGCCGGGACCGGCGGGAGAGTAGAGCACCCTCCAGTGGCTGACCCGGGTGAGCATTGGCCCGCCCTCCTCGGCGTGCAACCGGATGAAGGAGTTTTCTCCGGTCAGGCGGACCTGGTTGGGGTCGGTGGGGGTGGTGGTCATTGGCGTTATCCTTTTACAAAGCGATTGGGAAGGCGTTGACTATGGTTCGGAGGGGAGATGTTCGTCTACGATTATTTCCTGTCGCTTGAACCTGGAACGCTGTTCGGAAACCAAATCAGCCTGCCGTTGGACAGGCTGATTCTCGGAGTCGGGATAAAATCCCTCAGGTTCGGAATTCATCGCCTACTTGGGTGATTTCCTGACGATGCCTTCCTCGATTTCGTACCAGCCCATTGCGGAACGAAGGTCATTACCGACAGCGATCCAGTCTGAGCGGAGGGCGGCGGCATCGGCCTCGAATCCTGAACCCCTGTAACGGCGCGTGTTCAAAGATCCTGTGAAGTCGAAAATTCGAGCTACACCGTCGAGGAATCCGAGAGACCTCGCCTTGGTGCAAGTGACCTTGTGAGCACCGCCACGCCCCAGTCTGATCCGATATGTTCTTCTACGGTTGGGTTTAGAGGCAGGAACTTTTCGCTTATTCATAATGAAACCATATCAGCGCAATCACCAAGGCATGGTCATTATACACCGGACGATGGCTGGATTGCCGGTATGATGGGGCCGCCGGTCTGCAGAAACCGGCGGCCCCGTTAGCTGCTGTGGGGTTTGGCGGGTTAGTCCTTGGCGGGGAACCAGTCCTGCTTCCAGGGGAAGTCGCCGTTGGCGTCGTCGAAGGCCGGCTGTCCGGCTTCCACCCGGTCGCGGTAGGGGCTGGTGATGGGCTCGCGGTAGGGGTAGATGCCGCCTTCGTAGGCGCCGGGTCCGGTCTTGAAGTGGCGGGCCTGCTCCAGCGTCTCCACGAAGGGCATGTTCATATCGTAGAGCTGGTCGGGAGTCCTGGGCCGGGGGCCGGCCTTGGACACATGGCCGTAGAGTTCCCGCCCGAGGATGCGCTCGGCCATCCAGACGCAGTCGATGAGCTTGTCGATATCGACGCCGGTGGGGATGCCCATGTCCTCCATCATGTGGAGGAGGTCCTCGGTGGGAGCCATGCCGGTGGCGCGGCCGTTGCCGCAGTAGGGGCAGCCGCCGTATCCGCCGATGGTGCCGTCCAGTTCGAGGGTGTCCTCGGGGCCGAGGGTGCGGAGAGCGGCGTAGGCGGAGGGAAGGGCCATGTTGCGGCCATTGTGGAGGTGCAGGCGGAAGTGGTTGATTTCCGGCCAGCGCTCCTTGACCCGGTACAGGCTCTCTTCAACCTTGTCGGGGCGGCAGTGGCTCATGGGGTCGCCCATGGAGCAGCTTACGACGTTGATGCCGACCTCGTCCCACATCCCGTGCTGCTTTTCGAACAGGGTCATGAGGCTGTCGACGGGAAACCCGCCGAGGAAGTTGGAGCCCCAACTGGCGTTGCAGCCGATGCCGGCTTCCTTGATGTTGAGTTCCTGGGCCTGGGCGACTATCTGGGGCCAGCGCTCCATTTCCTGCATCTGGGTGCGGTTGGTGTTGCGGCGGGTGAAGACGTCGCACATGTGGCAGTTGAGGCGGGGGAACCCGTCCCGCTCGATGGTCAGAGGGGGAGAGTAGGCGCGGGCGCGCTCGACGCCGCGGGCATTGAGAGCCAAGGCGGTGTAGGTGACGCCGGGCTGGGGGGTGAACCGGCTGACAATCTCGTCGATGCGTTCCATCTGGGGGGTCCACTTGGGGCTGACGAAAGAGCCAACGACGATCTGCTGAAGGCCGGTTTCGGAGAGGGCGTCGAGGAGCTCGATCTTGTCGTCGACGGCGATGTTGGAGTCCTCAATCTGCATGCCTTCACGCATGCCTTCTTCCTTGTAGTGGACCGTAGGCCAGCGGTTCATAAGCTTCTCCTTGGGGGTATGTTTTTTGCGGTTACACGGGGCTGGGAATCCGGGCAAGGCCCAATGCGCGGCCGTTTTCCTGCGGCCGATTGCCGGGATTTTATGAGTGTGCCCGAAGGGTTGTCAAGGAAAACGGGCCGGGGCTGCCTTCCGTTGAAGGCAGCGGGAAGGGTGTTCGGGCCAAGAGGCTGAAAACCCGGACAAAAGCGGACATTTCGGGACATTTGAGCGTGGAGCGGGTCCGGCCGAGGGGCTGGATTGTCCGGGTTTTGTCCGGGTTTGTCAGGGAAATGTCACGGTTGTGTCCGGGTTTGTCCGCCCTGATCCAAGGGGAGAGACGGGTTGGGAGCGGGAAAATTCTCTGCTACTTTTTGCATCATTTTGCCCCATTGGTTCAGGGAAGGGACGGCGCTACCGAGGGCTATCGCATGAGTGCCAGTTTGGTCAGATTTCCAGTGAATGGTAAACACCACATTGCGGGGAATGGACGACGGGGGTCTGGATTCCCGCCTGCGCGGGAATGACGGGAGAGGAGGTGAAATGGGCGAGTCAGACTTCATGCGATAGCCCTGCGGCGCTACCGAGACTTCAGAGCAATTCTCTCTATTACCATGTTAGCCCAAGGGGTGGGGATGTGGAAAGGGGCAATTGTCAGCAGGGGGCCGGGAGGACAGGGCCGGGAACGGGTTATTCCCAGCGGAAGAGCCAGACGGCAAGGGCGAAGCTGACGATGAGCCAGGCGGCGAGTCCGGCCAGGTTATACCACTGGGACCAGAGGGCGGCGCCATCGACGGAGATGCTGCGCATGGCGTCGGCGAGGTAGGTCAGGGGCAGGTAGTCGGTGATGGACTGGAGGAATTCGGGCATGACCTCGCGGGGAAAGAAAATTCCCGACAGGAACATCATGGGGAGGGAGACGACGTTGGCCAAGGGGGCGGCAACTTCCTCGGTGCGAGCCCAGCCGGAGACGGCGAATCCGAGGGTGATGAACACGGCGCCGCCGAGGAGGGCAACGGCCAGGAGGGAGAGGATGTTTCCGACCACCTGGACGTCGAAGAGGAGGATGGCCACTCCGATGAGTACCAGGGTCTGCATGATGGAGACGACGAGGCGGGTGGCGGAGTAGGAGACGAGGAAAGAAGCCGGGCTGACGGGAGTGGCGAACATGCGGCGGAGGATTCCCTGGCGCTTGAGCTGGACGAAGGCGAAGGCGACGCTGAACAGTCCCATCTGCATGATGGCCAGGGCGATGATCCCGGGGGTCAGGAAGTCGATGTAGCGGAGGCGTCGGCTGTCCACGGGCTCGGCGTGAAAGACGAAAAGCCGGGAGGCGTCGCCGAACTGGAAGGTCATCTCGTCGAGGATGCGGGTCAGAACGGCCTGTCCGACTTCGGATTCCCGGGGACGGCCCTGGTTGTAGAGGACTTTCAGGGGGATGGGGTCGCCCTCAACGGTGAAGTCGGCGGGGATAATCAGAACGAGGTCGCGCTTTCCAGCGCCAACGGCCTGGATCTCGGAATCCTCGCTGTCCCCGGGAGCGACGTTGAATCCCTCGGAGGCTTCGAGAAGGGCGACGAGGGCGCGGGACTCGCGGTTGGCGGCGTGGTCAACCACGCCAAGGTCAATCCGGCCGAAGGAGCCGAAGTTGAACAGGCCGAAGATGACCATCAGGAGGAGGGGGAGGAAGAGGTTCCAGAAGAGGGCCTGACGGTCGCGGAACCACATCTTCATGGAGGCGACGGTGAGGACGAGGGTGGGGTTGGAGAGCAAAGTCAGCCGTCCCGCAACTGCCGGCCGGTGAGGTCAAGGAATACGTCTTCGAGGTTGGCCTGGCGTTCGACGTGAGGCTTGGTGAAGCCACGGTCCAGGAGGTCATCGACGAGGGAGCCGGGGTTGTCCAGGGCGACGATTTCACCGTGGTCCATGATGGCGACGCGGTCGCAGAGTTCCTCCGCTTCTTCCATGTAGTGAGTGGTCAAAAGGATGGTCTTGCCCAGAGACTGGAATTTCTGGACGAGCTCCCACAAGTGATGGCGGGACTGGGGGTCGAGGCCGGTGGTGGGTTCGTCGAGGAAAAGGATGGGCGGGTCGTTGACGAGGGCGGCAGCGATGGAAAAACGCTGCTTCTGGCCTCCAGACAGGTCCTTGTACCGTGCCCTGGCGCGTTCTTCCATTTCAACCTGGGCGAGGATGTCCGCCGGCTGAACGCGGCGACGGAAGAAGGAGGCAAAGACGGAGAGAATTTCGGCAAGGGAAAGCTTGTCGAAAAAGGCGGAGGACTGGAGCTGGATTCCGATGACGGACTTGACGCCGCGGGGGTCATCGACAACGTTGATGCCGTTGACGAAAGCGGTCCCGCTATCGGGACGGCGCATTCCTTCCAGGATTTCGATGGTGGTGGTCTTTCCGGCTCCGTTGGGGCCGAGGATGCCGAAAACTTCCCCGGGTAGGACGTGGAAGGAGACACCGTCCACGGCCGGGTGGGAGCCGTAGGTCTTGCGGAGGTCGGCGGCTTCAATGATGGGAATTGCGGCGGTTTCCATCGTTATGCTGGACGGTTCGGCCAAGAATTTCTGCTGGGGGACTGCATAAAGCGGCACCAGCTTTCGATTATTCGAAGCCGACTACCCGGAGTTTACCATGTTCAGGGCAGGTTCGGGACGCTGCAGCGGCGGCGGGAAAGCGGGGTGTTAGAATTTCAGAGATGACGGGCCGAAGCCACCGCGTTCGGGAGACCTGACGATGATCCCCGTGAAGCTATCCGTAAAGAACTTCCTGTCCTACCGGGAGGGCGCTCCGACGCTGGACCTGACAGGCGTTCACGTGGCCTGCCTGTGCGGGAACAATGGGCACGGGAAGTCGGCGCTGCTGGATGCCATTACCTGGTGCCTGTGGGGGAAGGCGCGAGGACGCACACAGGACGAGCTGATCAACTATGGCGCTCCCGAAGCGCGTGTAGAGCTGGAGTTCCTGTCCCGGGGCGACCTGTTCCGGGTGATCCGGAGCCATTCCCGGGCGAGGGGACGGAACCGTCCGGGGGCAACGGACCTGCAATTGCAGTCGCTGAACGGGGGGGACGCCCAACCCGTTGGCGGGAACACGGTCCGGGAGACGCAGGCCAAAATCGAGCAACTGGCGGGGATGGACTACGAGACGTTCATAAACTCGGCGTTCCTGATGCAGGGGCGGGCGGACGAGTTCACGAGCAAGACGCCGGCGGAACGGAAAGCAGTCCTGGCATCGCTGTTGGACCTGCAAGCCTACGATACCTACCAGGAACGGGCCCGGAGAAGGCTGGAAGGGGCGCGAGTGGGGACAGCTCAGAGCGCCGCCCTGGTGGAACAGGGCCGGTCCCAGATTGAGCAGATAGGAGACCCGGCATCGGAGCTGGAGCTGGCGGCAAGGCAGCTGGAAAACGTGGAAGCCAGGCTGGGCGCGGCCAGGAGAGCCGAGGAGGAAGCCAGGAAGGCCGTTGATGCGGGCCTGAGACGGCAAGCCGAACTTGACGATCTGCGCAGGAACCTGGGCGGGGCAAACCTGGAAATCCGCCAGTTGGAATCCCAGGTTTCCGGCATGGAGCGGCGGTTGAGGGAATCCCGGGTTATCGCCGAGAAGGCCGACGAAATCAACGATGGGTTGAAGCGTCTCCGGGAAGCGCAGGAACGATTCCGGGCACTGGAAGAGCTGAGGGGCATCTACGAGGCCTTGAACAAGAGGAAGGAGGAGCTAACGCAGGAGATCGCCTTGAAGCGAGTCCAAGCGGAGGGAGAGCTGGCGCAGTTGGCGCGGCGAATCGACGAGGAATTAGTCCCGAAGGCGTCGGGGGAACACGAGCTGGCGG
Source organism: Dehalococcoidia bacterium (assembly GCA_034423195.1). Classification (GTDB taxonomy): domain Bacteria; phylum Chloroflexota; class Dehalococcoidia; order Lucifugimonadales; family UBA3495; genus CATOSK01. The sequence continues at coordinate 68,663 of DAOUIZ010000051.1, read as the reverse complement.
CAGCCGCAGAGGAGCGGCGGAGGGAGCTGGCGTCCCTAGCAAAGGAGGACCAGGGGATAGCGCTAGAGAGGGAGCGGCAACGGGGGCTGGCGACGCAAATCGGCGAAACCAGGGGACTGGTGGAACACTATGAAAGAGAAGGGAAGGAGATTCGCGGCAAGCTGGACCTTCTGGCGCAACCCACGGAGGAGGGGGCGGTCTGCCCGTTGTGCGGAACGCCGCTGGGGATGGACGGGTGCGGACGGTTGGCAAGCCAGTACGAGTCTCAAGTTGAAGAGCTGAGGGAAATGTTCCGGGCTGCCCGATCCAGGCTAAGGGGGCTGGAGGGGGAGCAGGAAGAAGTGGAGAAGGCGCTGCCGGTCCGGGAGTTGGCCCTGGAGAAGAAAAGGCGGGATGCCCAGCTGGGGCTGCAGGACCTGGAGCGGCAACTGGCCGAATCCCACGCAGCCCAGGAGGAAGTGGGGAGGTTGAAGCCACAGCTGGCGCGGGGCAGGGCCGAGTTGGAGTCGGGAGGGTTCGCTGTTGTGGAGATGGGGGAACTGGACAAAGTGGAAGGGCGGCTGAGGGAGGTGCCGTACCGGGAATCCGACTGGCGAAACAGTTACCAGGAAATCCAGGAACTGCAGGGGTTTGAAGCGCGGTCGCGGGAACTGGCGCTGGCCCTGGAGCGGCTTCCCGATGAACAGGAGGCGCTGGACCGGACACGGGAGTTGCTGGGCCGCCGGAAGGACGAACTGGCAGAATTGGAGGCCCGGGTGAGCGCCATTGAGGCATCCCTGGAGGGATTCCCGGGGTTGGAACGCCGCCTGGAGGAAGCCCAGCAGGAAGCGGCGGCACGGGACGGGGAACGGGCATCCTACCAGGCCCGCAAGGGCTACCTGGAGGGACAGGTGCAGAGGCTGGCTGAGGTCCAGAGGGACGTGGAGCAGCACTCGGGGCGGTTGAGGGAGCACGAGAAGGAGCAGAGCATCTTCCAGGAGCTGGTGACTGCGTTCGGGAGGCAGGGCGTCCAGGCGATGCTGATAGAAACTGTGGTTCCCCGGCTGGAGGAGGAGGCCAACCTGCTCCTGGGGCGGATGACGGACAACCGGATGCACGTGAAGCTGGAGACGCAGAGGGAACGGCGCAGCGGACGGGGGGAAGCGATAGAGACGCTGGAGATAAACGTCAGCGATGAGCTGGGGCCCCGCAGCTACGAGATGTACAGCGGCGGTGAGGCGTTCCGGGTGAACCTGGCGCTGCGGATTGCGCTATCCAAGGTGCTGGCGCAACGGATGGGGGCGCCGCTGCCGACGCTGTTCATTGACGAAGGGTTCGGGACGCAGGACGGGTCGGGACGGGAACGCATCCTGGACGTTATCAGCGCGATACAGGACGAGTTCGACAAAATCATCGTCATCACCCACCTGGACGATCTGAAGGATATGTTTCCGGTGCGGATTGAAGTCCAGAAGGATGAGGATGGTTCGACGTTCTCCCTGAGCTAGGGCGGGGATGGCGCGGCAGGTTTGAGAGCGGGGGACGGGGCCCTTTGGGGGATTCCATCCCCCAAACCCCCTGAAATTGTGGGTCCGACATGGTGTTCCGAGGTCTGCCGGGGTTCACGATAGACACGGCGGGGAGACAGCACGCAGGATGGAGGATAGGTTTATGTTGACCGACAGGGTGAGGGAGTTTCTGGGACAGACGCACCGGGGGGTGTTGACGACGTTCCGTCGGAACGGGGCGGCGCAGATGAGCATCGTCAGCTGCGGGCCGTACCGGGAGGGAGTGGCGTTTACGACGACGGCCGACCGGGCCAAGCTGGTAAACCTGCACCGGGACCCGCGCTGCTCGCTGCTGGTATCCAACGAGAGCTGGTGGGGGTTCGTGGTGCTGGAAGGATCGGCGGAGATTGTTTCCCAGGACAACGCATCCGCCGAGGAGTACCGGGACGTGCTGAGGGACGTTTACCGGACGGCGTCCGGAGAGGAGCATCCGAACTGGGACGAATACGACGCGGCGATGGTGGAGGACAGGCGGTCGGCGGTGATTGTGGTTCCACGCAGGGTTTATGGAACGGCGGCGTGAGCTGAGGGGCAAGGACCGGGTCCGTCGGGGGATTCATCCCCCGAACCCCCTGGATTCGGGCAGGTCTTGCCGGGGAACTACGAGGCCCGGCACAAACACCGGGCCTGTATTGACGGGAGCCGGTTGTCCAAGGACAAGCTATGGGGTGAGTCCTTCGGCTTCCTTGAGAGCCTGCACGTCCATGGGGATTTCAGCGGCAGGCTGGCCCTGGAGGGCGGCGAGGACGCGCTCGGCGGACAGGGGCATTTCGTTGATTCGGACTCCGACGGCGTCGTAGATGGCGTTGGCGATGGCGGCGGGAGCCCCGAATCCGGGGGGTTCGGCGACGGCGCGGGCGCCGAAGGGACCGTCTTCAGCCGGGACGCGGATGAGGACGTTCTCGATGTCAGGAAGGTCCACAGCGAGCGGCATGAGGTAGGTGGCAAAGGAGGGATTGCGCACCGCGCCGGTCTCGGGGTCGAAGAGCATATCCTCGGTGAGGGCGCGGCCGATGCCCTGGACGGCTCCGCCGTCGAGTTGTCCTTCGACGGCCATGGGGTTGATGGCGGTGCCGACGTCCTGGGCCTGAACGTAGCGGGTGACGCGGACCTGGCCGGTGTCCTCATCCACGAGGACCTCGGCGCCGTGGGCGCTGTAAACCGGGGTGAAGGGCATGGTGGAGAGGGAGGCGGTGCCGATGATGGGTCCGCCGCGGGAGTTGAGACTCATGGAGGCAAGCTGGCTGATGGTCAGCTTCTGGGGCGGGTTGTCCTGGACGAACACCGCTCCGTCCTCGCAGGCGAGGGCATCGGCGGGGACGCCGAAGCGGTCGGCGGCGATGGCGATGAGCTTGTCCCGGGCATCCTCGGCGGCGCGCTGGACGGCGGTTCCCTGGCTGTAAACGATGCGGCTGCCGCCGCTGGGGCCGGTGAAGGGGGCGAGGTCGGTATCGCGCTTGGCGACGATCACGCGCTCCATGGGCAATCCGAGGGTCTCGGCTGCGATGGCGGCCAGGGAGGTGTCGCTGCCGGAGATGTCCACCGAGCCGGTGAGGAGGCTGACGGTACCGTCCTCGTTGACGCTTATCGAGGCCGTGGAGGGGCCGCTGCCGCTGCGCCACTCGCATAGGGCCACGCCGACACCGCGGCGCTGGCCAAGCTTCTTCGGCAGGTCAAGGCGCTCCTTGAGGGCGTCGAGACATTCCTGGAGGCCGTTGCGGGGCATGGCGGAGCCGTTGACGGCGGTGTCGCCTTCCCGGAGGCAGTTGATCCGTCGGAACTCGACCGGGTCCATGCCGAGCTTGTGGGCGATGTTGTCGGTGTGGGACTCGACGGCGAAGGTCATGTCGGCGACGCCGGAGGCGCGGTAGGAGCCGACGTAGACCTTGTTGGTGTAGACGCCGTAGGAGCGGAGACGGAAGTTGGGGACGTTGTAGGCGCCCAATCCGTGGCCGACGCCGGAGTTGGGGCCGGCGCCGAGGTAGGCGCCGACATCGAAGACGCTGAAGGCTTCCCGGGCGATTATCTTTCCGTCGCTGTTGACGCCGGAGCGGATGTAGTTGGCGACGGGAAGGCGGGGACCGTTGAGGGTGAAGACCTCCTCGCGGGTGTTGACCAGCTTGACCGGGCGTCCGGTCTTCATGGACAGCAGGGCGGGGTAGGCTTCGAAGGCAAGACGCAGCTTGGCGCCGAAGCCGCCGCCCAGCTCCATGGGGATGACCCGGATGTTGGAGAGGGGCATATCCAACACGGAAGCCAGTTGGGCGCGGACCTGGTAGGGGCCCTGGGTCGAGGCCCAGACGGTGAGGCGGCCGTTGGCTTCGACACCGGCGACACAGGCCATCGGTTCAAGGAAGCCCTGGTTGATGCCCTGGCTGCGGAAGGTGTCCTCGATGACGAGGTCGGCCTGCTGGAAGGCGGCGTCCACGTCGCCCCGGTCGGCGTCGAGGAGGGTGCAGACGTTCTCTCCGCCGAGGGCGAACCCGAATCCCTCGAAGTCGGGGAGGTCGGGATGGACGGTGGAGGAACCTTCCCGGAGGGCGTCAAGGACATCGACCACCACGGGCAGGTCCTCGTATTCGACCTGGATGAGGTCGACGGCTTCCTGGGCGGTCATCTCGTCGACGGCGGCGACGGCGGCGATGGGTTCGCCGACGTAGTAGACCTCGTCGCGGGCCATGACGTAGCGGTCCTTGAGGCCGCCGGAGCCGAAGTGGATGTCGGGGAAGTCAGAGCCAGTGATGACGGCGTAGACGCCGGGTAGCTCGCGGGCCCGGGAAACGTCGATGCTGACGATGCGGGCGTGGGACCGGGTGCTGGTGGCGAGCTTGCACCAGGCCATCCCCGGGAGGTAGACGTCGGCGGCGTAGGTGGCCCGGCCGGTCACCTTGTCCAATCCGTCGACGCGGGGGTGATTCTGCTCGAGGACTTTGAACTCAACCATCGCGGTCTCCTTTGGCGGGTAGGGTTGGGGATGACGCCGGGTTTCGGGTCAGCGGGAACGGGCGGTTTCGGCGGCGGCGAGGATCGCCTGGACCACCTTGGAGTATCCGGTGCAGCGGCAGAGGTTGCCTCCGATGGCGATGCGGACTTCCTCTTCGGTGGGATCGGGGTTGCGGTCCAGGAGGGCCGCTCCTGACATTATGAGGCCGGGGATGCAGAAGCCGCACTGGAGGCCGCCGTAGTCGACGAAGGCCTGCTGGACGGGGTGGAGGGAATCCACCGAGCCCAGGCCCTCGATGGTGGTGACGCTGGAGTCGTGGGCGTTGTGGGCGAGAACCATGCAGGAGGTCACGGGCTTGCCGTTGAGGAATACGGTGCAGGCCCCGCAGTCCCCTTCGTCGCATCCCTTCTTGACGCCGGTGAGATGCAGCTCATCGCGGAGGGTGTCGAGGAGGGAATAGTAAGTTTCGACGAAGATCTGGCGGAGTTCTCCGTTGACGGTCAACTGAAGGGGCTTCTTCATTCCGGTCTCCTTATGCCACGCGAGGGCAGGAACGGTGGGAGTGGGTCAGTGGGAGTAGTTTAGAAAGCAGTTTGAATGGCGAGACGGCGCTGGGCGGCGAAGGATGTATCCGCGCCGCCGGCGATGGCTGCCGCGTGCTGGAGAGTGCGGCGGGTAAGGACGGCGACGATGGACCTGCGGTAGTTTCCGGTGGCGCGAACATCGTCGATGGGCGTGGCGACGCGCTGGGCTTCCTCGGCAGCGGCGTTGATGATTTCGGAGGTGAGAGTCTGTCCCTGAAGCACGGCTTCGGCGGATGGGACGCGGATCACGGTGGGGGCAACGGCGCCGAGGGCGATCCTGGCATCAACGCAGGGACCGCCGGGAGATTCCAGGGATACCCAAGAGGCGACTCCTACGGCGGAGATATCCATCGCGCCGCGGGGGCTGTGCTTGATGTAGAGGGAGCCGCTGTTGGGCGGCGGCGCGGGCAGGTGGAATTCCGTCAGGATCTCAGCGGGTTGCAGGTTGGTGCGGCCGGGGCCGGCGAATAGTTCATCCAGGGGAAGCCAACGCTCACCGGCGGGGCCGTTGATGCGGCATTGGGTATCCAAAGCCAAGAGGGCGGGAAGGGTATCCCCGGCGGGGGATGCGTTGCAGACGTTGCCGCCGACGGTGGCCAGGTTGCGGACCTGGACTCCGGCGAAGGAGGTGGCGCCGGTGGCGAGGGCTGGGTAATGCTCACGGACGGCGGGGTGGTCCTCCAAGTCCTGGATGGTGACGAGGGCGCCGATCCGCAGTCCATCGGTGGGATCGAAGCGAATCATGTTCAGGCCGGGGATGTGCAGGAGGTTGACCACGAACTCGGGGGTCCAGAAGCCGGTGCGCCAGCGGACTAGGAAGTCGGTGCAGCCGGCGACGATGCGGGCGCGGCTGCCGTGTTCCTGGAGCATGGAGTGGGCTTCTTCGAGAGTCTGGGGTTCGAGGTATTCGAAACGGGGCATATTGCCTCTGCCTTCCTTCCCGCATGGTGGGAAGTGGGGGTAGGTGGCTGGGGAGAGTGGCGCAATTATAGGGTGGGGTGGAAAAGAGGGTCAACGGGGAGTGCGGAGGGACGGGGTTGCGCTGGGGGACTCGTCCCCCAGACCCCCTTGTATAGAGAATGCTCCGGGATTGTGGGGACGCACCTTGCAATAACCCCCGGCCAAGGAAGGCCGGGGGCTTGAAGGCTCCGCCTGGTTGCCGGACGGGGGTTAGCGTCCGTTGGCGCCGGGTTGGATGAGGACGCGGACCAGGCCGCCATCCTCCCGGCGCTGGGTGATGAGCTTGTGGCCGGCCTGCTCGGCCCAGTAGAGGACGTCGTAGATGTTCAGGGCGTCGTGGAGGATGGCTTCGACGAAGGAGTGGCCGTCGTTGTCAATCTGGCGGGTGAGAGCGGCGATGACTCCGGCGCAGTTCTTGCCCCGGCCGTCGACGACGGCCCATCCCCCGGCGTGGGAGCCGTTGGGTGCGGCGGCGATCCCGTTGCTGTGGCCGTTGCCGTTGGCGCGGGGGTCGATGATGCCGGTCTTGCGGAGGTCGAGCTCGTGCTTGAAGTGGGCGACGGCCTCGGCGGCGACGGCGGCTTCCCGCTCGCCGCTGCGGCAGACCGCGCCACGGACGCCGACGATGTCGGGGTTAATCCGGGCGAGCTCGTCAAGGTCGCTGAGGCGGAGGTGGCCGGATAGGGCGGTGCTGAGGCCGTACTGCTTGGCTTCCATGACCATCTCACGGAGTTCGGGCTCGGGGATGAAGTCGAAGAGGTTGCGGCCGTCCTTGGTCAGGGTGTCGATAAGGAAACCGTCGCACTCGCTTTCGCGGGCAAGCTTGACCATCTGGCGGGGTTCGAGGCCGCCGAAGAGTTGGTTGTCGGCGAAGAGAGAGCCGATGAGCTTGGTGTCAAATCCCTTGAGGGCGCGGCGGGACTCGCGAAGGACCTCCAGGGCCGAGTCGTAGTCGGTCTCGCAGAATCCGACCTTGACGGAGGTGGCGTCGAGCATACCGGCGGCGCGGACAGCCATGGCGACGGTTCCAGCCTGGTTGGGGACGACGCCGAGGGTGACGCTGACGTGCTTTTCCTCGGGAATGCGCTCGCGGACGGCTTCAACCAGGTCGGGGTGGCCGGAGCCGACGAGGGCTTCCTGGAGGTTCTTGACGTCGATGATGTCGGCGCCGCCGCGGTCGGCTTCGAGGGCTTCCTCCATGTTCTGGACACTGACGAGGAGCATCATGCCGGAGAAGTCGACTTCGCGCTGGCTCTTCTCGTTGAGCCAAGAGGCATGAGACCGGGCGCGGGCGGGAACCCGTGCGGGTTCCGGCTGAGGAATAAGCGGGGTCAACTCGCTCTTGAGCTCGGCCTTTTCGTCGGCGGTCATGTCGATGAGGGGATGGCGGACGCCGCCGCCGGCCATTCCCATAAGCTCGCCCCAATACTTGCACATGGTGGTGGGGATTACGCCGTTGTACTTCTTGACGGTGCCGCCCCACCACTTGTCGGAAAGGGCCTTGAGGTCCTTGAGGTGGGCGTTGTAGAAGTCGAGGTCGAGGTCGCCGCTGGTGGCGCGGTCGATGAACTGGACGTAGTAGTTGGCGTCGGAGGTGTCGAAGCGCCAGTCGGAGGTGTTGGCAAACATGACCTGCTGGTGGAAGCCGAGTTCCTGGGCCTTGGGGAAGATCCACTCGTCGGGGGTGCTGATGATGGCCCTCTTGCCGACCAGGAGGTGGGTCTCGATGGAGGTCTGCTGGTTGAAGCTGGCTTCCTTGACGCCGACAACGTTGGGAATCTGGCAGAGGCGGTTCAGTCCCTGGGGACTCATGATGAAGCCGAACTGGGGGGAGTTGTAGAACATGATGGCCAGGTTCGTGTGGTCGGCCAGCAGTTTCACGTACTCGAAGACCTGGTCCTCGGTCTTGGCGACCATGTAGGGCGGGGCCACCATGAGAAGGTCGATTCCAACCTGCTCGGCGTGTTCGGCGAGGGCCAGCATTTCGCGGGTGGAGGTGTGGGTGACGTGGGCGCCGGACAGCCACCTTCCGATGGACTCATCGGCGACGGTGGACATGACATGCTTGCGCTCGTCAAAGGTGAGGCTCCAGAACTCGCCCATGGCCCAGGTGCAGCCGGCGCCGCGGGTGCCGAGGGACTGGATGTGGCGGATGTTCCGGCGCATTCCGTCTTCGTCAAAGGACTTGTCGGGCGTGAAAGGGGTGACGAGGGTGCTCCACTGCCCGCGCAGGTTTTCCCAAGCCCAATCCTGCGCTTCATGTTTCTGGTAGCCCGCCATGATTTTCACCTTCTTGCAAGAGTACATGAGGGTAATGCGGATAAGGGGGACGGGTAGACACCGTCCGACGGGACCGGAAACGCGAGGCTTCCGGGTGGTCGCAGGCACAAGAAAGGCCGCTCAGTCGTCACCAACGGCGCGGAGGCGGCCAAATCCAGCCTTGTCCAGTGTACGCAGTGGTGGCGGCAACGTCAATAAACGGGCTGCCCGGGCGGGTGTCAAGACCAGCCAAGAACAACAGGAAACCCAGTTTTTCTGCTTGTGGGACATTTTGGCGCTTTCGTGCTCAAAACTCCTTGAATCCACGGGACATTCGCGCCAAATTGGGCTCCGCTTGCGCCGTTTCCGGGACACGACCGGGGCGTGGTTGAGACACTCTGAGACATTTCGGGACATTTTTGCGATGTTTGAACGTGGGCAGAGGGACATTCCCTTTGTTGAACGTTCCGGGCTTGTTTGTAGTGAACAAGGACGTCCAGCGAAATTCAAAACGCAACCCCAGCAAGGAGGTGACGGAATAGCTTGCTCTACCAACGTTAGTGTTGTGGCAGCGGGGCTGTCAACCGCCAACTGTCAGGAAACGACGGTTGAGGGAAGGGCAGGCCATCGGCGCGGGGAAAGAAGGTATTAGGGCGGGGGCGGTTGGCAGATAGGACAGTAAAAGGTGGTGCGGGCGCGGACCTTGGTTTGTTCCATTGTCCCGTTCCCGCAGCGGACGCAGGGGGCATCCGGTGAGCGGGGAATGAGCCAGGGAGAGAGGCCGAAGGGAGGGTCGGGCCAGTGGTCGCGGCGGCCCTGGTCATACTGGGACAGGGAGTGTTCCAGGGCTTGTACGATGGAATCCCGGAGGCGGGATATTTCATCCGGGGAGAGACTGGAGGCAGGGCGCTCCGGGTGTATGCCGGCGCGGTAGAGGGCGTCGTCGGCGTAGAGGTTGCCGAGCCCGGCAATGATGTGCTGCTCCAGGAGAAGGGCCTTGATGGGGGCCGTGCGGTTGGAGAGGATGGCGGCAAGGACAGCGTCGTTGAAGTCTTCGGACAGAGGTTCCGGCCCCATTTTTCCGGTGGCCTGGGTGGGATCGTCGACGAGCCAGAGGTGTCCGAACTTGCGGGGGTCGATGAAGCGGAGCTGGGTGCCGTCGGTGAAGTCAACGGTGTGGCGGACCATGGAAGGAGAGGGCTGGTGCCTGGGGTGGATGCGGAGGCCGCCGGTCATGCCGAGGTGGAGGACCCAGGTCTGGCCGGTGTCCAAAGGGGCCAGAAGGTACTTGCCGCGGCGATTGACTGCCTGGACCGTCCCTCCGGGCAGGTCGAGAACGAAATCCTCCAGGGACGGGCTCCTGACGCTGTTGGCCCAGCCGATGGTGGCGAGGGCGATGGTCTTGCCGGGAAGGCCGATTTCGGCCAGGTAGCGCCGGGTGTTTTCGACCTCGGGGAGCTCGGGCATGAGCGGCTAGACGCGGCGGACGGCGAGGGTTACTTCCATCCCCTCGATTTTCTGCGTCTCGGAGTGGGCATCTTCGGGGGGTTGAGACTGGGAAAGGTCGTCGCTCAGGGTCTCTCCGCCGATGTACTGGCCGTGGGCCTGCATGACGGCGGCCAGCTCATCCGGCCCTTCGTAGTAGGTGACGATGCGGTCGGTGATGTCGAACCCGGCGCTCTTGCGGAGGTTCTGGATACGGTGGGCGACCTCGCGGGCAAGCCCTTCCTGGGCAAGCTCCGGGGTTACCGTGGCGTCGAGGGCGACCATGTATCCGGCTTCCAGGTTGACGGAGTAGCCGCCGATGGACAGGATGGCGTCGGTGTTTTCCCCGGCAGCGGCGCGGGCTTCGTCGAAAAGGCCGGGCCGGTGGGAGACGCCGTGAAGGGCCTTGACATTTAGTTCCTCAAGGACCTGGGACTCGACCCATTCCAGGTACTGCTCCTCCTCTTCGAGGCGGGGCTTGACGACGATGGCGGGCAGGGGCTGGCGTACCTTGAGACCGGCGCGGGAGCGGGCGGCGCGTCCCATGCTGGAGACGCGCATGGCCAGGCGGGTGGCATCCATGAGGCGGCCATCCACCAGGGAATCGTCGGCGACGGGGAAGGCGGCCAGGTGAACGCTGGCGGGGGCGTCCGGGTCGTTAGTCCGAACCAGGTTCTGGTAGATCTCGTCGGCCATGAAGGGCGCGAGAGGAGCCATGAGCTTGGCAACGGTGACGAGGCACTGGTAGAGGGTGGCGTGGGCGGAGAGCTTGTCCCCGTCGTTTTCGCTGCGCCAGAAGCGGCGGCGGCTGCGGCGGACGTACCAGTTGGACAGGCCGTCGATGAACTCCTGGATGCGGCGGCCGGCGTCGGTGGGGCTGTAGTTTTCCAGGTGGTCGTCGACCTGGGTGATGAGGAGGTTAAGCTCGGAAAGAATCCAGCGGTCCAGCTCGTTCTCGGGCTTCCAGTCCGCCGGGATTTGGCCGGGGGTGAAGCCGTCGATGTTGGCGTAGTTGGTGAAGAAGGAGTAGACGTTCCACAGGGTGAGGAGGACGCGGCGGAGGGTCTCGTTGACGAGCCGGTCGGAGAAGCGGCGGGGTTCGCCGGGGTGAGAGGCGGTGAAGAGATACCAGCGGAGGGCGTCCGCGCCGGTGGCGTCAAGGACCGTGTTGGGGTCAACGACGTTTCCGATGCGCTTGCTCATCTTGCGGCCCCGGTCGTCGAGGATGAGGCCGAGGCAGATGACGTTGTCGTACGCAGGCTGGTCCTTGAGGAGGGTGCCGAGGGCGTGGAGAGAGTAGAACCAGCCGCGGGTCTGGTCGACGGCCTCGCAGATGTAGTCGGCGGGGAAGCGGCCGTCGTCGTCCATGGACGGGTCGTCGAAGGGGTAGTGCCACTGAGCGTAGGGCATGGCTCCCGAGTCGAACCAAGCGTCCATTACCTCGGGGATGCGGCGCATGATGCCGGGACACCCTTCGGCCGGGCAGTCCAGGGTTATGTCATCCACGAATGGCCGGTGGAGGTCGAGGCCGGTCACGGATGACTGGCTACCGGCGGAGGCGTGTTTTCCGAGTTCAGCGACGCTGCCGACGCAGGTCTGACGGCGGCAATCGGGACATTCCCAGATGGGTATGGGGGTGCCCCAGTAACGCTCGCGGGAGATGGCCCAGTCGATGTTGTTGCGGAGCCATTCACCGAAGCGGCCGTCCTTGATGTATCCGGGATACCAGTTGATGGCGTCGTTGCCGCTGACGAGGCGGTCCTTGACGGCGGTGGTGCGGATATACCAGGAGGACTTGGCGTAGTAGAGGAGGGGGGTGTCGCAGCGCCAGCAGAAGGGGTAGGTGTGTCGGTAGGTCCCCTTGTGGTGTAGGAGGCCGCGTTCCTCCAGGTCCGCCATGATGAGAGGGTCGGCGTCCTTGACGAACTTGCCGGCGAAGGGGTAATCGCCGGTTACGACACCGCGCAGGTCGACTTCCTGGACGAAGGAGAGGAGGCGGTTGCGGCCCAGGTTCAGGTCCTCGTCGCCAAAGGCGGGGGCGATGTGGACGATGCCGGTGCCGTCCTCCATTGAAACGAAGTCGGCGTCAACAACCCGGGGCTGGAAGCCATCGGAGGGTTCGAGGACGGTGACGGCGCCGCCGTCCTCGCCGACCTGTTCGACGAAATGGCGGACATCGGCCCCGTACTGGAAGGGGTCGTAGAGGGGTTGGTAGGTGAGTCCGACGAGGTCGTGGCCGGAGACGGTGGCGACGACGGTGTACTCTCCCTGAATGGCCTTTTCGACCAGGGCGGAGGCGACAACGAGGCGTTCCGGCCCATTGGGGCCTTCCATCTCGACGACGGAGTATTCGGCGGAGGCGTCGACGGCGAGAGCCGTGTTGCCGGGGAGGGTCCAGGGTGTGGTGGTCCAGGCAAGGAGACAGGTTGGGATTTCAAGGGTGGAGCCGTCAATCCAGGTGTTGACCCGGAACTTGGGGAAGACAGAGGGATCGGGGGTGTCGTCCTTGTAGCCAAGGGCGACCTCGTGGGAACTGAGGCTGGTCTCGCAGCGGGGGCAGTGGGGAGTGCCGCGCAGGCCCTGATAGACGAGCCCCTTGTCCCAAAGCTGCTTGATGATCCACCAGCCGCTTTCAATGTAGTCGTTTTCCAGGGTGACGTAGGGGTCGTCCATGTCCACCCAGAAGCCGATGCGGTCGGTGAGGACCTCCCAGTCCTTGACGTATCGGAAGACGCTGTCGCGGCACTGGGCGTTGAATTTCTCGATGCCGTACTCCTCGATCTCACGCTTGGAGGTAAGGCCAAGCTCCTTTTCGATCTCGAGCTCGACGGGGAGGCCGTGGGTGTCCCAGCCGCCTTTCCTGATGCAGCGGTAGCCTTTCATGGTGCGGTGGCGGCAGATGACGTCCTTGAAGACGCGGGCGAGGACGTGATGGATGCCGGGGCTGCCGTTGGCGGTGGGGGGCCCTTCAAAAAGCATGAAGAGAGGGCCGCCGGCCCTCTCGGACTCGGAGCGACGGAAGATGTCTTCCTGCTTCCAAAAATCGAGGACTCGTGCGTCCATTTCCGGGAAGCTGACCCGGCTGGAAACGGGCTTGAACATAGTGGAGACAACCTCTGGGCAAGGAAAGTATTTTGGCAAGGGCATTATACATTAAAGACCCGGGAGACAAAGATTGGGAGACGCCTTCCGATGCGGCAGCGTTCCGTGGTTGGGGTGGCGCAGCTTTCCAATCCCCTGCGGCGTGATATAAGGCGTGATATAATCGGCGGCCCCTAGCAGTACGCATCATCGGAACTCCAGGGTTCCACGGGATGCCACCGGGCTGCAGTTCGCTTTGAGACTTGCCGGTGCGAGTTGCTTCTGCGGTTGACATCGCCGCTGATTGTTTGTAACATTCCGGTTTATGCGCAACCGATTGCTCGGAAAGATGTGAACGAGTTATGCCAACTGTAAACCAACTGGTCCGCAAAGGGCGGAGCCCTTCGAAGAAGGGCACCAAAGCACCGGCGCTGCACTGGGTCCAGAACTCGCTGAAGAACAGGACGAAATGGGGCCCGGGATGCCCGCAACGGCGGGGAGTCTGCATTCAGGTGCGGACGATGACGCCCAAGAAGCCCAACTCGGCGCTGCGGAAGATATGCCGAGTCCGGTTGACCAACGGCGTGGAAGTGACCGCTTATATCGGCGGGGAAGGCCACAACCTGCAGGAGCACTCGGTGGTGCTGGTGCGGGGAGGCCGCGTGAAGGACCTGCCGGGAGTCCGATACCACGTTGTCCGAAGCGCACTGGACACGGAAGGCGTGCAGGGCCGGAGGCGAGGCCGCAGCAAGTACGGAGCCAGGCGGTAAACCAGCAGGAAGGCTTGCCAAAGCTGGCCGGTTGTTGAGGGGAATCCGAAGCAACCAGGCCAGATTATTTTCAGGGGAAGGGTCCCATGTCCAGAAGAAGAAGAGCGGAACCGCGAATAATTCCACCCGATCCCAGGTACAACAACCTGGTCTTGGCCCGGTTCATCAACAGGCTCATGCTCAAGGGCAAGAAGTCCACCGCACAGCGGCTGGTCTATAATGCGCTGGACATCATCCGCGAAGAGTCCCGGCGGGATCCTATGGAAATCTTTGAGCAGGCCATACGCAATGCCACCCCTATTGTGGAAGTGAAGCCCCGCCGGATAGGCGGGGCAACTTATCAAGTGCCGCAGGAACTGCGGACGAACCGGAGCGAGGCGCTGGCGATGCGGTGGATTATCCGGGGCGCCCGGGGACGCAAGGGAACGCCGATGCGCCGCAGCCTGGCGACGGAGTTCATGGACGCATCCCGGGGAGAGGGTTCCGCGGTGCGGCGCCGGGAAGAACTGCACCGGATGGCGGAGGCTAACCGGGCCTTCGTGCATTACCGGCGGTAAGAACGGCTGACGCCAAGGAATCCAGTCGGCTGCTGCCGAACACCTGATTAACTGAAAGCCAACAGTCCAACGCCCACACACGAGCAAATCGGGTCCCAGCAACGGAGCTAATCAGAACAACCCCATGGAAACCACCGTACCAACCAGCAAAATTCGAAACATCGGGTTCATAGCCCACATCGACGCCGGCAAGACGACGGTCACGGAGCGCGTCCTGTATCTGACGGGAAGGATCCGGAAAGTCGGCGGCGTGGACGAGGGGACCACGGCGATGGACTGGATGCCCCAGGAAAGGGAACGGGGCATCACGATCACTGCGGCGGCCACCACGACCTACTGGAACGACCACCGGGTCAACATCATAGACACGCCGGGGCACGTGGACTTCACGGCTGAAGTGGAACGGAGCCTGCGGGTGCTGGACGGCGGCATCGTCGTCCTGGACGCGGTGGCGGGGGTCCAGCCGCAGTCGGAAACGGTGTGGCGGCAGGCCGATACCTACAAGGTGCCGAGAATCGCCTTCGTCAACAAAATGGACCGGGTGGGCGCCAGCTACGAGCGGACGATTGATTCCATGAGGCGGCGGCTGCGGGCCAATCCGGTTGCGATACAGTTGCCCATGGGAGAAGAAGACCAGTTCCAGGGTGTCATAGACCTGATCGGAGGCCGTTCGTTCCAGTACGGGAAGGACGGGCTTGGCGAGCAAGGGCTGGACCTGTCGGAGATCGGGCCGGTGCCGGATGACTACCGCCAGCAGTACGAGCAATACCGCCAGTCGATGATCGAAAAAATTGTCGAGACGGACGAGGGGCTGCTGATCCGCTACCTGGAAGGCGAGGAGATTGGCGAAGAGGACCTGAAGGAAGCCCTCCGGCACGCAACCGTGCAACAGGACCTGGTGCCGGTGCTGTGCGGAACGGCGCTCCGGGGGATGGGAATTCAACCGCTGCTCGACGGGATAGTGTCATTCCTGCCTTCTCCCGAGGATGTGCCCCCGGTGGAAGCGGTGGATGCCAAGACCGAGGAGCCGGTGGAGAGATTCCCGGACGCGAGGGAGCCGTTTTCGGCGCTGGCCTTCAAGGTCGTCACGGACCCCTACGTTGGGCGGCTGGTATTCCTGAGAGTTTATTCCGGCGAGGTCAAGGCCGGTGCGTCGGTCCTGAACGTGACCAAATCGAAGCGGGAGCGAATGGGCCGGCTGCTGAGGATGCACGCCAACCACCGGGAGGAACTGGAGGAGGTCACGGCGGGGCAAATCTGCGCGGCGGTGGGGTTGAAGGACACATTCACCGGCGACACGATCTGCACCGACTTCAAGCCCGTTATCCTGGAGCCGCCAACGTTCCCGGAGCCGGTGGTATCCATTGCGATTGAGCCCGACACCAGGGCGGACCAGGACAAGCTGTCGGATGCCCTGCACAAACTTTCCGACGAAGACCCGACGTTCCAGGTGATTTTCAACGAAGAGACCGGACAGACGGTCATATCGGGGATGGGCGAACTGCACCTCGAGGTCCTGGTGGACAGGATGCGCCGGGAGTTCAAGGTGGAAGCCCGGGTCGGGGCGCCCAGGGTTTCGTACCGGGAAACCTTTACGCAGGCCATCCGGACCGAAGGGCGGTTCGTGCGGCAGACCGGCGGGCACGGGCAGTTCGGCCACGTTTGGCTGGAAATGGAACCGCTGGAACGCGGCGAAGGGATCGTGTTCGAGAACGGAATAACCGGCGGCGTGATTCCCCGGGAATACATTCCGGCGGTGGAAGCCGGTGTGAAGCAGGCGCTGCAGAGCGGGCCGCTGGGCGGGTATCCGCTGGTTGACGTCAAGGTACGGCTGGTTGACGGAAGCTACCACACGGTGGACTCTTCGGAGATGGCCTTCCGAAGCGCCGGGATGCTGGCCATCAGGCAGGGAGCCAACCGGGCAAAGCCGGTGCTCCTGGAGCCGATGGTGGAAATGGAAATCGTTACCCCGGGGGAGTTCCTGGGGGAGATAATCGGGGACCTGGGGACCCGCCGGGCCCAAATCAGGAACATTGAAGGCGAGAACGATCTCCAAACGGTAAGGACGATGATTCCCCTGGGGGAGACATTCGCCTACACCACCGCGCTCCGGTCCCTGAGCAGCGGGCGGGCATCGTATAGCATGGAGTTCAAGTACTACGAACCGGTGCCGGATCACGTGGCGCAGCAGTTGGTCAGAAAAGTCTAAAAGCGCCAGCGCGAAGCGGCAAACGGAAGAAACTGGAAGAATGGTTACCAGACAAAAAGTACGAATTATCCTCAAGGCGTTCGATCACAAGATGCTGGACACCTCCACGGAACAGATAGTGGAGACGGCGGAAAGGACGGGCGCCCGCATCGCGGGGCCGGTGCCGCTTCCGACGCACATCCGGCGTTTCTGCGTAATCCGGGGGCCGCACGTGGACAAGGACTCGCGGGAACATTTCGAGATACGGACGCACAAACGGCTGGTGGACATCCTGGAGCCGACCTCCAAGACAATCGACTCGCTGACCCGGTTGAACCTGCCGGCGGGGGTTGATATTTCCATCAAGCTCTAGTGGCAAACAAGCTCTAGCGGAAGGTGAACCGCCAACCCACCGGGGTTGGCCACGGCGGGCCGCATCATCGAGGCGCGGGCCGCGGATCTGAACCAAGGACAGGTGTTAACCATGCTCCGGTCATTCCTGGGCAAAAAAGTCGGCATGACGCACATTTTTGATCCGTCGGGCAACGTGGTGCCCGTGACGGTGATCCAAGCCGGGCCTTGCTACGTGACCCAGATCAAAACGCGGGAAACGGACGGATACGAGGCGGTCCAGGTAGGGTTTGACGAGGTGAAGAAGCTCAACAAGCCCCGGGCCGGGCACTTGAAGAACGTAAAGAACCTTCGGTACCTGCGGGAAGTGAAGTCCGACAACACGGGCGACCTGGCCGTGGGACAGGAAATCAAGGCGGACATCTTCCAACCGGGTGAGCTGGTGGACGTTATCGGGCGGTCCAAGGGGCGGGGGTTTGCCGGGACCATGAAGCGGCATGGCTTCGGCGGCGGCCCACGGACCCACGGGCAGTCCGACCGGGCCAGGGCGCCCGGCTCCATCGGAGGAGGAACGACCCCGGGCAAGGTGTTCAAGGGGTTGAAGATGTCGGGGCACATGGGGAATGTCCGAATCACGGTGAAGAAGCTGCAGGTTATCCAGGTTGACCCGGAGCGGAACCTGCTTATGGTGAAGGGCGGAGTCCCCGGCGCGCCGAACGGTCTATTGACCATCAGGAAAACGGGCAGGTCGGTGGCCGCCGCAAGTTAGGAGACTTCAAGCCAGTTATGGATATTCCGGTCAAGAACCAAGACGGGGAAACGATAGACACCATCGCGCTCAACGATGCGGTCTTTGACGTTCCCATGAACCAGACCCTGGTACACCAGGCGGTGGTGATCTACCAGGGGAACAAGCGCCAGGGCACCCACGACACCAAGACCAGGAGCCAGGTGTCCGGCGGCGGGCGCAAGCCGTGGATTCAGAAGCACACGGGGCGGGCGCGCCAGGGCAGCACCCGTTCGCCGCAATGGCGTCACGGCGGGGTAGTCTTCGGGCCGCATCCCCGGGATTACCGCAAGGCGTTGCCGAAGCGGATGCGCCGGCAGGCGGTGAAGTGCGTACTGTCGGAGAAGGCCCGCCTGGGGAACCTGGTGTGCGTCGACAGCATGGACCGGCAGGACGGCAAGACGAAGTCAATGGTGAGCCTGCTGGCCAGCCTGGGGATCACGGGCTCGGCTCTGGTGGTGACGGACGGTCCAGACAGCGCGGTGACCCGGGGAGCGCACAACATCAAGGGAATCTGGACGCTGCCGCTGAACCAGCTGAACGCCAACGATCTGCTGAAGCGGCAAACGCTGATAATGACGGTGGCGGCGGCACAGAAGGCCGAGACCTTCTGGACGGCGGAGATAACCCGAGGAGGCCGTCGAGTGGGTGCAGCACCCGAGGGCGCCGCTTCCGAGGACGGCGTCGAAGGTGAGGCCGAGTAATGAACATCTACCAGGTTTTGCTCAAGCCAACCATCACAGAGAAGAGCACTCTCCTGCAGGAATCGGGGAGGTACACCTTCCAGATTGATCCGCGGGCCAACAAGATCCAGGTCAAGGAAGCGGTGGAGAAGAACTTCAACGTGACCGTGACGGACGTGAACATTACGAAGCAGCACGGGAAGCGGAAGCGGTACGGCCCGCGCATTAAGAAGATGCCCGACATCAAGAAGGCGGTGGTCACGCTGAAACCCGGTGACCGCATCACCCTGGTCGAGGGGTTGTAGGGCGGGGCCCGAACCCGAAAGGGAATAGTTATGCCTCTGAAGAACCTAAGGCCGATTACCCCGGGCACACGCAACGCGGTGCGGCCGTCCTTTGAAGAGATTACCCGGAGAAAGCCGGAAAAGTCCCTGCTGACCCCGCTGGCCAAGCACGGCGGCCGGAACAACAAGGGGCGGATTACCACCCAAAGCCGCGGCGGCGGTCCCAGGCGGATGTACCGGCTTATCGATTTCAAGCGGCGGAAGGAAGGCGTTCCGGGCCGGGTGGTGTCGATAGAGTACGACCCCAACCGAACGACGCGGATTGCGCTTATCTACTACGCGGACGGGGAGAAGAGCTACATCCTGGCCCCGGTGGGGCTGCAGGTTGACGACTGGATCCAGGCGGGACCGGGGTCGGAGATCAAGCCCGGGAATTCGCTCCGCCTGCGGAACATTCCCACCGGCACAGTGGTACATAACGTGGAGCTAACGCCGGACCGGGGCGGGCAAATGGTGCGGAGCGCGGGAGCGTCGGCGCAGGTACTGTCGCGGGAAGGTGAGTACGTTCTGCTGAGGCTGCCTTCCGGCGAGATGCGGCGGGTGCTGCTGAACTGCCGGGCGAGCATCGGGCAACTGTCCAATCCCGACCACAAGAACGAGAGCTTGGGCAAAGCCGGGCGCAGCCGCCACCTGGGACGCCGGCCGCATGTTCGCGGAGTGGCCAAGAATCCGGTGGACCATCCGCACGGCGGCGGGGAAGGCCGGTCTCCCATCGGGATGCCTGGCCCGAAGTCGCCAACGGGGAAGCCAACGCTGGGACACAAGACAAGGAACAAGAAGAAGGCCTCCGGCAGGTTTGTCGTGAGGGCCAGAAGACGGTAGGGAACATGTCCAGATCGGTGAAAAAGGGGCCTTACGTCGAGGCCAAGCTGATGAAGAAGGTGCTGGCAGTCCAGCAATCCGGGGCCCAGACCGTTATCCGCACATGGTCTCGGGCATCGATGATCATGCCCGAGATGGTGGGGCTGACCCTGGGGGTCCACGACGGCCGCCGGCACGTTCCGGTTTTCATCACAGAGAACATGGTGGGACACCGTTTGGGAGAGTTCTCTCCCACGCGGACCTACCGGGGCCATGTGGCACGCTCCGAGCGCCGGAGCGGGGTGAGGTAGGGCCATGCCGGAGGTACAAGCGGTCGCGAAGCAGGTGGGTGCGTCCCCCAAGCGGTTGAAGCCTATCCTGGACCTGGTGCGGGGGCAGGATGTCAACAGCGCGGTAGACACGCTGACGCTGCTGACATCGCCGTGGGCGAAGGTGGTTTCCAAGGTGGTGCAATCCGCAGCGGCCAACGCCGAGAACAACATGTTCATGAACCGGGACAGTCTGCGGATAGTGAGAATTACCGCGGACCAGGCAACGCCGCTGAAGCGGTTCCGCCCCCGGGCCCGGGGGCGGATTGGGCGAATCACGAAGAGGTCCAGCCACATCACGGTGGTCGTGGACGAGGTGGCAGAGGAGTTTTAGCGCATGGGACACAAGACCCACCCCTACGGATTCCGCCTGGGCATCATCAAGGACTGGAAGACCCACTGGTACGCCAACAACGCGGCGGGTTACCGGAGCCTGGTCGGTGAGGACCTGAAGCTGCGAAACTGCATTCACGCTGAGTATCGAGGCTTTTCCGACGCGGGCATCGCGCGGGTGGAGATCGACCGGGGAGCGCAGGACAGCGTCATCAACATTCATTCGGCCCGCCCGGGGATACTGATAGGCCGGGATGGGGAGCGGGTGAAAAACCTGCGGTCCAAGCTGGAGCGGATCACGACCCGCCGGGTGCAGTTGAACATCATCGAGATTGAGCACCCAGAGCTGGACCCGTACCTGGTGGGCCGGAACATTGCCGACCAGCTGCAACGCCGGGTGGCCTACCGCCGCGCGATGCGGCAGGCGGCGCAACGGGCGATGCAGGCGGGAGCCGAGGGCATCAAGATCATCACCAAGGGCCGGATATCGGGAGCGGAAATCGCCCGGACCGAGAAGCTGATGTTGGGGCAGGTGCCGCTCCATACGCTGCGGGCCGATATTGACTACGCGCTGGCCGAAGCTCACACCGGGATGGGCCGCATCGGCATCAAGGTGTGGATCTACAAGGGCGAAATCCTGCCGCCGCCACCGGAAGCGGCAGAAGAACTGGAGACCATCGAAGTCAGGGTCGAGCCTGGCACGGAAGAGATGGAGACCGGCACCATTGCGGATGACATCGTGCCGGACGACGGAATCTAGGGGAAGCATCCATGCTACAACCGAGAAGAACCAAGTACCGCAAGATGTTCCGGGGCCGACGCAAGGGCAACGCCGTTACCGGAGGCAGCGTCGAATTCGGCGAGTTCGGGTTGAAGGCGATGGCGTGTGAATGGATCACCGCGCGCCAAATCGAGTCTGCCCGTATCGCCATCACCCGCCACCTTCAACGGGGTGGGCAGGTGTGGATCCGGGTTTTCCCGGATAAGCCGGTGTCCAAGAAGCCGGCGGAAGTGCGGATGGGCGGGGGCAAGGCGGCCAACGACCACTGGGTAGCCGTGGTCAAGCCGGGACGGATTCTATTCGAGGTTGGGGGAGTCCCGGCCGACCAGGCCGTGGAAGCCCTGCGGCTGGCATCCCACAAGCTGCCGATTCCCACCAAGACGGTCCAACGGGACCGGGTGGCCGCGATGGCCGGCGGCGGGGTTGGGTAGGCGGAAGCGATGCAGATTCACGAGATAAGAGACCTGACGGACCAGCAACTGGAAGAAGAGCTGGAGGGTTCATACAAGGAACTGATGAACCTCCGGTTCCGGGCGGCTACGAACCAGCTGACGGACACCAATGAGCCGAGAAGGGTCCGCAAGACCATCGCCCGGCTCAAGACGGTGATCCGGGAGCGGCAGGGAATGGAGAGCTAACCATGGCCAAGGAGATGCGGAAGGTCCGTATCGGTTCGGTGATCGGAACGAAGATGGACAAGACGGCGGTGGTTCAGATGGTCTGGAAGCAGCGCCATCCGATCTACCGGAAGCAGATGCGTCGCGTTGCCCGCTACTACGTTCACGATCCCGAGGGGCAGTGCCGCCTGGGAGACACGGTGCGGATTGAGGAGACGCGTCCGATATCGAAGACAAAGCACTGGCGGCTGCTGGAGATTATCCAGAGGCGCCAGGTGGCGGAAGTCCGCCCCATCGAGCTGGAGACGGACGTGACGCCGGTGATGACCGGAGAGGCGCTGGCCGAGACTCCGGCAGACGCGGTTGATGACGATGGGGCTGAAGAGGAACCCGAGGATACCGAATCATGATTCAAACCTATACCAGATTGAACGTCGCGGACAACAGCGGCGCAAAGCGCATCCGGCTGATCAACATTCCGGGAGCGAGCCAGCGGAAGTATGCGAAGGTTGGGGATGTGATTGTCTGCAACGTGCGGGAAGCGGTGCCCAACTCCGCGGTGAGGAAGGGGACGATTGTCAAGGCGGTGGTGGTGCGTCAGGCCCAGCCGTTGCTTAGGCCGGACGGGACATACATCCGCTTCGACGACAATGCCGCGGTGATCATCCAGGAAAACCTGATGCCCAGGGGCACCAGAATCTTCGGGCCGGTGGCCCGGGAGCTAAGGGACAAGGGGTTCATGCGGATTGTGTCGCTGGCGCCGGAGGTCCTGTAGTGAATATTCGCAGCGGCGACACGGTCCTGGTGATATCGGGCAAGGAAAAAGGGAAGTCCGGCCGGGTGGAACGACAGAACCTGGAAGAGAACAGGGTGGTCATTGAAGGGGTCAACATGGTGACCCGCCACATGAAAGCCCGTCCCGGAGTACGGCAATCGGGGATTATCCAGCAGGAAGCTCCGATCCATATTTCCAACGTCATGCTGATATGCAACAAGTGCAACCGTCCGACGCGGCCCAACATGATGCGGCTGGAGACGGGCAAGCGGGTGCGGGCATGCCCCAAGTGCAAGGAAGTTATCGATGACATCAGCCAGTAATCAAGACGGAGGGTCGAGGCAGAGGCGGGGCCGTTCGGGCGGAGCAGCGGAAGGAGAAGCCGCTACTGAGGCCATGAACGGGAAGCCCCATCCCAGGCTGCTGGACACCTACCGCAACGACATTATCCCGGCGATGATGACCGAGTTCGGGTTTCCCAACGTGATGCGCGTCCCCAGGGTTCAGAAGATTGTCCTGAACATCGGGCTGGGAGAAGCCCTGACCAACGGGCGGGCAATGGAAGCGGCGACCAACGACCTGGCGATTGTGAGCGGACAGAAGCCGGTCATCACCCGGGCGCGGAAGTCCATCGCCAACTTCAAGCTCCGCCAAGGCAACCCCATCGGCACGTCGGTCACCCTGCGGGGGCACCGGATGTACCACTTCCTGGACCGCCTGGTGAACACGGCGCTGCCCCGCATCCGGGACTTCCGGGGGATTCCACGGCGCGGGTTCGACGGGCGCGGCAACTTCTCGATAGGGCTGCGGGAGCAGATAATATTCCCGGAGATCGACTACAACCAGATAGACCGGATCCGGGGTCTCCAAGTAACCATTGCGACGACTGCCGAAAACGATGCCGAGGCCACGAGGCTTCTGGAACTTTTCGGAATGCCGTTTGTCCGGCAGAGCTGAGGAGGAACCGTTGGCCAAGAAGTCGATGATCCAGCGCTGGCTGAAAGAGCCGAAGTACAAGACGCGGGCATACAACCGGTGCAACAGGTGCGGGCGTCCCAGGGCGTACAACCGATATACCGGACTCTGCCGGATTTGCTTCCGGGAGTTGGCGCTGACCGGGGAGCTGCCCGGGGTGCGGAAAGCCAGCTGGTAGGGATCTCACCCGGGCAGGAACCCTTCAGGCAGGAACGTTGAGGAGCGAGTAGCGGATGCCAGTAACCGACCCAGTAGCCGATATGCTGACCAGAATCAGGAATGGGCTCCAGGCCCGTCATGATTCGGTCCTGGTGCCCCATTCCAAGCTCAAGCTGGCGATTGCCCAGATTCTGAAGGACCAGGGGTATATCCGGGATTTTGATATACCGAGGGGGCAAACCTTCCCGAATCTGCGGCTGCATCTCTCGTACCGGACCGGCCGGGAGCCGGTTATAACCGGCCTCAAGCGGGTGAGCAAGCCAGGGCTGAGAGTGTACGTGGGGAGGGGAGAGATTCCCCGGGTCTACGGCGGAATAGGCACCGCCATTATTTCGACCTCTCAAGGAGTGATGACCGGCCGACAGGCATGGCGGTCCGGTATCGGAGGAGAGCTGCTCTGTTATGTCTGGTAGTCCATTTGTCCGGGAACAGCTGGAGGAACGAACCCTTTCCAGGGTGGGGCGGAAGCCCATCCCCCTGCCGGCGGGGGTACAGGTTGAGATTTTTGAGAACGGAGTGACGGTGACGGGGCCGATGGGAACCCTGACCCAGACCTATCATCCCGAGGTGGATGTCAGCCTGGAGGACGGGGAAGTCATAGTCCAGCGCCGTTCCCCGCGCAAGTTCCACCATTCCCTGCACGGGTTGACCCGGAGCCTGATTGCGAACGCCGTCACCGGGGTAACTGAAGGTTATTCGAAGACCATGGAGTTAATGGGCGTGGGTTACCGGGTCCAGCAGACTGGCGACGGGATAACGTTGAGCGTCGGATACAGTCACACGGTGGAGATACAGCCGATTGACGGAGTGACGCTGACGGTGGAAGGGAACAACCGGGTCCACGTGCGGGGTCTCGACAAGCAGAAGGTGGGGGCACAGGCGGCCCAGATCCGCAAAGTCAGGCCTCCCAACGCTTACAAAGAGAAGGGTATCCGGTACCAGGGAGAGGTTCTGCACTTCAAGCCCGGCAAGGCAGCGGCCCGGAAGGCTTAGCGTCCAATTGGAAGTCAAGCCCGGGGGACATCCCCCGGGGGAACGTAACGAGGTCACAATTCGGAAATGCCCAAGGACAAAGATTCACGAAAGCTACGGTTGGTCAGGCACCGCCGGGTGCGCAAGAAGGTCAAGGGGACGCCGGAACAACCCAGGCTGTGTGTTTTCCGGAGCCTGAAAGCCATCTACGCGCAGGTCATAGATGACTCCCAAGGCAAGACGCTGGTGGCAGCCTCCAGCGCCGAGACGTCAGAAGATGGTCCCAAGACCGTGGCATCCGCTGCGGTGGGGAAACTGTTGGCTGAGCGGGCCAAAGCCCAGGGAATAACCCGCGTGGTGTTTGATCGCGGCGGGTTCAAATATCACGGCCGAGTCAAGGCGTTGGCGGACGGAGCGAGAGAAGGGGGTCTTGAGTTTTAATGGTTTTTGCACCTGCCAGACCCAGAGGCAACCGATACCAGGACGAGGACCCGTCGGGTTTTTCCGAGAGAGTGGTCTACACCCGCCGCATCGCCAAAGTGGTGAAGGGAGGGCGTCGGCTCCGCTTCAACGCGCTGGTGGTGGTCGGCGACGGAGAGGGGAATGTGGGCGCCGGGATGGGCAAGGCCCTGGTGATCCCGGACGCGGTCCGCAAAGGGAACGCGATCGCTCGGCGGGGCATAGTGAAGATTCCGCTGAAGGGCAGCACCATTCCGCACGAGATCACGGTTAAAGTGGGAGCATCTATTGTGGTCATCAAACCCGCCAGGGTCGGGACGGGGATAATCGCGGCGGGCGCGATGAGGGCCATCCTGGAGTTGGGCGGGGTCCGCGACGTGGTCGGGAAATCCCTGGGATCCAGGAACCCGATCAATATCGTGGCGGCTACGCTGGAAGCGCTCCGCCAATTGAGGGACCCGGCGGAGGAACTGGCCCGGCGATTGGGGACACCGAATCCGCAATAAGCCGGCTGAATGGCGGGAAGGGTCCTGGTTTTTGTAGGTGCATGAATGGCCCAACTGAAGATTACCTGGAAGAAGAGCTATATCGGGAAGCCGAGCAATCAACGCCGCGTCATCGAGGCGCTGGGGTTGAAGCGGCTGAACCACACGGTGGTCCACGGGGACACTCCGACAATACGCGGGATGGTCAACAAGGTTAGCCACCTGCTGGCGGTGGAGGAAGTGGCGGAGGATTAGTGCGCCGCGTGATCCCACCTTTCCGAAGAGGCTGACTCGCCCAACAACCGGTCGACGCGACACCAACCCAAAGTCTTGTTCACCCAGCCAATGGGCAGCCAAGTCAGGGAATCCCTGGGTTCTCCCCGGACGCCACCGGCGAAGCACTGGGAAACAAGAGGAAGAGACGACTAATGAGAGAACATTTACTAACCCCTCCCAAGGGAGCCAGAAAAGGGCGAAAGCGGGTCGGGCGCGGTGATGCCGCCGGGCAGGGCAGCTATGCGGGCCGGGGCCTGAAGGGGCAGAAATCCCGTTCCGGTCATGGCATCGTCCGTGGATTTGAAGGCGGACAGATGCGGATGATCAAGGGTCTGCCGATGAAGCGGGGGTTCACCAACGTTTTCAAGACCGAGTATGCGCTGGTCCAACTGGACACGCTGGAATTGTTCGACGCCGGCGACCGGATCACTCCGGAAGTCCTGAGAGAACGAGGGCTGCTCCGCGAAAAGGGGATGCCGGTCAAGGTGCTGGCCAATGGGGAACTGACCAAGGCGGTGACGGTGGCCGCGCACAAGTTTTCTCAAGCGGCCCGGGCCAGGATTGAAGCCGCAGGCGGCTCGGTCGAGGAACTGTAGCGCAGATGATTGCTACCGAAACCCAGGGAGGGCGTTTTCCGCGGCTGATTCAAGCCGCGATTGATGCGTTCAGCCTGCCGGACCTGCGGGCGAAGATACTGTTCACCCTGGGGATGCTGGTGCTGTACCGGGCGGTGGCCCATATTCCCATCCCGGGAATCGACCAGTTCCAGTTGGACAACCTGTTCCGCAACAACCAGCTGCTGGGTTTCCTGGACCTGTTCAGCGGGGGCGCGTTGAGCCGCATGAGCATCGTCGCGCTCGGCGTCTTCCCGTACATCACGTCGTCCATCGTCATACAACTGTTGACCCCGGTGATTCCGACCTTGCAGCAAATGTCGCGGGAAGGGGACTCCGGGAGGGTCAAGATCAACCGGATCGTTCACTGGCTGACGGTCCCCATCGCGATTTCGCAAGCCTTTGCCCAGCTGGTCCTCCTGCAGCAGAGCGCGGTGCTGACCAATGTGGGGTTCACCGGAGACGCCCTGCTGCCCACGATGGCGGCGATCCTATCCATGACGGCGGGAACGATGTTCCTGGTATGGCTGGGCGAGCTGATCACCGAGAAGGGCATCGGCAACGGAATTTCGCTGATAATCTTCGCGGGCATCGTGGTGGGATTCCCGTCGCTGGTGACGCAGGGATTCATCGACCGGGACAACCTTCTGGGGATCGGATTCTTCGTGATAATCGGGGTTCTGATTATCGCGTTGATAGTGCTGTTCAACGAGGCAGCCCGCCGGATTCCGGTGCAGTACGGCAGGAGCGTGTTCCGAAGCGGGCGTATGTACCGGCAGAGCGGTTCGACGTACATTCCGCTGCGGATCAACTCCGCGGGGATGATTCCGCTGATTTTCGCGTTTTCCATCGTGATCCTGCCGGGAACCATCGCTACCTACTTCGCTACCAGCGGAGGCTGGGTTGGGAACGTCGCCGCGTATGTCTCGGACCTGTTCACGCCGACGGCCCCGCTGTATTGGGTCCTGGTGTTCATCCTGGTGGTGATTTTCACCTTCTTCTACACGCTGGTGGTCTTCAACCAACAGAACATTGCGGAAAATCTGCAACGCAACGGCGGTTTCGTACTGGGCATCAGACCGGGGCAACCGACGCAGGACTACCTGAACCGGGTGATCGTCCGCATCACCATGGGCGGCGCCTTGTTCCTCGGATTTGTGGCAATCGTCCCCTATATAGCATCGCTGATTACGGGCGTGCAGGCGGTATCCCTGAGCAGCACCAGCCTGTTGATAATGGTCGGAGTGGGACTGGATACGCTGCGGCAGCTGGAAGCCCAGTTGCTGATGCGGAACTACGAGGGGTTCCTGAGATAGAGCTGTCCGGGGAACGGACGCAGCGGCTATCCGGCGTGGATTATGGCTGAATCTAACTCATCGTTGAGGCTGGTCCTGTTTGGGCCCCCGGGGGCAGGGAAAGGCACCCAGGGGCAATTGCTGAAGGACCAGTTGAGCATCCCACAAATTACCTCGGGAGACCTGTTCCGCTTCCACCTGCGGAATGAGACCGAACTGGGGAGGCGGGCCGGCGAGTTCATGCGGCAGGGGCTGCTGGTGCCTGACGAGGTCACGATAGACATTGTCATGGACAAAGTGCTGGAGCTGGAGTCGGAAGAGGGGTTCATGCTGGACGGGTTTCCGAGGACCCTGAATCAGGCCGGAGCGCTGGATGAGGCGTTGTCGAAACGTTCCCGGGGACTGGACAGCGTGGTGTTCATCAACGTGCCCGACGAAGAGCTTGTCCGGCGCCTGTCGGGCAGATACACCTGCCGGGAGTGCCAGGCCCCGCACGGTTTAACGGAGGAAGGGGAAGTGCCCGTGAAGTGCTCCATCTGCGGGGGAGAGCTCTACCAGCGGGAGGACGACCGGGCGGAAGCGGTCGCGAAACGGCTGGAAGTGTACAAAGAAGAGACCCTTCCCTTGCTGGGCTTTTACCAACAACGGGGAATCCTGGCGGACATACCCGGGTTGGGGAGCGTCGAGGAAGTGAACGAGCGGGTGCTGGAAGCCCTGGGAGCCGGCCGGGATTAACGCGCTGTTCACAATCACGCCGAATAGGAGTACAATTTTCTGATGAATCGCCGCAGGAAAAACCAGACGGCCTCCAACTCCCCATCCACTTACCAGGGGGGGATTACCATCAAGTCGCCCGAAGAATTGGAGGCGATGGCGAAGGCGGGGGCTATCGTCGGTTCGGCGTTAACCCTTCTGAAACGGTCGGTCGAGCCAGGAATCACCACCCGCGAGTTGGACAATATCGCGTACAAGGAAATCCTGCGGTGCGGAGCCATACCGGCCTTCAAGGGCTATCGCGGTTTTCCCGGGACGATCTGCGCTTCGGTGAACGAGGAGATTGTTCACGGCATTCCAGGCAAGAGGGTGTTGCAAGAGGGCGACATCATCAAGATGGACTGCGGCGCCACGATTGACGGGTTCATAGGGGACGCGGCGGTTTCGGTGGCCGTGGGAGAGATCTCGCAGGAAGCCATCGACCTGATGGACGCCACGCGGACGAGCCTGGAGCTGGGCATTCAGGCGGCGCTGCCGGGAAACCGCATCGGGGATATTGGCGCGGCGGTGCAGACCTACGCCGAGGGGAAGGGATACGGGGTTGTGCGGGAATTCGTGGGACACGGGATAGGCCGATTCCTCCACGAGGACCCCCAGGTCCCGAACTACGGCGAACCCGGGAAGGGACAGCTCCTCAGGGCCGGGATGTGCATAGCAATTGAGCCGATGCTGAACATAGGCGATTGGCACACCCGAATCCTGGACGATCAATGGACGGTGGTTACCGAAGACGGCAGCCTGTCCTCCCACTTCGAACACACGATAGCCATCACGGAAGACGGTCCGAAAATTCTGACGGGCCATTCCTGAAACCGGATTCAACGAAGAATCCGAATTGTTTCCGACCACAGCAGTGGGAAGGAGTAGCGAACAGCAGTATGGCGAAAAAAGAAGCCATTGAAGTAGAGGCGAAAGTAACGGAGGCCCTGCCGAACGGAATGTTCCGGGTGGAGCTTCCCAACGACCACCAGGTGCTGGCCCACGTTTCGGGCAAGATCAGGATGCACTTCATCCGAGTCCTGCCCGGCGACCGGGTGCTGGTGGAGCTTTCCCCTTACGATCTGACCCGGGGACGCATTACCTACCGGTTCAAGTAGCCCGGGGGAAGGTGTCCGAGGAGCCTTGTTGTGAAAGTCAGCGCATCGGTAAAACCCAGGTGCAACAACTGCCGGGTAATCAAGCGGAAGGGCGTGGTGAGGATCATTTGCTCCAACGCCCGCCACGCACAGCGGCAGGGATAAACCCAATAGCAGGAGTCTGGCAATGGTAAGAATTGCTGGGGTAGACGTTCCGGACCGGAAGCGGGCGCATGTTGCGCTCCGCAGCATTTATGGGATTGGGCCGACAATGGCGGCGGAAATCCTGGAGAAGGCGGACCTTGACCCGTCGTTCCCCCCGAGGATGAACGAGTTGAGCGAGGGCCAGGTTGACCGGCTGCGGGAGATTATCGACCGGGAATACATGACCGAGGGAGACCTCCGGCGGGAGGTCAACCAGAATATCCGCCGGTTGATCGAAATCGGATCATACCGGGGTCTGAGGCACCGGCGGGGCCTTCCGGTAAACGGGCAGCGGACGCGGACCAATGCCAGGTCACGAAAGGGGCCGCGCCGGACCGTCGCTGGGCGGGGCCGCCGCACTGGAGGCAAGAAGTAAACCATGCCAAGACCCAGAGCACGGCGGAGAGAGCGCAGGAACGTTCCGCAGGGACGGGCCTACATCTACTCGACATTCAACAATACCCTGGTCAGCATCACCGACCCCGACGGCAACGTCCTGGCCTCGGCCAGCGCCGGCACCTCGGGATTCCGGGGTTCGCGGAAGGGGACGGCCTTCGCCGCCCAGCGAGCGGCGGAGCAGGCCGCCCGGCAGGGAATCGACATGGGGATGCGCCAGATCGACGTGTACATCAAGGGGCCCGGTTCAGGGCGGGAAGCGGCGATACGGTCGCTGCAGGGAGCAGGTCTGGTGGTGACCAGCATCAGGGACGTGACTCCGATTCCGCACAACGGGTGCCGGCCACCAAAACGACGACGAGTTTAAGGACCGACTGTTTATGGGCAGATACACCGGACCCTCCTGCCGGCTGTGCCGGCGGGCGGGGGAAAAGCTGTTCCTCAAGGGAGACCGCTGCTTCACTCCGCGCTGCGCGGTGGAACGCCGCCACGCGCCCCCGGGGGACATATCCAACCGCCGGCGGCGTTCGTCGGACTACGGGATTCATCTTCGGGAGAAACAGAAGGCCCGGCAGATGTTCGGGGTAATGGAGAGCCAGTTCCGGGCGTACATGGACGACGCTTTCAACACCCCGGGGATCTCGGGACTAAACCTGCTCCGGACGCTGGAGCGCCGGTTTGACAACGTCATATTCCTGTTGGGATTCGCCGACTCCCGCAAGCAGGCCAGGCAACTGGTGACCCACGGGCATTTCCGAATCAACGGCCGGAAGACCGATATTCCTTCCTACCTGGTGCGGGTGGGGGATGCGATTTCGTGGAAGGAGTCGGACAAGCAGACCGAGTTCTACCGGGAAAGGACCGACGGAATACCGAAGCGTCCCATTCCTTCGTGGCTCTCGCTGAACCAGGAGGATATGACCGGACAGGTGATGACCATGCCCCCGGACGAGGAGCTGCAACAGTCAATCAACTCCCGGCTCATCGTTGAGTTCTATTCGAGGTAACTGGGTTAATGTTAGAAAATGTCATAGTCGCGCCGGTGCAACCGGACGGCTCGCTGGAGGACTTTCCAGCCGAGATTCACCTTTCCGAGTCCGATGAGACTTACGGCAAGATAGTAATCGAGCCCCTGAAGGAAGGGCATGGCATAACTATCGGGAACCCGATGCGCCGGATTCTGTTGAGCTCGATCAAGGGGAGCGCGATTACACAGGTCAAGATTCGTGACGTGGTGCACGAGTATTCGGCCATCCCCGGGGTCAAGGAAGAGGTCATGGACCTTCTCCTTAACATCAAGCGGATCAGGATCAACTCCCCGTCGATGCGCGACGGGAAGATGAGGCTCGAAGTGATGGGCCAGGGCCCAGTGTGCGCCGGGGATATTTCGACTTCCGAAGACTTCCACATCGTCAACCCGGAGCTGCACCTGGCAACACTGGATTCTGACGAGGCGTCGCTATCCATCGAGTTCGACGTGGGTTCCGGGTTCGGATACCGGGCGGTGGAGGAGCATGATCCCTTTACGGCCCGACCGGTAGGAGTTATGCCCCTGGACGCGGTGTTCAGCCCGGTTCGGAAGGTGAATTACAGCATCGAGCGCACCAGGCGGGGTGAGAAAACCAACCTGGAACGGCTGGTGCTCGACGTCTGGACGGACGGGACCATTTCTCCGCTGGAAGCGGTGCGACAAGCCGCGGACGAGTTGTCCAAGTACTTCCAGTTGTTCATATCCCTGAACCGGGAGGGAAGCGCCTGGGAGATCGGGCCTACGGCCGCGGTTTCTCCCGAGGTTTACCAAATGCCGATAGAGCGCCTGGACCTTTCTCCGAGAACCTTGAACTGCCTCAAGCGGGCCCATATGACGAGGGTAGGCGAGGTCCTGGAGAAAAGCGGGGAAGAACTGCTGAAAATCCGAAACTTCGGGGAAAAATCCCTGGAGGAGCTGCAGGAAAAACTGTCGGAACGCGGGATCAGCGGATATCCGAGAAGTTTCGGTCCTGGAGCGGACGGCGGGGAAGCGCAGGCGGCAACCGCAACGGTGGTTGGCCTGGCGGACCTGGCAGAAGCCTGGAACCAGACCGCCCGGTTCGATGAAGACGCGGAAGATGTCGAAGAGGAAGAACTGGACAACGACGACGAGGAGGACACGGAGTAAGAATGGCTTCCCACCGCGTTTCCGGGCGCAATCTAAGCAGAAAGAAGGACCAACGCCGGGCCCTGTTGCGGGGGTTGACCTCGGAATTGGTCCAGCACGAGCGGATCACGACCACCTTGGCCAAGGCCAAGGAAACTAGGATCGTGGCCGAAAAACTGATAACCCACGGCAAGAAGGGGACGCTGCACCACCGGAGGCTGGCACTGAGCAAGGTGCCCAACAAGAAGGTGGTGAAGAAGGTGTTCGACGACCTGTCTCAGCGGTACGCGGACCGTCCGGGTGGATACACCCGCATCACGAAGCTGGGTCCGCGCCAGGGCGACGGGGCACAGATGGCGGTGATCGAACTGGTGGAGTAGCCCCGGAAGCCCCGACTTTCCAAAGGCCCTGCCAGGCCGGATGTGACGGACGAACATGACATGCAACCGTGGACCCGGGTTGCGATGGTGGTTGAATACGACGGCACCGGATACGCCGGGTTCCAGCTGCAAAGCGGCCAACCTACGATACAAGGAGAAATCGAAACAGCAATAAACCGGTTCACCGGGGAACGCACCAGGATACGCGGAGCCAGCAGGACCGACTCCGGAGCCCACGCCAGGGGGCAAGTCGTAGACTTTACGACCCGGGCCCCATATCCGACGGAAAGATTTCCCCATGCGCTGAACTACTACCTTCCCGCCGATATCAAGGTCCAGGAAGCATACCAAGTCGACCCGGGCTTTCACTCCCGCCGGGATGCCACCAGCCGGACCTATGATTACCGGATTATCAACCGGCCCTGGCCTTCACCGATCCACAGGTTTGACCACCACTGGGAGCGGAACCCGTTGGACATTGACCGGATGAACGAGGCGGCGCAGGCACTGGTCGGAGTGCATGATTTCCGGCCGCTGTCCACCGGGTTTCCCCAGGACCGCAGCGCCGTGAGAGAGGTTTTCCGGTGGGGCGTGACGGCGGAAGGGGACGCGGTGGTGGTTGAGTGTGAGGCGACCGGGTTTCTCCGGCACATGATCCGGCGGGCCAATGCCATCCTGGTTGAGGTCGGGAAAGGCCGGTGGCCCGAAACGGCGGCAGAGGAAGTTCTGGACGGCTCGGAAAGGGTCCCACGGCAGCCGCTGTCTCTCCCGGCGCGGGGCCTTTGCCTGATGAATGTCAAATATCCAAACAACTGGAACAAGGGCAAGAACACTGATGAAACGGACTAGCACTTATTTTCCCAAGCCCGGGACGGTGGCCGACAATTGGCGGGTGGTTGACGCCTCCGGTCAGAACCTCGGCCGGTTGGCCCGGGACATCGCCGTGGCGTTGCAGGGGAAGGACAAGCCGACCTTCACAAGGCACGTAATCACCGGCGACCATGTGGTGGTGGTGAACGCAGAAAAGGTGAATGTGACGGGCCGGAAGCTGCTGCAGAAGATGTACTACCGGCACAGCGGATACGTCGGCAATCTCAAGACCTTCATGCTGCGGGATATGCTGGAACAAAGGCCCGAAAGGGTGATCCAGCTTGCGGTGAAGGGCATGCTCCCGCGCAACAAGATGGGCCGCCAGATGCTGCGGCGATTGAAGGTGTATGCCGGAGCGGACCATCCCCACGAGGCCCAGGTATCCTCACAGCAAGTATCCTCACAGACGGAACAAAACGGAGGGTAGGTAAGCAACTTGGTTCAAGCGGAAGTTTCCCAGCACTACCATTACGGGACCGGAAAGCGCAAGACGGCCATCGCCAGGGTGCGGCTGTATCCCGATGACCCGGGGCCGGTCATCATAAACGGGAAGCCGATGGACGAATACTTTAACTGGGAACCCTGGCAGGTCACGATCAACGAGCCTTTCCGGGTCACCGACACCGGGAACCGCTTCCGGGTGGTGGCCAAGGTTACCGGGGGAGGCGTCAACGCACAGGCGCAGGCGATACGACACGGTATCGCCAGAGCCCTGGTAGTCTTTGATCCGTCTTTGAAAGCAACCCTCCGCCGTCACGGGCTGATCACGCGGGACTCCCGCATCAAGGAAAGCAAGAAGTACGGCCTGAAGCGGGCGAGGCGGGCCCCCCAGTACACGAAACGGTAGTGGGACGGGCCAGCGCCGGGCCGGAGCAATTGCCGAGAGTCATCGGGTGGGGTTGGTCCCCACCCGTTTTCGTTGCAGGCTTTCGGAATCCGGCCGAGGCGAAGGGGCGGAGGCTAGAACCCGAAGTTGGAGCGCAAGCCGCCGAGGGTGAGCCAATAGAAGATTATGTATATCCCCGCGATGATCATGAGGGCGGCGCCGATGGGCTGGACGAAGGGCAAGGCCTTGCGCAATCCCTTGACAACAGCGCCCTTGAAGAAGGCCATTCCCAGGGTGAGGATCA
Source organism: Dehalococcoidia bacterium (assembly GCA_034423195.1). GTDB lineage: Bacteria > Chloroflexota > Dehalococcoidia > Lucifugimonadales > UBA3495 > CATOSK01. The sequence goes on along the minus strand of DAOUIZ010000051.1, from coordinate 34,225 downwards.
TAATCACGGTGCCCATGCCCAGCGCGTAGAGGAGGAACTGGCCGGCGGATTCAGCGAAGCTCACTCCGGCGGTGTTGACCCCGAGAACAGCCAGGAATATGGGAAGGGTGCATCCGAGAGAGGCGATTCCGTAGCTGAGACCGAAGAGAAAGTAGCCCTTGACCCCGATCTCGTTGCCCTCGCCGATGTGGGACGCAGCCTGGGCGGCGAGGCCGGAATACAGTTTGCCTCCGGTGACTATCCAGGCTCCGGCGGATATGAGCAGAATGCCAACGGCCAACCCGGTCCAGGGCAGGGCGTCGACCAGCACGGAGGCGCCTAGTCCAATGGCCGTGCCGGCGATGCCGAAGAGGACGATAAAACCGGCGGTAACGGCGGCGCCAATCAGGATGGCCCGGCCCAGGAGCAGGAGAAAGTTGGGCGTGTTGTCTTCAGCAGAATCGCCGCGCAGGTAGAGGCCGAGATAAGCCGGGAGCATGGCGAATCCGCAGGGGTTGACGGCCGAGGCCAGTCCGGCGGCAAAGGCGAAGAGGAAGGAGGCGTTGACCAGCCCGCCCAGGGCGGAACCGGACCTTCCGGAGAGCAGCTCGACGAACCCGTTGACGGCGTCTATGTCGTTTTCCCGGCCGATGACCAGGGTGGCGATTACCGCCAACGCGACGCCTCCGACCGCGATGGCGGCGGGCAACAGCATCCGGTACCAGAAGCCCGGGTCACGGAGACTGGTGGAGAGTGTCCTGTCCGCGGCCATTGTGTTCCCTCCCAGGTTCAGAAAGTTTCACCGGGAACTACGTTGAGGGTATCCCTGCGGGTTTCCCGAGCCTCCACCCTCGCGGAAACCCGCCCCAGGGGACTACGCCCGGGTCGCCAATGAGGGTAGTTGAGAGCCATGAGAGCGATGCCGCCGTGGTCATACCCCGAGGTATTCCTGGGCGGCGTCCAATAGCTCGGTCACCAATTCGGGGGTTTCCGCCTCGCAGTAAATACGCAGCAGCGGCTCGGTCCCGGAGAACCGGGAAGCCAGCCAGGCCCGGTCAAACCGAAGGCGCCGCCCGTCGATCTCATCTGAGCTCCGTATGGGCAGCCCGGCCAATTCGGTGAGGTTCCCCGCTGCGAGGCGCTGTTCTATGGTTTCCCGCTGGGCTTCGTCGAAAGTGACGTCGCGGCGGTGGTAGTGGTGGGCTCCCACCCGATCGAAAAGGCCCCGCACCAGTTGGGAGGGCGTCTTTCCCGTTTTTGCCATGTATTCCAGGAGGAACAGGCCGCTGAGAATGCCATCCCTTTCCGGGATGTGGCCCCGGAAGGCGAACCCGCCACTTTCCTCGCCGCCAATCAGACCATCAACCTCGGAGAAGCGGGGGCCGATGTACTTGAAGCCGACCTTCATCTCGTGGACACCCACGCCGTACTGCTCGCCCAGCTTGTTGAGCATCATGGAGGCCGTGACGCCCTTGACGAGGTCGCCCGTCAGCTTCTTTTCCTCCAGCAGGTAGAGGGCCAACAGGGAAAACACTTCGAGGGTGCTGACGAACTTCCCGGTCTCGTCGATAAGCCCAACCCGGTCCGCGTCGCCATCCAGGGCGATCCCGACGGAAGCGCCGGTGGCAGGGACCAGTTGCGAAAGCTCGGTGAGGTTGTGGGCTATGGGTTCGGGCTGCTCCATTCCCGGGAAGGCGGGGTTGCGCCGGCCGTGGATTTCATCCAGCGATGTGGTCCCGCCATCCAGGAGGCGGTTGAAGTAGCCCGCCCCGGCGCCATACATGGGATCGACGCAGACCTTCAACCCGGCGTTGCGGATGGCGGAGAGGTCCACCAGGGCGGCCATGCGGTCCAGGTAAGCCGGCGCGGGGTCGATGTCGACGACGAGGCCGTCATGGCGGGCGCGGGAAAGTTCCATCCTTTTGGGCGGTTGAGCGGCGGCGATGTGCTCTTCAAGGACGTCCGTGATTTCCTGGGTAGCGCTGCCCGCGTACTCCGGCTTGAACTTGAAGCCATTCCAGATGCCGGGGTTATGGCTGGCGGTGATTATGGCGGCTCCCGCCGCCTTCTGCTCAAGGACCTGGAAGCTGATGACCGGCGTAGGCGCGGCGGTGTTGGCGAGAAAGACCTTGACTCCGTTGGCGGCGCACACGGAAGCGACGGTCTCGGCAAACTCGGCGGAGAGGAAGCGGGTATCGTGGCCGACGACCAAGCCCTTCTCGGCAACAGATTGGCCCCGGAGATAGTCGACCAGTCCCTGGGTGCAACGGGCCACGTTTTCGAAAGTGAAGTCCTCGGCGATGATGGCCCGCCAGCCGTCCGTGCCGAACTTGATGACGTTCCGATTGGTCATCGCTCCTCCAAAGAAGATGTCCCCCGCCCATTCTAAAGCCCGGCGCGGGCGATAGACCAGAGGCGGGGAACATCCGTGTTCCCTTCCGGGAAATGGCAGGTGGGAGCCGGCGCCCCGGCTCGCGTGGGAACGGGCTAGAGGCCGGCCTGCTTGCGGAGGATATCGGCCTTGTCGGTGCGCTCCCAGGGGAGGTCCAGGTCGGTGCGCCCGAAGTGGCCGTAGGCCGCGGTGCTGCGGTAGATGGGGCGCCGTAGGTCAAGGTCCTCGATGATGGCGCCCGGCCGCAGGTCGAAATGTTCCTTTACGAGGCCGTCGAACTTGTCGGTGGGAATGTGGTTGGTGTCGAAGGTCTCAACCGAAACCGAGATGGGCTCGGCCACGCCGATGGCGTAGGAGACGATGACCTCAGCCCGGTCGGCCAACCCGGCAGCCACCAGGTTCTTGGCAACGTAGCGGGCGGCGTATGCCCCGGAACGGTCGACCTTGGTGGGGTCTTTCCCGGAGAAGGCTCCGCCGCCGTGACGGGCGATGCCCCCGTAGGTGTCTACCAGGATTTTGCGGCCGGTCAAGCCGGTGTCTCCCAGGGGGCCTCCTACGACGAACCATCCACTCGGGTTGACGTAGTACTTGGTGTCTTCGTCGAGCATGTTAGCCGGAACCACCGGAGTTATCACGTTGTCCATGATGTCGCCGCGGAGCTGCTCGGTGAAGGCCGCCCGGTCGGAAGTGTCCTCATGCTGGGTGCTGATGACGACGGCATCCACCCGGTGGGGCTTGCCGTAGCGGTACTCGACGGTGACCTGGGACTTTCCGTCCGGCCCGAGGTAGGGCAGGGTGCCGTTCTTGCGGACCTTGGCGAGGCGCTCGACCAGGCGGTGGGAAAGGTCAACGGTCAGCGGCATGAGGCCCTCGGTCTCGTTGCAGGCAAAGCCAACCATCATGCCCTGGTCCCCGGCGCCCGTCGCCCGGCGGGCGTCGGCAGCGTCGGCGGTGTTGCGGGCTTCAAGGGCGGTGCTGACGCCGGCGTTGATGTCCGGGGACTGCTGGCTCGCGTTCCGGATGATGCCGCAGGAATGGGCATCGATCCCGTACTTGATGTCGGTGTAGCCAATTTCCAGCAGGGTCTTGCGGGCGATGGCGTCGAAATCCAGCTCCGCCTTGGTGGTGATCTCTCCGGTGACCATCACCAGGTTCTTGCCCGCGACGGTCTCGCAGGCGACCCGGCTCATCGGGTCCACCGTGAAAGCGGCGTCCAGGACGGCGTCGGAAATCTGGTCGCAGACTTTGTCGGGGTGTCCTTCGGTGACGGACTCGGAAGTAAGCAGGTACTTGGGGGACTCGGTAAAAAGCAAAGGCATATTATTTCTCCTGCAGGGACGGGCCTAGGTGCCCTGGTCCCAGCTATCCTGGTAGTGTTGTTGCTCGGCGGAAAGACTGTCGATGTTGATGCCCATGGACTCGAGCTTGAGGCGGCCGACCTCCTGGTCGGTTTCCCGGGGAACGACATGGACGCCTTTCTCGAGACTGTCCTGGTTCTTGACCAGGTATTCAGCGCTCAGCGCCTGGTTGGCGAAGCTCATGTCCATCACCGCGGATGGGTGTCCCTCGGCGGCGGCCAGGTTGATCAGCCGTCCCTCTCCGAGAAGGTAGACGCGGCGGCCGTCCTTGAGGGTGTACTCCTCCACGAACTCGCGGACCTCCCGGTGGCCGACGGACATCTCTTCCAGGGAAGGGATGTCTATCTCCACGTTGAAGTGGCCGCTGTTGGACAGAATGGCGCCGTCCTTCATGGCAGCGATGTGGTCGCCGCCGATGGTGTGGTAACCGCCCGTGACGGTGATGAAGACCTCCCCTTCCGCGGCGGCATCGGCGCTGGGCATGACGGTGAAACCGTCCATAACGGCTTCAAGGGCGCGGATGGGATTGACTTCAGTGACGATGACATGGGCGCCCATCCCGCGGGCGCGGCTGGCGACGCCGCGGCCGCACCAGCCGTAGCCCCCAACCACAACCTTCCGGCCCGCCCAGAGGATGTTGGTGGCCCGGGTGATGCCGTCCAGCGTACTCTGGCCGGTGCCGTAGCGGTTGTCGAAGAAGTGCTTGGTTTCCGCCTCGTTCACGGCGATGATGGGATAGGCCAGCTTGCCGTCGTTGGCCATGGCGGTGAGACGGATGACCCCGGTGGTGGTCTCCTCGGTGCCGCCCAGGACGTTGGACAGGAGGTCGGCCCGCTGGGTGTGGAGACTGCTCACCAGGTCCGCTCCGTCGTCCATGGTGTAGTTGGGCGCGTGGTCCAGCGCCGCGTTGATGTGCTTGTAGTAGGTTTCGTTGTCCTCGCCCTTGATCGAGTAGGTGGGTATCCCGTACTCGCTGACCAGCGCGGCAGCGACGTCGTCCTGGGTACTGAGCGGGTTGCTGGCACACAGCACCAGGTCAGCTCCGCCGGCTTTGAGGGTAATGGCCAGGTTGGCGGTCTCGGTAGTGACGTGAAGACACAAAGAGTATTTGTATCCGCTCAGGGGCTTTTCTTGTTCAAACCGCTCCCGGACCAGGCGCAGGACGCCCATTTCCCGCTCGGCCCATTGGATGCGGTTGACTCCTTCTCGCGCCAACGACATATCCTTTACGTCGCCGGCGGTGTTATTCGTGGTCAATACTACTCTCCTTTTCCGAATTGGCTGGCAAGGTCATCAGGGTGAATCGAGCTACGGGTCGGTGCCGTAGGAAGTGGGATGGTTGCCCGCAATCCAAACGGGCGTGCCATCCTCGATATTGAACAGGGTTTCAGGGTCGAATCCCATGGAAGCGGCGACTTCGCAGGCCAACCCGCTGCGGACGCCGGCGGCGCAGATAAACAGGAGCCGCTTGTCCTGGGGGACTTCGTCAATGCGGTCCACCAGGTCGTCGATGGGGATGTGGATGGCCCCGGTCACATGGCCGGTGACCCACTCGTCATCGCGGCGGACATCAACGACGGCGGTCCCGTCGGGATCGCTGTCGACAATTTGCCGGGCCTCGTTGGAGTCCACCCGGTAGTAAGGCTCACCAGGTTGCTGCCTGGGCATGTGTAACCTCCCGAACGTTTATGGATCCAGGTAACGCCCGATAATGGGCGAGAGCCTGTGCCTGGTTGCTTCGGAGATACCCTGGGGGTGGGTGATGATGGTGTCCTTCAGCGCGTTGGCGCAGGGACAGGCCCGTTCTGTTCCGAACCGCCCCACAACCTTCTGGATCATCTCCTTGGAGTTGGCGGTGTTCTTCATCAAGTTCTGGACCACCATCTCCACCGTCACGTCGTCCTCGTGCTCGTACCAGCAGTCATAGTCGGTTATCCAGGCCATGGTTGAGTAGCAGATTTCGGCTTCCCGGGCCAGCTTGGCCTCGGGCAGGGCGGTCATGCCGATGATGTCGGCGCCCCAGGAACGGTACATTTCGGACTCGGCGCGGGTCGAAAATGCCGGGCCTTCCATGACGACCATGGTTCCGCCGGAATGGACGTTGAGGCCCATCTCCCCGGCAGCCTGCTGGATAACCAGGGAGGAATCGGCGCAGAAGGGTTCGGCGAACCCGACGTGGGCAACGACTCCCTCGTCGAAGAAAGTGTTGGCCCTCTGGCGCGTGCGGTCGATCAACTGGTCCGGGATAACCAGGTCGAGCGGGGCGTAGCGTTCCTGGAGACTGCCCACGGCGCTGACGGATATGATGCGCTCGACGCCCAGCATCTTGAGCGCGTAGATGTTGGCGCGGGCTGGGATTCCGGTGGGGTTGACCCGGTGCCCCCGGCCGTGGCGGGGCAGGAAGGCGACGGATTGCCCCTCCAGTTCTCCCAGGACGATGGCGTCGCTGGGGTCCCCGAAAGGCGTGTCAACCTCGAGCGTCGTGGCGGCTTCCAGGCCCTCGATTTCGTAGAGGCCGCTGCCGCCGATGATTGCTATGCCTGCTTCTCTTCTCCGCATGAATCTATCTTCCAGGTGGATGCTGCCGTTGGGCTAAGGACGCACTCCTACCGGAACGCCGGGATATCCTCGGCCCGGTAGAAGGTGGAACGGAAGACCCGGTTGGTCACCACGCCCTCCACATCCGGGTAAAAGTAGGGGTTGATGTATTCCCAGACCACCTCCCTCTCCGGCGTTACCTGGAAGATCCGGCCGAACATTCCCTCCGTTACCAGGGTGTTGCCGTTGGGCAGGCGGCGGGCGCCGGATATGTAAGGGCTGAAGAAGTTGTACGGGGGACTGTCCTGGTACTGCCAGACTATTTCATTGGTCCTGGGGTCCACCTCGATTACCCGGGAAGCGGGCAGGGCCACCTCCTTGCGATGCGACCCGTTGTCAAAGATGAGAATGTTGCCGTTGTCCAGCAGGCTGGGGTCGTGCTGCTGGGCCAGAACATCGTAGCCGAGCTTCCACACTATCTCCCCGCTGGACTTGTCGATGATGCCAACGGTGGAAATATGGCGGAAGCTGAACATGACCCGGTCTCCGGGCAGAGGGACAACGGTGTTGGCGTGGCTCCACTCATCCCGCAGGTCATTGAAGGTGATGACATCGGCAGCGAAGTCCAGGTGTTCCGCCGCATGCCATTCCCATACCCGGTTTCCGGCGGCGTCCACTTCAACGATAACGTCGGACCACATGCCATAGTGGCGCTCGGAACCCGGGACGCCTCCCCGGATTTTGGCCACAACGTCGTCCGGGAGGAGCTCAACGGTGAGATACATGGCGCCCCCGTTCCCGGTGCGGCGGGCGTCGTGGTGGTGGTCCTTGTCGTGGTGCTCCCAAAGCACGTTGCCATCCCAGTCGGCTTCGAGCATGACGCCGCCCTTGAACCGCTTCCAGGATGAAAAACGCTCCCAGGTTTCGTCGCGCACCTTGCCCCCATAGAAGAGGTTGCCGTTGGGGAGCAGGTACCCGTAGAGGCCCGGAGGATAGGGGAGTTTCCAGGTGTGAGCTTCGTTTCCGTTTCCATCCACGAGATACACCTCGCCGTCCCCGCTCATGGGGGCGTACAAGACGTACCCGGGACAGGCTTTCTCGGGGTCCAGCGCCGTTAAGCCGGTGCGGGACATTCTCCGTCTGGTCTGTTGATCAATGGCAGTGATGGCTGGTTACTCCTGGTGTCTGTGATTGCGGGGCAATACGTCGGCCCGGTCCGCGTTAACCGGCGGCCAGTTTCAGGCTCTCCAGGTAAGGCGGGCGGCAGACCCCGTTTTCGGTGACGATGGCTTCGATGTACCGATGGGGGGTTACGTCGAAGGCAGGGTTGAGGGCTTCTACTCCATCGGGAGCGGTGGGCTCGCCCTGGAAGTGAGTGACCTCATGGGGGGAACGCTGCTCGATTTCGATTCCCGCTCCATCGGCCAGGCTGGGGTCTATGGTGCTCACCGGGGCGGCTACGTAGAAGGGGATGCCGTTTTCCCGGGCCAGCACAGCCAGGGAATAGGTGCCTATCTTGTTGGCGGTGTCCCCGTTGGCGGCGATGCGGTCAGCGCCGGTAATGACGCATCCGATGCGTCCTTGCTGCATCAACATTCCGGCGGCGGAGTCGACGATCAGGCGGGAGGGAATGCCCAGGCGGTGGAACTCCCAGGCAGTGAGGCGGGCTCCCTGGAGGAAGGGCCGGGTCTCGGTGTTGAACACATCGAACCGCTTGCCCGACTCCCAGGCGGCCCGGATTACGCCGACGGCGGTCCCGTAAGCGGCGGTGGCCAATGCTCCCGCGTTGCAATGGGTCAGGACGGCCCCGCCTTCGGGAATCAAGTCCTGGCCGGCATTCCCCATGCGGCGGTTGACCGCCTCGTCCTCTTCCTGGATGCGGGAGGCTTCGGCCAACAGGGCCTGGGGAAGGCGGGACGGGTCCGGTTCACCTTCCGCAACAGCCAGCATGCGCCGCACCGCCCACTGGAGGTTGACGGCAGTGGGGCGGGCCGATTCTATCTCGGAGGCAGCCATCCGCAGCCGGGCCATGAAGTCCGGGTGGGAATCGGCCTGGATGTCCCGGGCGGCCATGGCTACGCCGTAAGCCGCGGTGATGCCGATAGCCGGGGCGCCCCGCACCTGCATGTCCCGGATCGCCGCGATTGCGCCGCGATAGCCGGTGACTTCTACTACGGTCTCGCTTTTGGGGAGTTGGGTCTGGTCGAGCAGTCTCAGGCTGCCGTCCTCCCAGAGGATTGGTCGGATTTCGGTCAATGTGGATTACTCCGAAGGGGTCCAAAAGACTGTGTGGAAAGGGGGGTTGCGCATCCCACAAAAAAAGCTTCTCAGGGAGAGAAGCTCAACTGGTTCTCAATCTCCCTCATCTTTCGCTTCTGCTGGAGAAGCGTCGGATTTGGCACCGTGTCCTGCCGCCGCCTAGCCGACAGACAGGCCGGTTGCCTGGCTTCATCGGGCCGTTCCCTCCGCCGTTCTGGATAAGGGATCCAGAAGATTATTCGTTTGTAAATGCTTATCCCATACTACTAAGGAGCAATTTTCGTGTCAAGGAACGGCCGCTTTTGCAGGCTGTCGCATTTGAGAAACACCCAAACGTTGGTGCTGATCCTTGGCGCATATCTAGTCCATTATCAACTATTTTATTGGGTAAGTGACTGGCTATCCATCCCGCACTTTATCTGGTGGGCGGCTGTATCGTAAACGAAGTTTGACAGTGTTTTGAGCCGAAACCATAATGGCCCAACCGCCCGGCGAGGTCCGCATCATTGGCAAGCAGCACGAGCATGGAATGACCGGAGAGTAGCGACCGATGAACCCGGTTTGGCAGGCGGCTGGGGCGCCTCCGATGGGTCTGTTTACCGACCTTTACGAGTTGACGATGGCCCAGGCTTATTTCGAGCACGGAATGAGCGGGACGGCGACCTTCGGGCTGTTCGTCCGCCGGCTTCCCCCCAACCGGGGGTTCCTGGTAGCCGCCGGCCTGGAAGATGTGCTGGACTACCTGGAAGGACTGCGGTTCGATGGCGGCGACCTGGCCTTCCTGGAATCCACCGGGATATTCTCGGATGATTTTCTCCGCTCCCTGGAGGGGTTCCGGTTCACCGGTTCGGTCCGGGCCATGCCGGAGGGGACGGTGTTCTTCGAAGAGGAGCCTGTCCTGGAGATTACGGCTCCCATCGCGGAAGCCCAGATTGCGGAAACCTTCGCAATCAACCAGGTCAACCTTCAGTCCTTGCTCGCCACCAAGGCGTCCCGGTGCGTGGCGGCGGCTGGGGGCCGGGCGGTCTCGGACTTTGGAGCGAGACGGACCCACGGAACGGATGCCGCGATGAAGCTGGCCCGGTGCGGGTACATCGGAGGCTTCGCCGGGACGAGCAATCTGCTGGCATCCCGGCGCTACGGTATTCCTCCAGTGGGCACGATGGCCCATTCCTTTGTTTCCAGCTTCCCTCGGGAAAAAGACGCATTTTCGGCCTACGCCCGGTCCTTTCCTGATCGGGCCGTCCTGTTGCTGGATACTTACGACACAGTCGATGGGGCCCGCAAGGCGGTCCGGGTCGGGAAGGAACTGGAAGCCAACGGCCACCAACTCACCGGGGTCCGGCTGGACTCGGGGGACCTGGGAGAATTGAGCGTTCAGGTCCGGCGCATTTTCGACGAGGCAGGCTTGGACTATGTGAGAATCGTCGCCAGCGGCGGCCTCGACGAATACAGCATCCTCGAATCGGTGCAAACCGGCGCGCCAATTGATATATTCGGCGTGGGCACCCGGGTGGGTGTATCAGAGGACGCGGCCTGGTCGGACATGGCCTACAAGCTGCTGGTCTACGACGAGCGTCCGGTGATGAAATTGAGCGAAGGGAAGGTCTCACCCCCGGGGTCAAAGCAGGTCTTCCGGTCCGTTGGCCCGGACGGCATGTTCGCCGGCGATATCGTGGGCGCCGAGGGTGAAGCACCTGAACCGGGGTTCCCGCTGTTGAGTCCGGTCATGCGCGGCGGCCGGCGATTGAAAGCCCATCCATCCCTGGATGAAATCCGGGAGACTTTGTCGGCGCAACTGGAGAGGCTGGATGAGAGGCACAAGGATCTCAGCTCGCCCGAACGGTATCCCGTAGCGTTCAGCCCAAAGCTGGCGGAACTCACTGACCAAGTCCGGGCAGACATCCTGGAGTCAAACCACCCGGAAAGCCCGGCCAGAAGGACCTGACGACATGAAGATAGCTGTCTGCGTGAAATACGTTCCGGTAGTCGCCCGCATGGGTTTCGACTACGAGAACAAGACGATCATCCGGGAAGGAGTTCCTTCCGAGGTCAACCCGTTCGACTTGCTGGGGTTGACCCGCGCGGTGGAGTTGAAGTCCGGCCCATCGGATGAGGTGCTGGCGTTATCAATGGGGCCTCCCCAGGCAAGGGAAGGGCTGACCCAGTGCATGGCGTTCGGGGCGGACCGGGCTGTCCTCCTGACAGACCGGGCGCTGGCGGGTTCGGATACGCTGGCCACCGCGCGGGCCTTGTCCCTCGCCTTGGCAAAGGAACATCCCGACCTGATCATCTGCGGCAGGAACAGCGCCGATGCGGAGACGGGCCAGGTGGGGCCGGAGCTGGCGGAACTGATGGGATTGCCTCATGTGAGCCAGGTGCGGAAGCTCGAGTACACTCCGGGGGGAGACTCGGTCACGGTGGAACGTGCGACCGATGAAGGGCATCAAGTCATCGAATGCCCGCTGCCCGCGGTAGTTTGCGTCACCGAGGGGGTGGCGGAGGAGCGGTTTCCCAGCCGGGACGACTTGGCAGCGGCGCAGGGAAAACCGGTCGAAGAGATCAGTTGTTCGGACCTTGCGGACGACCCGTCCCAGTTTGGCAGTGCGGGATCGCCGACGTGGGTGGAGGACATCAGGCTGGTGGAGCCAAGCCGGTTGGGTGAGGTAATCAACGGGGAGGAACCGACTGCCGCAGCCCGCCAGGTGGCCGAACTGCTGAAGGAAAGACTGGCGGCAATATCCGCCGAAGCTGGGTCCGGCCCGGGAGAGGGGATAGGCGCCCGGTATCCAGACAACCGGGAACGAAGCATCTGGGTGGTAGCGGAGACTGCCGGCGGAGAAATAAGGCATGTGACCCTGGAGATGCTGGGGAAGGCGCGCCAGCTATCGGAGACCACCCGGAGCGAGGTGGTCGCCGTCCTGATCGGGCGTTTGGACGAGGCCGCTGCGCCGGCGCTGGCAGCGTACGGAGCGGACAGGATCCTGGTCCTGGACAACTCTGCGCTGGGGCCAGTCTGCAGCCGGGCGGTCAGTGAATGCCTGGCCAACGCCATCGGTGATGCCCGGCCCTACGGCGTGCTGTTCGCATCAACCCCGGACGGAAGAGACCTGGCATCCAGAATCGCGGCCCAGTTGCAGTTGGGCCTGACCGGAGATGCAATCGACCTGGAAATCAACAGCGACGGGCAGCTGGTCCAGCTAAAACCGGCGCTGGGGGGGAACGTCGTAGCGCCGATTCTGTCTAAGACCCTGCCCAACCTCGTGACGTTGAGGCCGGGGTTGCTGTCCCCAGCCCAACCCGACGAGTCAGCCGAGGCAAGGGTAGAACAGATACCCCCCAACCCATTCCAAGGTGCTGATATAAGGGTCCTCGAAGAACACGCCTCTGAAGACCTGGGCGCCATCGCCCTGACGCAAGCCCAGATCGTTCTCGGGGTGGGCATGGGGATTGGCGGGGTGGAGAGTTTGCCGGAAGTTCAAGCGCTGGCCGGGTCGATAGGGGCCACGGTGGCAACGACGCGGAACGTGGTTCATTCGGGCTGGCTGCCTCACCAGGTGCAGGTGGGAATCAGCGGCCGCACGATTGCTCCGAAGGTTTATATCGCCGTTGGAATTCGGGGAGCCTTCAACCACACTGTCGGGATTCAAAAGGCGGGGGTCATCCTGACAATCAACCGGAACCACCGCGCTCCGATGTTCAAGGCCGCCGACTACGGAATTGTGGGGGACTGGAAGGAATTCCTGCCGCCTCTCATCGAGGAGTTGAAACCGGTACTGGCGGACATGGTTTAGCGCCGTTCCTCCCGGCATCGCTGGCGGGACCAAGGCCCCTCGCGGGCAACGGGCGGGGCCGGACCCCGCAGCCGTTAAGCTGACTCACCCGAAACGGACCGCTCGCTGCTGACAGTTGGCCCTTTCCAATCTCGTTCTTCGTCCGGTACCATGAATCCAGAGAAAGTTTCCCGCTCCGCGTTCCCCGCAGAAATGCATCAAATTGCACCGAAATGCGCCAGGAAAAATTCTTCGGGGCCGCCGGCAGCGTTTCAACACCCGGTTCCCACTGGTGACAAAACCGGACAAAACCATGACATTCGACGGAAAAACGAGGACATTTAGCGGATATTTCGGGGACAGGATTCCCCGGCCCCACGCTCAAATGTCCTGAAATGTCCGCTTTTGTCCGGTTCTGGGAAATCCGGCTTATCCAGGTCGCTGCCGGCTGGCTGGATTCACGGGTTTGACTCAGCGTTGCCATTTGGGTCGTTTCTTTCCGGTCCGCCTCCTTCTCTCCCGTCCTTCCGCCGCAGAGCTTGCCCCCGGGTGGGCGGAAACCCCTCAGCCGTTGAGCTGACCCCCCCCGAAACGGACCGTTGCCTTGCGGGTGACACTGAACCCGGCAGGTACTATAATTGCGGTGATTTTGAGCAGCGGTCAACGCCAGCGCCGTCCCCGTTGAACCGCTCCCCCTTGGGAGGCCCTCCATGGACTTTGCATTTACGCCGGAACAGGAAGCCCTGCGCAATGAAGTGCGGGAGTTTATTGCCGAGCACGTCACGGATGAAATCCTGGCTGAAATCGAAGAGTCCGGGATCCGAAACCGGGGCCCCAAGACCCGGGAGATGTACCGGCAAATCGGGGAGAAAGGCTGGATCGGCATAAGCTGGCCCGAAGAGTATGGGGGTCAAAGCGGCAGCCGGATCGACCAGTACATCGTGGAGGAGGAGTTCGCCCGGGTTGGGATAACAGTCGGTGGGGCCGGAAGCGGAGCCCCGGCCATCCTGGCAGCGGGGACGGAGGAACAGAAGAAGTATTTTCTCCCGGGCTTGATCCGGGGAGAGATTGCCTTCGCCCTGGGATTTACCGAGCCCCAAGCCGGAGCTGACCTGGCGGGCCTGCAGTGCCGCGCAGTCCGCGATGGTGACGAGTTCGTCATCAACGGCCAGAAGATGTTCACGACGGCCGCCCACTACGGCACCCACATCTACCTGATGGCCCGCACTGACCCGGACGCACCCCGTCACCGGGGCATCTCGATTTTCCTGGTGCCCATGGAAACACCGGGAATTACTGTGCGTCCCCTTTGGACCATCCAGAACGATCCGGTGGCGCCGCCGCGGACCACCTACGGCGACCGGCGCACCAACGAGGTGTTTTTTGAAGACGTCCGAGTTCCTGCGTCGTGCATGTTGGGCGATGAGAACATGGGCTGGTACGTGGGAGCGATGGGCCTGAACCTGGACCGGGTGGGAGCCAGCCGCTATCTGATTTCGGTGCAGCGGGACGAGGATATCGTCAATTGGGTCAAGGAAAACGACCTGAACGGCGTCGGTCCTGCCCAGGACCCGGCAGTGCGGGACCGGCTGGCCGAGCTTTGGGTCGAGGCACAGGTGTGCCGGTTAATGACCATGCGCAGCATGTCACTGGTGGAGCGGGGCGGAAGCTTCACATACGAGGGTTCCGCCGAGAAGGTGTGGGCGCCCGAGCATGGAGTACGCACTACGGAGACAATCGCGCAGATCCTCGGCCCCTACGCGCAGCTGCTGCACGGTTCGGAAGATGCGGTGGAGGAGGGCATATTTGCCCACAACCTGCTGGGCGCGTTCCAGTCGGGAATCAACCACGGCAGTACCCAGGTGATGCGGGACCAGGTGGCCCGCCGGGGGCTGGGGATGCCCCGGGGTTAACCGAAACATCTTCCGGAATATTCTAAAAGGTTTGAGGTCGGATGGACGTTTTACCCAGCGAAGAAGAACTGATGATGAAGAACCTGGCCAGGGAGTTCCTGGAGGCGGAATGTTCTCCGCTGATGGCCAGGGAAATGGAGAAAGACGAAGCGGGGTATTCTCCAGAGCTGTGGAACAAGATGGCCGAACTCGGGTGGTTGGGCACATCGGTTCCTGAAGCTTATGGGGGACAGGGCCTCCCTCTGACCTACTTGGGGTTGATTCTCGAGGAAGTGGGACGGGCCATTGCCCCGGTGCCCTTTCATTCAACGGTGGTCCCGGCCCTTGCCATCGCGGAACACGGCTCCGGCGCGCAGAAGCAGGAAGTGTTGCCGCGGGTCAGCCAGGGCAACATCATCATGACATGGGCTTTTCAGGAACCCGACCCGCGCTTGACCCCGGAAGCAGTCCAGACCCAGGCAGTTGCCGAGGGTGATGAATTTGTCATCAACGGCACCAAGATGTTCGTGGACAACTTCAATGTCGCGGAAAAGTGTCTGGTGGCTTGCCGGACGTCCCCTGCATCCGGGGCAAACCACGGACTTTCGATGTTCCTGGTTGACACCAAAGCCGCCGGGATTTCCCAGACGGCGCTGACGACGCTGGCCAAGGACAAGCAGAGCAAGGTGGACTTCAGCGGCGTCCGGGTCCCGAAGACTGCCCTGGTCGGAGAGCTTGACGAGGGCTGGCCGATTGCTTCCCGAATGCTGGACCAGGCCACCGTCCTGCTCTGTACCCAGATGGTGGGGGCAGCCCGAAAAGACATCGAGATGGGAATCGAATATTCCAAGAACCGGGTAGCGTTCGGACGTCCTATAGGCGCTTTCCAGTCGGTGCAGCACATGTGCGCTGACATGACGATTTGGGTGGATGGAGCGCAGCTCCTGACCTACGAGGCCCTGTGGAAGATGGACAATGGCCTTCCCTCAAGCGTCGAAGTTTCGCAGGCCAAAGCGTTCTGCAACGACAAGTGCCAGGCCGCCGTTCGAAGCAGCCAGGTGCTGCACGGCGGGATGGGATTCATGATGGAGTTCGACCTGCACCTGTGGTACCGGCGGGTTTGTGCGTGGAGCATGAGGCTGGGCACCAGCTTCGAGCACCGGAACCGGGTTGCCAGCGCCCTCCTGGACCAGCCCGGCCGGGTGCGCCTGGGAATGGACCTCGCAGCAGTTTAGGTTGGATTCAAACGGGTGCCGCGATATACTCCGGCCCCGTTACGACACCCCAGGAGTAAAGTAAATGCCAAAGGACCCCGTTTGCGGCAAAGAAATCGACGAGTCCGGCGCCCGGGCCACAACCGGTCAGACGGCGTTCGGGGCTTCGGAAGTGGACCCCAACATGGGGACACGAAGCTTCCACAACGGGCAGTGGTACTATTTCTGCAGCTTGGACTGCCGAACGAAATTCCTGGCCAGCCCATCCAGCTACACCAACTAGTCTCGGTCGCAGGCGGGATCGGGAACATGGACTGGTTGGGAGCACCAATCTGGACCTGGTTTCCACAGAGCAATCTTCCGTTTCATCAGTACAGCAGGGAGGCAGGAAATGCACGTAGGGCTGGTTATGGAGTGCGACTACCGGCAGGACCGCACCCAGGAGGAAGCTTTCGCGGAGGCTTTCGAGATAGCGGAGACTGCCGAAGAATACGGGGTGGACGGAGTTTGGCTGGCGGAACGTCACTTCGCGACTCACCGGCGCCCCGGTGATCCAATGGGCGCGGGCATCCCATCGGTAGTTTCTGTCCCGCTGGTGTGGGGAGCCGCCATAGCGGCCCGGACCAAGAACCTGCGAATCGGCACCGGCGTCAGTGTGCTCCCTCTCTGCCATCCAATCCGCCTGGCTGAAGAGGCGGCGACGGTAGACCAGATCAGCCAGGGGCGCTTGGACTTCGGCGTGGGCCGGAGCGGGTTCCCCAGGTCCTATATCGGGTATGGGGTACCTTACGCTGAAAGCAGGGAACGATTCCAGGAAAACCTGGAGATAATCTGCAAGGCGTGGAACGACGACCGCCTCACCTACGAAGGCAAGTATTATTCCTTCGACAACCTGTCGGTAATGCCGCGGCCCTACCAGAAGCCGCACCCGCCGATCCGCATTGCTGCAACCACCATGGACACTTTCCCGATTGTCGGGCAAATGGGGTTCCCGGTCGTTTCCGGGCTGCGGGGCTTCACCATTCCCGAGGTAGCGAGCAACCTGGAAGCCTACCGGGTCGCCTGGCACGAGGCCGGGCACGAAGGGGATGGGGATGTTTACCTGCGGGTGCCGATATATGTGGGTGATGACTATGAACGGGGAATAGGGGAGCCCGAGGAAAGCACGATGCGGTCCTACCGCAGGCTGGCGGAAACCTTCCGCCAGTCAGCGTCCGCGGCGGGGACCACGATCTCGGAAGAACGGCAGGAACGGTACGAGCGCCTTTCGGAGGTCACATACGAAGACTTGCTGAAAGACAGGCTGGCCTACGGAGACCCGGAAGCAGTGACCAACAAGCTCCTGAATCTGAAGAACGAGCTGGGGTTGTCGGGCGTCATCATGGAACCCAACGTCGGTGGCCAGCTGACGGCACAACAGGTGCTGAACTCGATCCGGCTCTACGGGCAAGAGGTCGGGCCGAAGCTGCGGGAGTAAAGCCGCCGCCCGAATTCAACGGCGTATTTGCCCCCGGCCTGACCGCCGGGGGTTTTGCTTGGGCCGGGCTTCCCCAGTTTGGGACCACGGCATTCCTTGTTGGACGGTGAGGCAGGAATCTATGGCGTGGATTTACCTTGTAGTTGCGGGGGCGCTGGAAGTCGGATGGGCGGTGAGCCTGAATTACACTGACGGATTCTCCCGGTTCATTCCCACGGTCCTGACCGGAGTGTTCCTGCTGGGGAGCATGTTTTTCATGGGGCTGGCAGTGAGAGACCTACCGCTGGGAACGGCATACGCGATCTGGGTGGGGATCGGGGCAGTGGGGACGGCGGCGCTGGGAATCGTCCTTTTCGACGAATCCCGGGACTTCTGGCGGTTGTGCTTCCTGGGACTGATTATCGTGGCGCTGGTGGGGCTGAAGCTGACGACGAAGTGATCGAAGGCTTCTCACGGCTGGGGATTCAGCGGCGGAGGAAGTCCTGGACGGAAGCGACAGGTTCTCCATCCTTGAAGGTGATGGGGCGGGTGACGCTGAGGTTGTAGGCGGATGACAGTACGGCGTTCATGTGACGGCCGTATCCGCCGGCGACGACGATGAGAATGTTGGCCGAGCGAGGGACGATGGGCATCAGGGCATTGTCGTCGTCCATGTCGACGAAGTCAGGGGGAATTACGGTACCCCAGCCTCCGCGATTGCGAAGGGCGCCGACCGGGTTCTGGGCGCGCTGGTAGATATATTCCCGGACGCGTTCCTTATCCCAGCTGTGCTGGTCCAACCAGTTGGCGGCCTCGGAGGTGACCACCAGCATCTGCTCGCCCTCGACCCCGCTGCGGTAGACGCCATTGGCGCCGAGGTGCCGCATGGCCGAGGCGGCGCTCTCAAGATAAACGTCGGGAGTCTGGCTGACGAGGTCGTTGATGTTGTGGGGAGCCTCGGCGCAGAACACGGTGACGGAACTGGCCCCATCGGGCATTCCGCGCTCGGCGTGAAGGGAGTCCCAGGGGCTGTTTTCCTCATCCTCTCCGATGCAGTAGGAGTATTTGCCGGGGTGGCCGTGGGTGGCCATGTCGGTGACGCCGGGGAGTCCGCCGCCGATGTTGCCGCAGATGAGGCGTATAGCCCTTCCGATGGTCGCGTTGGCGCGCCAGCCCTGCCCGAAGACGTTCTGGCGGCAGTTGACCTCGAGTTCGTTGCGAATGGGGCCGTTGATGATGACGAGATGGCCCCCTGGGTGGGTGGTAGTCTGGCGTCCGTAGAGGTTGTAGGGAGGGTCGGCGATGGCCTCTACACAGGTTATGACAACGGGCAGGTATTCGGGGCGGCAACCGGCCATGACCGCGTTGATGGCGATTTTCTCAACGGTGGCCTCTCCTCCGCGGGGTTCGAGGGCGGCTATGACCTCACGGCGGTCCCGGTCCGTGTAGCGCAGGGCAGCCTCAACCAACTCGGAAGTCGGCGGGATGATGGGAAGGCCGTCGGTCCAACCGGACTGGTAGTACCGCTCAAAGATAGCGGAGGCGTCGGCCTCGGCGTCGAAGGTATGGGCGGCGGGGCCGAGGTCAGGCACGGGGTTGTCCCGGCTACTCCCGGACGAGGGCCCGGACGACATCACGATACTGGCTGGAGATGTCTTCGCGGACGAGGTCCTCGGGCTTGGCCGCCACGGGGTGCTGGATGATTGCCATGGGCAGGTAGGGCATCCTCTGGAGGCGGGTGAGCCGCCGGCCGTACTCGGCGAAGGAGTGGGTGACGACGGTGAGGGACGGGATGCCGTGCCGTTCGAGAGCCATGCAGTCGTGGACACTCCACGACGTGCAGGAGCCTCAATCGCCAACGGCGGCGATAACCGCATCCACCTCATCGGTGAGCTTCTGCTCCAACTGAGGGCCCATCCCGCTGACGCTCTGCTTCCGGTAGTACCGGAACTCGGCTTCCGGGAACTGGGAACGGAGCTGGTCCTCGACCTGGCGGAGGATGACCTCGGCGCGGTCCTTGGTGTTATCAATCAAACCGACGACGCGGCCGTCGAGGGTGGTGGGTCGGGGAGCCAAATTATCCTGGCCGACGCGCTCGTCGGCGGTGGGGTCGTAGAGGGTTATGCGTCCAGCGGCCATAGATGTCTCCCAATTCCTTCCAAGCTCACGGCAGTCGAATCATTGAGGCAAGGATATCACAGGGGCTGGGGCGAATGCCTTAAACTGCGACAAAAGCGGACATTTCAGGACATTTGAGCGTGGAGCGCCGATAATTTTGTCCTGGTTGGCTCGTGAAATGTCCACCAATTACCCGGGAAATGCCGCGGATTTTCCTCGTTTGTCCGGTTTTGTCACCCCACCCGGAGGCGGGGTAAGGAGGGGGTGATCTCGTGGACGAGTTTTTTTAATCTGTCCTATTTTGTCCCATTTGGGGCGGGCCGGGGACGGAGAAATGACTTTCGCGAACTGCATCCACAGGGCATATTTTAAGGCTTGGATAGCGGGGTTGGAAAGGGGCAGTTGTCAGTAAGGGCCGGGCCACGGTCCAACACTTGCCGACATCGAAGAATCCCAGGGGTCAACGATATAATGTCGGTTCACGACTCAGGCAGAGCCGGAACGGACGAGAACCGGGATGGGCCCCGGACAGGCAGAGCTCCGACGGACCAGAGGATAGAGTTTATTGGCAGCAGTGGAAGCGAAAAGAATAGGAGACCTTCCCCGGGAGCAGCGGGAGGTTATACGGGCCTGGTGCATGTACGACTGGGCCAACTCGGCGTTCGCCACTTCGGGCGTGGCGGCGATATTTCCCGTCTACTTTGTCTTCCTGTTCAAGGAGGCTCTGGGGGAAAGCGGGACGCTCCTCGGGATAACCTTCACCAGCAGTTCCACCTGGAGCGTGGGGGTGGCGATTTCCACAGCAATTGTGGCGCTGTCCAGCCCGGTGCTAGGGGTGATTTCGGACCGGATCCCCATCAAGAAGGCATTGCTGCGGACATATATCATCGCCGGGTCGCTGTTCACCGCGCTGGCGTTCTTCTCGGCTTACACTTCCCAGCCCTGGGCGTGGATGCTGGGGATGTTCACGCTGGCGAACATCGGGTTCGCCGGGTCGCTGGTCTTCTACAACTCGTTCCTGCCCCATATCGGGCCCAGAAACTTGCTGGACGACATCAGCAGCCGGGGGTTTGCGTTCGGGTATGCGGGCGGGGGGTTGCTGCTGCTCATCCACCTGGGGCTGATCCTAGCGACGCAGGGGTCGGATTTGGCTGACCTGGTGACGAGGGGAGCGATAGCGTCGATCGGGGTCTGGTGGTTCGGGTGGAGCCTGTGGACGCTGAGGGTGCTTCCCGAGCCTCCGACGCTGAGATCCGCCGGAGGGCCAACGCCGGTGACGGCAGTGGCGATGGGGTTCAGGGAACTGGGTCATACGTTCAGGGAACTGTCGCGGTTCCGGGTAGCGTTGAGATACCTGTTGGCATACGTGCTGTTCAATGACGGGATACAGACGGTGCTGGCCATCGCGGGGGCTTTCGCGGCGGACACCCTGGGAATACCGCTGGCGTTCAACATGGCGACCATCCTAATCATCCAACTGGTAGCAGTGCCGGGTGCGACGGGATTCGGGTGGCTGGCGGACAAGATCACCACGAAAAGGGCGCTGGCGGTGGCGTTGGTTGGTTGGATCACCGTGGTCTTGTTTGGCATCGGGATCGCGCCGCTGGCGCCGGAAGCGCACGAAGACTTCGATTTCCAACTGGAGTACCGGCAGGGGAGCGATGACTACACCGTAGTGAAGACGCCGGACGTGGAGGTAGGAGAGTCCTTCATCGAGTTGGACGGGGAGAGGTGGCTTCTGGCGGAAGGCGCGGTGCTGGAGAAGGATTCCGCCGTGGGACTTTTAAGAGCGGCCGACAGGGATGAAGAAACGGCCTGGACACTTTCAATCCGCGGCGGCGAACTGGACGGTCAATCGGCGGTGGGGCAGGCACATCCATCGGCCCTGGGAAAGGGCCCGCTGGACTGGTGGCCGTCGCTGGTGCGGCGGCACCTTTGGGCGCCGCTGGGGCTGGATGCGGGCTACCAGTGGTTGCTACTGGGGGTCTCGGTGGGAATGGTAATCGGCGGGAGCCAGGCACTGGCACGCAGCCTGTTCGCCCAGATAACGCCGCAGTCGCGGAGCGGGGAGTTCTTCTCCTTCTTCGGGTTCATGAGCCGGGCGTCGTCGGTGTTCGGGCCTATGATTTACGTGGTTGCAACGGCGTTGTTCGACACGCGAGTGGCGGTGACGTCGATCCTGCTAATCATCGTTGCCGGGACGGTCGCGCTTCGGTGGGTGGACGTGGAGGAGGGGATGAGGGTAGCAGACTTGGAGAACGCAAGGACGCAGGACGACTAACCGCAACCGCCTGTCTGGGAAGCCGCGGAGAGGCAACCCAGCCGGTCAGTCCTGTCCGTACCAGTCGGGGTGGACGGCCTGGAGGCCAAGCTGAGGCCAGGCGCAGGGGGCGCCGCACTTCTCAAGGCGTTCCTCCAGGGGAAGATCGTCATCCCAGTGGTAGGCGATGATGCGGCGGCCATTCCATTCGGAGGCTTCGTCGGAGGCGACCCACACAACCGGGGACTGCATGACTTCGGGCTGAATGAGGGTGCTGGTGCTGGTTCCTCCCGGAGGGATGACCATGTTGGTGGCGGTGGCGCCGCCGGGGGTCACGACGTTGGCGGTCACGCCCGTCCCTGCCAGGTCCTGGGCCATGATGGCGACGAGGGCTTCGTGGCCGGCCTTGGAGGGGCCGTAGGGGGCGCCGCCCTTGCGCCACATGGTGTCCATGCTGGTGGTGACGCTGATGATGCGGCCGTGGCCCTGCTGGACCATGTAGGGGGCGACAGCGTGGGACATGATGAAGGGGCCGCTGAGGTTGACGGCGATGACGCGGAGCCAGCCGGCGGGGTCGATGTCCCAGAAGTCGGTGCGGCGGCCGGATACGTCGGGTGAGGTGAATCCGCCGGAGCGGAGGTTGATTCCGGCGTTGTTGACGAGGATGTGGAGTCCACCCATCTCATCTATGGTGCGCTGAACGGCCTGGTCGACGGATTCGGGCTCAGTGACGTCGGCGATGATGGGCAGGACGGAATCGTCGCCGCCGATCTCGCGCATGTCGTTGGCGGTCTGGTCGAGCCAGTCGTCGTTTATGTCAAGCATGGCGACGCGGGCGCCGGCGCGGACGAGTCCGGTGGTGATGGAGCGGCCCATGCCGATGGGGCTGGCGGCCCCGGTGACGATGGCGACTTTTCCTTCGAGGGGGCGGGACGAGGTGGTCATTGTTGCGCTCCGAGGCCGGGCCCGGAAAGGGACCGGAGGTTGGTGGGTGGATTATAAAGTGAGCGGCTCGGAGGAACAACGGTGCGGCCCCATGGTGCGGCCCCACCATGCAGGTGTTTCCATCTGCATGGTGGTTGGGAGAGGGGGTGTTTTGGGGGAAGGCGACGGGGGTCTGGTGGGGAACGGTTAACGCGGGCCTGGGTACCTTGTTCGAGGGGTCGCCGCTTTCGCGCCCTTCATAGGTAACCTCCCCTACGCGGGGGCAGGCTTGTCGAAGAGCGCTGGGCGGCTCCGTCTCGGGGACGACGGGGGAATGTTGAAGGGGGATGCAGGCGACCTTATACTCAGTCAGGGTGGTGCGGTTGGGGCGACGACGGGTTATGGGGCGGGATGGGCGATCCAACGATGATGGAGGCGGGATGCGGTTTGGTCACTTTTTCTATCCGATGAAGTTCGATGACTCCCGGGATGAGGCGGAGATCCAGGGGTGCCTGGCGGAGGCGGAGCTGGTGGAGGACCTGGGGTTCGACGCCATCTGGATTGCGGAGCATTATTTCACCGGGGAGTGCGTGTACGGGGACCCGCTGGTGTTCGCCAGCGCGGTGGCGATGAAGACACGGCGAGTGGACATCGGGTTCGGCATCCTGGAGCTGCCGCTGCACAATCCCATCAGGGTGGCGATCCAGACTGCCTTGCTGGACAACCTGTGCCAGGGGAGGCTAATCGTCGGGACGGCGAAGGGGTCGAACTACAACGCCTACGAGTACATTGGGTTCGGGTCGAATCCCGACCTGGGGGCAGAGCAGCTAGAGGAGGCGGAGGAGCTGCTGGTGAAGGCGTGGACGACGGACAACGTGGAGTTCGAGGGGAAGCACTACCGGGCGGCGTTTCCGTCCGTGCGGCCGCGGCCGTACCAGAAGCCGCATCCGAGGCTGGCGCGGGCGTGTCTGGACGAGGGGTCGATTCGGGCGATGGGGAAGATCGGGCGGCCGGTGCTGCTGCGGGGACGGTCGACGAACGCGACGGGGGAGGCGATCCGCATCTACCGGGAGGCGATGGAGGAAGCTGGGTTCGGAGAGGAGGCTATCGAGGCCAACCTGGACCAGATCTGGGTGTGGCGGGAGATGCATGTGGCGGATACGGACGAGGAGGCGCTGGAGGAGTTTCTCGTAGCGCAGCTCGACGCTTACACGAACATGGAGCATTACCGGACGCGATGGAATCCGCCGGAGTACTCGATGGACCGGCAGGCTCCTCCGATGGGGCCGGAGGGGTATGCTCCGACGCCGGACCCGAGCGCGGCGGAGAGCCTGGTGGGGAGTCCGAAGCGAGTGGCGGAGCAGCTGGAGCAGATGCGGGAGGCTGGCATCAGGAATTTGATGCTGACGAACCGAGGGTTGATGTCTCCCGAGAAGACGGAGAGGTCGCTGCGGCTGCTGAGCGGGGAGGTTATAGGGAGGTTTAGGGAGTAGGTGGAGTGGGAGCCAAGATTTTGGAAGGAACGGTTTACCGGGGTCTGGATCCCTGCCTCCGCAGGAAGGACGGGAGGGTGTGGTTTGCGACCTCGGCGTGGGCGGGGCAGGACTGGCCCATTGTACCAATGGCGGGAAATGGGCTTGCTCCGTTTGGCGCGGTTGAGGGGAAAACTGATGGGTTCCTGCCTTCGCAGGAACGACGGGGGCTCTGCGGGAACGAGGGGAGGGTTTGCCTTCCCATCTACACATGAAGATCGGGAAAGAGACGGGGTATTGAACTGAAAGGAGGGAGGTTATGGTTTCGAGGAGTCCGGTTGTTGATGTGCAGGTGCATTGCTACCAGCGGAATACGGCGGAGACGCCGTGGGCGGGGTTCATACAGGGGCCAGAGGAGGTGACGGGGGACGATATGGTGGCAGCGATGGACGGGTTGGGGATTGACGGGGCGCTGCTGGTGTCGCCGTTCGCGATTTACAGGTACGATCCGAGCTATGCGCTTTCAGTGTACGAGCAGCATCCGACGCGGTTCGGGCTGATCCGGCCGTTTGATCCGACGTCGGAGAGCATCGAGGCCGAGATGGAGGAGTGGACGGGGAGGCCGGGCGTGGTGGGGGCGCGGATCATGCTGACGGCCTACGACTTCTGGGCGGACCACCCGGGGTTGAACCGGATAATGGCGGCAGCGGGTCGGGCCGAGGTTCCGGTGAACGTGATGTGCTCGACGAGACTGCCGGTGCTGGGGGAACTGGCGAAGCAGAATCCGAATACGCGGGTGGTGATAGACCACCTCGGGATTGTGCAGCCGCCGGAGCCGCCCGCACCGCCGGATGCGTGGGCGGACCTGCCGCTGGTCCTTTCGCTGGCGGAGCTGGACAACGTGGCAATCAAGATTTCGGGGGCGGGTACGCTGGCCCATGAGCCGTTCCCGTATGCGGATATCTGGGAGCCGCTGCGGATGATTTTCGACGCCTTCGGGTTCGAGCGGTGCATGTGGGGGACGGACTGGACGCGGGCGGTGAACCTGCTGACCTACGAGCAGGGGGTGGAGGCGTTCCGGGTGACGGACCAGCTTTCCGATTCGGAGCGGGCGGCGCTGATGGGCGGGACGCTGAGGGAGATTTACGGGTGGGAGCCGGGGGCGTGACCAGGGTACGTTGGGGGATGCGTCCCCCCAAACCCCCTGAAAAAAGAGGGTGAGAGTTGCGGACCGGGGATAATAAGCCGTAGAGGAGGGGGCGATGAAGACGATTGAGGTGGACTACTCGAAGCGGTGCGGGGATGAGCCGGGGAAGGGGCACAACCGTTGGCATCCTGATATTCCTCCGGCAGTGACGGCCGATCCGGGGGAAGAGGTGGTGATGCAGACGCGGAACGCGTTCGATATGCAGATCACGCCGTCTTCGCAGGCGGCGGACCTGTTGAACGCGGACCTGAACCTGGTGCATCCGCTGACCGGGCCGGTGTACGTGAACGGGGCGGAGCCGGGGGACCTGCTGGAAGTAGATATCCAGAGCATCGAACCGGCGGAGTGGGGGTTCACGACGATATTGCCGGGGTTCGGGTTCCTGCGGGACGTTTACACGGAGCCGTACATCGTCCACTGGGAGATGCGGGACGGGTACGCGCAATCGGAACAGCTTCCCGGGGTGCGAGTGCCGGAGGCGTCCTTCATGGGGACCATCGGGGTGGCACCGTCGCGGGCGCTGCGGCAAGAGATCCTGCTGCGGGAGGATGAACTGCTGAGGCGGGGCGGCATGGTGGTTGGGCCGACTCCAGCGGGAGCGGTGCCGGGGGATGAGCCGTTCGCCACGGAGGGGTTGCGGACGATCCCGCCGCGGGAGAACGGGGGCAACGTGGACATCAAGCAATTGACCGGGGGAACGAGGCTGTTCCTGCCGGTGTTTGTCCCGGGGGCGCTGTTCTCGGCGGGGGACGCCCACTACGCGCAGGGGGACTCGGAGTGCTGCGGGACAGCCATCGAGATGGACTGCACAATGCACGTTTCTTTCCAAGTGAGGAAGGGGGAGGCGGAAAGCAGGAGGATCAACTTTCCCTACTTCGAGCGGGACGACTACTTCACAGCTCCTGAAATGGCGGCGCCGAGGCGGTTCCTGGCGGCGACGGGGATGTGCATCGCGGACGGGACCAATGAGTCGGAGCACGCGACGCTGGCATCGCGGCAGGCGCTGCTGAACATGATCCACCTGCTGATGGAGAGGGGCTGGACGCGGGAGCAGGCGTACTGCATCTGCAGCGTGGCAGTGGACCTGAAGGTCAGCGAGGTGGTGGACGTGCCGAACTTCGTGGTGTCGGCATTCCTGCCGCTGGATATTTTCGTGGAATGACCGGTATGGGCCGACCGTACCAACTGACGCGCAGGGGTGTGATGGTGGGTGGGAAGGGTTTGCTCCGGTAACCGGGCCTGGGGGGATGGCTGATGGGTCCCTGCCTCCGCAGGGACGACGGGGGAGATGGGGGGCGGGGGTTAGGCGTAGGCGACGGGAGGATAGTGGAAACGGCAATTGGAGGAGAGGAGGGGCGTAATCCGGTATACTCGGGACAAACAGGCTTGGCGAATCCCCGTGAGGGAAAATTTCTTCATGAAAGGCGGTGGAAGTCATGGCAAAGGACATCAGCATCTGCGTAGGGGCGACGGGCTTTGGCGGCGGGGTGTGGCACAGCGCGGACTCAGGGGAAAGCTGGACCCGAATCAGGCAGCCGTTCCCGCTGGGGAGCCAGGTGAGGAGCCTGGCGGTGTATCCAGACAGTCCGAGCCGGATACTGGCGGGGGCGGACAACGGGGTGTACCGGAGCGAGGACAAGGGGGCGACGTGGGAGAAGCTGTGGTCGCCGATGGAGGGGATGCCCATCTGGTCGATGGCGATTGATCCGGTGGACACGGAGACGATTTTCGTGGGAATCAAGCCGGCGGCGCTGTTCCGGTCGAAGGACGGGGGACAGATCTGGACGAAACTGGGGGTGGAGATGGCGCAGGAATGCCCGATAGGGCCACCGATGGTGACAATGCTGCTGGTTGATCCGAAAGACCACAACACGGTGTGGGCCGGAGTGGAGGTGGACGGGATTTACCGGAGCCTGGACGGCGGGGACTCGTGGACGCACGTTGAGGGCGGGGTGAATCCCGACATTCACGGCATGGCGATCAGCCCGGGCGATTCGGGGCGGGTGGTGGCGAGCACTCCGCGGGAGATTTACTCGACGACGGACATGGGGGAGAGCTGGGAGTCGGTGGTGACGACGGACAAGTTCCCGCTGCCGTACAGCCGGGGGATCGCGTTCAAGCCGGGGGACCCGGAAGTGATTTACTCGGCAATTGGGGATACAGCCATTGGGAGCACCGGGGCGCTGCAACGGTCGCAGGACGGGGGCGGGACGTGGGAGACGCGGCCGCTGCCGGTGGAGCCAAATTCGAACCTGTGGGCGTTCGCGACGCATCCGGCGGACCCGGAGGTGGTGCTGGCATCAACGCTGATGGGAGAGGTCTATTCCAGCGACGACGCGGGGGAGTCGTGGAGGAAGCTGAAGCGGGAGTTCACGGAGGTGGGAGCGATGGTCTGGGTGCCGAATTAGGTCACGTACCTCAAGACTAACCCGTCACCTCCATCCCAGCCTTCCCACTTCAACGGGGAGGGGACTTGTGCGATGCGGAGTCCGGCGCGGGAATGAATGAGGGAAACCCGGGTTAGAGGCGATTGCCCTGATACGGGACGGCACCTGAGCCGGTAAAAGGGAAAGCCCGGCGCTGAAGCGGCGCCGGGCTGGTTTTTGGGTTCGGGCCTGTAGACGGGGTCTACAGGTTGAACTGGGGGTCCTGGTAGGAGTGGTCCTTGATGTAGACCTGCAGCCGTCCCCGCTGGGTGTCGCAGATGACGAGGCGGTTGTTCTCCACATCGAAGGCGCAGCCGGTGGGGAGGCGGAACTTCCGCTGCTGCTCGACCTGGTCCTGGACCTGGTTCCGGCGCTTGACCATGTCGGGGTTGGAGTTCAGGCCAATCTCGCCCCACTTGGAGACCTCGACAGCATCGCCGTAGAGGTAGGTGATGGGCTTGGAGTCTTCGTCATAGATGACCACTCGCTCGTTGAGCCAGTCCACGACGTAGACATCGCCGTCGCCGTCGACACAGACGCCAGTGGGGTGGTTGAGGGAGCCAGCTCCCTTCCCCCCGTGTCCGAAGGTCATGAGGAAGGCTCCGTCGGGAGCGAACTTCTGGACGCGGTCATTGCCCCAGTCGGCGACGTAGATGTTGCCGGAGCCGTCGAGGCAGATGCCGTAGGGCTTGTTGAACTGCCCATCGGCCTCGCCGCTCTCGCCAAACCCGCCGAGCAGCGTGCCATCCTTGTTGAACTTCTGGACGCGGTCATTGTTGGAGTCGACGACCCAGAGGTTTTCTTCAGCATCCAGGGCGATGCCGGCTGGGCCGTCCAGCTGGCCGTCGCCGCTGCCCTTTTCTCCCCAGACGCTTAGGAGGTTGCCCTCGCTGTCGAAGACGCTAATCTGGCTCTTCCACTCGTCGGAAGTGTAGACGTTTTCCTGGCTGTCGACGACAACGCCGGTTAGCCAGGTGAAGTGATGGGAACCGCCGCCGCCATAAGCGGGGCCGGTACGGCCGAACTCGGTGATGAATTCCTGTTCGACGTAGTTTACCTTGCTGATCCGGCTGCTGGGGTTCTGCTCGCCGGACCGGTTGGCAACGTAGGCGATGCCGTTGGCGGCGAGGGCCACGCCGACCGGGTTACTGAAACCCATGCCGGCCTGGGCATTGCGGCCGATGTTGTGACTGTACAGCCACGCCCGGCCGGCCGCTATCGTGTTGAGCGCCATCTTTGGGCCTCCATTTTCAAGGTGCGGGGCGTCCTATCGCCCCCTGGGGTTGAGGAAAAAGGGCCGGGCCGCCCCTCAGCGAAGGAACTCACCCGGCCCCAACTGTGCCTAGTCTGGTCTACGGCAGCACCTCCGCAAGCGCAAAGCTCACGGTGGACTTACTTCTTCAGCCAGTCCAGCTTTTCGAAGTTGCCGTTGACGATGGGGTTGGCGTCCAGGCCGAACCAGTCTTCCACGATGGTCGAGTAGGCGCCGCGGAAGTCGTAGTTGGGGACGAGGTCGCCCTGTTCGAGGTCCTCGGCCTTGGCGGAGGGATACTCACCGTACATTCCGCCCTTGACCATGTCGCCGATGACGAAGCCAGCGCCGGCGGCGCCGTGGTCAGTGCCGGAGCCGTTGTCATGGACGCGGCGGCCGAACTCGGAGAACAGGTACATGATGACGTTCTCGCCGGCGTCGTGAGCCTTCAGATCCTCGAAGAAGGCCGCGATGCCCTCGGAGACGTCCTTCCACAGGACGGGGTGTCCGCCCATCTCGCCGGCGTGGGTGTCGAAGCTGGCGTGCTGGGTGTAGAAGATGCGGGTGCCAAGGTCAGCGAAGTAGACCTGGGCGATGTCCTTGAGGTGCATGGCGATGGGCGAGTTGGGGTACTCGACCGGGGAGCTGTACATCTCGGGAGCGACCTTGACGATGTCGGCGCCGACCATGGCGTCGGTGCCGGTGGAGCGCAGATAGTCGGTGACGAAGCTGCCGCCGACGGTGGGAGAGTACATGCGGGAGAACAGGTCGAGAGCCTTGGCCCGCTGGCTCTGGTCGCTGATGCTGGTCAGCAGACCGTAGGTGCTCAGGTCGGCAATGGCGGCGACAGGGACGCCGGGGACGGCGAGAGCGCGGGGGAGGCCGTGACCGAAGTTGATGGCGGTCAGGACGTTGTCCTTGTTGGGGTCAAGCTCGCGGGCGACGCGGCCGGCCCAGCCTTCCGTCCCGACCTTGTCCGGCTCACAGGTGTGCCAGATGTCCATGGAGCGGAAATGAGAGCGGGGGGAGTCCTTGTAGCCCATGCCGTGGATGACGGCGACCTTACCCTGGTCGTAGAGCTCCTTGATCGGGCCCATGGTGGGCATGAAGCCGAGGTCGTCGTTGATCTTGATGATGTCGTCCCGCTCGTACTTCACGTTGGGGCGGTTGTCATAGTAGAGGGGGTCGTTGTAGGGAATGACCGTATTGTAGTAGTCGTTGCCGCCGGTGAGCTGCAGTACGACTATAACCGGGTCTTTCTTGGTCGAAGTCATGCGTTCTGCTCCTTTCCTTAATGGGTGGTACCGAATTTGGGTACCGGAGGCCCCGGGGCCCGGAGTCGTTTCACCGGGCCCGGGACGCGTTGCGGGCAATGCCCGATTGGTTCCAGGTTTAGCCGAACTGGTACTCGGTGGTGGCGCCGATGAGGGCCATGGTCTCGCCGATGCGCTGACCGGCGGCCGACTCGTCGTTCCAGTCCAGGTTACCGCCGCTCTGGGCGTTCTCAACCAACTGGTCCCGGGTCTCGTCGCTGAGGTTGACGAAACCCATGTGCTCGGCGGCGGCATCGATGAGCTGGGCGGGGGTGGAGACACCCTCGGCCTTCATGTGCTCGATGATGCTCTTGACGCCTGGGAGGTCGGTGTCGGAGACCCGGTCGGCGACGAAGTTGACGCGGGCGAGCAGGGAGCCGCTGTTAATCCACTCGGTGCCGGTCTGCCAGCCTTCCACGCTGGGGGGGTCCAGGATGGACTGGCCCATGTAGGTGGGCTCTTTGCCGATCTGGAGGACGCCGGGGTCGGGGTTCTGGAACAGGCCGACCATGCGGAGGGTTCCAGCGACGACTTCGGCGGGGCTCTTAATCTTGGAGAAGCGGGCGTTCTTGAAGAACTCCGAGTTGAACATGAAGCTCAGCAGGGGCTTCATCTCGTAGTTGTTCTCTTCAAAGACCTGGCACATCATGTCCAGAGCTTCCTCGTCACGGGCCGGCTCGATGGTCCAGGCAGGGACCTGGACTTCGTCGGCGACGAAGAAGTTGTAGAGGTGGCGGCAGATGAACCGGGCGGTGGCGGGCTGGCTTACGACGATGTCGATGATGTCCTCGCCGTTGAAGTTGCCGACCTCACCGAGGAAGGTCTTCTCGCCTTCGTCGTGGTCCTCTTCCTTGTACTCGAACTTCCAGGGGTAACGTCCGTAGGGCTGGCGGGGCAGCTTGGGGCTGATGGTCCAGCCGGTGAAGGCCCGGGAGCACTCGCGAACGTCGACCTCGGTGTAGTTGGAGACGCCCATGGAGAAGAGCTCGAGGAGCTCGCGTCCCCAGTTCTCGTTGACGGCGTCACGGTGGTTTTCGTTGTTGTCCAGCCAGAAGATCATGGCGGGGTTCTTGGACAGCTCGACGAGCAGTTCCTTGTAATTGCCGAGGCCGTGCTTGCGGAACATTTCGATCTGCTCGAGCAACTGGTCACAGTTGTCCACCTTGGAGTTGCCGGTGGCGAAAACGTGGTGCCAGAACAGCGCGATCTTCTCTTCGAGCGGGCGCTCGGTGCTGACCATCTGGTACATCCAGTTGGCCTGACCGGAGAAGGGAGTGCCACCGGGGAGCAAGAAGCTTGGGTGATACCGGAGCATCAGCGCCATCTTGCCGCCCTCCACCTCTTCGGGCGGATTGAGCAGTTCCTCGACAGTGGCCTCGTAGCCTTGAGCAACCCTTCGCTCCAATTCCTCACGAGACGCCCCGAAACCGACGCGGCGCATCAGGTGGGCCATGAGAGCCAGGTCATCCTTGTGCGACATCCGTTGCCTCCTTCCAATTATTTGCAATACCATTGGTGAGGGTTTTCCGTCCCTCTGAACCGGGATATACAGTGGAAATGATATTCCCGGCTAAAGGGGTTGTCAACAGTGCAAGCGTGATTTCGCCATGCTGGATAGCTGCTAATAACCATTATAAGGTAGAAACGCAGCCGTCTTCCGGGAGTTGGCCGGGCGAGTCCCGGCATAGTTGAGGCGGAACACGGGAGATGATTGCCGGGAAACGGTCACTCCCCTCTGCGGCATGGTATCCTGAGCCGGGCAAGCCCGGGGGCGCGGCGGAGTCCAAGACTATTAATTCGGGATTGGTCAGTCCGGCGGAGGAACACGATGAAAGCATCCTACCTGGGGGCCATGGGGTATTCGGACCGGCGGTTTTTCCCGGCGACGTGGCCGGTACCACCGGCCTACCACGACCCGGAGACGTCGGTGCGTAGCTACGAGGAGGGGATGGACGAGTGCGAGTTCGCCCAGGAGATGGGATTCGACTGGATCAGCTTCTCCGAACACCACTACTCGGGGCGGATCGCGACGGGGAACCCGGCGGTGATGGCGGCGGCGGTGGCGGAGCGGTGCAAGAAGGTGAAGATAGCCATGCTGGGGCAGCTGCTTCCTTTGAACAATCCGGTCCGGTGCGCCGAGGAACTGGCGATGCTGGACAACATGACCAACGGGCGGGTCATCGGCGGCTTCCTGCGGGGCACTCCCAATGAAGACCAGACCTACGGGGTGAACCCTTCGGAGGGAAGGGGGCGGCTGTTCGAGGGGATGGACCTGATCCTGAAGGCCCTGACCGAGCCGCAACCATTTTCGTGGGAGGGGCGCTATCACCAGTACCGGACGGTGGCGGTATGGCCCCGGCCAGTGCAGCAGCCCTTGCCGCCGGTGGTGGTGGCCACCCGGAGCGACGACGCGGTGAAGTACGCCGCGGACCACCGGCTGGGGCTGGGGGTGTCCTTTATTCCGGTGGACCAGATGGGCCCGATAACGGACAGGTATTTCCAGTGGTGCGCGGACGCGGGATGGAAGCCGGAGCCAGACCAGGTGGTGTACCGGGGGAGCATCTACGTGGCGGAGACGGACCAGGTTGCCCATGACTGGGTGGAGCGGCAGAAGATTGGAACCCCGGTGCCTGGCGGGATAGTGATGCGTCCCCTAGTAACGAGCGCGGTGACAGCATCCCGGAGCGGGCAGGAGTTCGATCTGCGGAGCGTGCTGGCGGGGAGTCCCCAAGGGGACGTGGTGGGGGTGGCCCGGGGGCTGAATTTCGTGGGCAATCCGGATACGGTGGTCAAGCAAATCAGGGAGTTTCACGACCGGTGCGGGGTGGGAGTGGTGGACCTATTCATGCAGCAGGCCACCCTGACCCACCGGGAAG
The DNA here is from genome assembly GCA_034423195.1 of Dehalococcoidia bacterium. Classification (GTDB taxonomy): domain Bacteria; phylum Chloroflexota; class Dehalococcoidia; order Lucifugimonadales; family UBA3495; genus CATOSK01. Next base: position 1,516 of record DAOUIZ010000051.1, on the reverse strand, counting down.
TGATGGACGAGATTGACCTGTTTGGGCGGGAGGTCCTGCCGCAGCTGAGGGAGCTTTAGCCGCGGTGAAGGACACCTCCCGACCGAGCTTTCCGGCGTACATTCCACCATAATCCAAGGATGCGCAATGACTCTTCAACAGGGGCAAATCGAGGTACAGGGGGTTTCCCTTCGATGCTGGGAAGGCGGTCATGGGGAGTCGGTGGTTATCCTCGACGGCCCCTCGTGGGACGTTGGGCAGCTGGCGGAGGCGATGGTCAACGATTACCGGGTGGTGCGGATCGACCTGTCCGGGTTGGGGCAACTGGCCGGTGAGCTGCTTCCCAAGTCAGGCGGGGACACGGCGCGGTTGCTGGGAGAAGCCATTGCCTTCATAGGCGTGAAAAGGTGCACGCTTATTGCCGCATCCTTGGCGTCCACGGCGGCGATGTGGCATTTGCTGGCTGAACCCGACGGGGTGGAGGCGCTGGTGCTGCTTTCGCCCATCGCCATCAGGCCCACCGGCGATCCATCTCAGGCTGCGCCGGAGGCATTGGTGGCGCATCCAGAGAGAGGCGGCCCGATTCCTTCCGCCGTATCGGAGGAGTGGCGGCGGTTGACGCAGTCCATTTCCGCGGGAGTCCATGACGCGGAGTTGGAAGGGAGGATGGGTGAGATTGGATGCGCCACGCTGGCGGTGTTCGGGCTGGAGGACAGGCTGGTTTCTCCCGAGGCGGCGCGGGTGTACCGGGAGCGGATCCCCAACTGCAATATTTCCCTGGTGTACGACGCGGGACATGCGCTGCTGTGGGACCGGCCGGAAGCGGTGACCGGCGCGGTGGCAGATTTCGTGGAGCGGCGGGAGACGTTCATCGTGGGGCGGGAGTCGGGGGTGATAAACCCGTAGGAGCAGGCAGCGTTTTCTTCACTTGTTTGTTGGTTCGAGGACGAATAAGGGGTTGAGCCAATGAGGGAAATAGGAGCAACGGAAGCCAAGGTCCGGCTATCTGAGTTGCTGAGGGACGTCGAGCAAGGCGAGATAATCTCAATCACACGCCACGGGAAACCCGTTGCGCATCTTATACCGGCGCCAGAGGGAGATAGGCCGAGACGGGCGGAGGCGGTGGAGCGTTTTCTGCAACAAAGGGAGATTTGGAAAGGAACAGGGATGTCGGTGGAAGAGATACTGGCCGCGCGGCATGAAGGCCACAAGAGGTGACGCTTCTGGTTGTAGACGCGTCGGTCGCCGCCGATTGGCTGTTGGAGGATGAGTTCGACTCTACGGCTGCCGCTGCCTTGGAAGGGACAAAACAAAACGGCGGGGTCATCCCGCCCCTCTAGCACTACGAGATACGCAACATCCTGCTGGTGGCGGAACGGCGAGGGCGCCTGCATGAGCGGGACATACAAAACCGCTTGGACTCCCTAGTAGATAGTCAAAGTTGTGGTGTCAGGGTATAGCCTGCGAAGTTTGGTTCTGGCCTTCCTGGTGGTAAATCGCCAGTTGATGGGGGCTGCGGCAGCGTTGCGCTCCGAGA
>DAOUIZ010000050.1:0-12706 GCA_034423195.1 Dehalococcoidia bacterium | reverse complement strand
TCGGTAACGGAGACGGCGACGTGCACCCCGTCCCGCACCGCGGTCAACAGGACCGGCGATCCCTCGGGGGAGTACCCGGCGGCGTTGGAGAGCAGGTTGCCCAGCACCTGGACCACGCGCCGCCGGTCGGCCATCGCCATCGGCAGGTCCTCCGCCAGGTCTACGTGCAGGGGGTTCTTCGCAGCGCCGCCCGGGAACCGGCTCCCGGCCTCTTGAACCAGGACCCCCACGTCCGAGGGCTCCGGGGTCACCGCCAGGGTGCCCGTCTCGATGCGGGCCGCGTCCAGGAGGTTGCCGATGAGAAAACGCATCTGGTCCGACTGGTCCAGGATGATGCGGTGGAACTGGGTCATCTCGGCGGGGTCCAGCGCCCCGGCCCCCTCCAGCAGGGTGGTGACCGACCCCTTGACCGCCGCCAGTGGGGTTCTGAGCTCGTGGCTCACCATGGCCAGGAACTCGGCCCGCAGCCGCTCCTGGTCCTCCAGGGGCGTCAGGTCCTGCAGCGTGATGACAAAGGACTGCAACTGCCCGTTCTCCGAGTGTATGGGCGTGGCGTTGAGCAGGACGCTGACGCTCCGGCCGTCGGGAACCCGCAGCGCGATCTCCTCGGCCCGCACCGTCTCCCCGGCTTGAAGAACCTCGGCCAGGGGGATCTCCCGGAGGAAGACCTCCCGGCCGTCGGAACGCACGCAGGTCACCACCGCAAGGAGGTCCTCCGCCGTCTGCTCCCCATCCCGCAGGCCGTCCACGATGCGCAACGCCTCCCGGTTGACCGATGCCATCCCCCCGGTCCCGGCGTCGAAGACCACCACGCCCACCGGCGAGGTGTTGACCAGGGTCTCCAGGTCGGCCCTGGCCCGCCGCTCCTCCCGGTAGGCCCGGGCGTTGGCGATGACCAGGGCCGCCTGGGCGGCGAACATCACCAGGATCTCCTGGTCGGCCTGGCTGAACTCCTCGCCGTCCTCCCGGTCCCCCACGAAGACGTGGCCCACCCGCACCCCCCGGTGCAAAATCGGCGCCGCCATGAAGCGGAATACCCCCACCGGCAGGGGGATGGAGAACTGGGTGAAGCCCAGGGCGCGAACGTGCTCCACCAGGTCTGGGAGCCTCACCGGTTCGGAGATGCCGGTCAGGGCCTGGAAGATGCGCAACCCCTCGGGCATTAGCCAGAGGAGTTCCGATTCCTGGGCCGTCAGCCCCGAGGACAGGAAGTCCTGGACCTGTCCCCCGCCGTCCAGCAGGGTCATTACCCCGTAGCGGGCCGCCGTCAGGGACCGGGCCGAGTCCAGCGCCCCCTGGAGCACTTCGTCGAAGTCCAGGCTCTCGTTGATGCGGAGACTGGCCTGGCTGAGGCGGGACAGCCGCTCCCGCAGGGCCTCCATCTCCCGGTAGGGCTGGCCTGACTCCATCACTGCTTCCCCCCCGGCCCGGAACCGTCAACCGCAGCAACGAAGGCGGCGGGGGTTCGGGACCTGATCACATAATTGGCCGGGTTGGATTATATACCAGTCCATATAGAAGAAAACTCTATAAATGCGGACTATTCTACGGATGATGGTGTGGGGCTTGTTCTTGAGCTTCGTGCGAGACCCGGTGCGGTCCGGCAATGGCCGCGAGACAAAGCGGCAACCCGCCACCGGAGACCGTGTCCCGGGGTCGGCCGGGAGGGCGGAACTTGGTCCAAAAATGGAGGACCTGCGCAAGGCCCGGGCCGAGCACAACCTGGACCGGAGGATGAAAGTCTACCTGGCTCCCAAGGTTCTGGTGGTGGACGAGTTCGGCATCTGGCCCTATGACCGGGATTCGGCCACCGCCTTCTTTACCATGGTGTCCGCCAGGTACGAGCGTGGCAGCATCATCCTCACTTCCAACAAGGGATTCGGGGAATGGGGAGAGCTCCTGGGGGACACCGTAATCGCATCGGCCGTCCTCGACCGGTTGCTGCACCACAGCCACGTGATCAATATCCGGGGAGAAGGCTACCGGCTCAGGGAAAAGCGGCAGGCAGGCCTGTTCCCGTCGCTGCAACATCTCGCCGCTTCGCCGGAGGAGGCCGGCGACAACTATGCCGACTGACAGAATCGCTGACCAGACCGAGGTGGGTCAACTCCTACTTGCTACCACCTGGTAAATGTCAAGTTGCCATTGACACAAGGGATACAGCAAGAGCGCGGCCATGCTCAGCGACTCCGTAACCCTGGTTCGTGTGACCCTGAAATTATTTTGACACCAACACACGTTGAGAAGATCCCTGCCACCCATTCCACGCTGCCTGTGCGTTGCAATCCTTCCTGTCCATTCCCGATGGCAGGGTCAGTGGGGCATTGACTTGCGAACATTAGTTCTCTATTATTTCCCGGCCCGGTGCTACCGGGCCATCCGCCACCAGAGGCGACTGTCCCGTTGTACGCCCGCCCTGGACGAATTGAAGGGCAATCAACGGCCGAAAGGGCCAAGCCGCGGAGGATAGTCAATGAACCGCGAAACCAGGAAAGAAACACCGGGCCTCAGCCGGAATCAGATTGACCGGCTGGAGGTCATTGCCGACCTGATGCAGCAGAACCTGACCGTGATGGAAATCGCCAGGCGCGTTGGCCTTACCGATTGGCGGGTGAGGCGGATCGCCTACGACCACGGGCTGACCAGACCCGCCGACGCGGGGGACACGCGTTTGAGCCAGCGGCAGACCCGAATCCTGGCGTTCATCCAGGACTTTACCGCTCACCACGTTTACCCGCCCACGGTTCGGGAAATCGTGAAGGGTTGCGACCTGAGCAGCACATCAGTGGCGGCATACCATCTGCTGACCCTGGGGCAAAGGGGGTATCTCACCTGTACCCGCGACATCGCCAGGGGCATTGTGCTCACCGAGCAGGGCAGGTCCTGGTCGCCGGTCTCGCCGGAAAGCCCGGCGAAAGACGCGCCATGACAATCGCCTGCGTCCTGATCACCCACCTGCGGGCCAAGTTGGAGATGCAGAGGCAGCCCCACTTGCGGGACCGGCCCGTCCTCATCGTTGACCGCTCCCAGGGCCGACCCCTGGTCGTCGACCATTTTCCGGGGGCGTCGGGAGTAGCTGCCGGAATGACCCTGGAGCAGGCCCTGTCCCGCCAGACCGGCGGGACCGTGCTGGAAGCGGAGGAATCCGCCTACCGGCGGGAGTTCCACCGGATGCTCCTTTCCTTGCAGGGAGTCAGCGACCGGGTGGAAGGGGCGGAGCTGGGCACGGCCTACGTGCGCCTGGACGGGTTGGAAGCCCTGTACGGCGGCGAGGCCCAGCTGGTGACGACGCTGCTGAACGCGGTGTCCCAGGACCTGGCTCCCCGCGCGGGCGTGGGAGAGGCCAAGTTTCCGTCCTACGTCGCCGCCCGGACCAGCCAGCCCCTGGGGGCAGTCAGGGTTCCCCCGGAGGCGGCCCACTTCCTCGCGCCCAACCCGGTTGGCCTGCTGCCCCTTCCTCCGGCGGTCAGGGAGGAGATGCACCGCTTTGGTCTGCACACTCTGGGCGACGTGGCGGCCATGAAGGCGGAGGCGCTCATCAACCGCTTCGGTCCGGTGGGTCAAAGGGCGTGGCAACTCGCCCAGGGCATTGACGATAGTCCCCTGGTTCCCCTGAAACACGAGGAGTCCGTCGTCGAACACGCTCCCCTGCCCTTGGCCTCAGCGTCCCTGGAACTGCTGCTGGCGGCGGTGGACACCCTGTTGCGGCGGGCCTACGCCCAGCCCCGGATGCGGGGCCGGTACGCGGGCGGCGCGACGCTGGAGTGCGTCCTCTACTGGGCCGCGCCCTGGCGGAAGGACTTCCACTTCAAGCGAGCCGTCGGAGACTGGCAGCGGGCTTCCCGCATCCTCCGTGGCCAACTGGAAGCGGACCAACCCCAGGCCCCGGTAGAGGAGGTCACCCTGGCCCTGTCCAACCTGACCGGGGAATCGGGTATGCAGTTGAGCCTGTTGTCCGACCTGAGGGGAGACCGGGAGCGGCGGCTGGCCGAGGCGGAGCGACAGCTCCAGGCCCGCAGGGGCAGCCGACCCGCCCTCTACCGGGTGGTGCCGGTGGCCCCCTGGCACCCGGCCCCGGAGCTGCGGGCCATGCAGGTCCCGCTGGACCCTTCCGGCGCCGGCGGCATGAAAGCCCTTTCCCTGCCGTCCCCGGTGGCGGTCCGGGAGGGACCGGAGGGGGAACCGGCGGCGGTGCAGATGGGGGAGCGCTGGCAGCGGGTGGCGCGCATCGAGGACCGGTGGTGCTTCGACCTTTGGTGGATGCCCCAGCCCATGACCAGGAACTATTACCGGGTGGGAAGAGAGGACGGCGGGGAGGTGACCCTGTTCCGGGACCTGCGGGAGAACCGCTGGTTCCGGCAGGACCCATAGCGCAGCCGGAGGGCTTCCCGTGTCTGCCGGTTATGTGGAACTCCACGCCAAGAGCTTCTATTCCTTCGGGATGGGCGCCTCCCACGTTCACGAGCTGCTGGCCCAGGCCGGGGAGTACGGGTATCCCGCCCTGGCGCTGACCGACGCCAACCTCTGCGGCGCCCTGGAGTTCGCCCGGCTGGCCAACAGCCTGGGCATCAAGCCCATTGCCGGAGGCGAGCTGACCCTGACGGATGGCTCCCGCATCGTCTTCCTGGCGAAGACCCGCGAGGGCTACGCCAACACCTCCCGCCTGTTCACCCTGGCCAACGCCGCCGACCGCCGCGAACCCCGGCTGGACCCGGCGTACCTGCCGGAACACGCCGGGGGCGTGGTATTGCTCACCGGCGGGCGCGACGGCCCACTGTCCAGGCTGATCGAGGAAGGCTGCCGCAGGGAGGCTCGTCGGCTGCTGGACGATTACCGGGAGTGGTACGGCCCGGACTCGGTGTACGTGGAACTCCAGCAGAACTTTCTGAAAGGGGACACCCAGCGCAACCGGGAGTTGGCGGCCCTGGCCCGCGAAACCCGCGCGCCAATGGTTGCCACCAACGACGTCCTCTACCACTGCCCGGAGCGCTGCCGCCTGCAACACGCCCTGGCCGCAGCCCGGCGCAACACCACCATCGAGCAGGCCCTGCCCCACATCCAGCCCAACCACCACCTCTGCCTGAAGCCGCCGGAGCAGATGAAGGAAATCTTCCGGCGGTACCCGGAGGCCGCCGCCAACACCGTCAGAATCGCGGAGGAGTGCGATTTCAACCTGGCCGATGACCTGGGTTATACCCTGCCCGACGCTGCGGTGCCGGAAGGCTATACTCCCCGCAGCTACCTGGAACGCCTCTGCCTGGAGGCCGCTCAGCGCCGCTACGGAGCGGTGTCCCGACAGGTGCGGGAACGCCTGGACGAGGAGTTGCGGCTGATTGAGCGCCACGGCCTGGCCGGTTTCCTGCTGCTCTACCGCGAAATCGTCCTGCTGGCCCAGGAAATCATGGAAGAGAAGGGCCTGGCCCACCCGGAGACCCCTTTAGAGGAGCGTCCCCCGGGCCGGGGCCGGGGTTCCTCGGTGGCCCTGCTGGTGGGCTACCTAACCGGCATCAGCCACGTGGACCCCCTGCGCTGGGGCCTGACCCTGGAGCGGTTCATCTCAGAGGACACCAGCCTGCTGCCCGACATCGACCTGGACTTCCCCCGCGCCCTGCGGGACGAACTCATCCGGCGTGTGCATCAACGCTTCGGGCCGGAACACGCCGTCCTGGCCGGGGCCATAGCCACCTACTCGGTCAAGGGCATTGTCCAGGACCTGGGCAAGGCCCTGGGGCTGCCCAGGGAAGACCTGAAGCGCCTCTCCCGCCAGCTTCACTCCCACGACGGGGCCAGGCTGCGCGACGAAATGCAGGCCCGGCCCGGCTTCCGCGACCGGGTGGACGCCCCGGGCTGGCGGGAGCTGACGGAACTGGCCCCCCAGCTGATGCATGCTCCCCGCAGCCTGGGCCAGCACGTGGGCGGCATGGTGCTCAGCAGCGAACCCCTGCCGGAACTGGTCCCGGTGAGGGCCGGAGCCACTCCTGGCCGCCACATCATGGACTGGAACAAGGACTCCGTGGCCGACGCCAACTTCGCCAAGATCGACCTGCTCTCCCTGCCGGTGCTGGACCAGTTGGAAGAGGCCCTTGACCTGATAGAACGGAAGGAAGGCCATCGTCCCGACCTGGGGCACATCGACCCGGAAGACCCCGCCGTGTACGACATGATCAATGCCGGACGGTCCAAGGGGGTGTTCCTGCTCCAGTCGCCGGCCCAGCTGAAGATGGCCCAGCGGCTGAAGTCCCGCAACCTGCTGGACCTGGCCTACCAGGTGGCGCTGATACGCCCCGGCGTGGGCGTCCAGGGCAGCGCCGTGAGCCGGTTCGTGGAGCGCTACCGCCAGGGCGCCCCCTGGGAGTACGACCACCCCCTGGAGAAGCGGGCCCTGGAGCGGGGCTGCGGCGTCATCGTCTGGCAGGAGCAGGTGGTGCAGCTCATCAGGGACGTGTCCGGTATGACCGCCGCCCAGGCCGACGAGATACGGCGGGCCTTCGCCAAACCCAACAACGAACATCTCATCGCCCGGCACCGCCGCCGCTTCCTGGAGGGGGCGCAGGGGAAGGGAGTGCCGGAGGATGTCGCCGAGAGGATTTTCGCCAAGATCAACGGCCAGTACATGTTCCCGGAAAGCCACAGCCACGCCTTCGCCGTCACCGCCTACCAGGCCGCCTGGCTGAAGCGGTATTACCCCCTGGAGTTCTTCGTGGCCCTGGTCAACCAGCAGCCCATGGGCTTCTACCCGGTGGAGACCCTGAAGCAGGACGCCCGCCGCTTCGGCGTTCCCTTCCAGAATCCCTGCGTCAATCGCGGCGGTGCGGACTGCATACCGCTCAACGAGTCGGTCCTGCTGGGCCTGCGGTTCGTGAAGGACGTGGGCACGGCGTCGGCGGCGCTTATCGTCGAGGAGCGGGAGCGGCGCGGCCCCTACGCCGGGGCCGCCGAACTGGTGCGGCGCACCGGCCTGAAACCCCAGGCGGTGGAGTCCCTGGTGATGGCCGGGGCCTTCGACTCCCTCAATTCCAACCGCCGGAGAGCCTTGTGGGAAGCGGGCCTGGCCATCCGGCCCAGCAGGAACGGGCAGCGGGCTTTTCCCGGTTCGGCCACTGGGGGAGTGCCCGGCTTGGACGACTTCTCGGCCTTCCAGAGGATGGCCGGCGAGTACCGGGTAATGGGAGTCTATCCCAGTGGCCACCTGATGGAGTTCGTCCGCCCCGGGCTGGACCCACGGGTGCTGCCCACCACGGATGTTGAGCGCCAGGAGGAGGGGACTGAAGTGCAGGTGGCGGGCTGGCCGGTAGCCCGGCAGCACCCAAAGGGGCAGGAGGGCACGGTGTTCGTGACCATCGAGGACGAGGCGGGGGACACGCAGCTGATCATCTGGCCGCCGGTGTTCGAGCGGTGCAAGCGACTACTGCGCGGCCAGGTAATCCTGGCCCGGGGAACTGTTTCCCGGTGGGATGGCACCGTCAACCTCATTGTCTCCGACGTGCGGGCCATAGACCCCCGGGTTCCCATGCCCGACGGGCACGACTGGCATTAGGGGCCGCCGGGACGACGGCAAATGCTAGAATGGACCCACAATTCAGGGCCTGATACCTCTACAGGAAGGAAGCCATGTGCGGCAGGTACAGCCTCATCGCCGACCTCCAGGAACTGGCACGGCAGTTCGAGTTTGACGGGACCGGTTTTGAACACTCGCCCCGCTACAACGTGGCGCCCACCCAGTCGGTCCTGACCGTCACCAACCGGCAGGGACGGCAGGCGGAGTACATGCGGTGGGGTCTCATCCCCTCCTGGGCCAAGGACCCCTCCATTGGCAACCGCATGATCAACGCCCGGGTCGAGACGGTGGCCCAGAAGCCCAGCTTTCGCAACGCCCTCCAGCGCCGCCGTTGCCTGGTGCTGGCCGACGGGTTCTACGAGTGGAAGAAGGCGGGCCGGGGCAAGCGGCCCATGCGCATCGTCCTGAAGTCCCGGGAACCCTTCGCCTTTGCCGGCCTGTGGGACTCCTGGCGCAACCCCGAGGGGGACGCCATTCGTTCCTGCACCATAGTCACCACCGAGGCCAACGAGTTGCTGCGGCCGGTCCACGAGCGGATGCCGGTGATATTGCCGCTATTCAGAATCTAATGAAATCTGATACTCGGCCGAAGCCGGATTATCAAGGTTCCGACCAGATTTCGTTGACGCTTCACCGACCACTGCCGGCATAGCCGGTCTTACACGGTCTCCACGTCCTGACACCGGGAAGCTCAAACCCGGCCAGTTCGCCAAATTCTCCGCCGCGTTGGCGTCGCGGCCGTTCAGTACTCCACACCCACCGCACCACCATTCACGGTCAGCCAGCGTAAGGTCATGGTTCTTCCAGCCACAGTGAGCGCACATCTTCGATGAGGCAAACCACCGGTCCGCCTTCACGTACTCGGCACCGTACCAGACGCACTTGTACTCCAGCTTCGCGAGGAAGCCGGACATCCCTGCATCGGCGATAGCCCGGGCCAGCCTGCGGTTGCGGACCATCCCCGACACGTTCAGCGTCTCCACCACCACCCGGCCCGCCGACTTGGCTATCGCCGTGGTAGCCTTGTGATGGTTGTCGTTCCGAACGTTGACCACTCGGGCATGGAGACAACGTCGCCTGGCATACAGCCGTTCCCGCCGGTTAGAGTGGTTGCTCTTCCCATGGACGTTCCGGCTTCGGGCGATGGCGCGATCCAGTCGTCGCAGTCCTCTGACACTGCTGGCCAACGCCTTGGGATTCTTCACTATCATGCCATCCGAGCACGTCGCCATCGTTCCCACACCCACATCCACGCCAATCACAGGGGCGTCCTTCACCGGCGGCGGCTCCTGGCCCTCCTCAATGCAGAAACAGGCGAACCAGGTCCCCGCGGTGCGGTTGACGGTCACCTCGCGAATGGAACCGTTGAACCGCAGTTCCTCCACCATGGCCACCCGGCCAATCCTGGGCAGGATGACGACCTTCCCGATCACCTTCACCGTGTGGGGCCCGTTATCAGCCCGGAAGCCCTGCTCATGCTTGCGCCGCTTGAATCTCGGGAATCCCACCCGCTGAGCGGGAATCCCCAGCTTCCGCTTCCTGCGGTATTCGCCCCAGTTGGAGATGGCCTGGCCCAGATCGATGATGGCGTACTTGGCCGCGTTCTGCGACAGGCCAGCTCCCCAGGGAGCAATCATGCCTTTGACCTGGTTCCACCGGGGGCGCAGGGTACGCTCGGGCAACCACTCGCCCACGTCAAGCCCGCCCCTGAACTCCCCCACCGCCCAGTTGTAGGCGAATCGGGCATAACCAGCGTGTTGGCCGAACAGTGCTTCCTGCTCTGCCGTTGGCTTCAGGGCTACGCGATGCGCCTTCTTCATGATTGCTCCCCTGTCGGACCGGAGTTGGGAACCGTCACCGCGAGGGTGGACATGAGTTCCCGGTGCTTCCGGCTGCGGCTCCCGTAGAGGCGGGCCGAAAACACGGTGATGATCTCCAGCACGTCCTGGGCCAGCTCCTCCTCAAAACTGGGCTGCTCCCCCTGGTGGATCACCACCACCTCGATTCCCTGGAGCTCGCACAGGGTGAACACCAACTCCGCGCCAAACCGCAGCAGCCGGTCCTTGTGGGTCAGTACCAACCGCTGCATCCGGCCCCTCAGGACCATCTCCAAGAGTTGGTGCAGTCCCTTCTTGCGGTAGTTCATCCCGCTGCCCAGGTCCCGGATCACCGTGCATGGCCAGCCGTGAGCGGCGCAATAGCTCTCCAGGAGGGCCTGTTGCCGTTCCAGGTCCGTCTTCTGGTCATGGCTGGAAACCCGGGCGTAGCAGACGGTGAGGGTAGCGTCATCGGACTTCAGGCCCAGCAGTTGGGCCTGGGAATAGTACCTGGTGCCTCCCGGAGTCTTGCGCAGGGGCACCAGGTAGCCGGTGGACTCCCACTTCCGAAGGGTCTGGGGTGTTACTCCCAGTAGACGGGCGGCAGCCCCGATGCGGATCAGGTCAGGTCCATACATAATATGATTCTATCTGATAGAATCATATTATATCAGATTCTTGCGGACAGTTACACGCCCCCGGAGCTGGAGGAGTTCTGGCTGGACCCGGACGTCACCGACCCCGCAGCCTTGACCGGCGTGTTGTCACCCTACCCCGACGCCCCCATGGACTATTACGAAGTCTCCACCCTCGTCAACAAGGCTGCCAACAGCGGGCCTGACCTGATTGTCCCGGTAGGTCAGAGACTCCTCGGTTAGGGGATCTGCCTCCAAATGGCCGCCTACTTGCTGACTGCCCATCCCCTCCTTCGCTGAACCACTGGCCGAGGCCCAGGTCGCGCCGGGGTACCAGGCGCCTCGTGCGGGGGCGGGGGCGTGCTTGCCTCCACCGCCTCGCGGTTCCGAGAGCGGTCCCGCACAGCGGTTCAGGTCCGCCCAGGGCAGGCCCGGTTCCCCCTGGAATAGTTCCAGCCGCTGCGGGAAGCCGCAAGGGAAGATGCAGGTCTGCCGGTTGCATTGGATACGCTGTCGCGGGCTTCCTCATGGCCCTTCGTCAAGGCATGCTTCGGCCCCTCTCTTCCGGCGTTCACCACGTATGGGGCCCCGGTCCATGGGTTTTCAGGTTGAACTCCGGACAAAGTTAATCCGCTAGCCAATCATCACCAGAACAATCCGTTACCCCTGGGCGGTCGACTTGGACCCAACTGGAGCAGTAGATACCCAGGCCGCCGCCGGCGCCCCGGTTGGCGAGAGCGGGCGGATAACCAGCCTGGACCTGATACGCGGGGTTGCCGTGCTCGGCATCCTGCTGATGAACGCCGTTTACTTCAAACTCGGTCCCGCACCCTATTTCAACCTGGGCGCGGGCGGTTCGGAAACGCAGGTCGACTGGGCGGTGGGCGTCTTCGGCGAGATATTCATCGACCAGAAGTTCATGGGGCTGTTTTCGCTGCTGTTCGGCGCGGGCATGATTCTCTTCATCGACCGCGTCAGCCGGGGAGATGGACGCGCGGTCCTGCTGAGCCTGTGGCGAAACACGCTGCTGTTGGCCATCGGCATCCTTCACTTCCTGTTGTGGAATGGCGACGTGCTGATGGTCTACGCCGTATCATCGGTCTTTCTGATCGCCCTGAGGAAGCTCCCGAATTGGATGCTCATCTCCGTGGGAGTGACGGTGTTCACGCTGTCCGTTGCCTGCGCACTGCTGGCACAGCACATCGCCGACACCACCGGCGCATCGCTGTCCGGACTCTGGACTTCGGGTCCGATTTCGGAGCAGGAGGCAACTGCGGCCCCCTTCCTGCTGGGATATGCCCTGCGCGCGTTGGGGCTGATGCTCGTGGGCGCCGGTCTGTATCGCATCGGCTTCATGAACGGCGGCTTTCCCGACAGGACATACCGTCTGGCCGCAATGGCCGGGCTGGCCGTCGGCCTGCCCCTTGCCGCCGCAGGCGTCGCGATTACCGCGGCGAACGGCTATTCCCGAGAGATTGCGTTCATCGGCCAGATTCCCAACACCCTCGGCACGATCCCCTCCGCCCTGGGATACCTGAGTCTCATCATCCTCTGGAACAACCGCGCGGACAACTGGCTGAAGCGGGGCCTGCGAGCGGCGGGGAGGATGGCTTTGACCAACTACCTGGCGCAGACGGTGTTGGGCGTCCTTGTCTTGACGGTGCTGCTGGGCGGCGTCGATTGGGTGAACCGGGGAGCCATCCTGGTGTTCGTGGCCGCTGTATGGGTGCTGCAGGTATGGTGGTCCCAGGTATGGCTGAGTCATTTCCTGTTCGGACCTGCGGAGTGGCTCTGGCGAGTCGCCACCTATCGGAGCGGACAGCCGCTCCGCCGCCCCCGGAACTCGCTTCCCTCGACATAGAAGGAACCCACTTCCCTGGGGCGCAGGTCAACCGGAAAGGACGCGCCCACGGACGGCCCGGCACCGGGGGCCGAAACGCAACAGGCGCTGCATGCCTGGGAGCCGTCGGGGGCAGCAATCGCTCAAACGATTGCTGCCCCCGGGGTACGCAAGCGGAATGGCGTCCCGAGCCGAGCCTCGTATGCCACTCCTGCCGTTCGTTGCCGTCGGTCCCGTCCCCGGTAGGGAGCGGGTTGTTGGACCGGAGATGGCTGCGCTAGGCGCCGTCCGCTACCGGCCGCATCAACATCGCCGAACAGCCCCTTTCGTCCACGATGTGGTTCACCGACACCCGTCCCCGGCTGTCGTAGCCTGTGGTGTAGGCGAACTGGACCTCGGCGCCCCAAGGCACCCGCCCGCCGGTGCGGATGGTCCCGTCGCCGGGCTTGCCGTTGCTCCCCGGGCCGCCGGCGCCCTGGATCACCACGCCGTTGCGCCCGCCCTTCTTCCAGCCCATGACCCTGAGCTCCACCGGCGCCACCAGTTCCGCCGCCGTTGGCCGGAACAGCACCTGGTGCAGCCGCCTGAGCACATCCCCCGACGGGGTGCGCTGGCCGTTCATTATCAGGGATAACATACCGGAGCTGATGCCCGCCCGGCGGGCCGTCTCGTTCTGGCTTATATCGTGAGCGTCCATACGCTCCCACAGCACGGAAGGGTCCACGCCGGAGCTCTGGGCGGACTCCACCTTCACGGGAGCCTCCAGCACCGCCTCCATGCGGGCCTGGGCGGCGGGACTCAGGCGGCGCTGTCCCCGGGACACCATGACCACGTGGCCGTAGCTCAGCCCGGTCCG
>DAOUIZ010000049.1:0-5181 GCA_034423195.1 Dehalococcoidia bacterium | reverse complement strand
CGTCCCCAGGTCAACGGCGTGGTGTGGTTCAGTCTTTTCCTGGTGGTCGCCTGCGGAATCGGGCTGGGAACCTGGGCCGGTCAGCAGATCGGGGCCAGCATTCTCCCCATTCTCGAAATCGGAGAAGGGGGCGCCCGGGTGACGCCTCCCATGGTCCTGGAGACCAACTGGGCCACCTTGGCGGGGGCGTACCTGCTGCTGGCCATGGTGACTGCCGGAACGGTGGGGTGGCTGGCGTGGTTGACCGCCCGCATGGAAGTCCACCAGGTGCTCCGTGCCGGAGAGGCGGGGAAGTAGGGGGGTGTAAGGTTTGGGTCCCGGGGCGGCCTGGAGAGTATCTGAAAACGTCCTTGCCGGAGGCCTAAACCCGCGAAACGGGAACGGGGGGTCTGGATTCCCGCAGACGCCTACGGGGGGACAGGCTTGTCTAAGAGCGCTGGGCGGCTCCGCTGCAGGAACGACGGGGAGTAACGGGATGACGGGCCGATTTTGGGGAGGGAGGGGTTTCTGCGCCGGGTACGGCGGTTGTTGGAGGGCTGATGGGTTCCTGCCTCCGCAGGAACGACTGGAGTATAATCCCTTTATGCCTTCCTACCCGCACATCGACCAGTACCGCGTCCGTCTCAAGGAGCTGATCGAGTTCGGCGGCTCCGACAATGAGGAGAACATCCGGCCTGCCTTCCAGAACTGCCTGGACTCCTACTGCCGCGATCACCGGGAGAAGCTGGTCCTGGTACCCGAGTTGAAGACATCCCTGAGCAACAAGCCCGACGGCACCGTCAAGGACTCGCTGCGGATGGCGCGGGGGTACTGGGAGGCGAAGGACAGCCACGACGACCTGGACGCCGAGATACAGGCCAAGTTCAACCGGGGGTACCCCAAGGACAACATCATCTTCGAGGACTCGCAGACGGCGGTGCTGGTGCAGAACGGCGGCGAGGCGATGCGGGTGGACATGTCCCGGGACGGGGAGCTGCACCGGCTGATCCGGGTGTTTCTCGACTACGAGCTGCCGGAGATCCAAGAGTTCCGGCAGGCCCAGGGACAGTTCAAGGCGGACCTGCCGGCGGTGCTGGAGAATCTGCGGGCCACGGTGGCCGAGGCGGAGACGGAGAACCCGGAATACCAGGAAGCGGCGGCGGCGTTCCTGGAGCTGTGCCGGAAGACGATAGGGCCGGCGGTCTCCCCGGCGGACGTGCGGGAGATGCTGCTGCAGCACATCCTGACCAAGGATATCTTCCTGCGGGTGTTCGCCGAGGACCAGTTCCACCGGGAGAACAACGTGGCGCGCCAACTGGACGGGCTGGAGCGCACCTTCTTCACCGGGGACGTGCGGCGGGAGGCCATCGAGCGGCTGCGGGCCTACTACGGGGTCATCGGGCGGGCGGCGGACGAGATAGCGGACTACGCCGAGAAGCAGCAGTTCCTCAAGGCCATCTACGAGGACTTCTACACGGCCTACAACCCGGCGGCGGCGGACCGGCTGGGGGTGGTGTACACGCCCAACGAGGTGGTGGACTTCATCATCCGGGGGGCGGACTACCTGCTGGAGAGGCACTTCGGGAAGACCCTGGCGGACGAGAACGTGCAGATACTGGACCCGGCGACGGGGACGGGGACCTTCGTGACCAACCTGATCAACCACCTGCCACTGGAGCGGCTGGAGCGCAAGTACCGGAACGAGATCCACGCCAACGAAGTGGCGATCCTGCCCTACTACATCGCCAACCTGAACATCGCGTACACCTACCGGCAGCGGACGGGGCGGTACGTGGAGTTTCCCAACCTGTGCTTCGTGGACACGCTGGACAACCTGGACTGGCAGGAGCAGGGGGCGACGGGGGGAGCGGTGGAGCGAACGGGGGCGTTCAACCTGGGAGGACTGTCGGAGGAGAACTGGATCAGAATCCAGGAGCAGAACGAGAAGCCCATCAGCGTAATCATCGGCAACCCGCCGTACAACGCCAACCAGCAGAACGAGAACGACAACAACAAGAACCGTGTGTATGACGCGATAGACGGGCGCATCCGGGACACGTACATCGCCAGCAGCACGGCGCAGAAGACCAAGCAGTACGACATGTACAAGCGGTTCATCCGGTGGGCGTCGGACCGGCTGGCGGACGACGGGATCATCGGGTTTGTAAGCAACAGCGCATTTCTCGACGCTCGGCAGGACGACGGCTTTCGGAAGGTGGTCGCTCAAGAATTCAACGAACTGTGGGTGGTAGACCTCAAGGGAAATGCTCGTACTAGCGGAGAGCGAAGGAAGCGAGAAGCTGGCAATATTTTCGACGACAAAATTCGGGTGGGAGTGGCTGTGTACTTCCTGGTCCGCCGTGAAGGTTCGAATGGTTTCAGAATCTTCCACCACACCATTGGCGACTACGCCCGATCGCGGGACAAAGTGAACTACGTCAAAAACGCATCATTGGCAGGACTGGCATTTAACGAAATCAGACCAGATGTTGCGGGCAACTGGTTGAATCAGTCCAATAGCAATTTCGAGCTGCTAATACCTATTGCTGACCGACTGACGAAGCTGACCAAGAGCGTTAACCATGAACGAGCAGTGTTTAAACTCAGTGCTCCGGGGGTAAACACTGCAAGAGACGAATGGGTTCATGACTTTAGCTTGCATAGTCTTCGGAACAAAGTGGGTTTTTTCGTAGAAACCTACAACGAACTGCTCAGCTGCAACGACATGTCGTTTCCCACGACCCTAAAATGGAGCGAAGGGTTACGCAATAAATTTTTGGACAAAAGGCGAGTCGCTTATAACGAGGCCAACCACGTCCAATGTGTATATCGCCCTTTCGTAGCAAAGTATTACTACTCCGAAGCGATAATGAGCGACCGGCTTACCAGCAACCACTTCGAAATGTTCGGGAACGCCCTGCGAGAACCCAACGTGATTATCACGCTCTCTGGCCTGTCTTCCTCAAAACCTTTTCAAGCGTTGGCTACCGACAAGCTGCCAAACTTCGATTTGCTGGAAAAAACCCAATGTCTCCCCCTCTACCGCTACACCAGGTATGGGGAGCGGGTGAGCAACATCACGGAGTGGGGGCTGCGGCGGGTGCGGGAGCACTACGGCGACGAGTCCATCACGGCGGAGGAGATTTTCGCGTACACCTACGCCGTGCTGCACGATCCGGTGTACCGGCAGGAGTACGCGGTGGACCTGCTGCGGGAGTTTCCACGCCTGCCGTTCTACCGGGACTTCCGCCACTGGGCGGAGATGGGGCAGCGGCTGCTGGACCTGCACATCGGGTTCGAGTCGGTGGAGCCGTATCCATTGGAGCGGGTGGAACGGGAGGGGGTGGAGCCGAAGCGGGCCATCCTGCGGGCGGACAAGGAGGGGGGGACGATAACGCTGGATGAGCGGACGACGCTGGCGGGGGTGCCGGCGCAGGCGTGGGAGTACCGGCTGGGGAGTCGGTCGGCCCTGGAGTGGGTGCTGGACCAGTACAAGGAGCGGAAGCCCCGGGACCCGACCATCCGGGAGCGGTTCAACACCTACCGGTTTTCCGACCACAAGGAGCGGGTGATCGACCTGCTGGGGCGGGTGTGCAGGGTGAGCGTGGAGACGATGGAGGTGGTGGACGGGATGGCGTACTGGGAGGATGGGGAGCTGGTGGTCTACAGGGACCGGGACAAGCATGAATGGTCCATGATGAATCTCGCTGACATGGCCAGCCGGGATGAGGATGGGGAGTGGTCGGGGACATTGTCCTGACTGCCTTCGATTTCACTGACTTGAGCGGTTCCAAGAGACGCCCGGTCCTGGTGGTCGCCGACGTGGGGTTGCCAGGGATGGGGGGACTGGATTGTCTGCGAACTGACCAGCCGCCCCGGTCGGCCCGGAGACGTGGGGGTTACGCAGCAGGATATTGAGTCGGGGCGGTTGCACCAGGACAGTTGGGTGCGTCCGCGGCAGCTGCGTACCCTGGAGACGCACTTGTTGAGCCGACCCGTCGCCCATGTCACGACAGCCAAGCTGAACGAAGTTTTGGCGGCTATCCGGGAGCTGTTCGCCGCCCGCTGACGTTTGTTGAGGGGAGAGTTACGGGGGTCTGGATTCCCGCCCCCGACATACGGCGGGGTGACGGGAGGGGGACGCGGGGATCCCCGATACGCTCACCGGCTCTGAGATAGTCACTTAATTCTGCAAGCATCAACCACTCTCCATTACTGCATCGGCGCACAGTTCACGAGGCGGCTGGCGGGGCCGTGCTAGAATGGCGACATGGCAAGTCAGCGCCAGCCGGATACGCAAGCGGAGCAGGGAGCTATGTTGGCGGAACAAGTCATCCTCGAAAAGGTGCGTAGTTGGGAACAGGCCGCGCCCCGCGAGGACGAGTCACCACAGTCCAAATATGTCAACGCCATTCAAAGCTCCGCACTAGCCCGTTGGTGCCTGTCCCGCGGCCAGCACATTCCCGTCCGCAAGCTCAGCGCAGCCAAGCAGCGCCCGCTGGCCCGCCTGGTTGACCGCATCCTGGCCGCGAAGGCCGCAGACCCGTCTACCGACACCAGCGAGTTGGAGGAGGAAATCGACTGGCTGGTGTACGATCTGTACGGACTGACCAACGAGGAAACTGCGGTCGTGACCGATTTCTTTTGGGACGGAACCCGGTCCGAAGAGGAAGAGGACCAAGCTTTGCTCCGGGCTATGGAAGAGGGCGACATCAATGACCGCGTGAGTCTGGAGGAGGTGCTGGAAATTCTGCGGACACCCGATGACGGTTGAACCCAGCCGCCAGTTTAGCCGGGATGTGAGGCGGCTCGGCTCCAGTCAGATCCGGCGCAGGTTGGACCGGACGATCCAGGAACTGATCGAAGCCGCCGACATCACGGAGGTCAGCGGGGTTAGGCGACTCCAGGCCGAAGGGCAGCACTACCGCATTAGAACAGGCGACTATCGCCTGGGCATCACGATGGACGGCAAGACAGCCGTCCTCCGCCGGTTTCTGCCCCGTGGCGAAATCTACCGGTACTTTCCATAGAGGCCGGCACCAGGGAACGGCAGACGGAGTTTGCCCTGCTGAGAACCGTCGGATCATCTCGTCCCCAGGTCAACGGCGTGGTGTGGTTCAGTCTTTTCCTGGTGGTCGCCTGCGGAATCGGGCTGGGAACCTGGGCCGGTCAGCAGATCGGGGCCAGCATTCTCCCCATTCT
>DAOUIZ010000048.1:0-18102 GCA_034423195.1 Dehalococcoidia bacterium | reverse complement strand
AGCTGGTTCCCTCGACGCCGCTCCTCATCACCACACCTCACAACCTGTACCTCTGCCTCGCTTTACACCACGATTCTATCAGTACCCTAAATTTAGAATGCGTTGGCCCTGGGATGAGGAAAGGTTGGTTTGACGGTGTTGGGGGGACAACATACAATGGGCCGAGCTATGTTGGACCCGTTACGGGCCCGGAAGGGACTGGGCCAAGTCCCTTACTCTGACGCCGAGGAGAGGACCATGAATCCAGAGTTCATTACCGTGGAGATTGAAGAGGGTGTGGGGATCATCACCCTGAACCGACCGGAAAAGCTCAATGCGATGAACAATCAGCTATCCACCGAGCTGCACCAGGCGGTCCGGGATCTGAACGAGAATGACGACGTGGGCTGCATAGTGCTGACGGGCTCGGGGAACCGGGCATTCTCGGCGGGCGGGGACATCCACGAGCAGCGGGAGAACGACGCCAAGTACACCCCGGAAGAACTGGAAGAACGGAACAAGGGGCGGTCGCGAGGGAGCTATGAACTGGCGGCCTGCGACAAGCCGATTATCGGGATGATCAACGGGCTGGCCTACGGCGGCGGCGCGGTGCTTTCCTCTTCCCTGGACTTCCGCATTGGCTGCGAGAACTCCAGCTTCCGGTTCCTGGCGGTGGCCTACGGGAGAATCAACAGCACCTGGACGCTGCCGAACCAAGTCGGTTGGCCGATGGCCAAGGAACTACTGTTCACGGCGCGGGTGGTGGAAGCGGAAGAGGCGTATCGAATAGGGTTGCTGAACCACCTGGTGCCGAGCGAGCAGTTGAGGGAAAAGACGATGGAAATCGCGACCACCATCGCCAAGAACCGGCGGGACTCGGTGATCGGGGTGAAGCGGCTGCTGCTGAAGCAGATGACGATGGACCTGGAAGAGCAGTGGGCCGCCGAGAAGGACTACACGACCAACGTATCCAAGGGCGCGCGGGCGGAAGAGGCTTTCCCGGAGTTTATTGCCCGGCGGGGACGGCCGTTGTCGAACGCTCAGTAGGGTTCGACGGTTACGGGGTCTTTTGAAACCGCTCCGGCGTCGCGACGCCGGAGCGGTTTTTCGTGGGCGGAAGATTACGTTGGGGGAAGGGTCAGGCGTCCAGGGTGTCCTTGGTGGAGGGGACCATCCCAGGGGCGCGGGGGTCGGGCTCGACGGCGTCGCGGAGGGCGCGGGCGAGGGCCTTGCAGAGGGCCTCGGCCTTGTGGTGAGGGCTGGCGCCGGTCATCACCCGGGCGTGAAGGTTGAGGCGGGCCTCGATGGCGAAGGCCTCGAGGAAGTGCTGAATGAGGTCGCCGGACAGGGTCTCTACCATGGTTTCGTTGAGGGTGGTGTCAACGACAGCGTACCCCCGCCCGCTGAAGTCGAGGGCGACCATGACGAGGGTCTCGTCCAAAGGGACGATGGCATGGCCCATGCGTCGGATGCCCCGGGGTTCACCGAGGGCCTCGCGGAAGGCGCGGCCAAGCATGATGGCGGTGTCCTCGACGAGGTGGTGCCAGCCGACGTGGACGTCGCCCTGGGCATGGAGGGTTATGTCAAACAGGCCATGGCGTGCAATCTGGCTGACCATGTGGTCGAGGAAGCCGTTGCCGGTGTCGACCTGATAGACGCCCTGGCCATCGAGGTCGACGGACAGGGAAATCTGGGTCTCTCCGGTGGTGCGCTGAAGCTCGGCGCGGCGGGGTTGGTCCCCGTTGAGGGCGAGGGAAGAGGGATTGTCCTGCATGGGTTACGCTCCCACGAGGTCGGTCAAGGCGGCGATGACGGCGTCGGTTTCGGCAGGGAGGCCGACGCTGATGCGGATGTAGTCCTGGAGACGGGCGTTGCCGAAGTAGCGGAGGAAGATTCCGCGGCGGCAGAGCCCCTCGAATATCTCCTTGCCGCGGCCCTCGGGGAGCCCACAGAGGATGAAGTTGGCCCGTGACGGCCAGGGCTCAACCCCAGGAATCTGCTGGAGAAGGGACATCATCCGGTCCCGTTCCTGGACGATGGCATGGACGCGGGACATGAGGGCGGGGCGGTCTTCCAGGGAAGCAAGGAGGGCGACCTCGGCGGGGAGGGTGACGTTGTAGGGGGGCTTCATGCTCATCATGGTCTGGCTGACGGCGGGGTCCATGACGCCGAGCCCAAGCCGCAAGCCAGCCAGTCCAGCCCATTTGCTGAAGGTGCGGAGGACGACGAGGTTGGGGTATTCCTCCACCAGGGGGAGGATGGATTCGCCGCAAAACTCGTAGTAGGCCTCGTCGACAACGACCAAGACTCCGGTTTCGAGCAGCCCTCGCACCTGGGCCTGGGTGGCGATGTTGCCGCTGGGGTTGTTGGGAGAGGCCAGGAAGATGGCCTTGGTGCTGGAGGTTACAGCGATGCGGACGGCTTCGAGGTCGATTTCAAAGTTGTGGTCGCGGGGGACGGAGACGGGATCGCCTCCGACGACCTCGGTGTTGAAAGCGTACATTCCGAAGGTGGGGGTGGGCAAGAGGACGTTGTCACCCGGCCCGACGAACATTCGGAGGAGCATGTCTATTAACTCGTCGCTGCCGTTGCCGCAGACGATGCGGCCGGGATCCACTTCGAGGTAGTCCGACAGAGCCTCGCGGAGGCGGCGCTGGCCGGGGTCGGGGTAGTGGTTGTAGTGCTGGAACTTCCCCAAGGCTTCGACGACCCCGGGGGAAGGGCCATAGGGGTTTTCGTTGCCGTTGAGGCGAATGACATCCTCGGGGGCGATCCCAGCCTGCTCGGCGAGGACCTCCATAGGGTCGACGCCCTGGTAGGTGTTGAGGGCGCGGAGGTGGGGGACAATCAAGTCTTGAACGCTATTCATGAGGAAGCCTTCAGGTAGTCCAATCTGACCTCGATGGCGCCGGAGTGGCCGGGGAGGCCCTCGGCCTGGGCGATGGCAACAGCGGCGGAGCCAAGCTTAGAGAAGCTTTCACGGCTGAGGCCGACGACGGGCATGGTGCGGAGGAACTGGTGGACGCCGAGGGCGGAGCCGAAGCGGGCGGTGCCGCCGGTGGGCATGACGTGGCTGGGTCCGGCGATGTAGTCTCCCATGACTTCGGGGGAGAATTCGCCGAGGAAGAGGCCGCCGGCATGGTTGACCTTGCCAGCCCAGGCCCAGGGGTCGTCGACCATGAGGCAAAGGTGTTCGGGGGCGATGGCGTTGGCGAGCTGGACGGCTTCATCAACGGTGTCGACCAGGACGACCTTCCCCTGGCGGTCAAGGGCCTCGCGGGCCATCTGACCGCGGGAGGAGCTGGCGAGGAGATTGTCCAACTCTTCCTCGACGCGGCGGACGAGGTCAGGGGAGTTGGTGACGAGGATGGCAGTGGCAAGGGGGTCGTGCTCGGCCTGGGCGATGAGGTCGGCGGCGCAGAAGGCGGGATGGGCGGTCTCATCGGCGACGACCACGGTCTCGGTGGGGCCGAATACGCCGTCGATGTCGACCCGGCCCTGGACCAGCTTCTTGGCGTAGGCGACGAAAATGTTGCCGGGGCCGCAGATCTTGTCCACCCTGGGGATGGACTCGGTGCCGTAGGCGAAGGCGGCGATGGCGGGGACTCCGCCGACCTGGTAGAAGGCGTCTACGCCGGCGATTTCGGCGGCGGCCATGACGGCGGGGTTAAGGGGTTGCCCCTCACGGCGGGGAGTAGTGAGAGCGATTTCGCTGACGCCAGCGACACGGGCGGGGATGGCGGTCATCAGGACGGTGGAGGGGTAAGCGGCGGTTCCGCCGGGAGCGTAGAGACCGACACGCTCGATGGGTCGGACAAGCTCTCCCAATCCCTGTTCCAGGTCAACCCAATGGCGGGGAAGGGTGGCCTGATGGAATTCGGTGACGCGCTGGGCGGCGAGTTCCAAAGCCTCGACGAGTTCGCTGGAAAGGCGGGAGCGGGCTTGGGAGATTTCATCCCGTTCGATGCGTAGGCTGGCGAGTTCAATCCCGTCCAAAGCGCGGGCGTAGTGGCGGACGGCGGCGTCGCCGTCCCGACGG
This sequence comes from Dehalococcoidia bacterium, assembly GCA_034423195.1. Classification (GTDB taxonomy): domain Bacteria; phylum Chloroflexota; class Dehalococcoidia; order Lucifugimonadales; family UBA3495; genus CATOSK01. Next base: position 14,084 of record DAOUIZ010000048.1, on the reverse strand, counting down.
ACGTCCTCGATAATGCGGACGACGGACTGTTCCGGGGTGACGCCGTCACCGAACACCTCACGGGTCTTAGCGACCACGGCAGGTGGCAATGCGCTGAGGTCCAAGGGATCGACACGGGTGAGGGCTTCCTCGGCCTCGATCAGTCCGTGAACCAGGTTAAGCTGCACTCAGGTACTCCTTGGCTTGCTGGATGGTCTCGCCGATGACCCGGGCCTGGTAGGCCTGGACATCCCAATCGGGGACCTTCTCGTAGGCCCGCTCGAGGCTGTCGGGCATGGCGGAGAGGAAGTGATCGACGGCTTCCTGGACTTCGCCATTGTCGCGGTACATGCGGTTGAGGGCGCGCTTGAGGCGGTCCCAACTGAAGTCCCAGGTAAGGAAGCGGGCGACCCACTCCTGCCATTCCTGAAGAACCTCGGGGTCGATGAAGCCTACGTCGACCGCAGTACCGGAGCCGGGCAACTCGGCGGCGGGGATGGTCAAGCCATCATTATCCAAGAGAACCGCGCGGTCCATGTCGAGCTGAAGGGCTCGGTCCAGGATGTGGGCTTCGAGCTGAGTATCGGTGACGCGGCTCTCGACGCCGAAGTGGGGGTGGAACATGGAGGTAATCCAGACTTCGTCGGCGGTGAGGTGGCTGACGTAGCCCACGAGGAAGGACCGGGTCTGCGGAGACTGGCTGCCATTCTCGGCGAGTTGGGGGTTCAACTCGAACATGCGGCGTGTGCCGGATCCGGACTCGCGGATGGTCAGGGGGGTGAAATGGGTGCGCTCCCGTTCCCACTTGGTCATGGCGCGGACATCGGGGGCGGTGGAGCCAAGGAAGCAACTGCCGAGGTGATCGTTTACGAACCCCCAATCGAGCTCGCGGGCGACCTCGCAAGCGAGGAAGATGTGCATGGGAAGGTTGGGCATGTCAGCGTTCCACGGGGGCTGCCGCACCGTTGAGGTGGATCAGATTCCGGTAGGCATCGGACTCGCCACGGAAGAGGTAGCTGACCGGGGAGGCGGCAATGTCCACGCCGCCGCAGTCGCGAAGGTGGTCGACGGCTTCCATCAACTGGCCCTTGCGGACCAGGAGGCTGACGCTGTACCAGTCCTCCTCCGCGACGTTGTAGACGCGGGCGACGGTGGGGCCACGCAATCCGGAAACCTCGGGGCGGGCCAGGATGATGGCGCTGACAGCCTCGGGCGATGGCCCGACGACGTTGGCGGTGAGGCGGTAGAAGGGCTCGGCCTGCATGTGGGCTTCGATCAACTCGATCAGGTGGCGAGCGAGGCGGGAACGAACCGGCGAAAGGGCCAACTGGGCGGGGTTTCCGATGACGCAAGACTGGGAGCTGAGGACGGTGCCTCCCTCCAGGGTCTTGAGACGGTTTTCGCGAAGGGTGGCGCCAGTGGCGGTGATGTCGGCAATGAGGTCAGCGTAGCCGGCGGTGGGGGCGGCTTCCAAGGCTCCGCTGGCGGCAACGATGGTGAAGTAGTTGATGCCGCGGTCGAAGAGGTACCGGCGGAGGAGTCGGGGATACTTGGAGGCGATACGGAGGCGGGAACCCTTTTCGTGGAATTCCAAGGCCAAGTCCGCCAAGTCATCAACGGAAGTCACGTCCAGCCAGGCATCGGGGACGGCGAGGACGAACTCACAGCGGCCGTATCCCAGGTCTTCAACGAGGGGGACGACGGCGTGTTCGTCGCTACGGTACTCCAGCAACCGGTCCAGGCCGGTGATGCCGATTTCGGCGCTGCCTTCCTCGACCTTGCGGGTTATGTCGGCGGTGCGCTGGAAAAGGACCTCGATTCCAGGAAGGGCGGGGACGTAGGCGGTATAGCGGCGGGCGCTGGGACGGCGGACTCCGAGGCCGCAGTCCTTGAGGAAATCGAGGGTCGAGTCGTAGAGCTCGCCATCACTGGGCAAGACGAGGTGGAGGGTGTCGTGGCTGTCGTTGTTTTCGTACATTGCAGCGGGCGAAACAGGCAGGAAATTGCCTAGCTAATCCTACCCCGTCACCGGCGAGAGGGCAAGGGAAAGGGTGAGGCGGAATGGAGGAGTTGAGTCACTGCCGGAGGGTCTGAGAGCCGCCGGGGGAGACGGTGACAACGGAGTCAACGCCCTGACGGGCCTCTCCGGTCATGTCGGCTTCAGCGAGAGTCTCCAGAACGGCCAAGCGGGCCTGGGAGCCCTTCCGCCGCCATTCCTGGGCGGCGACGAGGGCGGGAAGACGAGCCTCGGGACCGCTGGGAACGATGAGGACGGACTCGGGCCATTCCAGGAAGGGGGAGCCAGGGTCGAGACCGGGGGAGGAGTCGTCCACAAGTTCCAGCAGTGCGTTGAGGTTGCAGGCGAATCCGAGGGCCGGGACAGGGTCGGGGTTGCCGAAGGCGAGGGCGAGGGAGTCGTAGCGCCCGCCACCACCGAGAGAACCGGATGATGCGGGGTGTCCGACCTCGAAGACGATGCCGTTGTAGTAGGCGATGCCGCGCATGAGTCCGAAGTCGAGCTGGATGGAATCCCGAAGGGCGGGTTGGCCGGTTAAAAGACGGACAAGCTCTTCAAGCCGGTCCAAGGGGGCCGGGTCGGCACCGGCAGCGGAGAGGGTCCGGCGGGCCTGGGCCACGGCGGAAGCGGGCTCGCCGCGGACGTTGGCGAGAGCGTGGGCGAGGTGGAGGGCTTTCTCCAGCTCAGCGGGGTCGTCGCTGCCGCGGAGCTTGCGAAGGAGCCGCTCCACGACCTCATCGGGGGCGCGCTGGCCCAACTGGAGGAGGTCGGAACCACTCCAGCCGAGGAAGCCGTGAAGGACGGAGCGGGCCTGGTCGTCGTCCAATCCGGCGATGGCGGGGGCGAGGTTGCGGTCGGCGGCACCCTGGCCGACGAGATGCAGGGTGATGGCGCGGTCCAGCAAGGACTCGACGGATTCCTCGCCGGAGCGCATGGCGGGGATGTTGGCGGCGACGAAGGAACGGGCGCGGTCGGAAATCCGGACGACTTCGAGGAGGCTGCTGAGGACCTGGAGGTCGGCGAGAGAGACGACGTAGTCATGGATGCCGAGGGACAGGAGCAGGTCGGAAGCCAAGGTCACGAGTTCGGCGTCGGCGAGTACGCCGGAGGCACCGATGAGTTCGGCTCCGATCTGGGTAAACTGGGGGTCGGTGTCAGCCCCGGGGCCGCCGAAACGGAAGACGGGGCCGGCGTACTGCCAACGGGCGGGTATTTCCCGGGGTTCCGGCTGGTCCAGGAAATGCTGCATTAGGGAGGAGGTAAACTCGGGACGGAGGCTGACGGAAGCGCCGGCGGGATCAAGGAAGCTGTAAATCTGGGAGGCAAGGTCTCCGCCGGACTTACGCAGAAGAAGGTCGGTGGACTCCAGTATGGGCAGGTCGAGGAAGGTGTATCCGCAACTACCGATGAGATGCATCAGTTTATCCTGGAGTTGGCGGGTGCGCAGCCAGGATGCCTGGGGGACGACGCCCCGGGGGTGCAGGTTGGTGTTCTGGTTGTTCAAGGCCGGGGTATTGTAACCGAGGGGGGAAAATTCATTCAACCGATGGGGAAGCGGCGGGGCGCAGAAAGCCAGGCGGGCAGGTCCAACCAAGTTTCCAGCGGATGGTGGAGCTTGAGGGCACGGAGACGGTTGCGGTTGGAAGGGGTTGTCGCATCGGATCCGGGGAGGCGGGCGACGACTCCATCGGCGAAAAGGCATTCCAGTATGGCAGCGCCAAGGGCTCCAGCGAGGTGGCAGCGGCGCTCAGTCCAGTCGACGCAGCCGTAGGCGTAGCGGCGGGTACGGGATGGGACGGGGAGAACAACGCCGCGAACCAGAAGGGCCTTTTCTCCCGACGGGGTGAGGCGGTAGTCGACGCGACCGCGGGCAATGCCGGCTTCTTCGATCCAACCCCGGGACATGAGGGCGTCGGTGAGGGTTACTCCGGCGACGCCGGCCAAGTGGGTGTAGCAGGTGCGGGACTGGCGCAGGAGGGAGTTGCGGCGGATTTCGCGGGCGGCCTGAGGGCTGGGAGGGGAGTTGGGAGTGGCTTTGGGGAGTAAAATCTCACTTCCCTCTACTTTTTGGGAGGTGGGGGAGGAGGGGGAGGGGGCTTTTGGGCGTTAGGCGGTTTTATCCATGTGCCGTAGCGTTCCCAGTCGGGAGCATCAGGGCGAGGGGGAACCGGGATCCTACGTTCAGCCATGTCCTAATCCACTTTGCGCTTCAGATGGTCCAATGCCTGTGAATTGTACCATTTCAACTTCGGAGGCAGGAATGAGCATAACGTTGGCAGGGACATTTCCTTCATTCGGGTCATCAACCAGCCATTCCGCTTCAGAGATATGGAAGTGACCTTCAGTAGAAAGATTGGGCCAGTGCTCCGGGAACCCGTAAAGGCGACGCTGCCCGGTCAAATGGAGTATTACGTACTGCGGGTGAATTTCAGAGAAGACCAGATACCAATCCGAAGGATAGGAGGTTTCCCGAGTAAGCCCGATGCGACGCAGCAGCTTGTGCAGTGTGTCATGGTTAACAAAATAGGCGGCCAAGACAGAGACAGCAACAGCCAAGGGAAGCGACAGGAAGATATCCGGGAGAAATCTCCCTGTGGCAGGCGACCAATCACCGATGCTGGAGAAAGCGACCTGAGAGAAAACGCCCCCAATCAACAAAGCGCCGGTAAGGAGTCCCTGAACGACCGCGGTGAACATGAGGGCCTGGATGAGACGCTCCACGCCGGTGGGCCGCAAGTGGGGAGTCAACGAGTGGAAGACTGCGGCTGAGACAAACCCCGGCAATAAGAACGTCAGGACAACCAGAGCCTCACTGCCAATCCAACTCACAGCTCATTACCGTTCCGGCCAACCACCAAAAACACCAAGCGGGGCGCGAACCAGCCGCGCCCCGCAAGAGCGTTATCCAGGGTTGGGTATCCCTAGCCGCCGCCGATGGCGGGGAGGAAGTGGACTTCGCTGGTCTCGGAGACACGCTCGAGGAGGCCGAGCTGGCTGGCTTCGCCATCGACGATGACGGCGAGTCCAGCCATTATGTCGTCCTCTTCTTCGTCGTAGAGCATGGACTTGAGGCCGGGGAACTGCTGGTCAAGGTTGTTGACCAACTGGCGCACGGTCCTTCCGTCGACCTGGACTCGTTCCTGGCCGCCGGTGACGTCCTGCATCTGGGGGGGTATCCAGACCTCAGCCATAGGTGCTCCCGGCTAACCAGCGTTTTCCTTTTCCCAGAGGGCTTCCAACACCGCGCCGGGGTTCATCGGGAGGCTGTTGAGGCGCACGCCGATGGCGTCGTAGATGGCGTTGGAGATGGCGGCCATGGGGGGTACGATGCAGACTTCGCCGACACCGCGCACTCCGTAGGGGTGGTTGGGGTTGGCTACTTCGACGACAACGGTGTCGATCATGGGGAGGTCGAGACTGACGGGCATCCGATAGTCGAGGAAGCTGGAGTTGAGCATGTGCCCGTTGTCGTTGACGTAGTACTCCTCGTTGAGGGCCCAGCCGATGCCCTGGACGACGCCGCCCTGAATCTGTCCCTCTACGTAGCTGGGGTGGATGGCCTTGCCAGCGTCCTGGAGGGCGGTGTAGCGGACGACCTCGACCTTTCCGGTATCCACGTCCACTTCCACATCGACGATGTGGGTGGCAAGGGCGGGACCGGCACCGGGCGGGTTGACTCCGGCCGCGCCGACGATGGGACCGCCGGTGGGAACCTGGCGGGCGGCAAGCTGCTTGAAGGTCAGCTTGAGCTCGGGGTCGGAGACGTGCTGGACGACGCCGTCTTCATAGGTCACATCGGCGGCATCCACATCCCAGATCTTGGCGGCCCGATCTATCATCTGTTGGCGGATGTCGTGAGCGGCGGTGTAGGCGGCGATGCCTGTCTTGAAGGTGACGCCGCTGCCGCCGGTGTTGGAGGTGAATCCGATAGAATCGGTATCCGCTATCTGAGGATGGACGTCCTCAATGGGTATCCCAAGGACCTCGGCCAACTGCTGGGATACCGATGCGCGGGTGCCGCCGATGTCGGGGGACCCCTCGGCGAGGTTGACTATCCCGTCCGGGGTGACGGTGGCTACCGCAGCGGAAGGTCCCGTGTTGTTGCCCCAGAAGCCGCTGGCGATGCCGCGGCCACGGAACTTGCCGTCCTTGGGGGCGGTGTAATGGGGGTGGGCCTTGGCGGCCTCGAGGACCTCGATGAATCCAACCCTGGGCATGAGAGGGCCGGTGGCGCGACGGACGCCTTCCTTGGAGCTGTTGAGGAGGCGGATGTCAATGGGGTCCATGCCGAGCTTCTCGGCTAGCTCGTCGATGGCGGTCTCGATGCAGAAGGCGGCGGCGGGAGAGCCGGGGGCGCGGTAGGCGGCGGTCTTGGGGCGGTTGACGACGATGTCGTAACCCTCGATGTAGGCGTTGGGGATGTCGTAGGCGCCCATCATGCACTGGGCTCCGCCGGGGACGGGAGAGCCGGGGAAGGCGCCGGCCTCGAAGACAAGCTGGGCCTCAGCGGCGGTGAACCGCCCGTCCTTGGTAGCGCCAAGCTTGACCTTGATCTGGGTGCCGGAGGTGGGGCCGGTGGCCTCGAAGACCTCGGTGCGGTTCATGGTGACCTTCACCGGAGCACCGGCCTTGCGGGCGAGTCCAGCGGCGACGGGTTCGGAGTACATGGTGAGCTTGGCGCCGAAGCCGCCACCGATCTCCATTGGGATGGCCTTGACGCTGGAGACGGGGACACCCATGAGGCGGGCGGTGTAGTCGCGGACGGTGAAGTGTCCCTGGCTGGAGGACCAGACGGTGAGGGTACCGTCCTCGTGCCACATGGCGGTGCCGCTGTGGGGCTCGATGTAGCCCTGGTGGACGGCGACGGTGGAGGTCTCCTTTTCGACGATGATGTCGGCTTCCTTGAATCCGGCCTCGGTATCCCCGAGGCGGAACTCGAAGTGGTTGGCGATGTTGGTGCCGCGAGAAGTGTCGTCGTCATCAAGAACGCCGCCGGCTCGGATGTTGGCGGTGTTCATAGCGGCCAGGCGCTCGTGAACCAGCGGGGCATCTTCCTTCATGGCTTCGGGGGCGTCGAGGACCGGGGGAAGGACCTCGTATTCGACGTCAATCAGGGCCAAGGCTTCCTCGGCGACGTGGGCGCTGGCGGCAGCGACGGCGGCGATGGCGTGTCCCTTGTAGAGGGCCTTTTCCTGGGCGAGGACGTTGTTGCTGAGGAACTTGTAGTTGACCATGGCACCTTCGGTGAGGTCGGAGGCGCGTCCGGCCGGCTGGAGAAGGTCTGCGCCGGTAATGACGGCGCGTACCCCGGGGTGGGCCTCGGCGCGGCTGGTGTCCAGCTTCTTGATGCGGGCGTGGGCGTGGGGACTGCGGAGAATCTTCCCGTAGAGCATGCCCGGCAGGTTGATGTCGGCCGAGTAGCGGGCCTTGCCGGTAACCTTGTCAGCACCGTCGGGACGGACGGGACGGGTGCCAACGACATTGAATTCTTCATTGGACAGGACTATGTTCGGCTTGTAGTCCAGCATGTATTCCTCCACCGAAATGATAAGGGAAATTGCGTTAATGGTTCGGCGCTTATAATACCATATCCCCCCTGAAATTGAAGGCGGCGGGTCAAGGCCGGACGGTGTGGAAGCCGAGGGAAGGAGCGGGCATGGACAAGATAATCATCAAGGGTTGTTTGAACGGAGGAAGGCCGCGTGATCTGAATCCCAACGTGCCGTGGACGCCGGAAGAGGTGGCACAGGAGGCGGTGCGGTGCTACGAAGCGGGGGCCTCGATAGTCCATTTCCACGCGCGGCATTCCGACGGCAGGGTCAGCTATGACCCGGAGTGGTACGCACGGGCGGACGGGTTGATCCGGGCGCAGTGCGACCTGGTGCTGAACCATACGACGGCGCGGGGGCAGGATGTTCCGGTGGAGGCGGTGACCCGGTATTTGCTGGAGACGCCGAATCCGGTGGAGATGGTGTCGCTGAACCTGGGGTACGGGATTCGGTGGCCAGTGGACCCGGAGACCGGGGAGCGGCGGACGACGATTTCCCCGAACAGCTACGAGGACATCTGCGCGACGCTGGACGCCTGCTACCAGCGGGGGACCTTCCCGGAGCCGGCGGTGCATGACACCGGGATGCTGAACAACGCGACAACCCTGATGCGGGAGGGGAAGATCCGGAGCAGCCGCTATTTCCTGGTGGAGCCCTCGGCGCACTGGGGCGATGGGCGGCAGTCCATGGTGGGAAGCGTCCGCAACTACACGATGATCACAGACAACATACGGGAGCTCTATCCTGAAGCAACGTGGCTGGCGCACAGCAGCGGCAGCCAGACGTTCGTGCTGTGCAGCGTGGCGATTGCCACAGGGGCGCACATCCGGGTTGGGTTCGAGGACAGTCCCTTCCTGCCGAACAATCCGATGCCTACGTCCAACGCGCAGTACGTCGAGTGGGCGGTGACGATGGCGCGGTTAAACGGCAGGGAGCCGACGACACCGCAGGAGGCGCGGGAGATGCTGGGGCTGCTGCCTGCGCTGGGTGGGTAGGGGCTAAACCGACCTGGCGCGCATCCGGGGCGCGGGTACGAGGCGAAGGTGACTCGTATCCGGTATCAAGTTGAAGCTCTCCAGCGTGGTTGCGCCCAAGAGGTACTCGTCCTCGGGGCCGAAGATGACCGGGCATGGCATCTCCCTGTCTTCCAATCGAAAACGGGCAACTCCGTATCCGTAGGTCTTGACAGTACCATCAGCCAGTTCAAATTCGAGGTTGTGGATGCGGGGAACATGCAAAGTCTGTTCCAACAATGATTCCGGAATCATCGAGTGAATGGCCCCGGTGTCAACCAAAGCATCGACCCAATGAAGGTCACCGCCTCCAGGGTTTCCGATGCCAACTGAAACGCTGAATGTTCCCATTTCGTATCATGCCTCAAGATATTGAGGCTATTTTAGTGCTTGAAGCAACTTTTATCAAGGAAAAGTACGAGAGCAGGCGGGGCAATTGCATGAGTGCCAGTTTGTTCAAACTCCCGGTGAACGGCCAACGCGACATTGCGGGGAACAGACGACGGGGGTCTGGATTCCCGCCTACGCGGGAATGACGGGAAGAGCGTCGAAAGGACAGAATCAGACTTCATGCGATAGCCCTGCGAGAACAGGCGGGACTAGTCCAGGGGACGGCCGCGCCAGTACTGGGTTGGGCCGCGACGATGGGGGATTGGCGTGTGGCGGGAGGGCCAGGGCCGCTGTCCGGTGGCGAGGCGGTAGAGGACGATGATGGCGGCCCCGGCGACGAAGCCTCCGATGTGGGCCCAGAGGGCGACGCTGACCTGGTCGGACATTCCGAGGGAGAAGAGGAGCTGGATGATCTGGAGGAGGAGGTAGAATCCCAGGACATAAACGGCGTTGAGCTGGAGGACTGTGATGATGAAGGTCATGGTGAGCACGCGGACGCGGTTGTAGGGGAAGAGGAACAGGTAGGCTCCGAGGACACCGGAGATGGCTCCGCTGGCGCCTATGAGAGGAGTCTGGGAGCCCTGGAAGAAGAACCAGTGGGCGAGGGTGGCGAGGACGCCGGTAACGAGGTAGAAGACCAGGTATTTCACGTGGCCGAGACGGTCCTCAAGGGCGCGTCCGAAAACCCAGAGGAAGGCCATGTTTCCCGCGAAGTGGAGGATGCCGGAGTGCATGAACATGGCGGAGAAGATGGTCCCCCAGGTGGGGACAGGGGTTGTTATGTCAAGGGCTCCGAGTAATCCGAGGGCGAGAGTCTCGAAGGGCTGCCGGCCGGGAAATTCAGCGGGTATGAATCCCCAAGTGTAGAAGAAGCCAATAATGGCGGGATTGCTGCCACCGAAGAGGAAGGATATTCCCCCGACGGCGATGGAGTAGAGGAACACCAGTCCGTTGAGGGCCAACAGGGCCACGGTGACAGTGGGACGGGAGCGGAAGTAGAGGGTGCCGTCGGAGAGGGGGATCAAAGGGAATGAACCTCGCGTAAGACCATCGGGAGGGAAGAATTTAGCGACGCCAATGGGTCAGGTCAAAGGCGGGATAGACTGGACGACCCTCGCCAGCGCGGTCCAAACGAGCGCCTTTCTCTGGTCACCCCCGTCTTCTGTGAAGTTGAGGGTGGGCGCCTTGTGAACCAACGCCCACCCGTTTTCCCAGTATTCTGATTGCGTGGATGTCTCAAGTATCCAATGAAGCTAAGCTGACTATACGGCGGCTTCGGCGGTTTCTGGGGATGATTCTTCGGCGGTGGCTACGCGGGCGATGGTGTCGATGACGGCGTCCTCTTTGATAAGTCCGGTGTTGATTACGAGGTGGTACAGGTCGGGGTCGGTGGCTTCGACCTTGAAGAACTTGCGGAAGAAGGTGAGGCGGGCTTCCTCCAACTGGTCAAGATAAGCCCGGGCTTCGGCCTGGTCGAGATGCTCACGGTTCATGATGGTGTTGACCCGGTATTCCATCGGAGCGACGAGAGCGACGTTGACGACTCCGGGGGTACCGGCGAGGATCATGTTGGAGCCGCGCCCGATGATGACGACGTTGCCCGCGGAGGCGACTTCCTTGATGATGGAAGTGGTCGCGTCTATGAAGGCGGCATCGTTGACCTGCTGGGCGGAGGAGGAAGCATCTCCCGCCAGCTCGGTGTAGGTCTCGGCGGGGAGCATCTCGACACCACGCCCGAAGTAGGGCTCGCCGCTGACGCCGGAGATGGCGGACCGCTCAAGCATGGTCTGGAGGAAACGCCCCAATCGTTCGCGGAAACGGATGACCCGCTGCTCTTTCTCAAGCAGGACTCCCACGGGGGAGCCGACGCGGCGGGCGGCTTCGGCCAGGACCATGCGGTCGACGTAGTTCAGGTTGAGGGAATTGGCCACCATTTGGCCCACTTCGAAGGTCCCGCTGCCAATGGTACCGTTGATGGTGATTATTGGCATATCTCCTCCACGCCCTATGGTGAGGGCTTTCGCTGCAGATTGGAACCGGCGGATGGGTGAAGGACCACAAGAGGATGATACAGGATTCGGGAGAAATACTGAAGGGAGGCCGCGAACCTGGTACGGTCGCGGCGGGGACCCCGGGCTGGGGATGACCACGGGGGGTCAGTCAGGGAGGTTTGTTACGAGGCGCTCACGGCGGCGGATGTACTCGTCGACGAGGAGACCCATGGCGAAGGAGTCGTACCACTCGTCGTCGCGGCGGTGGCTGCGTCGGAAGTGGCCTTCGAGGACGAAGCCGACGTGGCGGAACATCTGGAGGGCGTGGTGGTTGTACTCGGGAACGTCGATCCAGACGCGGTGGAGACCAAGCCCGTCGAAGGCCTCGTCGAGGAGCATGAGGAGGGCCGCGGTGCCGTAGTGGTGGTGCCACAGGTCCTTGCGGCCGATGAGGATGAAGAGCTGGGCTTCTTCGAGGGGCCATTCGACGACCAACTGTCCCTCGCCGATGTGCTCCGACTCGGGGGAGTAAATGGAATAGAACTTGCGGTCGTCGTCGTTGAACGTCTCGACGAGTTGTTCGTCGGAAGCCTGCAGAAGGTCGCCCGGATCGTAGCCGATGTGGAGGGGCCTGCCGTTGTCGTCCAACCCGTACCACGAGGAGTTCACCTCCCGGTCGGTCAACCACTCGACCATGCGCTGCACGTCTTCCAGCTTCACCGGCTCCAACGTTACTCTTGGCAACATGATGACCTCCCTCACACCTGGCAGAACTCGCACGGACGACAATCAGACGGAGGTTTTCCGCACCACACCCTTCGGGACTGGGATTATAACAGCGGGGATGGGAGCCTTCAACGGGGACGCCCGGCGCTAGAGTTCGTAATCCTTCAAGGCGGGGGAGATGGCGAGGGGAGCGCCGGTGAGCTGCTGGATTTCGTCCGGTTCCCAGCCGGGGGCCACCTCTTCGAGGACCAGACCTTCTGAGGTTGGGCGGATGACGGCGATATCGGTGACGATGAGGGAAACGCAACCTTTGCCGGTGACGGGGAAGGTGCATTCCTGGACTATCTTGGGGTTGTCGCTGCGGTCGGTATGCTCCATAGCCACGATGACGGTCTTTGCTCCGGCAGCGAGGTCCATGGCACCACCGATGTTGCCGACGCCGCGCTCAGGGAGCATCCAGTTGGCGAGATCGCCGTTGGCGGAGACCTGGTGAGCGCCGAGGACGGTGACGTCGACGTGACCGCCGCGAATCATGGCGAAGCCGTCGACGGAGCTGAAGAAGGCCATTCCGGGGACCATCTGGAGGAACTGGCCGCCGGCGTTGATGAGGTCGATATCCTGTTCGTCCTCGTCGGCCAGGGGGCCGCAGTTGAGGACGCCGCTCTCGCTGTGGTAGAAGACGACGCTGTCCTCGGTGACGAAGTTGGAGACCAGGGTGGGAATGCCGATGCCGAGGTTGACGTAGCCGCCGTCGGGCAATTCCCTGGCGACCCGCATGGCGATTAATTCCCGGTCAAGCCTCTCTTTGTCTTCGAACACGGGCGCCTCCAGTCGGGTTGTTGACCAGCCCTCCTATTCGTAGGGGGAGAAGTCGGGCGGGCGTATGACGATGCGGTCTACGTAGATGCCGGGGGTGATTATCTGCTCGGGTCCGAGGACGCCGGGTTCGACGACCTCGTCGACTTCAACGATGGTCACCCTCGCGGCGGGAGCCATCACCGAGTTGAAGTTGCGGGAGGTGCCCTTGTAGACGACGTTGCCGATGGTGTCGGCCCGGTGCCCGCGGATGATGCAGAAATCGGCGCGAAGGGCCCGTTCCAAGACATAGGACTTCCCGTCGATGACCCGGGTTTCCTTGCCCTCGGCGATGAGAGTGCCGGCGCCGGTGGGCGTGTAAAAGGCTTCTACCCCGGCGCCGCCGGCGCGGAGGCGTTCCGCGAGGGTTCCCTGGGGGACGAGTTCCAGCTCAACCTCGCCGCGGCGGTAGGCCATCTCGAAGGCGGTGGGACGGGATGCTGAAGGGGAGACAGGGTAGGAGGCGACGGCCTTCCGGACCTGCCGATTGTCGATAAGGATGGTGTGGTCGATGGCCTGCTTGCCGGGCGGGGTGCCGAAGTTGACGACACGGGCGATGCCGGCGGTGTTGCTGATGATGGTGAGTTCCCGGGCGCCGTGGTCGCGGAGGGCGGTCAGGAGGTAGTGGGGCGTTCCGCCCGGGCCGGCGAATCCATCGATCATGACGACGGCGCCGTCGGGAATGTCGGAGACGGCGGCAAGGCCGGTCTCGCAGAGCTTGTTGACGGGGGGGTTGGTGGAAATGGCCGGGGTCATTTCCCTGAGGGTGTTGGCGACGGCCAGAGGAGCGCCGGTGGAGGCGATTACGCCGTCCGAGGACCAGCCGGGAACGATTTCTTCCAGGGTAAGGCCGGAGGAGGAGACGCGGATAACGGCGCGGTCGGTGATGACGAGGTCGATGCAATTGAGTCCGTCGGGAGGGCCGGACAGTTCGCCCACGATGCGAGGAGAGCCATCCGGGTTGGTGTGGGGCATGAAGGCGATGGTGCGGCCAGCACCGGAAGCAGCGTCGACGGCGAAGCCGGGAGCGTGAAGGGTATCCGAAGCATCAGTAGTCCAGTGGGTGAAGCTGCCCCGGGGATCGACCTGAGATGGTTCGACAATAGCCACGTCAACGTGCCCGCCGCGGAGCATGGCGGCGACGTCAACAGTGGACGAGACGGAACCCCCGGGACGGAGACCAACGGGGAGGCCGTTGGAACTTGCCAATCCGAGCCCATTGGAGACATCGAACCCGGACATTCCTCCGAGCAGGCCGGTCTCGGTGAGGAATTGGATGGGGGATTCGTCCGGGGTAAGGGCGGGCACTCCTGACGGAAGGCCGGAGCCAACGAAGGCGACGGTCCCGGGCGCCAATTCTCCGAGGACCCGGAGGGAAGGGAGGTTGTTGGGGTTGTGTTCTTGGTCCGGCATAGAGGGTTACGGGTCTGGGGGTTTGTGTCCCCGGGGAAGCTAGTAGATAGTCAAAGTTGTGGTGTCAGGGTATAGCCTGCGAAGTTTGGTTCTGGCCTTCCTGGTGGTAAATCGCCAGTTGATGGGGGCTGCGGCAGCGTTGCGCTCCGAG
>DAOUIZ010000047.1:0-113367 GCA_034423195.1 Dehalococcoidia bacterium | reverse complement strand
ACCTCCTCCTCCCAAGCGTCTGGGTCCCAATGCCCAGTTTCCCCTTCGTCCACCTCCTGGGCCAACGCCTCCCGCATCTCCCCAATGGCTCGTTCCATAATCTCCAGCATTGTTGGCTGCATCACCCCTCCACCCTGTTCGTTTCCACTTATCAGCAGACTGCCAATCCTGTCCTGCTTTGTAAACTCCCTTTCCCAACCACTTTCAGCCATACCCACGCTCAACGGCAATCTAGTGTGTGATCCGGCATTCGGTGTAAAATACAACATTATATGGAGGAGTGGTTTAGCAAATATGCGGTTATAACGCCCTGGGGCATTCTGGCGTTCACCTTACTGTTCTGGTCAGTAGATGGGCATGAAAGCTTGTCCAGTCTGGCAACTTTCACCGACCTGGGTTTAATCACGTACTTGACATTTATCGTAGTCCTGGACCGAGTGGTTGGAAAATTGTTTTACTACATCGCCCAAAAGAAGAAGCAACAGCACGCCGAAGCCGAAAAGCGCGTACTCAAACGAATGCGTCAGATGGCCAGGGAATCAGCCGGCAATGACAGTGACGCAGAAGTCTTGCAAAGATTCATCGAGCGAGTGCAGGAAGAGGGATCAACAACGCGCCCATAGGCTTGACTATCAGTCCTCGTTCACCTGCTTATAGGCCAAGTAAAATGTCAGGCCAAAGAAAACCACGAAGGCAGCAATGGTCAGGCCCCAGGCGATCTTCGGGTCAATTTCAAGCATCGGTTGGTTTACCTTGAAGGTTTTTGGCAGGTAAGTTTAACTCAAGCCATCCGGCGCAAGCAAACCAAAACTTTACCGACCAGAACCTGTCCGTCGGCAACCGATTCTCCTTCCGAAATTCCCGTCGCCCCGCCTCATCCCCGCTCTTTGCCAACCGCCGGAGGCGTGTTAACATGGCCCCTGTCCCACTTCCGACCACCGACCAACACCGCGAGGACCACGGCCCGTCAATGAAAATATTCTTCGACGTCGACTACACCATTCTGGGATTGGATGACTCCCTCCGGCCGAACACCATCGAGACCTTTCAGAAACTCAAGGATGACGGGCACGACATCTACATCTGGTCCGGCATGGGCGAGCGGTGGGAAGTCATCGAAAAGTTCGACCTCCACCGCTTCGTCAGCGGCGTCTACGAAAAGCCGACCCACCACTTCCACGAACGCCTCGAAGAGCTCAAGGTGCCCTTCGAGCCCGAGTTCGTCATCGACGACTACCCCGAAGTCGTCCACGCTTTCGGCGGCGTCTGGGTGCCCCCCTATTTCTTCGCCCGCAACGTCGACCAGCAGATGGACCGCATCTACTCCATCATCAACGACTTCATCCGCGACGGCGCATCCGAGGACCGACAGTACCGCGCCAAGGGTTCCACCATCCCCCTCTTCTGACCCGGACTCCATGGTCAACCCCTGCCCCGGATCCTGGGAATACATCGCTCGCCCCTTATGACCGCCATGCCCATCCAGGTGCTGGAACCCCAACTTGCCTCCCAGATCGCCGCCGGCGAGGTGGTGGAGCGCCCCGTCTCCGTGGTCAAGGAGCTGGTGGAGAACTCCCTGGACGCCGGCGCATCCCGCATCTCCGTGGAAGTCCAGGGAGGAGGCATCGAGCGCATCCGGGTCACCGATGACGCCTCCGGGATTCCCGCCGGTGAAGTCGAACTGGCCTTCCGCCACCACGCCACCAGCAAGCTGGACCGCCCTGAGCAGCTGGATGCCATCGGCACCCTCGGCTTCCGGGGCGAGGCCCTTCCCAGCATCGCCGCCGTCTCACGGATGTCCCTCACCAGCCGCCCCCGCGAGTCTCCCGACGGCTGCCGCATCCGTTACCAATTCGGGGAAATGCTGGATCATGGACCCCGGGGATGCGCCCCCGGGTCCACCGTCACCGTTGAAGACCTCTTCGGCAACCTGCCCGCCCGCCGCAAGTTCCTCCGCTCCGTCTCCGCCGAGACCAACCGCGTCCGCGAGTTGATCGACCGCTACGCCCTCGCCTACCCGGAAGTCTCCTTCTTCCTGACCGCCGATGGACGCACCGTTGTCTCCACCCCGGGCAGCGGCAGCCCGGAGGAGGCCCTCCTGGCCGTCTACGGCCCCGACGTTGCCTCGGGAATGCTCCGCGTCGAGGAATCAGACCCGGAATCCGGCTACGGCATCCGCGGATTCGTCAGCGCTCCCCGTATCAACCGCTCCAACCGCGCCCACTTCACCTTCTTCGTCAACCGCCGCTGGGTGCAGAGCCGGATGCTGTCCTTCGCCCTGGAGGAGTCCTATCACGGCCTGCTGCCGGAAAAGCGATACCCGCTGGCATGCCTGGACATCACCGTCCCCTACGCCCACGTAGACGTCAATTCCCACCCCGCCAAGCGCGAGGTCCGTTTCCTGCAGGAATCGAAGGTCTATGCCACCCTCCAGCGGGCCGTCCGCGCGGCCCTCATCACCCACTCGCCGGTTCCCCCGGCGGGCCGCTCCGCCGCCGCCCAGCCCTCTGGAGAGCCATACGCCACCCCCGCCTTCTTCCGCAGTCCCTTCGACCGGCCCGGCTCACGGCAGATCGGTCCGGGGCTGGCTGGCCCAGGTCAAGAGAATTCCCCCAACTCTAATCCCATCGGCGCTGCGTCGGGTTCCGCCGTCGCTCCGGCTGCCGGGGACGGGCTGGAATACACCGAGCTTTTCAACCAGGGTCTCTCCCCCTCCCAGGCTCTGCCCGCCCTGCGGGTGGTGGGACAGGTGCGCTCCACCTATATCGTCGCCGAGGGGCCGGATGGAATGTACCTGGTGGACCAGCACGCGGCCCACGAGCGCGTCCTCTTCGACCGCATCATCCGCCAGGCGGAACGGCAAGCCCCCGAGTCCCAGCCCCTGCTGGTGCCCCATACCGTCGAGCTGACCCCGGCCCAGGAGGAGACCCTGGCCGACCAGGGCGAGATGCTGGCCTCCTGCGGGTTCATCGTGGAGCACTTTGGGGGGAACGGCTACCTCATCCGCGCCGTGCCCGCCTGCATGACCTCCGGCGACCCCGGTGTCTCGCTAACCGGCATCCTGGACATGGTCGCCTTTGAGGGAGTCGCCCGGCAGAGCGACGACACGCTGGCGGCATCCATTGCCTGCCACAGCGCCATCCGCGCCGGAGACTCGTTGACCGAACCGGAAATGGTCTCGCTGCTGGAGCAGCTGGAGAAGGCCGACAACCCCCACACCTGCCCCCACGGCAGGCCCACGCTGATCCACTTCAGCGAGTACCAGATGGAGCGGGAGTTCGGACGCCGCTAACCCGCCCGGCACCGGGCGGGTCGTGGGTTATTCCTTGGCTCGGAAGAAGGCGCCGAGGGAGCCCCCCAGGAGCCTTAGAGGGTGTGTGAGAATGGGTGTCCTAAGTTGGAACCGTGCGAAATGGGAACGAGACGGGGGTCTGGATTCCCGCCTGCGCGGGAATGACGGAAGAGTGTGCACGGATGAGCGGGCGTCCACCGGGTATTTCTCACACACCCTCTTGGACAAGTTACTCTAATCGGCGACGGAGGCGACCCTTAAGAACAACCGCCTTCGCTAGACCCTTCGCGGGTCTGAGCGGGGGTCCTGGGCCGGGTGAAAGATCGATTCCTCTTCCGGGAATTCCTGCCCCGCCGCCTCGGCCGTCCTGCTTCCGCCGAACCTAACCAGCCCCGTCGTAATCGCGGCCAGCGCCGCGGCGCCCAACCCCATCTTTACCAGGAACCCCCGCCGGGACTTCCCCTTTTCCGTGATCGCTTCAGACACTATTTACTCCAAAATGCGGCAAGCTGACATCAGCCGAAAGCGGCCTCAACGATTCTACCTTTTTCCCGTTCCTTTGCAAACCGTCGCACTTCCTACCGGGAAATTCCCCGTTTCAAGTCCGGCAGAGCGTCCCGGATCTCATCCACGTGCACCGCGAAGAACGTTCCCACCACCCGCTGCCCGCCCGAGGTCCGTTCCTCCGCAGAGCGGATCATCCCCACGACCTCGCCGTTGTAGTTCAGCACCGGCCCGCCGCTGTCCCCCGGGTCCACCGGAGCGTCCATCTTCAGGTTCACGCCGAAGGAATGCCGGCCAAAGTTGGATACCTGGGAAAGCACCCCCACGTTGGCCGACGCCGACCCCACGGTGCCGTTGGGCCATACGCCGGAACCCGAGTATCCGAGCGCCAGCAGAGTTTCCGCGGCGTCGTCCGTGGTTATCTGACCCATGGCCAGGGGAGCGGCGCCGGGATGAAGGTGGGCTCCCGACTGCTCGAACTGCAGCAGGGCGATATCCTTGCTCCGGTTGAACCCCAGCACAGCCGCCTGGAATGACGGGTGCAGCGACTGGCGGACGACGACCTGGCTGCTGCCCCGCACCACGTGCTCGTTGGTCACGATCAGCCCGGGCTCGATCAGCCACCCGGTGCCATGCCCTCGCAGCGTGTCCACCATGAACACCGAGGGCCATGCATTGGACCGCACCTCCCGGAAGTCGTTGATCGGCTGGGGCGTCGGGGTGGCCGGCAGGACCATCCTGGTCGCCGTCGGTTGCGGCGTCGCCGTCAGGGGAGGGGTGGGAGTCGGCGCCGGCGTCACCGTCGGAAATGCGGTCGGAAAGGCCACCGGCGTCACCGTCGGCAGCGGGGTCGGGAAGGCCACCGGCGTCACCGTCGGCAATGGCGTCGGAAACGCCGCCGGCGTCACCGTTGGAACAGCCTCCACAATGGCCCGGGCCCGCTCGTCAATGAGCCGGTTCAGTTCCTCGTCCGACGGCCCGCAGGCCAACGCCAGCAGGGCTGCCCCGGCCAGCCCGGCAGTCAACCACCCGGAAATAAGGATTCCCCCCACGTCTTCAGATGAACCGGGCCTGGGTCCGGGCTTCGTCGGCGTAGTCGATGTAGACCGTGATGACCTCGGTGAAGAAGTCCACCGCTTCCGTTCCCTGCTCCCGCTGCCCCACTCCCGACGACTTCATCCCACCGAAGGGCAGATGCACCTCGCCCCCCAGCGTCGGAGCGTTGACGTGGACCATCCCCGTCTCCACCGTGTTGATGTACCGGTGCGCCCGGTGCAGGTCCCGCGTGTACACCGAAGAGGACAATCCGAACTGTACGCTGTTGGAAATGTCCACCGCGTCGTCCAGGTCCTGCGCCTCGAACACCGTCAGAACCGGCCCGAAAATCTCCTCCCTGGCGATCCGCATATCCCGGTCCACCCCGGTGAAGACCGTCGGCTCCACGTAGTACCCGTCGTCGTAGATGCCACCGGACAGCGCGTGGCCGCCGTGGGCCAGGTTCGCCCCCTCCTCCGTGCCGATTCCGATGTACTCCAGCACCTTGTCCTGCTGGTACTGGCTGGACAGCGGGCTAACGTCCACCTCCGGGTCCAGCCCGTCCCCTATCTTCAACCGGCTGGTCCGGTCGAGCAGCTGGTCCACGAACCGCTGGTGAATGTCCGCTTCAACGATGGCCCGGCTGGTCGCAGTGCAGCGCTGCCCGGTGGAGCCGAAGGCGCCCTGCACGATGCCTCCCACCGCCTTGTCCAGGTCGGCGTCGGCCAGCAGGATCACCGCGTTCTTCCCGCCCATCTCGCACTGCACCTTCTTCAGCAGCCGCGCCCCCCGGGCGTAGATGTCCGTGCCGATCTCCGTCGAACCCGTGAAGGAGATTCCCTGTATCTGCGGGCTTTCCACCAGCGCATTGCCCACCGACGCCCCCGGGCCGGTAATCAGGTTCAGCACCCCCGGCGGCAGTCCGGCTTCCTCGAACACCTCCACCAGCTTCACCGCGCTCAACGGCGTCCCCGACGCAGGCTTGAACACCACCGTGTTCCCGCAGATAAGCGCCGGCGCCAGCTTCCACGCCGGGATCGCAATGGGAAAGTTCCACGGCGTAATCAGCGCCACCGCACCCAGCGGGCGCCGCACCGTGTAGGCAACGGTGCTGGCCAGCTCCGACGGGGTCGTGTACCCGAACATCCGCCGCCCTTCTCCTGCCGAGTACTCGATGATGTTCATCGCCCGCCGCACTTCGCCCCGGGCGTCGCCGATGGGCTTGCCTTCCTCGATGGTGATGGTCCGGGCGATCTCTTCCGCCCGACGCTCCATCACGTCCAGCGCCCGGTACAAAATCTGACCCCGCGCCGGAGCGGGCATATCCGCCCACGCCGCCCTTGCCCCATCGGCCGCCTCCGCCGCCCACAGCGCATCCTCCACATTGGACCGCTGGAACTGCCCGATGACCTCCTGCTTCTTCGCCGGACTCGTGATGGCGTAGGTCTCCCCCGAAACCGAATCAACCCACTCTCCCCCAATGTAGTTCTGGAAAGTCCCGGTTTCGGTGGTGGTCATCGCCCTCTCCTTCGGTAACGGCCCGCATCGGGTAACCGTTCCTGCGTATCGTTCCTGTGTATGCGGAAAGCAACCCGTCGAACCGGGTTGCATATCCCGCCTGTCCGGTAAGTTAACACCGCCGCCCCACCGGAGCAATACCGGCCCTCTCCCCGTTGTTGACTCCGCTAGTACAATACCAACGGAATCAGCCCGACCCGGACAACCACCGGCCCGCCCGCCGCTGTTCCGGGCACGCCCCCGAAAGGAGACCGTCATGGCAGGATACGTCATCGCCGACGTCGAGGTCACCGACCCGGACAAGTTCGAGGTCTACCGCGGGCAGGTCGGCGCCACCATCGAGCAGTACGGCGGACGCTACATCGTCCGCGGCGGCGAGACCGAGACCGCCGAGGGGGACTGGAACCCCCGCCGCCTCGTCGTCATCGAGTTCGAGACTATCGCCCGCGCCAGGGAGTGGTACTACTCCCCCGAGTACGCAGGCCCCATGAAGCTCCGCCACGAGTCCGCCAACACCAACGTCGTTTTCGCCGAAGGCCTTTAGGCCACCCAACCCCCAAACACCAGAGGAGGACCCATGAGCCTGGAAGGCAAGACCGCCCTCGTCACCGGATCGGGACGCAACATCGGACGCTCCATCGCCCTGGCCCTGGCCAAAGACGGCGCCGATGTCGTCATCAACGCCCGCTCCAACCGGCAGGAAGCCGAGGCCGTCGCCGCCGAGGTGGAAGAGCTCGGCCGCCGCGCCCTGCCCGTCCTCGCCGACGTGGGGGACAAGGGGCAGCTGGAAGCCCTACTTGACCAGGCGCTGGACAAGTTCGGCGGTCTCGACATCGTGGTGAACAACGCCGCCACCCGCCCCCACAAGCCCTTCGCCGAAATGTCCTACGACGACTGGCGGGGAGTGCTGGCCACCGACCTGGACTCCGCCTTCCTCACCACCAAGGCCGCCCTGCCGGGAATGGTGCAGAAGGGCTGGGGACGGGTGGTCAACCTCAGCGGCCTCCAGGCCTTCCAGGGACGCCACGGCGGGGCGCACATATCCGCCGCCAAGGTCGGACTCATCGGCCTGACCCGGGCCCTGGCCACCGAGCTGGGCCCCAGCGGAATCGTCGTCAACTGCATTGTCCCCGGCGCAATAGACACCAGCCGGGAGGGACTGTCCAACGCCACCCGGGGTTCCGCCCGCATCGCCGAAATTCCGGTGGGCCGCCTGGGCTACACCGACGACATCGCCTCCCTGTGCGCCTTCCTCTGCTCCGACGCCGCCGGATTCATCAACGGGCAGACCATCCACTGCAACGGCGGCGAGCGGGCGCTGTAGGAATAATGCCGCCGGCCCGTTCCGGTTGCTGACCGCGCCGCAATGGAAGACCGCTCCATAAGGCACGTCTTCCAGGTTTTCTTTGTGGCCCTGCGCCTGGGACTGATCTCCTTCGGCGGCCCTATCGCCCACATCGGCTACTTCCGCGAAGAGTACGTCACCCGCCGCAAGTGGCTGGACGACCGCACCTACCTGGACGTCGTCGCCCTCTGCCAGTTCCTCCCCGGCCCGGCCAGCAGCCAGGTGGGAATCATCGTCGGCATGACCCGCGCGGGATTGGCCGGAGGGCTGGCGGCGTGGCTGGGATTCACCCTCCCTTCCGCCATCGTCCTCACCCTCTTCGCCCTGGGCGTCGCCGCCTGGGACACCTCCGACGCGGGATGGCTCCAGGGACTGAAAATCGCCGCCGTGGTGGTGGTGGCCCAGGCCGTCTGGTCCATGGGCCGCAGCTTCGCCCCGGACAAATGGCGGGCGACCATTGCCATCGTTGCCGCGGTCGCCGCCCTCAGCTTCCCCACCGCCTGGACCCAGCTCCTCATCATCGCCCTGGCCGGGGGCATCGGCTGGATCTGGCTCAAGCCGGACCCCGTTGACGGAGACCAGGCCTCCCTGTCGGCGGGAGTCCCCCGCTGGCTGGCCGTCGCCTGCCTTGCCGCCTTCGCCGTTCTGTTGGCGGCCTTGCCCCTGCTGCGCCAGGTCAATCCTGCCCACTGGCTGGCCATGTTCGACAGCTTCTTCCGCTCCGGCGCCCTGGTCTTCGGGGGCGGCCACGTCGTTCTCCCGCTGCTCCAGGCCGAGGTCGTGCCCCCCGGCTGGGTGGACAAGGAGAGCTTTCTCGCCGGATACGGAGCGGCCCAGGCTATCCCCGGGCCACTGTTCACCTTCAGCGCCTACCTGGGCGCGGCCTCCGGGCCGGCCCCCAACGGCGTCGCCGGAGCCGCCATCGCGCTGGCCGCCATCTTCCTGCCCGCCTTCCTGCTGGTCATCGGCGTCATGCCCTTCTGGGACTCCCTGCGCCGCCGGATGGGATTCCGCGCCGCCCTGTTGGGAATCAACGCGGGAGTCGTCGGCATCCTGCTGGCCGCCCTGTACAACCCGGTCTGGACCAGCGCGGTCAGGACTCCCCACGATTTTGCCCTCGCCGCCGCCGCCTTCGCCCTTCTCACCCTGTGGCGCGCACCCCCCTGGGCCGTCGTCCTCTTCTGCGCGGCCGGAGGGGCGGGACTCCCCTGGGCATACGAAGCTATGGAGTTAGGGTGGACTTCATATAGCCCGCTCTCCTAACCACCGCAGCACCGTCCGGCCCAGGAATCAGGGTATCGTCTCACCGGGGGGTCAGGTTTCGGAGTAGAACCGGTCCCGCCGGTTCCTCCCCCGCTGGTAGGTGAACACGAAGGCAATGACAAGGACAACCAGGATGACGCCTCCCGCGAGCACGGCGATTATCAGCGGGCCCAGGCCCAGGGGCTCGGGTTCGTAGA
The DNA here is from genome assembly GCA_034423195.1 of Dehalococcoidia bacterium. Classification (GTDB taxonomy): domain Bacteria; phylum Chloroflexota; class Dehalococcoidia; order Lucifugimonadales; family UBA3495; genus CATOSK01. The sequence goes on along the minus strand of DAOUIZ010000047.1, from coordinate 104,213 downwards.
AATTCACCGACACCCGGGACTCCTCCGGGTTGTCCGGCCAGGGTCTGCCGAACTCGCCGCCGGCCCGGGTCCCTTCCTGCACTTCCTTGTAGACCACCTTGCCCCGCCGCTCCAGGAAGGCGACCACCCTGGCGAACTCCTCGGGAGGCACCAGCGCCGCCACATCAGCGTTTTCCCGCCCGTCGTGGGTGGTGACCGACACCCACTCGATCTCCCCGTTGAGAGACTCCACCAGCTTGCTGAACTCGTTGACCCGCGCACTCACGCCGGTCTCCTCGATACTCAGGTGGGCCGAGGGAGGCAGGCGGAGCCGCTCCTCGGGCGGGAACAGCGAAACATGGATCGTGGCCAGGTCCGACCTCTGCTGCAGGTGGTTCAGCTGCCCTTGCAGACGCTCTATCTGGGAGCGCACCCGCGACAGCTCCCGTTCTATGGTCAGGACATGCTCGATGCTGGTGGCCTGGTCCAGCAGGGACAGCAGACTCTCCTCCTCGCGCTGGGCGCTCTTCAGACGGGCTTCCAGGTCGATGAACTGCTCCGTCACGTCCTCCTGGCCCAGGTCCAGGTCCTGCACTTCTCCCAAGTTCCGGATTTCCAGGACCGCGTTGGTGAAGTCGGCCTGCAGCACCCGCACCGTCAGGTCCGCCCGCATCGCCGGGCCGGAACCGGAGCTGGATAGGTGCTCGACGTACCCTCCATAGGCATCGGCGATGGCGTTCACCCGCTCCACCGCCAACTGCACTTCCTCCACTTCCACCGACACCGAGGCCCGGGAGATGGTGCGGCGCTGGCCGGCAATCAGCGACGCCGACCCCCCTTCCATCGTCTCTGTCTCGGACATCATTCCATCGGCGGACACCGCCCGCTTTTCGGAAGCGACGAATCCCGGCTCCGGCTCGGGGAAGGCATCCGCCGGGGCCGATTGCGAGACCGCCGCGGACATTTGCGCCGTGTCTTCCACCATCATCGGCGCCGATTCCTCGGAAGCCCCCTGCCCGCAAGCGGCCAGCAACAGAATGGGAAGCAGGCCAATCAAAACCAGCCGCCCAGCCGCCCGGGACAAACTGGTCCGGTTGGCAGCCAAAGCGGATCTCTTCAGAAAAAACATCATCCTCATCCCATGCCTCCACCCCTATATCCTACAAAAAGGAGCGTGAAGTTACGCCGGAAATCTCCCTCGAATTATGGAAAGTTCCGCAAGGGGCCCCAATGACCGGGTTGTCTCCTGGATAGTCTCGTGGATAACTGTTCTACGTCAGGAGAGCGGGTCGGGGTTCTCCATCTGAAGCAGCCGCGCCTTCACCCGCAGCCCCCCGGCCCCGTAGCCGTGCAGGTCGCCGCCGCTGCCGATGACCCGGTGACACGGGATCACCAGCGCCCAGCGGTTCTTGGCCATGGCCTGCCCCGCCGCCCGGGCCGCCCGCGGATTCCCCGCCTCCGCCGCCAGCCATTGGTAGCTCCGGGTCTCCCCCGGCGGGATCCGCCGACAGGCCTCCCAGGCCGCGGCAAAGAAGGGCGGCGCCGCTCCCAGGTCCAACTCGATCTCCCCCAGGGCCGTGGCATCCCCCTCGAAGTACCGTTCCAGACACCCCGCCTCGTCCCCGAATCCGCCGGGATCGTCAACGGCATCCCTCAAGTCCTCTCCCATGTCCTCCAGGAGTTCCTCCACCGTCGGCTTCAGCGACAGCCGCTTCAGGCCCCCAGTCTCCCGTACCATGCCCACCCAGCCCAGGGGCGACTCGAAAATATGATATCTAGCCTGGCTCATTCGTCCTCCGGCTCATAACGTGGAACAGCATCGGGAACCTGACGTTCCGCCACGCTTGCACCAGCCCCTCCCGCTCCTCGTCCGTCAGCTCCTTCCGCCCGTACAGGCTCCGCACGTAGCACTGCACAATGCCCGCCAGGTCGTTTCGCTGCTCGGGGAACGCCTCCCCCAGCCTTGCCCCGTATTGGTAGGGAGTCTGCTCCTCGATAACCCCCACCGCGTTCAGCCGACCCAGGAACCCCAGCCGCCGGAACGCGTCCCCCGGCTCCTCCGATGGGGCCAGGTACCGGCTCCAGAACACCCGGGCCATTGTCCCCAGGACCACCAGGGCGCCCAGGCCCCCCGCAATCCACGGGAAGAACCGGGCCGCCAGCCTGGCCAGCGTCACCGTATCGGCGTCCGCTTCATCCCCCTGGGTACGTTCCACCTGCGACAACGGGTCGCACTCGTCCTCGTCGTCTTCGCAAAGCTCATCGAAAATCTGGAGCTCTCCCGGCAGGCTGGGAGACTCCTCCTTGGGCTTGGGAATGGACACCACCGGAATGGCCGACCCCGGGGTCGGCTCGAAGGGAATCCACCCGTAGGACGGGAAATACACCTCCGACCAGGCGTGGCTGTGACTGTCCGCCACAATGTACAGGTCGTGCTCCGGCAGCTTGTTCCCCACCGTGTACCCCGTCACCAGCCGCGCCGGAATCCCCTGCGTCCGCAGCATCACCGTCATCGCCGACCCGAAATATTCGCTGTACCCCTCCCGCTGCTCGAACAGGAAATAGTCCACCCCGTCGGCGTTAAAGGGAGGCGGGTCGATGGCCAGGTTGTAATTTATAGACGTTTTCAGGTAGGTCTCCACCGCCTTGGCCTTGTCGTAAGGCGTGTTATGCCCCTCCGTGATCCTCCCCGCCAGTTCGCCAATCCGGGGCGGCAGGTTGTCCGGCAGCTGGGTGTACTTGGTCATGGCCCAGATAGGATAGTCCTCCCCGGCCAGCCGCAGCCGCTGCGGAGTCGCCAGCGACACCGACGACGTCACCTGGTACGTATCCCCCGGATCCACGTTCCCCTTCGCCGACCGCACCGAGAGCGTGTCCGGCTGCTCCGGTATGACCTCGGCGAATGTCACCGACTCGATTACCCCCTGGTTGCGCTCCACCCCGGTCAGCTCCAGCCCGGCCGGCAGCGCCTGGGCCAGCGACGAGTTGGCCACGCTGCTGCCCTGCTGCGCTATCGCCCCTTCCAGGTTGGCCCGTGCCGCCGCCAGCGTCGGATGCAGGTCGCTCCGCACCGGGGGCCCGCTCATATCCATCCTGTAGACCGGAGAGTCGTAGGTCTCCACCAGCACCTCCCGGTCCACCCCCAGCACCTGCCCGCCGGCAAAGACGTTCCTCGAGTCGTACCTGGGAGTGACCGCGTAGGTCACCCCGAACCGCTGCTGGTACGGGGCCGGAGCCGAGTACTCGGGCGACCAGTCCGTCGTCTTGAAAACCGTATCCGCCGAAATCCACCCCTTGTTGGTGTACGTCCCGTAGCTCCGCGCCTTCCAGTACATCGCCACCGGCGAGTTCACCTGCAGCACCGGCGTCGTCGTCGGATTGATCGTCCCCTGGAAGGCCACCGAATCTCCCCAGATCCGGTACGGCAAGGCCCGCCGCGCCGGCAGCCCCGCGAACAGCCGGTTGAAGTCCTCCTCCCACGCCACCATCGGCGACCGCAGCCGCTCGTAGACCTGGTGGGCCGGCGTCCACAGCGAGCCCGACGGCAGCAGGTATGCCACCACCAGCACTGCAAAGCTGATCATCAGTGTGTCCGAAATCGCCAGCAGACCCAGGTGGGAATCGTACTGGAAATTCCGCCGCTGCCACTCCTGCCGCCGCCGCACCGACTGCACACGCCCCACCAGCAGCAGCGCCGTCAGCAGGTACACAGCCAGGTCCGTGCTCGCCGTATCCGGCAGGTAGGTCAGGTTGGACATCACCCCGGCGCCGCCCAGGATGAACACTCCCCAGAAATTGCGGTACCGGAAGAATACCCAGGCCGCCAGGAACCCCGAAAGCCACGATGCGGACACCAGCCCGAAGGCAAAGGGCACGGTGTCGATGTTGATCGACCCGATCCGGGCCGCCTCGTACCACAGGTACAGCCGGTCCCAAAGCTCTCCGGCGTTGGCCAGCTCCATCCCCTCGCCCCGGTACGAGACCATCTGCCAGACCACTGTCAGGAGACCGATGGCCAGTCCCACCGGCATCAGGAGGACCGCCCACCAGTCCATGCGCCGGCCGGCCCTCCTGAACAGGTTGCCTCGATTGACGGCGGGAGCGGCGTCCCTTGTGCCGAAACGCGACAGGACCAGCCCGACCAGCATCCCCATCAGGATGATGTAGATCAGGTTCGGAGTCGGCGCCCAATCCGCCCGGCCCACCGTCCACACAATTGTGGACAGGTTGAGGGCCAGGAACACAATGGAGAGCCATCCGTCGGGTGGCCGGAACGCCGCCAGGAACGCCAGGATGCGTCCCCAAGCCCACTCCCCGCTGAAACCCTCGGGCAGGGCCGACCTTCGCTGCGCTATGCTCCCGGGAAGCACTCCCTACTCCCCTGCCGCCGCCCGGGCCGGTTCACGGGCCGGTTCCTGGAAGGGCATTCCCTCCCACTGCACCGGCACACTCAGGCCCTCGTTGACCGGGCGGCCCCGGTGCACAACGTAGGTGGGAATCTCGTTGTTGAAGAGGGCTTCCAGAGGGGAGGCAACCTCCGGGGGCGCCCCGAAGTCCACCGGGTCGACGTACACCGCCGCCACCGTGACTCCCTGCCGCCGCATCTGCGCCAGCGCCGTCACCCACTCGGTCCGCCCCGAGGCGGTGATCACCGTCAGCGTGTTGAACCGGGACAGGTTGGGCCGGAGGTCATACAGGAACCGCTCCAGCGGCACCCGGCCCTGCGCCCGCATCACCGCCAGCGCCTCCATCAGCCTGCTGATCTGGCTGGGACTGCTGTCCGGCCGGATCAGGTTCGTCTGCGGCGAATTGGACGCCAGACCCACCGGCATGGAAAGCTCCGTCAGCCGGTTCACCAGCGACGCCGCCACCGTCACGGCCAGCTCCTCCGTGTTGTCCACCTCGTCGTACCCCAGGTGGGCCCGCTGGAACATGTCCACCAGCACCCACGACTCGGCCGAGATGCCGATGTCGAACTCCTTCACCATCAGCGTGTTCAGCCGCACCGTCGACGGCCAGTGGATCCGGCGGTAGCTGTCCCCGTAGGCGTACTCCCGCACCGTCGACGAGTCCGGGGTGATGTGGTCCGAGCGCCGGTTGTACCGGCTGTCGCTGGGCAGGTTCGCCAGCCGGGGGTCCAAGTCCGGCAGAGGCTCCGCGGCAGGCAGGACAATGTATTCCTCGGGTTCCAGGAAACGCCGCGTCAGCCGGAACAGCCCGAAGGGGTCCTGGCTGGTGACCTCCACCTGCCCCACCTGGAAAACACCCCGCCGTGCCAGGTAGGTCTCCGTCCGCCAGGCCCGGCTCTGCTCCTTGACCAGGCCGATGCCCCGTCCGCCCGCGTACCCAGGCAGGTCGGAGACCTCCCGAACCTCCAGCCACGACTTGGGCAGCCGGTTCCGGTTGAAAACCTGCATCCGGCCTTCCAGATTCCCCCCCACCTGTCCCCGGCTCCCCAGCCGGAAAAGCTGCACATCTATCCCCCGCAGGTTCAGCCAGGCCCAGCCCAGGCCCAGGGCATACAGGATTCCCACCACGTACAGCAGACGGAAAAAGAAGGTGAACCCGGTGCCCAGCGTGTAGAAAATGACCACGCCCAGCAGCAGCAGAAACCCAATCTTCCTCTTGGTCAGACGGAGATTCATCGCGACGCCCCGCTGAACGACAGTCCCCCAGCCGCCTTGCCCAGATCGGCGGCGAAAATGGCGGCCATTAGACCACGCCGACGCCCAGCCGCCTCAGACAAGTTACCTATCCTGGCGGCGAAAGCGGCGGTCATTCAGACCGTCTGCTGCCGGCTCGCTCCCGGCACCGGCGTAGTCTGGATCAGCTCCTCCACCACCGCCGCCGCCTGCACTCCCCTCATCCTGGCCGACGGCGTCAGCACCAGCCGGTGGGCGATCACCGCCGGAGCCAGCAGCTGCACGTCGTCGGGAATCACGTAGTCCCGTTCCCTTATCAGGGCCAGCGCCCGCGCAGCCCGGAAAAGGCCCAGCGAGGCCCGCGGCGACGCTCCCAGCGCCACCTCGCCATGCCGTCGGGACGCCTCCGTCAGGGTTACGATGTACTGCCGCACCAGTTGGTCCACGTACACGCCCTTGGCCGCCGCCTGAAGCTGCACCACCTCTTCGGGTGATGCCACCGCCTCGAGGCTGTCTATCGGGTGTTCCTGCTCCTGGTACTCGATTATGGAAATCTCTTCCGCAAACTCCGGGTATCCCAGGCTCACCCGCATCAGGAAGCGGTCCAGCTGAGCCTCGGGGAGCGGAAAGGTGCCTTCGTATTCAATCGGGTTCTGCGTCGCCATCACCAGGAAGGGCGACCCCAAAAGGTGGGTAACCCCGTCAACGGTGACCTGGTGTTCCTCCATCGCTTCCAGCAGCGCCGACTGGGTCTTGGGAGTGGCCCGGTTGATCTCGTCCGCCAGCACCACCTGGGCCATGATCGGCCCCTCCCGGAACTCGAACTGCTCCTCGTGCTGGTTGTAGACCGAGATTCCCGTAACGTCGCTGGGCAGCAGGTCCGGCGTGAACTGGATGCGCTTGAACGAGCATCCCACCGATTGGGCGATGCTCTTCGCCAGCATGGTCTTGCCCACCCCGGGAACATCCTCCACCAGAAGGTGACCCTCCGCCGCCAGGGCGGTCAGGGCTTGTTCCACCACCGTGGTCTTCCCGATAATCACCTTGTCCACGTTTTCAATAATGCGCCGGGCTGACGCGGTGGGCGACGAAGTGGCGGTCAAATTGTGACCTCCTCAAAGAAAACAAGCCTGAAAATAGTACGGCGGATTTTAACACAGGATACTATTTATCGGCACCCCCACCTCCCATCGTCGTCCCCGCACGGCCGGGAACCCGGACCGCCGCCAACCGCCCCCTGAAACCAGCGGGTTTGGGGGGTGCATCCCCCAACGTCCCCCGTCCCCCGCCTCCCAATCTGTGGTAAGGTTCCCCCAGCAAAACAGGAGCAGATTTCACCATGCCCGACCCGACTCTTTCCTCCATCATCTCCGCCGTTGGCTGGAACCCGGCCCGCGCCGACGTGCCGGAGATCACCGGCCCCGCCGACCCCATCCTGCCCACCTCCTTCCGCATCGGCGCAACCTCCGCCGCCAGCCTGGCCGCCGTCGGCCTCGCCGTCTCCGACCTATGGGAGTCCCGCACCGGCCGGAGCCAGGATGTCGCCATCGACACCCGCCGCGCCACCGCATCCCTCCGCAGCGGCCGCTACCTCGCCATTGACGGCGCCCGCGCCGCCGCCGAGCGCACGCCCGTCATGGGAGTCTATCCGGCGGAGAACGGCCGCTGGAGCTACCTCCACTGCAACTTCCCCAACCACCGCGACGCCGCCCTTGGCGTCCTTGGCGTCGAGGAAGACCGGGAGGCCGTCCGCCGCGCCGTCGCCCAGTGGGACGCCCTCGAACTGGAAGAAGCCATCATCGCCGCCAACGGCGCCGGGGGAATGGTCCGCTCCATGGATGAGTGGGCCCAGCACCCCCAGTCCGCCGCCATCGCATCCCTGCCCCTGCTGGAGATTGACAAGATCGGCGACAGCCCGCCCGAACCCCTGCCCGAGGGTTCCCGCCCCCTGTCCGGGGTGCGGGTCCTCGACCTGACCCGCGTTCTCGCCGGCCCCACCTGCGCCCGCACCCTCGCCGAGCACGGCGCGGACGTGATGAAGATCGCCGGCCCCCACCTGCCATTCAGCCCCACCCAGGAGCTGGACACCGGCCACGGCAAGCTTTCCGCCCACATCGACCTCCGCCAGCCGGGCGACCTGGAAACTTTGCAGGGCCTGGTCCGCCAGGCCGACGTCTTCTCCCAGGGCTACCGCCCAGGCACCCTCGCCGGAAGGGGACTCTCCCCGGAACAGCTGGCCGAACTCCGCCCCGGCATCGTCTACTGTTCCCTGTCCGCCTTCGGACGCGAGGGCCCCTGGTCCCAGCGCCGGGGCTTCGACACCGTGGTGCAGACGGTCAGCGGCATCACCGACCGCCAGGGCCGGTTCTTCCCGGGAGCCGAGCCCGGACCCCAGTTCTACCCCGTCTCCGCCATAGACTATCTCACCGGCTACCTCATGGCCTTCGGCGCCCTGGCCGCCCTCAACCGCCGCGTCCGCGAGGGCGGAAGCTGGCTGGTGCGTGTTTCCCTGGCCCAGACCGGCCGCTGGCTCGTCGACCGGGGCCAGGCGCCCGAGTCCGGCCTCCACGACATCCCCTCCGAGTTCACCCCGGAGGAGCTGGAAAGCTGGACCACCACCACCGACACCCCCTCCGGGAAGCTCACCCATCTCGCTCCCGCCCTCCGGCTTTCCGAGACGATGCCCCACTGGACCCGTCCGACGGTGCCCCTCGGCTACCACGACCCCGTCTGGCCCGACCGGTCGGCCTAGCGCCAGTTCGCAGTCTGCCGGGCCGGCCTCCCACCAGGCCTTCCAGAGGACAGTTCCGGATCGGAACTGTCCTGAAGAGTCACGCCTCCCGGGGATCCGGCGGGCCTGCCGGAGCGAGGCTGCATCCACCCCAACCCGTGGAACGTAGTACATGCCAGATTGCCCGACTACCTCCCACCCGGTAGACTCTCCAGAACCGCGCCTTCCCAAATCCCATCATATCGGGCAGCCAAGGACATGCTTTGAAGACTTCTCTCGCCTCCCGCTATGCCATCCTGCTTCTGGCCGTCCTGCTTGCCCTGGCCGCCGTCGCCTGCAGTTCCGCCAGCATGGACACCGCTGACGACTCAGCGCCCGCCGCCAGTCCTCCCGCCGTCCAGTCCGAGAGCGTTGCTCCGCAGACTGAGGCGGCTACCACAGCCCCCGCAGCATCCGACACCTCCGGGACCGGTCCTGTCCCAACTACTCCTGCCGAGCCCCAGGCCGAAAGCCAGGCCCCCACCGCCGCTGCCCCCTCGGCTCCGGTAAAGGCGGAAGCGGCTCCGTCCGACCCGGCCCCCACTCCCGACATCGAACCCACCGGCAACATCGGCGGCAAGGTCGGCGACGAGGCCCCCGACTTCATCGGCATCGACAACTGGATCAACTCCGAGCCCCTCAGCATCCTCAACGAGCGCGGCAAGGTCGTCCTCGTCGACGTCTGGACCTACACCTGCGTCAACTGCATACGCACCTTCCCCTTCCTCCGCGAGTGGAACGACCGCTACGCCGACGACGGCCTTCTCATCGTCGGCCTCCACGCTCCCGAGTTCGAGTTCGAGGAGGACTACGACAACGTTGTGCAGGCCACCGAGGAGCACGAAATCGTCTGGCCCGTCGCCCAGGACAACGGGATGCACACCTGGGGCGCCTACAACAACCGCTACTGGCCTGCCAAGTACCTCATCGACAAGGACGGAATCATCCGCTACACCCACTTCGGCGAGGGCGACTACGCCGAAACCGAGGAGCAGATACGCAAGCTCCTGCTGGAAGCCGGCGCAGACCTTTCCGACGACACCGGCGCCCTCCCCGAGGACCAGAGCCGCGACTCCACCTTCCGCTCCATGCTGGAAACCGACCCCACCGCCGTCGAGGTCACGCCGGAGCTTTACGCGGGTTACGAGCGCAACTTCTCCGCCGCCGCCTTCTACGGCGAACCCTACGTCGTCCAGACCGAGTTCTACCAGAGCCGGGATGCCGTGGGAGACTTCGATGCCCCCGCCGTCGAAGAACGGATACCCCACAAGATTTACCTCAACGGCCAGTGGTTCGTCGGCCCCGAGAGCGTCAAGCACGCCCGCACCACCGGGGAATACGAGGACTACATCGCCATCATCTACTCCGCCCGCAGCGTCAACGCCGTCATAACCTCCGACTCCGGCGAACCCTACCGCGTCCGCGTCACCATGGACGGCGAGTACCTCACCGAGGAGAACAAGGGAGCCGACGTAATCATCGACGACAGCGGGGAAAGCTACATCCTGGTCGACGAGCCCCGCCTCTACGCCCTGGTCGACAACCCGGAGTACGTCAAGCGCAAGGAACTCCGCCTCAGCCCCAACTCCGACGACTTCGGCCTCTTCGCCTACACCTTCGGCGTCTATGACGGAGGAATCTAGTGAAGACCATCCTCTCCCGCTCCGCCCTGGCGCTGACCCTTCTGGCCGGAGCGGCGCTGGCCCTGGCCGCCTGCTCCGGCGCGGCCCCGGCGCCCGCCGGAACGGACCAGTCCCCGGCATCCCAGCCCGGGGCGTCCCGACCGTCCGAAACCCAGCCCATGTCCGCCGGTGAAGCGGCGGAGGGGTCCGGCATATCCCCCATACTGGCCACCACCCTGCTCCGCACCGGGACCCAGCGCGTCTCCTTCCTGCTCACCACCCCCGACGCCCTGGTCAAGGCCCCCGAGGTCACCGTCACCACTACCTTCCTAGGGCAGGGGGATGCACCGGGAGAGACCGTCAAGGCCGGATTCCGTCTCTGGCCCTACGCCATTCGCGGCGCCTACGACACCCAGCTGACCTTCCCATCCCCCGGCCCCTGGCAATTGGACATAGCCGTGGATGACGCCGAACTCCAGGGGACCGCCACCCTGGAAGTTGAAGTAGCCGATGCCATCGTCGTGCCCGACAACGGGGCCATCCCCCCCGCCAGCCGGACCAAGACCCTGGCAAGCGAGGGGACTCTGAAGACCCTGACCACCGACTACTCCCCAGACTTGGACCTCTACCTGGTCAGCGTGGACGATGCCATAGAGCAACCCAAGCCCGCCGTCGTCGTGTTCTCATCCCCAGCCTTCTGCACCACTCCCACCTGCGGGCCCCAGGCGGAAACCCTCTCCGAGCTCCAGGACGCCCATCCCGACACCGCCAACTTCATCCATGTCGAAATCTACGACAACCCCCACGAGATCCAGGGCGACCTGGAGAAGGCGGAAATAGCCGAGGCCGTCCAGGAATGGGGCTTCGACCGCATCCCGCACTGGTTCAACGAGTCCTGGACCTACATCCTCGACTCCGACGGCCGCATCCACGAAAAATTCGAGGGCTACGTCACCCTGGAGGAGCTGGAAGAAACCCTCCAGGAAGTCCTCCCCGCCGGCTGAGCATTCCGCCACCGGCAACTGAGCACCAGCACCCGACAAACGGGGCCAGTCCCCCGGGCGCTCCGAGGGCCGGCCCCCGTCCTTGTCACCGCCAGACCGGGTGCGTTAGGATACCCCAATCAACCCCCGGACTCTCCCCCGCCTCCGTGAGGGTGCATGGCAGATACTCCCCCTGGAGCCTTCCACCTCAGCCCGGTCTCTCTCACCGTCAACGGGCGGGAACACCGCCTCGAAGTCCGCCACCACTGGACTCTCCTAGACGTCCTCCGCGAGCAACTCGACCTCACCGGCTCCAAGCGGGGTTGCGACCGGGGTGAATGCGGCTCCTGCACTGTCCTCCTGGACGGAAAGCCCGTCTACTCCTGCCAGGTCCTTGCCCTCCAGGCCGGCGGCCGCACCGTCATCACCATCGAGGGCCTCGCCGGCGACGGCCGCCTGAGCCAGGTCCAGCAGGCGTTTCTCGATGAGGACGGGGGCCAGTGCGGATTCTGCACCCCCGGATTCGTCATGTCCGCCCATGCTCTCCTGGACGCCAACCCAACCCCCACCGACGAAGAGATTCGCGAGGCTCTCTCCGGCAACCTCTGCCGCTGCAACGCCTACGGCCGCATCCTCGCTTCCGTCCGGGCCGCCGCCGGGACTTAGCAGGGCCTGGCCAGGAACTCCCCCGATGGCCCAGAACCCCAACGTATTCTGCGGCGATTGCGGCGCGGCCAATCCCTCCGGCGCCCGCTTCTGCCGCCAGTGCGGACAGGCATTGAACGCACCCGGGCCCGCCCCTCAGCCTCCGGCCTCCCCACCTCGCTGGCGCACCATCCGCGGCCGCCGGACTTTCGGGACGGGTCCTCGCCCGGGTCCCTTCGCTGGCATCCTGCGCCACTTGTGGTACGATCTACTGGAGAGAGACAAGACCCTTCTCTGCGCGGTCCTGTCCACCATCTGCTGCATCCCCGGCGGCATCGTGGCCATCGTCTACGCTGCCAAGGTCAGGGGCAAGCAGGCCCAGGGCGACATGGCTGGAGCGGCCGATTTCTCCAGGAAGGCCCGCTTCTGGATCGCGCTTTCCGTGGTGGCCGGCATTGTCTTTTACGGTTTTAGCTGTGGCTCCAGCCTGTTGCCGTGGTAACGGCGTCGATTCCAGGGTGCCGCCCCCTACGGGCAGCCGCAACCGGGGAGCAGCGCACTAATGGCTGATGATCCAAACGTATTCTGCGTCAACTGCGGCGCGGCCAACCCCGGAGACGCCCGTTTCTGCCGCCAGTGCGGGACGGACCTGACGGTTTCCCAGCCCGCTCCTCCGCCCTTCACCGGACAGGAACCGTCATCCTCCCGGGAGCGGCCCGACCCCTTCGCCTCACCGCCGCCGCCCTACTACGGCTCGCCAACCCACATCGACAACAACCTCATCTGGGCCATCCTGGCCACCATCTGCTGCTGCGTCCCCAGCGGCATCGTCGCCATCGTCTACGCCGCCCAGGTCAACGGAAAGCTGGCCGCCGGAGACTTAGCCACCGCCCAACGATATGCCAACAATGCCCGGCTGTGGGCCATCATCTCCGCCGTTTTGGGCGCCGTCGCAGTGGTCATATACTTCGTCGCTGCCATCGTCGGAGGGGTGTTGAGCGCGTTTTGAGGATGGGCTGACTTGGCACACATCAGCACAACCGGGACTCCCCAATCCTCCAGTGCCCGCCTGCTCATGGCCGGACTTTCCGTGCCCCTGTGGCTGGGCTACGCCGCTCTCGCCCTGGCCACCGCCGGGGGCCTGACCGTGGTCTACTTCTTCGACCCCCGCAACCCGGGCCCCTATCCCATCTGCCCATTCTTCGGACTCACCGGATGCTACTGCCCCGGCTGCGGCACCCTCCGCGCCCTCCACCAGCTCCTCCACGGAAACCCGGTGGCCGCTTTTGGATACAACCCCTACTCCATGCTCGTCCTGCCGGCCGTCGCCTACTCCCTGGCCGTTTCGGGACTGCGGGCCTACCGGCTCCCCGCGCCGCCGCGCCTGGACCTGTCCGACCGCGCGGTCTGGGCGCTCCTGGCCGCCATTCTCGCCTTCTGGCTCCTGCGCAACCTCCCCATGGCTCCCTTCACCGTCCTGGCCCCGTGACGGGACTGGTTTCGAGGTAGTTTCTACGCGGTCTCGATGTTGGCGGCGCTCTCCAGTTCAAGCTCCCGGATGGACTGCTCCCGCATGACGTATTTCTGGATTTTTCCGGTGACGGTCATGGGGAACTCGGATACGAACTTGACGTAGCGGGGGACCTTGTAGTGGGCGATGCGGCCCCGGCAGAATTCCCGGACCTCGTTCTCGGTGGCCTCCTCGCCGGCCCGCAGCATGACCCAAGCCATTATCTCCTCGCCGAACCGCTCATTGGGGACACCGATGACCTGTACGTCGGCCACCTTGGGGTTGGTGTAGAGGAACTCCTCGATTTCCCGGGGGTAGACGTTCTCCCCGCCGCGGATAATCATGTCCTTGGAGCGGCCGGTAATCTTGTAGTAGCCCTCGGCGTCGACGGTGGCGAGGTCGCCGGTGTGGAGCCAGGCCCCGCCGTCAATGGCGGCCTCGGTGGCCTCGGGCAGCTTGTAGTAGCCCTTCATGTTCATGAAGCTGCGGGAGCACAGCTCGCCCTGCTCTCCGGTGGGCACTTCTTCCCCGGTTTCCGGGTCGACGATTTTGACCTCGACGTGGGGTATGACCGTGCCCACGGTGGATACGCGCCGCTCGATGGAGTCATCCGCCCGGGTCAGGGTGATGATGGGCGCGGCCTCGGTCAAGCCGTATCCGACGGTCATCTCGCGGCATCCCATCCGGTCGATGACCTGGCGCATGACCTCGATGGGGCAGGGTGAGCCGGCCATGATGCCGGTGCGCAGGGACGTGAGGTCGAATTGGTCGAAATCGGGGTGCTCCAGCTCGGCGATGAACATGGTGGGGACGCCGTGGATGGCGGTGCACCGCTCCTTCTCAACCGCTACCAGGGCCTTGCCCGGATCGAAGTATTCCGAGGGGATTATCATGGCGGCGGCAGAGGTGGCGCAGGCCAGGGTGCCCAGGACCGAACCGAAGCAGTGGTAGAAGGGGACGGGGATGCAGAGGCGGTCCTGCTCGGTGAAGCGAAGGCCCTGCATGGTGTAGGCGGCGTTGGCGACGAGGTTGTGGTGGGTTAGCATCACCCCCTTGGGATTTCCGGTCGTGCCGGAAGTGTACATGATGCAGATGACGTCGTCAGGGTGGGTGTCGGACTGGCGCTGTTCCAGGGCCGAGGAAGTTATTTCTTCGCTGAGGCCAGCGAGGTCGGCCCAGGCGAACATTCCGGGGGAACACGCTCCGCCCGGCCCATCGTGGGGCGGGATGAAGACGACGTTGCGGAGGCGGGGCAGCTTTTCCGAATGGAGTTGTCCCGGGACAGAGTGGGCCAGCTCGGGCACAACTTCTCCGAGCATGGCGACGTAGTCGGAGGTGCGGAAGCTGCCGATGAGCATGAGGGCCACGGCGTCGGACTGGCGCAGCAGGAATTCGAGCTCGTGAGTCCGGTAGGCCGGATTGACGGTGACGAGGACGGCGCCGATCTTGGCGGTGGCGAACTGGGCGACGACCCACTCGGTATAGTTGGTGGACCAGATGGCCACATGGTCGCCCTTGTTTATGCCCAGGGCCATGAGTCCGCGGGCCACCCGGTCGCATTCTTCCTTGAACCGGCGCCAGGTGTAGCGGATATCCCAGTCGACGTGGATGAGGGCGTCGCGGTCTCCGAATCGCTCCGCCTGCCGGTCGAGGAGGTCTCCGATGGTGATTTTCAAGTCGGAAGGGCTGGTCATAAGATGCTCCAATGGGACTTTTTACGGCGAATGGGGCCCGGGCAACCGGGGGTTGTCAGTTCTTCCAGCGGGGTTCGCGCTTTTCCAGGAAGGCGGTGATGCCTTCGCGGGCATCCTCCTCCATGAGATTGTCCACCATCACCTTCTGGGCCATCTCGTAGGCAGCGGGGCGGTCCAGGTCCATCTGGCGGTAGAAGGCGGGCTTCCCGATGGCCAGGGTGACGGAGCTGGCACTGGCGATCCGGCGGGCCAGGCCCATGACTTCCTCCTCCAGCCTTTCCGCCGGGACAACCCGGTTGATAAGGCCGAACTCCAGGGCCTCGGCAGCCGGGATGGGTGTGCCGGTCAGCAGCATTTCCATGGCCTTCTTCGGCATGACGGCGCGGCCGACGGCGACGCCCGGGGTGGTACAGAAGAGCCCGATCTGGACGCCCGGAGTGGCGAAGGCGGCGGTATCGGCGGCGACGGCCAGGTCACAGGTGGCGACGAGCTGGCATCCGGCGGCGGTGGCCAGTCCCTGCACCTGGGCAATGACCGGCTTGGGAAGGAGGCGGACCAATTCCATCACGCGGGTGCAGTCGGCGAAAACGCCGGAGTAGCTCTCGCGGTCGTGTCCCACCAGTTCGTTGAGATCATGGCCCGAGCTGAAGACGGGCCCGGTGGAGCGTATCACTATCACCCGTGCCTCCGGATCCTCGCCGGCCTGGGTCAGATAGCGGTCCAGCAGCTCCAGCGTCCGGGTCGACAGGACGTTGCGCTGCCCGGGGTTGTTGAGGGTCATCCGGGCGATGCCCTCGTCGAGGTCGTAGAGGACCGGGTCCTGGGACATGGCGCCGCCTCCTGTTCTGAATTGCTTTCTAAACCGCTCAGGGGCGGCGCAAGGCAACTTGTCTAACCGCCGCCCCTGTTCTAAAACGCTCAGGGGCAGCGCAAGGTAACTTGTCTAACCGCCGCCCCTTCGCTCCGCTGCGCGAAGACTCCCACCGGATGAACCGGCCGCTGCGCGAATTCTGAAACGCTCAGGGGCGGCGCAAGGCAACTTGTCTAACCGCCACCCCTTCGCTCCGCTGCGCGAAGCCTCCCGCCGGATGAACCGGCCGCTGCGCGAATTCTGAAACGCTCAGGGGCAGCGCAAGGCAACTTGTCAAATCGCCGCCCCTTCGCTCCGCGAAGCCTAAACCGCTGCGCGAAGCCTGCCGCCAGATGAACCGAGTTTAACATGGATGGGCGGACAGCATGGCCGCCCAGCGGGAGGATGCGATCCGATCTGAGGGTCGCGCCCTCCGTCGCCAAGTTGGGTAACTTGTCTAAGGCTCCTTGGGCGCTCCGAAACTACTACCCGAAACTACTACGCGGCGACGGTAGGGGGTTCGGCGGGGGGCCGGTCCATGCGGTACCCGACCCGGGGCTCGGTGAAGATGTACTTGGAGTTTCCGGGGGAATCGCCCAACTTCCGCCGCAGGGTTTTGACGAAGGCGCGCAGTGGGCGCGGGTCGGCGGGATGGTTGGCGCCCCAGACCCGCCGCAGCAAGTGGTCGTGGGTCAGCACCCGCCCCGCGTTCACGGAAAGCTCGAACAGGAGCCGGTACTCGGTGTCGGTCAACCTCACCGGCGCGTCTGCCAGCGTGACCCGGCGGTCGCCGTAGTCAATGATCAAATCCCCCAGGGCGAACTGGCCGGAGGGCCGGGAATCGCCCGCCCAGGCGTGCTTGGCCAGCGCGGACTGGATCCGGGCCACCAGCTCCGTGGGAGAAAAGGGCTTCATAATGTAGTCGACGGCTCCCATCTCCAACGCCCGGGCGATGTCCTGCGCCGTACCCTGGCCGGAGAGGAAGACAACCGGCGCGCCCGTAATTTCGGGAATCCGTTGCATCAACTCGAACCCATTCGTGCCAGGGAACAGCAGATCCAGCAGGATGAGATCGGGTCTCTCCGCCTGGATGAGAGACTCGACTTCCCCGGGATTCACCGTCACTACCGGCCTGTACCCGGCATCGGCCAGGGTGTTCCTGATGTACGCCAAAACCTGGGGGTCGTCGTCGACAGCCAGCACACGCTCCAGGGGCGCTACGGGAGAATCGGAATCTGCCAGGGCATGAGGGATTGCTTCGTCCGGGTCCGCGACGGGGATTGTGAACGTGAAGCTGGTCCCCAGGCCCGGCCCGGCGCTTTCGGCCCACATCCTTCCGCCGTGGGCTTCGACTATGCCTTTGCAGATGGCCAGCCCCAGCCCGGCGCCCCCGATCCGGTGAGGGTCTTCCTCCCCGTCAATCCGGGAGAACTTCTTGAAGAGGTGGGGAAGTTGCTCGGCGGGGATTCCCCGGCCCTGGTCCGCAACGGTTATGGAAACCCAGGAACCCTGGTGCTCGGCGGTTACTCGAATGGCCGAGCCCTCGGGGGAGTACTTGGACGCGTTGGAAAGCAGGTTGTTGAGCACCTGGGTCAACCGGGACCTGTCCCCCCGGATGCGGGGCAGGTCCGGCGGCGCGCTGGTTTCTATCGCATTTCCGGCGCCGCTGCTGAGGAAGCCGGTCCTGGCCTGTTCTATCAGGTCGGCCGGGCTGGTTGGTTCGGAGACCACCGACAGAGTGCCGGCCTCGATGCGGGCGACGTCCAGCAGGTCGTTGATGAGACCGCGCATGTAGTCGGCCTGCTCGTCGATGATCCGGAAGAAATGACGGGCTTCGGCTGGACCAACATGGGCGGAGGAGTTGAGCACCGTTGCGGTAGACCCCTTGATTATGGTCAGGGGGGTGCGCAGTTCGTGGCTGACCATGCCCAGGAACTCGGTGCGAAGCCGTTCCAGGTCCTCCAGCGGAGTGATGTCCTGGATTGTGGCAATGACGGAGACCATCTCGCCGTCGTCGGAGTAGATGGGCCTGGCGTTGACAAGGGTGGTGACGGAGTACCCGTTCTCCATCTGCACCACCACTTCCTCAGCCCGGACCGTCTCTCCCCCCTTCAAAACGCGGACCAGGGGGAGGTCTTCGAACTGGAAGTTCCGGCCGTCCGGCCGGCGGAAGGTCATCAGTTCCAGCAGCCGCTCGGGAGGCAGTCCCTTGATCTGGACGCCGCCCAGGATCCGCGTGGTCTCCTCGTTGACGGATATCACGTCCGCCGTGTGGCCGTCGAAAACCACCACTCCCACCGGGGAGATGTTTACCAAGGCGTCCAGGTTGGCCTTGGCCCGCTGCTCCTCCCGGTAGATGCGGGCATTGGCGATCACCACGGCGGCGTGGCTTGCCACCATGCCCAGGGTCTGCCGGTCCTCCGCGCCAAAGGCTGCTCCGCCGGCTTTGCCGTCCAGGCGAATGGTCCCGAGGGACTCGCCCTGGAGCTCCAGCGGAATTTCGAGGACTTCCCGCGATTGGAGGGAGGGCTCCGCACCGCTGGCCGCCGGCTCCGGGGCAGAGCCCGAGGTGATCAACTCCCGGGAAACCCCGGGAATGCCTTGAACGCGCAGAGATGCGTACCGGGCCCCGGTCAGACGCCGGGACTCATCCGCGACGGTCTGCAGGATTTCGTCCATGTCGAGCTTGGAGGTGATACGCAGGCAGGACTGCCACAAGGACGACAACCGGTCTGCGGGCATCGAGTTGTCCTGTGCCGTGTTTTCTGCTTCGTTCATCTGACAATCCCAACCGGTGACAATCCCAACCGGGCTCATGAGAGGCCCATCCATGCGACGACGCCCTGCTCTCAAAATTCAGATTTCCGTCGTATTCGAAGGGACTGTTGAGCGTGATTGAACGCCTCACACTAATTATATCATCATGCAACAATGTCAGGCTGTGTAAGTTGCTCATCCCGGCATCAAGAAACCACGGCGGGCGCACGGTCGTTGCCTGTCCGGCGTTGGTTGTTCTATGGTCTTGCCAATAACTACGGCGGCATAACGGCTGCGGTTTCGAGTGAACCTGTCATGCCGACCGACCCGTCCGAAAGAAATCGGCGCGGGGCGGTCACGCACTTGCGGTGCGCTTCTCTTTCGGGCGCGCTGCACCTTCGACGAATGCATGGTGATGACAAGCCTGTCACAAAAGGCAGTGGACTCCTGCCTGTGAGGCTGGCCCATATCACCCGTATGGATGTAAGAAACCCTCTCGGGGGTATTCTTTGTCTTTCCAGAGGCGACTGTCCGCAGCTTGCGGCAGGCGACTGTCCGCAGCTTGCGGCCGGCGCCTGACCGCAAAGGACGCGTTTCATCCAGAAGCCAGCCGGCGGAGGTCAGCTGGAAGGTTCGTCCCCGGCGTTGCGGAGAATGTCCTCCAGCGTCTGGTCGAGAGCCGGGTCAAGCTCGACGGGCTGGACGAAGGGTGTGTAGGTGTAGTCCTCGCGTACCTGGTCGATGATCTTCTTGGCGTCGGGGTTGGACGAGCTTATGCGTTCCAGGGTCGAGAGCAGTTCCTGAGACTCGGCATCGCCCTGGGCCTTCAGCTCCGACAGGTCAACGTTCAAGTCGAAGATGGCGTTCAGCCGGCGCATGATGTCGTAGAAGGATGTGCGGTCGGTGGTGATGTTCAGCTGCTGGTTGGAGCCGCCGACGAAGGGATACATGGGGGCCATCGCCCCGAACCGGAACATCTGGACGTCCGGGTACTGGAAGTGGGCCATGGATACGAGGGCCATCCCGATGGTCGGCCCCCGGCGCCCGTCGCTGCCGTAGCTGGAGAACTGGACGCCGTAGCGTTCCAGCCATTCCCGCATTTCCGGGCGGCTGTAGGTGCAGGTTATCCGCCTTTCCAGGTCCGGCGGGGCGGGGCCGTTGACGCCTTCGACGGCGACGGTCTGCTCAATGCCCAGTTCCTGGACAACCTGGAAGAAGCTCTCGGCATACAGCTCCAGCCGGTACCACGGCTCCTCTCCCAGGAATATGATGAGGCCGTTACCCGCGTCGAACCACTCGTTTTCCCGGCTCATGGGGGCCGACGGCAGGCCGTCCTTGAAGGCGGCGCTGGGGCGGTAGACGTCGTGGGTGCCCGCCACCTGGAAGGGATAGCACATCCGGCTGACCTCGGGCCCCATCTCGCCGATCTTGCGGGCCCCCAGCGTGTCAATCAGGTACCGGGGAAGGCGGCTGGAAATCCGGCCGCCGTTGGACCACTGCCGCCGCCAGCCGGCGATCATGTACCTGGCCTCCGGTTTTTCATTCAATACGAACAGGTCGTCAGCCATCGGTGCCACCTCTTAAAGGGTTTCGGGGCTTGCCTGCTTCTTTCCCGGCCCTGTACCCCGGGCAGGGGAGTTCTCCCGAGCCGACAGGTCAGGCGAGACCCTTGCAGCCCTCCGATTCCCCGGTGCAAGCCTGCACCTTCGTCGTTCACGCTTGATACTCTCAGGGCGACTATATCACAAACCGCGCCACTGCTGGGAGAAATTGGTGCCAGGATTCGCGGAAAGCCCGGTTTGCCCCGCGTCAGACGTCCAGATCTATTCCGATGGGGCAGTGGTCGGAACCCATTACATCGGGCATGATCCAGGCGTCCCTGACCCGGCCGGCCAGGGCGTTGCTGACGAAGAAATAGTCGATTCTCCAACCCACGTTCCTGGCCCTTGCTCCACCGCGGGCGTCCCACCAGGTGTACAGGTTGGGTTCCTCGTGGTGCAGGCGGAGGGTGTCCACATACCCGTGGTCGATCCACTGGTCCATCCAGGCCCGTTCCGAGGGGAGGAACCCGGACACTTTCTCGTTGGGCTTGGGGCGGGCAATGTCTATTTCCTTGTGGGCGGTGTTGACGTCGCCGCAGACGATAATCTCGCGCCCTTCGCTTCTCAGCGCGTCCAAGTGTTCCAGGAAAGCGTCGTAGAACTCCATCTTGTAGTCCAGGCGTTCGTCGGAACTCTTCCCATTGGGGAAGTAGATGTTGAACAGGAGGAAATCGCCGTAGTCCATGCGCAGGATGCGTCCCTCGGAGTCGAACTTCTCGATGCCGAAACCGTGGGTCACATCCACCGGCTCCACCCTGGTATAGGTGGCGACGCCGCTGTATCCCTTGCGCTCGGCGGAGGAAAAGTAGGTGTGGTAGCCGGGCACCTGGGTAAGTTCGGCGGCCAGCTGCTCCGGGGAAGCCTTGGTCTCCTGGATGGAAAGCACGTCCGGGGCTTCCTCGGCAAACCATTCGACGAACCCCTTGCGCTGGGCCGCTCGAATCCCGTTGACGTTCCAGGACAGCATTTTCATGGATACACCTCGGTATGTTGGTCAGGTCGCTTGAATATTCGGGGTTGGAAAAGGTACGAGCCCATTATAACCGCCGCCGCCAACTGACAGCGCAACTGCCAGCGGGGCCGGTGTTGTCCCGCCGGTGCCTGGCCAACACCGAGCACCCGCCCGCGGCGGGCACTGCCCTGGGCCTGGGCGTCGTCGGGTGGGACCCCTCGGCGGTCCTGTTCGTTCTGCTGGAGGCCATCGCCCTGTCCATCATCCACAGGTTTCTGCGTTCCCGCCTGCAGAACCTGCTCTGACCCCCGGCGGCTGTGACCCGACCGGCAGGATGAGCGCCTCGACGCTCCCGGTCCGTCCCGGCGTGATAGACTGGTGATGCGGGGGGAGTTTATTCCCGCCGGTAGCTCTAAGGGTCGCACCCTCCGTCGCCGGGGTAGGCAACTTGTCTAAGACTCCTTGGCCTTCGCTCGGGGCGGGCTCTTGGGCGCTCCGGCAAACGGTTCCCTGGAGACCCCCTTTCCGGCACGAAAACTTCGGACAATATCTACCGAGGAGGCACGAAATGTACCGACGAGTGTTGCTCCCATTGGACGGTTCCCGCGAGTCCGAAGAGACCTTCGGCATGATCCGGGAAGAACTGGAGCCCGGCGCCGAGGTCATCCTGCTCCAGGTAATCCCCCCAGCCAGGACCCAGCGCGTCGGCGGCCACATCATCATGGGGAGTCAACAGGAAGAAGCCGACCGCATCGAGGCCCTCGGATACCTCAGGGCCGTCTCCCGCCGCCTCGGAGGCTCCGGTGGAGAGGGAGGTTCCGGCAATTGGCGGTGCGAGGTCTCGGTTTCCAACTCCGTGTCCGACGGCATCGTCAGCGCCGCCCGCTCCGGAGGAGCCGACCTCATTGCCATGTACACTCACGACCGGAAGCTGCTGGCCCGCCACGTCAAGACGAGCATCGCCAAGGAGGTCCAGCGCAAGGCGGACATCGACGTCCGGGTCTTCTGGTCCCATGAGCTGGAGGGGTACGTGCACGGGGACCCGACTGCCGCCGGTGCCGCCTTCGACTGCCGCATCCTCAAGCAGGTGGACGTCTTCCGGGACCTTTCCGATGACCAGCTGGCCAAGGTGGCAGCCATCGGCGCCGTCAGCACCGTTTCCGCGGGTGACACTCTCGGGTTGGGCGGCGAGTCCGGCGACCAGCTCTATGTCATCCTGGAGGGAGAGGCCCACCTCACCACCCACTCCGAGGTCGGAGAAATCTCCGTGCGCATTGCCCTTCCCGGCGAGGCGTTCCCCCTTGCCACCCTCCTTGGCTCCGGCACCCTCGTCACCTCGGGAAGAGCACTGACCGACATGCAGGTGCTGGCAATCCCCCGCTCCGAGCTGCTGGACCTCTGCTACCGGGAACCCGAACTGGGCATCCGCGTATACGCATCGGTGGGACGCCTCTTCTCCAACCGCTACGCCGAAACCCTGGCCCACGTCGCCATCGTCGCCGAAAGGGAACTCCGCGAGTCCAACGCCTAGCCCGCCGGACTTTACCCCGGACACCCGGACAAGCAAAAACCGGGGCCTCCGCGCTGGGAGACCCCGGTCCCTCCTCCTCCGGCGTCCGAGCCGGATGGGTTGCGGCAGCCTACCGCTGCCGCAGCTTGGGATCGAATACGTCCCGCAGGGCGTCTCCCAGCAGGTTGAACCCGAACACGACTACGAAGATGGCCAGCCCGGGGAATATCGCCACCCAGGGAGCCGTCCGCACGTGCTCCTCCGCCGCCCGCTTCAGCATCCCGCCCCAGCTGGGAACGTCGGGCGGCACCCCAACGCCCAGGAAGCTGAGGGAAGCCTCGATGGTAATCGCCAGCCCGAGGTAGTAGGTCGCCACCACCAGCACGATCGCCATACAGTTGGGCGCGATGTGCCGGAAGATTATCCGCTTAGACGACGCGCCGACGGCCGTGGCCGCCAGCACGTAGTCCAGTTCCTTAAGGCTCAACACCTGGGACCGGACCGTCCGCACCACCGGCGCCAGCATACCAATCACGATGGCGATGATCACGTTCTGCAACGATGACCCCAGCACCGCCACGATGGCCAAGGCAATAATCAGACCCGGTAACGCCATCATCGAGTCCACCAACCGCTGGAAGGACAGGTCCACGTATTTCCCGGCGTAGGTGGTGGTGATGGCCAGGACGAAGCCGATGACCATCCCGATGATCACGCTGCCGAACCCCACGTACAGGGATATACGCGCGCCAAATATCACCCGGCTCAGCACGTCCCGTCCCACGTGGTCTGTCCCCATGATGAACCCGGCGCTGGGCGGCTGGTGAACGTTCTCCCGCCCCAGCGTCTCCTTGGCCCCATAGGGGGCCGCCAACGGAGCAAATATCGCCAGCAGGATCAGGAAAATGGTTATTGCTCCGCCCACCGCCCCCAGCGGCTTGGTGCGGGTGAACCTGACCGTCCAGTTCCAGGAATTCACCGCCGGGGTCTTGACTGCGGCCCCCAGGCCGGTTGCGGTTCGGACGCTGGCAGTTTCTTGTTCCAGCATTAAATCGTCTCCTGTGACCGGGCCCCGGGTTGGGCCCGGTCAAATTAACGGAAGGCCGGTCCCTGGCCTACTGGTAGCGGCCTACTGGTAGCGGATCCTGGGGTCCAGCACCCCGTAGAACAGGTCAATGATCAGGTTCAGGCCAAGCACCACCGCCGCGGTCAGCAGGATCACCGCCTGGATCACCACAAAGTCCCGGTGGATTATGCTCTCGATGAGGAACCTTCCCAGGCCGGGCACGACGAAGATGGTCTCCACGATAATCACACCGCCCAGCAGACGGGCGAACTGGTATCCCGAAACCGTGACCACCGGCAGTATTGCGTTCTTCAGCGCGTGCCGTCCTATTACCGACACCTCGTGCAGTCCCTTGGAGCGGGCCGTCCGCACGTAGTCCTCCCGCAGCACCTCCAGCATCGCCGAGCGCGTCACCCGGGCGGTGAACGCCAGGTCATGGAAGGCGATGGCCAGCGCCGGGAAGATCAACTGCTTCAGGTTCAGCACCGGGTCTTCCCACAACGTGGCGTACCCCAGCGGCGGCAGCCAGTTGAAGAAGTATGCCAACCCGTAAATCATCAGGATCGCCAGCCAGAAGGTCGGCAGCGCAATCCCGATCAGCGAGATTATCCGGCAAATGTAATCGGGAAGCGTGTCCTGCTTCACGGCCGACAGCACCCCCAGCGGAACCGCCATGATGAAAGCCAGGATAATGCCCATCACGGCCAGCTGAACGGTCACCGCGAACTTGTCCTTCAGTTCGTCGATCACCGGCGTCTTGTACCAGATGGACGTGCCCAAGTCGCCCTGCAGGATGCCCCACACCCATGAGAAGTACTGGATGTGGATGGGACGGTCCAGCCCCAGTTCACTGCGCAGCTTGGCGATGTCCTCCTCGGTCACCGCTCCCGCGCCTTCCTCGCCGGTGAGGATGAACAGCGCAGTGTCGCCCGGGACCAAGAAGAACAGGACGAAGACGATCAGCGTCGTCAGCAGCAGGGTTGGAATAAATAAGACGAATCGCCGGGCTATGTACTCTTTCACACTCCCTCCCCGGGTTCAGGGTGTGCCGGTTAGCGATTGCCCCATCCCGGGAACCAGCCGGGACGGGGCGTGGTCAATGCGTTGTCGAAGCCTTTGTGCCAGGCGGGGAGACCCGTTTGCATCGGGCCTCCCCGCGCTATTGGTCCGGTTCCGCTACCGGATCGGGGGAGCGTCTCCGCCGGCCGGTGTAGCGTTCTCGTCCCACCAGATCTGGTCCCACCGCCAGATGGTGTGGGGATGGTAGGGCGGCCGGAAGTTCTGGATGCGGTAATCGATAGCGCCGGCCCGGCCCTGCCAGTACAGGACGATGTAGTGACCCTCACCCTCGTTGAGAATCTCGGCCATCTCCTGGTAATAGCCCCGGCGCTTCTCAGCGTCCAGCTCCCTGGATTCCGCCTGCATCAACTCGTTGATCCTGGGGTGTTCCCAGTTGTGGGGGTTGCGCAGGGTGTCCTTGGCGTACCACTGCACCAGCACCGTCTGCGGCTCCAGGAAGTACAACCCGGTGCCGATGATGCTCAGGTTGTGGCTGGCATCCCGCAGGTTGGCGTAGAAGGTGGCCCGGTCCTGCGATTGCAGCGTGACGTCTATATTCAGCTTGTCCTTCAGCTGGGCGGCGACCAGCTCAGCCTCGGTGCGGCTCTGCTTGGCCTGGTCCACGTTGAAGGTGAGCTCGAACCCGTCGCCGTATCCTGCCTCGGTCAGCAGCCGCCTGGCTTCCGTCAGGTCGTCGGCCAGCTTGGTCCCGTCGGCGTTGTACCGGAACCCAGGCAGAGCCATGATTTCTTCATCGGTCTCGGCATATCCGGGCGGGAAGTAGTTGCCCAAGATACCCTCGCCGGCAGCGGCGATTTCGGCGATCTCGTTCCGGTCCATGGCCAGGTAGATCGCCTTGCGGACTCTCGGGTCGTCCAAGGGAGGCTTATTGATGTGCATCCAGAACCCGCGCACGCTGCCCGCGCCGCTGGCCACCGCCCGCATTTTCCCATCCGTCTCCTTCTGCACCTGCAGCATGTCATGAAGGGTGGTGCCACCCATCACCAGCCAGGCATGGACCTGTCCGGTCTTCATGCTGGCCAGCCGCCGGGCCGCGTCTTCGATCACGAAGACCCGGAAACCATCATAGAAGGGGATGGGGTCCATGAAGTAATCGTCGTTCCGCTCGTACTCCCACGAGTCGCCCTTCTTCCAGTTCTTGAACTTCCACGGCCCCGATCCCACGTTGTTCTCGAAGCAGCAGTTCAGCTCGTCCTGGGTCTTGGTCTCCACGACGTGACGGGCGTAAATCTTGTAGTAGTCCACCGCCAGCCAGCCCAGGGCCGTTGACGAGGCAAACTTCAGCGGCATGTCCACCGTGCGGTCGTCCACCGCCGTCGCGGTGCCATGCTCGTAGAAGTCGCGGATGGCGGTCACTCGCCCCCGGGTCACCCCTTCCTCTGACATCCGGTCCAGGCTGAACACAATGTCATCGGCGGTGACCGGCTCTCCATCCTGCCAGTTGGCCTCATGGATGTTGAAGGTCAGGGTCAGGCCGTCCTGCGACACCTCCCAGCTCTCCGCCAAGTCGCCGATGATCTGCGACGGGTTGGTAGGGTCATACTGGAGCAGCTGGTTGAACCTGGGACCGGAGGGCAGCAGCACCGTCGTGGAACTGGCCCCATAGTGCAGGTCCAGGAAGCCCGGGTTGGCCCGGTGGACGAAGTCAATGGTCCCGTTGTAGTGCTTTCCGGCACCGATGCTCACCCACTCAGGGACCTCTGCTTCGTAGACGCCCGGCACCGGGGTGGCTGCCACCACCGGGGCGGCCGTCGGTTCCGCGGCCGCTGCCGGGGCTGCCGGAGCGGACGAGCCCGAAGAAGCGGCAGGAGCCTGCGCCGGCTCGTCTTGCTGCATCGCCGTGTCCGCCGGAGCGGCTGCCGGTTGCTGCTGTTGCGCCGCGGGAGCGGGTTCGGCCGGCTGGCTGTCTACAGGAGTTTCCGCCGCCGTCCCGCAGGCCAGGGCAAACACTAACGATAATGCCATCGCAATGGAAATCGGTACTTTGGGTAACCAGGGCCGGTGAAACTTCATGGTGCCTCCTCCTGTGTGTCGGTAAGGGGTCTTGACCAATTCGGGTCCGGCGCCAGGGGCCTAAAGCGCAACCGGCATTGCTGGTTACGTGGCAAATATCAGGTTTTTACGTTGGTATTGGGAATATCATGCTCGGAATTGGGAAAGTTTAGGAATGTATATGCGGTGGAGATGTACGTATGCCGAATATTATTTGCGGCAATTTATACTATCATTGCCAGCGTGTCAACCTTTATGGAATAGACTGCCGCGGCAGGAAAAGTCATCCCAGTCCCAGGCGCGGAACGTTGCGGCGCGGGATATGGGGCAGGACTTGGCTTGTGGGAGGGTCTGCGCCGCTCGGGCGACGCGGCTGCTATCGCGCCGTATCCAGCGCGTAGAGCTTGCCGTCGTGGGACGCGGCGTAGACGGTGTTGCCGATGGCCACCGGACTCCCGGTAATCGCCCCGCCGGTGGGGAATTGCCACCGCATTTCCCCCGACCCGGCGTCCAGCGCGGCCAGGACGCCCGTTTCCGTCCCGACCAGCACCGTATCATCGGCCACCGACGGCGCCGACGTGACCTTCTGCTCCAGGACCGTGGTCCAGACTTCCCCGCCCGTACCGAGCTCGAATGCCGACACCCGGCCCGACTGGCTGGACGCGTAAACCGTCTCCCCAGCCACTGCCGGAGAGTAGGAGACCTCGCCGCCCAGGTCCTGCGCCCACACACTCGCCCGCTGCACCGGAGGCCTGTTCGTCAAGCCCCAAACGTAGAAGTTGGTCTTCCAGAAGAGGGAGGCCCCGTCCCAGAAGCGGGATGTTTCCCCCCGGTCAATGGCCCAGACCCGCCCTCCGTATGAGCCGAAGTAGACCCGGCCCCCCTCAACCGCTGGCGCCCCCGGAGACCCCCTCCCCCGTCCGGCGTTGTAGACCAGTTGCTCCCGTCCAGTATTCGCCTCCAGGACGTGGACCCGGCTGCTCTGGGATGCCGCCACTACCATTCCGTCTATGTAGGAGACCGGCTCCGTAATCCATCCTCCGGTCTGGAACGTCCACAGCTCCTCCCCGGTGACTGCATCCAGAGCGTACAGCAGGTTGTCCGCCGCTCCGATGAACAAGGTCCCTTCTGCCACGATGGGAGACGCCAACACCGGATCGTCAAACTTCTTTTCCCAGCGGAGTCTTCCCGTCGCATGTTCCAACGCGATCAGCACTCCCGGCTTCAGGGTGAAGAACATCAGGTCGCCGGCGATGGCCGGCGTCGAGCTGGATGGCGCTCCCGAGGAATACTCCCAGACCAGACCCCCCGACCCGGCGTCCAGCGCCACCACCCGCCCGTCCTCCGTGGCCAGGAATACCCTTCCCTGGTACACCGCCGGGGGCGAGACCAGCGCCTTGTCCGTTTGGAAAGTCCATTTCAGCGATGGTTCCCCCGACACGACGGCCGGAGAGGACCCGGAGTTGCCCACATCCCGGCGCTCCAGCGGCCACGATTCCGCCGTGGCCGTCGCCGACAATGACGTAGAAGGGGGAGGAGGGTCCGGCGTCAGTCCCAGGGCATCCCAGAAAACCCACAATCCGAGCGCCAGCACCACCGCCACCGTTACTCCGATGGGAATTGAACGGTGTATTCGCAGGTTGAGCCGCACCCGCCGCCCGCGCGCCTCCCCCTGGGGACGGGGGACGGTCGTCAGGCCGGAAAAGGAGCCGCACCCCGCGCATCTCTCGGTCTCGTCCACGGCGTTGACGTGACCGCAGTACCGGCACAGCTTTACGAGTTCGGTCAGGGGGTCGGAACGGGGTTGGGTTCCGCTGTCCATAGCGATAGCGCACCGGAAGAATCGTCGCACCTGCACTGCCGGAATAAGCGCCCGTCCGGGGC
Organism: Dehalococcoidia bacterium; assembly: GCA_034423195.1. Classification (GTDB taxonomy): domain Bacteria; phylum Chloroflexota; class Dehalococcoidia; order Lucifugimonadales; family UBA3495; genus CATOSK01. The sequence continues at coordinate 75,676 of DAOUIZ010000047.1, read as the reverse complement.
AGATGGACAGTTGGTTCGAATCAAAGGCAGGTCGGGGGATGGGAACGCTGGTTTGAGGGTCGCCTGCTCCGTCGCCGGGGTGGGTAACTTGTCTAAGGCTCCTTGCAGGCTCCAAGGGTCGCCTGCTCCGTCGCCGGGGTGGGTAACTTGTCCAAGGCTCCTTGCAGGCTCCGTCCGATTATAGTCTCCGGCCTTTCCCTGTCAAGGAAATCTGCCGATAGTTGCTAGGCGCTTCCGCCCGCAGCCGCCGCTTCCGGAGCCGCCGCCGGTCGAGAGACGCGCGGCCGTTTGGCGAACAGGAACAGCACTCCTCCCAGGAAGTTGAAACCCGCCAGGATGAGGAACGCCGCCGTGTAGTTGCCGTAGATGTCCCACATGTAACCCGCAAAGGGCGAGGACGCCAGCAGCAGTATGTTCATCGGCACAGTGGACAGACCCAGGATCTTCCCAAAGGACGCCCTCCCGAAGTACTCCCCCCGGATGGCCGTGGTCAGCGGGTTCCTTCCCCCGAATCCCGCGCCGAACAGCACCGCGAAGGTGTAGAACATGGGCAGCGTCGAGGCAAAGGTCAGCATAACCACCGCCCCGGCCTGCAGCGACGTGAAGGCGAACAGGACAATGTTCTTCGGAGCCCGGTCTCCCAGGTATCCGCCCAGGAGCTGGAACGCCATGGATACCGCGGTGTACACCGCCACGATCCACCCGGTGGTCTGAACGTCGAACCCTGCGTCCTTCACCAGCAGCCCGAGGTGGGTCATGATGGCCAGGATGACCATCGAAGTGAACCCGTGCCCGAAGGCAATCAGCCAAAAGGCCGGCGTCCGGATGGCCTGGGCCGCCGTCAAATCTCCCGATGCGGCTCGGGCCGGACCCGCCGAGCGGGTCTCCTGCCGTGCCGGCCTTTCCCGCTGGTCGCCGTCCGGCAGCATCCCGTAGTCCTCGGGGCGGTTGCGTATCGCCAGGGACAAGGGGACCGCCGCAAGCAGGATGACCACTGCCAGGATCAGGGCCGTCATCTGCCACCCGATCCGGTCCTGCGTCGGGTCCACCGACCAGGCGATGGCCGGCACCAGCAGCAGCGCGCCCAGCCGTCCGCCCACGTTGGCCCAGCCCATGGCCGTCGACCGCCGCCGCGCGAACCAGTTGTTCATGCAGGTCATCATGGGCAGCCAGCTTCCCAACCCCTGCCCCAGCGCCATCACGATAAACGCCAGGTAGAACATCCACAGGCTGTCCACCCGCCAGAAGATGAGGAAGCCGACCCCCAGGATGAGAAATCCGATGAGCACCATCCGGCGGGTGCCCAGCTTGTCCGTCAGCCAGCCCTCGATGGGCCCCATCAACCCGCCCTCCACCCTGGTCAGGGTCAGGGCCATGCCCAGCTGCCCCCGGCTCCACCCGAACTGGCTTTCCAGCGCCACCGACCACACCGTCATCGCGTGATACAGCGGCACCGTTGCCAGGGTCATCACGCAGCCGGTCAGCGGCACCAGCCACCACCCGTAGAACACTCCCCGGGGTCGCGGCACCATGCGGTTGGGTTGAAAGGAAAAACTCAAGAAAGCCTTTGCCGAAGGAACGCCCGTTCTCAGACAAAACTGTGCGGGGCATCCACCCCGCGACGCGTTAGATGATAATTGTCCTGCCGAATCACGTCAACGAATACGGAAACGGCATTATTATTGCGACTATTGATTTACGGGATTCAAGCCTCTTTCAAAATCGGGCAAAATCAGGCGGAAATCTGCGGCGGAGTTCGGCGGGGTTTTGGTTGCGCTGTTGTTACCTTCGGGACGCGCCGCTATATTTGGGTTGGGCCACCAATTCTCATTTCAACACGGTCCGGTCAACACGGTCCTGCCCGGAGGAACTCCATGACCCAATCCGACGCACTCCCCATCGATACCCACGCCCACGTTGTTCCCGAATCCCTTGTTGACGAAGCCCGCCGCAGCGGTGCAACTCTTGGCGTCACCGTCGAGGACACTGAGCAGGGACCGGCCCTCCAGTTTGAAGGACTCACCCGCCTGCGCCCCGTCGGAGGCCTCGCCCGGATGGAACCCCGCTTCGAGTGGATGGAGCAGCAGGGCCTGGGACTGCAGGTGCTCGCCTCCTGGCTGGACATCCAGGGATACACCCTGACCGCTGACAGCGCGGCAACCTGGGCCCGACTCTTCAACGAGCACCTGGCCCAGGTCGTTACGGGCCATCCCGGCCGTTTCAAGGGACTTGCGACGGTGCCCGTGCAGGATGGAGAGATGGCTGCCCGGGAGCTGACCTACGCTGTCCAGCAGCTCGGTTTCCTCGGAGCCATGCTGGCCGCCGACCCGGTGGAGCAGGACATCTCAGCGGAGGGTTTTGAGGACTTCTGGGCCGCCGCCGAAGCGCTGGACGTGCCCGTCGTCGTCCATCCGCCGACGCATGGATTTGGGGCGAACATCCGCCCCTCCTACCTGGCATTCTCCCTGGGGAGGACCCTGGACACCACCATCACCGTTGCCAAGCTCATCCTCACCGGACTGCTGGACCGCCACCCACGCCTGAAGCTGGTCCTGGCCCACGGCGGCGGCTATCTTCCCTACCAGGCCGCCCGCATCGACAACGGATACGTCAGCGGACAGGGGCGTCCCGTGGAACTGCAGCGGGACCGTCCCTCCGATTACCTGCCGATGCTCTACTACGACAACGTGGCGGTGTCTCCCCAGGCCGTGCGCCTGATGCGCGACATCGCGGGCGCGGAACACCTGCTCCTCGGCTCCGACTACGTATTCGCCGGTCCGGCCCGTCCCATCGCGGGAAACCTGGAAGGCGCGGGATTGAGCGCGGACGAGGCCTCCCTCATCTGCTGCGGCAACGCCCGGAGGGTGTTCTTAAAGGAAAGCTGACGGGTGTTTTAGGTCCGCAACCCGCGCCGGAGACCCGGGGAAATCGAGACATCTTCGAGGACACGATGAGGGTCCGAGATGACAAGTTGCAGATCCCAGCCGCGCCGAAGGGAAAGGCGGCCAGGCTAGCCGGGGGCGGCCCCTTCCTCCCCATCGTCCCCGTTTTCGGGTTCCTCCTCCACATCGGTCACCACCGGCGGGTAGTAGGGAGAACCCCAGTCGGAGTGGGGGTGTTCCAGCATCAGGTCAATGAACAGCGGCACCAGGAACGCCATTATCAGCGCCCCCGCCTGCACCTGGGCGCGGTTCAGGGAGCCTTTGTACGTGGAACCACCATGCAGAAGCTGGTTCCTTAGGACGTAGAGGCGGTCGAAGACGATGCGGAGGATGGCGAGGGTGTCGCCGCGCTCCAGGGCGTTGTTGGCGATTTCCTGGCTGCGCTGGAACAGGCCCTCCCAGTCCTCGTGGCCGGGGACGAGGTTGTGGTGCTTCCAGTAGGGCTGGAAGACGAAGCGGTTGCCGATGAGGGACCGGATGGGGGCCGACAGGCGGCGCCACATGACCGGCTGGACCCGCCGGCCCGCGTCGAGCTGCAGCACCTGGCCGAGGAAGCGGTTCCGAATCTCGGCCTCGGTGCGCTCGTAGCCGTCGGACCGGTCCTCGGCGTAGACGGCGTTGAAGGCGATCCAGTAGAAGACGAAGGCGGCGTCGAAGTCGCTGCTGTCCTGCTCGGCCCGCTCCACCCAGCTGATGGCCCGGCGCAATCGCAGCCGCAGGTTCTCGGGGAGACGTTCCCAGAGTCCGTCGTATTTCTGTACCAATGCGGGGGTTGTCACCTACCGTCACTCCAGCGTCTGGTTAAGCCAAGGAACACCTGGGGGCCGAACACCTGGGACCGGATTTCTCGCGGGTCGTGTCAGAACAGGGCGATGGGATTCACGGGGGAGCCGGTGCCGCCCACCACGCGCAGGGGATTGACGGTGAGCATGAACTCGTACCGTCCCTCCTCGGCGCAGACATCGGCCAGAGGCTCCAGCAGGGCGTTGTCCAGGAGGCCGATGCCGTAGGCGAAGATGGCGCCGTGGACCGACCAGGGAACGTTGTAGCCGTTGGGGGTGAAGTCCATCATGTCCCAGACCAGCAGGGCGCAGTCGGACTCGCGCAGGAAGCGGAGGCAGGAGGCGTGCAGCCCGGGGCGCTGGGTCGGGTCGCTGCCCCAAACGGGGTTGACCTCGTTCCACTTCTCGCGCCCGCCGTAGACGCAGATGGCATCCCCCGGCTCAAGGGCGACGCCCTGGGACGCTGCCACGTCCTCCAGCTCCCAGCCGTGGATGGGCTCCTCCTGGGTCACGAAGGGCTGACCGCGGAACCGGGGCACGTCCAGCAGCACGCCCCGGGTGATGATGCCTTCCTTCCAGTGCTCGACGGACCCCCAGGTGGCGCCCTGGAAGGTGATGACGTCGTCGGGGTTGCGGCCGTTCCACATGCCGTCCTGGTTCCAGACGTGGCAGAGGGCGTCGAGGTGGGTGTTGGCCTGGCCGTGGTAGGCCACGCCGTAGTAGTCGGTGGACAGGCCGCCCCCGGGCTCGCGCACGCCCCGGTTCATGAAGTGCTGGGCGGGGGTGGGATTGTTGGCGGCGGGAGTCTTGGGGAACTCGCGGCTGAGGGATACGGCCCGCCCGGTCTGGACCAGCCGCGCGGCGGCCAGGCGCTTCTGGTCGGTGACCATGTTGACGGCGCCGACCTGGTCGTCGTCGCCCCAGCGGCCCCAGTTGCGGTCTTCCCTGAGGTAAGCGAGGACTTCATCCCGGGTCGGCACTCTGCGTTCCATTGCTGTCCTCCTCGCCGGTATCCCGTCCCGGAAAACCGCTTCCGACGGGCAAAATTAACTGCGGGAAGGTTATCAGACGGGGGCGGGTTTGGGTAGGGGCGGGGGGCCGGGTCCAAGGGCGCTATTTTTAGAATGTAGACATAAGCACCCCTCTGTAGGAATCTTTCGACTGTGCTATGCCGAAGTACGATGCTGATGACGCAGCCTTGACGGAACTCGTCGCAACGAACATCCGCAGGCGGAGAGCGGAACTAGGCCTTTCGCAAGAACGACTCGGCCTTCGATGTGGTCTTCACCGGACATATATCGGGGCAGTAGAACGAGGCGAAAAGCACGTCACCCTAGTGACTTTGCATCGGATTGCTCAGGCGCTAGACAAACCAATGGCGTACTTCATAGAAGATCGGTAACGAAATGACGGGTTCGACTCCGCCAAACAACGAGATGCTCTTGAAATTAATCCAGGAGCACTTGAAGAAAGTAGTCGGATTCGACCCTTTCAAGAAGTTCCCCAACGTTTCAGACCGAGCATCATTCGCCGAGATGGTTTCTACCGACCCAGCTTTTGCCCCGTTCGGTCTGAACGATGATAGGTACATCATCGCGCGACTGGGCGGGAACCTGGTTACATCACTGCATCGTAAGATTGGGGACCTTTATGAGGCTTTGTTCCAATACCTCTTAAGATGCAGGTTTGGTCTTGACGATGAGTCTCTTAAATTCAGCGTAGAAGTTGCGATTGGAGACAGGGCGCAAACTCGTTCAACCGATGGAGTCGTTCCCCTATCAGAATTGGAGAAACTGGACCTGCCACTCCTCAAACCCAGTTGGCGCGAAACAAACGGGTTGGCCTTCGAGCTAAGGTCCTGCTACCAAATAGGTGACTCCAAGCGTATTCAGGCCGACTGGGACATGGCCTTAGCCTTGAAGCAGATAAACTTGACGCCAGTTATGCTCGTATTCTGCAACACTTCCTTGCGGTCGCCGGTGTTGCGGCTTTCCGAAAGCTGGCAGCTTCTTGAAGGCGATAACGCATTCAGTTTTATCCAAGACCTTACAGGTTTTGATCTCGCCGGTTTCCTGCAGGAAAACCAGCCAAGCCTCACCGAATTGGTTCAGAATGCTTTAGCTAACCTCGAATGACCACCGCGGTTTCGTATAGCCGCTTTCTCCCCCCCCGCTTCCGAAACACCAGCATTTTGTCGAGCTTGAAACCATTTCGTTCGAATAGTCTCGCTAAGATTACCTCGGTGAATATTTCGACTCCCTTGAGTCTCGAGTTACCCACAACGTAAGCCCCCACAAATCCTTCCCGCACATACCTTCTTAACGCCTGGATGTGACGGTTCATGTCCAAGAAATACTTCGTCGCATAATTGCACATCAAAGTGCTTTGTTTGCTCAGCGCCGGGAAGTAGTCAAGAAGTTCTAGAATGTCTGCGTCTGGAATAATCAGACTTTTATTCAGGTTTGATGTCGCCCTTCCCCATGTACCACCAATTGTGTGCAGGTCGATTTCCGTTGCTTCTCGCCTGGACTCTATAACCTCCATGAAATGAAGTTGGGGACGGGTCTGATGCACGTAACTGTATCGGTTCGGATATGGAGGAGAGGTAATCACATTGGTCACAGTTCCCTGACAACGATGGTCTTCCGGCAAGACCATGCAAGCATCTCGCAGCTCAACTCTCGCACCCCCGCTGTTGTGCTGTTCCTCCGTGGTCATCGAGTTCATGTCAATCTTGATGTCTTGCAAACGAGAAACTATCGAGGCTAGGACGTCTATGTCGCGAAGGTGCCCATCATCGAAAGTTATCGTCGGATGGTTTCGATGTATGTTTGCGCAATCCATGCTGGCACTATTGAGCGCCAGCCACAGGAACTCCCTTATCGGAGCGTAATAATCCTGCCGCGCCAACTGCCGCGCCACCAAAAGGTCACGCAGAACATGAGGTTTCCACCATCGGAAGACATCGTGGATATCCGGAGGGCTTGTCCGCAGCCTTCTAGCTACTTCCTCGCACGAATCCTTGCAGAATGAGGCTAATTGTTCTCCTAGAGCGTTCGAGAAGTCGTCAAGCAAGTACAGCGAATGCTGGTCCCAAAAAAGGGAATATTCTGCGACCCGGTGCAGCAGGGGATTAATCTCAAATCCGACCGATGGCACACCCTTTTTTTGGCATTCAATCAGGGTTGTCCCTCTTCCCACAAAGGGATCAAGAACCAAGGATGTTCTTTCGACCCTGAAGTATTCAATGAAATGCCTGACCAATGACGGAGAGAAGCTAGGCGTTAACCGGTACCAGCGATGAACACTCTCTTGTTGCCCGGGAAGAAAGGTGATGTCCCCAATATCCAACTCTTCCAATTCGTACTCTTGGCGCCAAGCGTTACGTTGAAACTGCTCGTCAACCGCCCATGTCTTGAACATAGAGTGCTGCATATGTCTGGCTGGCACTTATTTACCAAATTTGAACTGGAAGATTAGGCCGTAGCGCAGTCTAAAGGTCGCATATGGAAAAGTCAAACTTTGGTGAAACCTCCGACCGGCTGGATGGCTTTGGTAGGTGCTTTAGAGGAACCCGCCTTACCCCAACTTTTGAAAATCCTGTATCATAGCCGCACTCAAAATCCGTTCCGGCCCAGCGATTTTACAAAGTTATCCGTCTCAGGCGTGAAGGCAGCGAGAATTGGCGATATTTAGGGAGGGACTTCTATGATTACGAAGTTTGGGAGCCTGTTTGCGGGCAACGTGGACCTGGACAACATCGGTCTGGAGGGCACCGCCGCCAACGAGCGCTGGCTTCCCGACGACGAGCTGGCCTCGGTGTTCCCCAAGTGCGAGGCCATCTGCGAGGTGATGGACCGGCGGGGATACTCGACCTTCTGGGCCGCCGAGCACCACTTCCAGCGGGAGGGATACGAGTGCATCCCGAACCTGCTCATGCTCTTCGTCCACCTGGCCCACCTGACCAAGCAGCTCAAGTTCGGGTGCGGGTTCAACATCAATCCGATGTGGCATCCGCTGCGGCTGGCCGAGGACTACGCCACGGCGGACATTTTGACCGACGGGCGGGTCATCTTCGGCATCGGTCGGGGCTACCACTCCCGGGAGGTGGAGACCTTCGGCAACCCGATCATCGACCAGGACGCCAACCGGGAACTGTTCGAGGAGCAGGTGGAGCTCATCTTCAAGTCCTTCAATGAGCGCTCCTTCTCGCACCACGGCAAGCACTACGACGTTCCGCCCAACGTGCCCTACCGGGGGTACGACCTGGAGGAGATTACCCTGGTGCCGCGTCCCAAGTACCTTCCGGTGGAGTGCTACCAGCCCATCGTGAGCGCCAGCCAGCGGGCCCTGGACTTCATGTGCAAGCACGGCATCAAGGGGATGATCGGCGGCGGCGCGGCCACCGGCGGGGCCAGCGACGAGGTGGTGAAGCGGTGGCAGGAGACGCTGGCCAAGCACGGCAAGGAGACGGAGCTGGGCGGCGACCTGATCATCAGCTACTCGGTGCAGATTGCCGACAACGAGCAGAAGGCCATTGACGAGGCCCGCGACTGGGTGGAGGAGCGGATCAAGATGTTCGGGCCGCTGGGATTCGTCCCGGGGCTGACGGAGCAGCAACTGGAGATGCTGGCCGATCCGCGGCGGGCGCGCTCGGCGGGGCTGCCCACGATTGAGGAAGGCGTGGAGAGCGGGTCCTGGTTCGTGGGGCCGCCGGAGCGGATCATCGAGCAGATACAGGAAGTGCAGGAACGGTATCCGGGGCTGGAGGAGATAAACATCGGCGTGACGAACATGGGAATGCCGACGCAGGCGACGCTGGACCAACTGGAGTGGTTCGGGGAGGCGGTGCTTCCGAAGTTCGCGGGGCAGCAGCAGGTGGGGGCGCCGGCGGACGACTAGGGCGGTCGCGGCCCGGCCCGACCAGCGCCGTGCTAACAGGAACATGGCCACATACATAGCCACATGATGAATGATGACGACGAGACTCGCAGGACAGTCTGGCTGGTCCATTGCCATTGGGATAAACCGTACTTTATTGAAAACCAATGGGATTTGCTCGGAGTGTTTTCCAGCCAGGCCAGGGCGGAGGAAGCAGCGCGCAGACACGAAGCCTGCGCAGCTAACCACTGTTATCATAAAAGTCTAAATTGCACCTGCGAAGTTAAGTCTATCGTGGTGGACGAAGACAGCTATTCTGATGATTAAAGGCCAAGGCATCACAGTCGGGGAATTGGTTCTGGAGCCGCTGCTGGAACGGGAAGCCTGAGCCGATGACCCTGATAACTCCTGAAACCGTAGACATGGACCCCCGCGCCCTGGGAGAGGTGGAAGCCCTTTTCCACGGGCAGTTGGATAGGAAGCTGCATCCGGGGGCGGGGCTGGCGGTGTACCGTCACGGCAAGCTGGTCCTGGACGTATACGGGGGACTGGCGGATCGGGAGACGGGGAAGCCGGTGGATGCGGGCACCATGTTCATCCTGTACTCATCCACCAAGCCGCTGGCCGCCGCCTGCCTTCACATCCTGTGGGAGCGGGGGCGCTTCCGGTGGGACGACCCGGTGGCCGATTACTGGCCGGAGTTCGCGAAGAACGGCAAGGACGGCGTGACGATCCGGCACGTCCTCACGCACCAGGCGGGGTTTCCCGAGACTCCCTGGTCGCTGACCTGGAACAGGTGGCAGGACTGGGACTTCGTGGTGCAGACGATGGAGAACATCGTGCCGGAGTACGCTCCCGGCGAGGTCATGGCCTACCATCCGCGCAACTTCGGCTGGGTCATCGGGGAGCTGGTGCGGCGGATAGATGGGCGTCCCTTCAACCACTTCCTGCGGGATGAAATCACCACCCCCCTGGGCATGAAGGACGCCTTCGTGGGGCTGCCGCCGGAGATGGAGCCCCGGGTCTCCCGCGTCCACGCCATGGAGGACTGCGACCGGCCGGTGTCCATCCCCGCCTACAACGAGCCCGCCGTCCACCAGGCAGTGCATCCCGCCGGCGGGGGCATCACCACCGCCCGGGACCTGGCCCGCTTCTACGCCATGCTGGGCAACGGCGGGGAGCTGGACGGGGTCCGCATCCTCAAGGAGGAGACCGTCGCCGAGGTCACCGCGTTACAAATAGAGGGAATGGACATGTCCCTGGGGCAGCGCAAGGCCCGCTCCCTGGGGCTGGTTATTGACGACCCGCGCATGGGCGTCGGCTCGGACGCGGACGACTCGGAGGGATACTCTCCGTCGGGCGATTGCCCCACCTTCGGCCACGGGGGACAGGCCACCTCGGTCGGGTGGGCCGACCCCTGCCTGGGGCTGGCGGTGGCCTACATCACCAACGGGGCCCGCTCCGAGGACACCAACGTCCCCCGCCTGGCTGCCGTATCCAAGGCGGTGCGGGAGGCGTGTTTGTAGAGTGGCTCGAAGCAGAAGCCGCCAAGACCAAAGGTGATGGATACGTTATAATTCGGCGGCAGCGAACAGGAAGGGTGGAATGACTGACAAGTTGCCCGTGCCGCCACTGCCTGACCCGATCAGGGAGGGCGAACAACACAACCCAGAAAACCGCCGGGCCATGAGCCGGCGGTTTATGGTCCAAGCCCGAAACGAAATAATGGACGACAACCGCCTGCAAGCGGGTGAGAAGGCATGGGGCGCAGTCGCCCAGCAATTGAAAATCGTTGGGCAAGCGCGGGGATGGAACCACTCCAGCCACCGCCAGATTGAAAGCATCGGGAGGCATATCAGGTCCGAGTACCCGGAGTTGGCCCCGGAGGAGCTAGCCGATGCCATGTCGGACGCATACCACGTGGGTCACAGAAACTTCTACGAAAACCAACAAACCCTGGAAGAGATTGAAGATGTGGTGGAAGACGTGGAAAGGATGTTGCCTTTTCTGGAACGGCTGGCAACTGAAGCGGCCCAGAACCCGCGTCCATTCGTGATCGCTTCTGAATCGCAAGCCCGCCGGCTGAGGGAAGTGACGGGTGATAGAAGGCTACAACAAGGCGACCGGTCGGACGTGGGCTTCTCCATGAGTCATGGTCCCGATTCCGTCGGCAGCGGCAACTGAACTGACTCCTGCCTGCCTTCTCCACCTGTCAATCCCTCCCCAGATATAACGTCCCCCGCCTGGCTGCCATCTCCCGCGCGGTGCGGGAGGCGTGTTTGTAGGGGTCTTTATCCCCAAACTCCGGCGCCGGAGTGATTCCTGACTGGGGCAATGACAGGCATCTGCATTTGTTGCGGAGCGCCGGGGAAGGGTGGCGCGGTGCGGCACCTGCATGGTGGTTGTTTTGCCATTTGGAGGCTTGGTTTGGGGATAAGATAACTGTTGGCGTAGCCGCCAACCAACCGAGCAAACTCAGGACATTCGGCAACATAGCACGCGAATAACGCATTATGAAAGAGTCCGGTTCCTTTTGGTTCACCATCGTAGCGGTCGCTTTACTCGTAGCCGGTATCGTGGGGACCATATTGTCTTGGGGATGGCTGCATCCCCAAGACCCGACAACCGTTTCGAACAGTGAAACCCTCCGCAACGTTGGGCTTCTTGTTGGTGGTGTCCTCGCATTCGTGTTTGCCGGATGGCGGGCATGGGTGGCGGAACGGCAAGCCAATGCAGCGCGGGACCAAGCGGAATACGCTCAACTCAGCTTCCTTAACGAACGCTACCAAAAGGGTGCTGACATGCTGGGCAGCGATGTTCTATCGGTGCGACTAGGCGGGATATATGCGCTGCAACGGTTGGCGGAAGAACACCCCGATCAATACCACATCCAAATAATAAAACTGTTTTGCGCCTTCGTAAGAAATCCAACAAGTCTAAACGACGAAGAGGAATGGGCCCGCGGACAGTTGCGCCAAGATCTCCAGGACGTTATGCGCGCAATAGGGTCTCGTAGTAACGCAGGAAGCTCTCTCGAACAAGGCGATTCATCAAATTTGCTCTATCTGCGTAATGCGCAGTTGAGCGGTTTGCAGGCCCAACCCGCCAATCTTGCAAACGCGTGGCTCACAAATGCCAATCTATCTGATGCCCGACTCAACGGAGCCGACCTAACCGATGCAAGACTGCATGGTGCCAATCTATCTAATGCGCAACTTAACCGGGCTAACCTATCAGGTGCCGAACTCAATGGGGCTAATCTAATCGGCGCGACATTCCGTGCTGCCGACCTATCTCGAGCGAGGCTCAATGGAGCAATAGTGAATGTTGGGGATCAAGAGGGAATAAACCTCCGAGCTGTGACAGATTTTGGCGGAGCAAACCTTGAAGGGGCCAGTTTGCACAAGGTAGACACTAATAACCTCAACTTGTCTGGAGCAACGATTGGACGGCGAACCATCATAACCCAACGACAACTGGACCGGGCCACAGCCGATGCCAACAATCCTCCTGTGATAGAAGAAGGCACCCTAGACGCAGAAACGGGCGAGCCGCTGGTTTGGCGCGGTCGCCCGCTTGATGATGAATCCTGACCGGGGCGCTGCCGGATAATTTGCCTTAGCAACTATCTGAAAACGTATACTCCCGGGGCCGAAAAGCGCGAAATGGGGACGACGGGGGTCTGGATTCCCGCCTGCGCGGGAATGACGGGAGGAGGGCGAACAGGTTTGAGACGGTTTCTTAGTCGAACATTATTACGCTGCGGGCTACGTTGCCGGCCTTCATGTCGGCGAAGGCTTCGTTTAGCTGGTCGAGCTTCATGTGCTGGGAGACGAGCTCGTCGAGCTTGAGGCGGCCCTGGCGGTAGAATTCGATGTAGCGGGGCATGTCGGTGCGGAAGCGGTTGGAGCCCATGCTGCTGCCCTGAATCTTCCGCTCCCGGCGGAGGAAGGAGCCGGCGTCGATTTCAATCTTGGTCCGCTCGGGGATCATGCCGATGATGGTGGCCGTACCGCCGTCGCGCAGCATTTCGTAGCACTGCTCCGCGGTTCGTTTGAGGCCGATGGCCTCGAAGGAGTAGTCCACTCCGCCGCCGGTGAGCTCGCGGACTTTCTCGACCACGTCGCCGCCGGAAGCGTCTATGACGTCGGTGGCGCCGAACTGGGTGGCCAGGGTCAGCTTGGTCTCCACCGTGTCGATGGCGATGATGCGGAGGGCGCCGGCGAGGGCCGCTCCCTGGACGGCGTTGAGGCCCACGCCGCCGCAGCCGACGACGGCGACGCTGCTGCCCGGCTCGACCTTGGCGGTGTTGAGGGCCGCGCCCAGGCCGGTGGTTGCGCCGCAGCCGATGAGGGCGAGGCGGTCGAAGGGGACATCGTTGTCCACCTTGACGACGGCGTTCTCGTGGACCAGCATCATTTCGGCGTAGGAGCCGAGCTGGGCCATCTGGGTGACAGCGACTCCCTTCTGGCTGAGGCGGGGCGGCTCGTCCCGGCCGCGCATGACGGCGATGCGGGTGCAGAGGTGGGGGTCGCCACGGAGGCAGAACTCGCACATCCCGCAGAAGACGGACAGGCACATGATGACCGGATCCCCCGGTTGCACGTAGGTGACCTGGTCGCCGACGGCCTCGATGATCCCGGCGGCCTCGTGCCCCAGGACAGCGGGCTTGGGGATGTTGTAGCTGCCCTCGACGTAGTGCAGGTCGCTGTGGCAGACGCCGCTGGCCCGGGTGCGCACCAGCACCTCGCGGGGCCCTGGGTTGTCCACTTCGATGTCTTCCACTTCCAGGGGGACGTTGACTTCCCGCAGCACCATCGCCTTCATGACTTTCTCCTTCGTGCGGCGCGACCCGGGACTTCCGCCCCGGGTTGGCCCTGAATTTCGGGCCGACTCTAGCACCGGCCTCCGGGTGCGTCAACCAAGGGGGTGGGTGGCAGCATCGTGTTTTCGGTGGTTCAGCTCAACGGCGACGGGGGTCTGGGTCCCTGCCTCCGCAGGGACGACGAGGGGGTAGGGGGAGATGGAGGGTGTGAGTGGGAAGTGCTGTGGGGAGAACTGATGGGTTCCTGCCTCCGCAGGAACGACGAGGGGGGCGGCGCAAGGCAACCCCCGCCTGCGCGGGGGCAGGCTTGTCTCAACGCCAGCGGATGTCGCGCGGAGTTCGTCGCAGGAACGACGAAGGGGGCGCGGGGGTGACGGGAGGAGGGGTTGCTCCGGTTGCCGTGGCTTGGCTCTGACGATTCCGGGGCTTACGGATGGGTGTGCCCGGCATAACCGGCGTTATTTGCCAACGGTCAAGCCGGATTCCTGCCAGATAGGGCCGGGAAATGACGGTAACAGGCTTGTTGACAACCCTTTTCCTCGGTGTTAGCATCCCCGACGCTGGCGCAGAGTACCCTTTTTGGCATTACCATATTTTTCCTTCAGGAGGAGACAATGCAGGTACCCTGGCGATCCAAGATTCTCAAGCTACCCTTCTTCGTGGCCCTGCTGACCATGGCGACCGTGTTGGCAGTGGCCTGCAGCTCCGCTGCGCCGACCGAGTCGGAACCCGCCGACACCGGCAGCAGTTCCGCCCCGGCACCGGCCGCCCAGGCAGAGCCAGCCCAGACCGACTCCGGCAGCATGCAGTCCGGCAGCGCCAGCGCCGCGCCGACTGCCGTACCGCAGACGGCCATGGACTCCGGGGCCATGGAGGCCCGCCGCGACACGCTGACCATTCTCACCGCCTCCTACGGCAACGAGATCTACAACTCCAGGTATATCTCCGGCGACAAGGGCATCTGGTGGTACCCGATGCAGGAGCGGGCGATCAACGCCGACGAGAACCTGCAGTTGACCGACAAGGGCATCGTGGTCAAGTGGGAACTCACCGAGGACAACATGGGTTGGGTGTACACCATCCGCGACGACGCCATGTTCCACGACGGCTCCCCGGTGACGGCCGAGGACATCGCCTTCAGCATGACCTGGGCGATCCACGAGAACGCCGTCTCCCGCGTCCGCCAGCGGCTGGTCAAGATCATTGACGAGCCGGCCACGGTGACCGGAGACAACACCGTCAAGATCACCTTCACCCAGCCCTACGGCGCGCTGCCCGTCTTCATGTCGGAGACGGTAGCCAGCGGCGGCTCCGCCGGAATCGTTCACAAAGCCGGCTCCATTGACGTGGCCGACGTGGATCAGAACGGCGCCGCCGACTACGAGACCAATCCCAACCCCCACGCCGCCGGTCCCTTCAACCAGGTCGAGCACCTGCGCGGCGAGAAGATTACCTACGAGGTTTGGGACGACCACTTCCGCACCGACCGCAGCTACGCCTTCGACACCCTGATAGTCGAGCTGGTAGCCGAGCAGGCCACCCAGATGGCCGCGCTCCAGGCCGGCAACGCCGACATCATCCCCGCCGACCTGACCGTCCTGGACCAGATCCTGGACACGGGGGCCAGCATCGTTTATAGCCCCGAGTCCACCCTGATCTGGATCAACGCCAACAGCTGCAGCCCCGAACAGCCCGAGCAGGCCGGCGGCGCGGGCTTCGGCAAGGACCTGCAGGGCCGGGACCTGATGTGCTCCGACCAGCGGATCCGCTACGCCCTGGACTACGCCATCGACAAGACGGCCATCCAGTCCTTCTTCGGCGGCCCCGAGGTCTTCGAGATCAAGGGAACCGCGGCGGTCTCTCCGTCCGGCCTGGGCTACAGCGACGCCCCGGTGGACGGCCTGCCCAACGGCCTGGACCCCTTCCCTTATGATGGCGCCAAGGCCCGCGCCTTGCTGACCGAGGCCGGCTGGAAGAACCCGGACAACCCGGGCGGCGCGGAGTTCAACTACGGCGAGCCCTTCCAGATCTGGACCTGGCCCGCCGGCGCCACCGCTCCCCGCATCGTGGAAATGGCCGAGCTGGTCTGCTCCATGTGGGAGAAGGAACTTGGATTCGAGTGCGAAGTCAACGTTGGCGAGGAAGTCTCGATCAAGGACAAGCAGTACTCCGGGTCCATCCCCGGCCAGTACCTGGTCCGCTCCAACGAGCACGACTACGACGTTGGGTCGAAGTACAAGGGCCGCTTCGCCAGCCCGGACGGCGGTTACATATCCTATGACTCGCACCTCCAGACCGTCATTGACGACGGCCTCGCCGTTGTCGATCCGACCATGAAGGCAGAGGCGTACAACAGCATGCACAACGCCGTGCATACGGCCCACTACGACTTCGCTCCCGGGTACCTGAACGCCCCCTACGGAGTCGCCAGCCACATCACCAACTGGGAGCCCTGGCCGATCAAGGTGCATCCCACCGCGCTCTGGACCATCGAGTTCGCCCCGTAAAGGGCTGACCCGAGGGGTAACCCAAGGCGACAAGAAGGGGAGGCTCTCGGGAGCCTCCCCTGGTTTTTGTTCCGAAGAAAACTCTGCTTCAGTCCTTGAGAAAGTCCAGCAGCTCCCGGTTCACCGCTTCGGGCGTCTCCCACTGGAGGAAGTGGCCGTAGTTCCCCAGGTCCTTCCCCTGAGAGTTGGGAAAGAACCGGCGCCACGCATCCTCCAGGGGCCCGGTCCCCATAACCTCCGCCGTCCGCGCCCGTCTCACCCCGAAGAGGAAGAGCATGGGAGTGTCCAACTGCCGGTCCACGTCGGCGCGCCAGTCGGGAGGGTCCTGGTAGGCCGCCGCCCGGTAGTAGCTGAACCCGCCCCGCAGCGCCCCCGGCTGGGAGTAAGCCTTCACGTAGTGGGCCACATCCTCGTCGCTGATGGGGTACTTGTTGATGCACCAGTCGCGGAAGATGTGCCGCAGGTAAATCTCCTCCCGGCCCTCGATGAGCTTTTCGGGCAGGTCGAACTGCTGGTGGAAGTAGGAGTGCCACCGCTCCCGGATGGCCGCCGGAGGCTGGTTTCCCAACTGCTCGATGGGCGGAGTGGAGTCGATCAATGCCAGCTTGCGCACCGCCTCGGGGTGGTCCAGGGTGAAGCGGAAGGCCACCCGGGCCCCGATGTCGTGGGCCACCAGGCGGACGCTTTCGTATCCCAGGGCACGGGCCAGCTCGTACATATCCGCCGCCGCGGTGCGGGTGTCGTAGCCGGACAGGGGCTTGTCCGAGTAGCCAAAGCCCCGCATATCCGGCGCGATGGCCCGGTAGGTCTGCCCCAGGACGGGAAGCTGGTTCCGCCAGCTATACCAGAACTCGGGCCAGCCGTGGAGGAGGATGACCGGCTCTCCCTCCCCCGCCGCTACGTAGTGGATGTTTATGCCGTTGGCCTGTTGGGTGAAGTGCTGCCATTGCATGGTTGATGCCCCTTTCGCGGCGGAAATCTTCCAGCCGAGCCCGGTCTATTGCTGTCGCCACGTCGAAATTTGTTCCTCAAGCTGGGTTAAAAATGGCGCCACGTCGCTATTCCCTCGTTGAGCCTCGGAACGGCCGACGATCCTGGCGATGTCTACGGTCGTTCGGTCTAACTCGAATGACAACTCCTCAAGCGCAACTTTGTACAAATTTTCTTGCTGGACCCGGCCAGCAACCAATTGCATGATGAGGTTCATCCGTTGGTCCAAGTCTGTCGCGGCTATGCCTAACAGCTCAGCATAGGCTTCCACCCGGGTTTTCACTATCTTCCATATCCAACCCTCTGGTGGGCCTTCACCGGGCAAGAACAACGGCTGTATGGCAGAGCCGAATTCCGACGCAGCGCTTTTCAAGGAGGCTTCATTCTTTCTGGCGTCTCCATCCAGCACTAGGACAAAATCGTCCAGTATCTTGAATTTGCCCAGAGTGCGTATGTGACCTTGAAATTCGTCCTTGCCTGTGTCCTTGCCAATGACGAAATCATCGTGACGAAGAGACAGCTTGATGTTCAGGACGTCAAGGAAACCCCGTATCAGCCCTTCCGCAACGTCGTCTTCACAAAGGATGGAAAGCTGCTCTTGCGATTGCCCATACAGTGCCTTTTGCAAAATGTCCCGATGGGGCTGAACCCGGCTAACCTGCCCCGTTGCCTCGTCTCGCTCGAGAAACAGTTGGGCTTCGGTTGGCACACTTTTCAATACTACTGGACTGTGGGAAGCTACCACGATTTGCAAATTGTTCCTCAAGGCGATGCGTTGAAACTCCAACATGGCCTGCTGCTGAGTGTACGGGTGCAGACCTGCTTCGACTTCATCAATCAGAATAAGGGCATCGTGCAAACTGGAAATGTCCTTGGAGATTCGGAGAATCGCTCTTTCCCCAGAGGACATGTGGAATTCCGAATACTTCGCTTCGTGCGAACCTTCCAACTCGGCAAACAGAAGGTCACGTGTTTGCGTAGTAATCCTGGATAGACTACGGTACCGGCGGGGCAGCACCCGGTGAGCGAATATGAGCAGATCTTCCGTAACTTCCTCCGTTTGCAACTCTTTCCGCACCAGCTGAAGAAGGCTGCGCACTTCGGACGGGTTGGTCAGATTAGCCAAGGTTCGCATATACAGTTGACGTTCCGGTTGCCGGCCCCCCTTGCGGCCCATGAAACTGCGGTTCCACTTACCGGCTTTGCCCCTCCTCCATATCATCGCGGTCCGATCCCCGCCGTCCAGGTAGTGGAACTCGACCTCGGTTTCCCCCGGAGCATCTTGGAGGTTGGTGCCACCACCCGTGAAGTTGGGGAAAAGGCTTGACGGAGCGAAATCCCTTGGGTCATGCCCCGGCACTCGATAGGCGCAGGCGCAGGCGAAAAGCACGGTAGACTTCCCGCTTCCGTTAGGCCCTGCAAGAACTGAGACCGGGTAATTCAGCGGCACCCGCAATTCGTCAATCCCGCGTAATTTGCGAATCCGAACTTCCATCAAGCTGTTGGCCCGCTGGTTAACTTGAGCACGCAAAGCTTCCCACACTTGCTTTAATTGCCGGTCAATCAAAGCCATGATGGTTACCTCCAGGTCTCAAGGCTTCTTTATGGTGCGCCGAGTGCGCCGACGGATGCTGCACCCGGATTATAACAGCAACAAAACTCCCTTCCGGGGCGGTTCTAACCTACGCCAATGCTATAATTTTTCTCAAGCCGGCCCTCTTGTTGAAGGAGGGCCGCAACGGATGGGACTCTCCCCTCTATGGAAGCATTTCTCGCGCAATACGGCCTGAATCACGTTGGATGGCTGGCCACTGTGTCCGCCATGATTGTTCTTGGCGGGGCGCTGGTGGCCTTCGTCATTCACAAGGCGGTGTATCCGCTGGTGATACGCATCACCAGCCGGACCCCCACCAGCCTGGACGCGCGGATCATCATCGCCACGCGGGCGCCGGTGAACCTGGCCGTCCTGCTGGTGGCCATCTACCTGGCCATCGTCCTGCCGTGGGACCTTCCCCAGACCGCCCTGGACATCATCAATATCGGCGCACGGCTGACCGCCATCTTCGTCCTGGGCTGGATAATCACCCAGGGCATCGGCGCGGTTTCGGGTTGGTATGCCGAGGAGATCGCCCCCCATACCAAGTCGGAGCTGGACGACCGCCTCATCCCCCTGGCCCGGCGCGTCGCCACCGGAATGGTCATTGCGCTGGGTATCCTGGTGGCGCTGGACCAGCTGAACGTGAACATCAGCCCCCTCATCGCGGGGCTGGGCCTGGGCGGGCTGGCGGTGGCCCTGGCGGTGCAGCCGACGCTGTCCAACATCTTCGCGGGGACCTACGTGCTGACGGAGGGGGTGGTCTCTCCCGGGGACTACATCGAGCTGGAGAGCGGGGTCGCCGGATACGTCCTGGACGTGAGCTGGCGCAGCACCCGCCTCCGCACCTGGGGCAACAACCTGGTGGTCATCCCCAATTCCCGCTTTGCGGAGACCATCATCACCAACTACCAGGAGCCCCAGCCGGAGATGAACGTCTACCTGCCCTGCGGCGTGGCCTACGAAAGCGACCTGCGGGTGGTGGAGGAGGTGTGCCAGGAGGTCATGGACCAGGTGCTGGACACGGATCCCAACGCGGTGAAGGAGTACGGCGGGTGGTTCGGCTTCGAGAGCTTCGGGGACTCCAACGTGGACTTCTGGCTGTTCGTCCAGGCACGGGACCGGCTGGCCAGCTTTCCGCTGCGGACGCGGCTGATGCAGGACCTGCACCGGCGGCTGCTGGAGGAGGGGATCGTCATCAACTACCCGGTACGCACGCTCCAGTTTCCGCCGGAGTGGACGCCCAACGGGCCGCCGTCACCCGCCGCTTCGGCCGCCGCCCAGCCATCCGACGGGAACTCATACGGGAACCGACCGCGCCCCCGGCGGCGCATCCGGCGAACCGCGCCGCGGACCGGCACCCACGTCTTCCCCGATTCCCCGGGGGGCGCTCCCGAAGGATTCGGCCCCGACGGACCGGGGATCTGAGCGGGAGCAGGAGAGTTTTCCATGTCCGAACCGACCCAATCCCAAGGCGGCTCCGCCCGCGTGTCCGTTATCGTCCGCGCCCCGGCAGAGCGGGTGTACCGGGCCTTCCTGGACCCGGCGGCGCTGGCAAAGTGGTGGCCTCCCAACGGCTTCACCGCGACGATTCATCACCTGGACTCCCGGGAAGGAGGGAGCTACCGGGCCACTTTCACCAACTTCGGCGCCGGCGAATCCCATTCCTTTGGAGGGACATTCCTGGAGCTGGACCCCCACCGGCGCATCCGCTCCACCTGCGTCTTCGATGATCCCGCCCTGCCGGGGGTTATGGAAACGGACGTGCGGCTGGAGACCAACATCGCCGGCACCCGCGTCACCGTCGAGCAGACCGGGATTCCTCCCCAGATTCCGCCGGACTTCTGCGCCCTGGGCTGGCAGGAATGCCTGGAACTGCTCCGGCTGCTGGTGGAACCCGAAATTCCGGCGGGTTGACCCCCTGATCCCAGCGGACAAAGGAAAAGCCGCCATCCTATCGGGGTGGCGGCCTCAACGGTCTGCGGGAGAGGTTGGGAGGCTAGCTGCGCGGGGTGGCGTACTCACCGGATACCGCGTCAAATCCCCGCTTCAGTCCCCGCAGGTAGGAGATCTGCCCCAGGTGCTGGTAGAACTCGCCCACCAACTGGCGGAACATGGCTCCGACGGAAAAGCTGTGCCACCAGACATCGGGACGGTCCGCCCGGGGCATTTCCTCCATGCCGGCCTCGTCCCGGCTGCGCAGGAACTCCAGGGTCGCCGCCCGCACCGCGTCCCCGTACTCCAGCAGGAGCCCCAGGTCCAACGGCGGAAAGTCAGCCACCTGCCGGGGTGTGTGGTTGAACCCGTTGTCCCGGGTGGGCAGGCCGAACTTTTCGTGCCAGCCCTCCCGCTCCCACAGCTCGACCTGGCGCTGGGCGAAGAACTGGACCCACATATCCTCGACCCGGATCATGTGCCAGAGGGTCCAGCCGATGGGGTTGGACTCCGGGCCCGGCTGCCAGGACAGGTCCTCGGGCGCCAGGTCCTCGACCATCTCCCGCAGCAGGCGGCTCTCCTGGTTGAGGGAGTCTTCGATAAACTGGTTCAGATTCATGATAAAACCGACATCCTTTACTTTTCGGAGACGGCCGACCCGTTGGACTCTTGACGGCTCTTCAACCAATCTTCATAGGTCCGGCCTTCCTTGAGGAAACTAAAAAGCTCATTCCTGTCGTCATCCGGCATCGCCGGAAAGAGCTCCTTCAACGCTCTGTCCCGCAGACGGTCGTGGCGGGTTTGCCACAGTTCCCATGCAATAACCACAGCCCCTAGGTAGCTCCCGTTCCGGCCGGGTCGGGGGCGAGGGTGCGGGCCGCAAGCTCCCGGTCCATGAACAGCAGGGCGTCCCCACGGTCGCCGATGAGATTCAGCTGCTCCACCAGTTCGCCGGCGACCTTCTCTTCCTCAATCTGCTCGGTGATGAACCACTGCAGGTGCACCTGCGCCGCGTAGTCTCCCTCGGACATGGCCTTGCCGTACAGGTCGTTGATGAGGCCGGTGACGCTGCGCTCGTGGTCCAGGGTCTGCTGCATCACGTCATGGACCGACGCGAACTCCAGGGCGGGCTGGGCGATGGGCAACAGGGCCACCTTCCCGTCCCGGTCCAGCAGGAAGTCGTACAGCTTCATGGCGTGGGAATACTCTTCCTGGCTCTGGATCCGCATCCAGTGGGCGAACCCGGGCAGGTTGATGGACTCGCAGTAGGCCGACATGGATAGATACAGGTAGGAAGCGTAAAACTCGTGGTTGATGTGCTGGTTGAAAGCGTCCTGCATTGTCTGGCTGATGGCCATGTTCCAGTCCTTGTGTTGAAGTGTTGGTCCTGGATCAAATTGGGCTTGAATTAAAACCGGATGCCGGGCATCGCGGGGAACACACCGTCAACTTTCGGGGTCAACTTTCGGGGTCAACTCTCCAGGAAAGCCTCGACGGCTGCGTGGAAAGCGTCGGGACGCTCCATCTGCGGAATGTGCCCGCACCGTTCGATCACTTCGAGTATAGCATTGGGCAGCAGGTCCCTGAACGCCGGGCCGTAGGCGGGCGGGACGATTCCGTCCGAGTCTCCCCAAAGCAGCAGCGTGGGCATGGTGATCCGGTGGGCCCGCTTGGGCAGCCCCCTGTCGGGGATGGGCCAGACGAACTTGCCCACCGCCGACAGGGTCTTGGTGCGGTCCAGGTCCGCCTCCATGCGCTCCACCGGGTCCTCGGGCCGCCGCCCGTAGGCCTGGGCAACCTCCGACTGGGGGTCGTGCCAGAGCAGGGGGTCCCGTTCGGAAGGCGTCAGCACGAAGAAGTCGGCCACCGGAGTATCCTCCAGCCACAGCCCCAGGGGGGCGGCCAGGACCAGCTTCGACACCCGGTCGGGGCGGTGGGCCGCCAGCTCCGCCGCCAGCATCCCGCCGTAGGAATGTCCCAGCAGGGCCGGCCGTTCCAACCCCAGCTCCTGGAGCAATTCCTCGTAGAAGAGGACCAGGTCCCAGAGATTGTCCAGGTGTTCCAGGCCCTCGCTGGCAGCCACGCCGGGATGGGCCGGCGCGACGACGCGGTACTTCTGCGACAGCCGCTCCAGGAAGGGAGCCCAGCCGGTGAACCCGCCGGCCCCATGCAGGTAGACCAGGCCGGGGCCGCTTCCGCCCTCCACCACCTGCACGTTGAACTTTCCGCCCTGCACCGGGACCATCCGCTCCCGGTGGCCGGTAGCCGCAGCTTCCACCATAAGAACACCTGCCTTGGAGAACCGCTCCCGGGGCGGAGGGACGTTGGTCTTTCCCGCCGGGGGAGCCATCAAAACTTCCCGCCCATGATACTACACCGCCGCCGCCCTGCGACGGGGGCGCGCGCACTTTGCGACTCCGCCGCCGGCGCAAGGTAACCCCCGCCTGCGCGGGGGCAGGCTTGCCTCAACGCCAGCGGCTGTCGCGCGGAGTTCGTCGCGGGTGTGCCGGTAGTGTGGGTTTGCTCCGGCAGCGGTTGCCAAGGGGGTAGGGATTACGGGGGTCTGGATTCCCGCCCCTTTCCCTCCTTCGTCGTCCCTCCTCAGTCGCCAGGGGCAGGCTCTGCGCGGGATTGACGGGAGAGAGGGAGGCGGGAGTGACGTTAGTGTGCGGAGAGAGTTGCTCCGGCAGCGGTTGCTGAGGGGGAGGGATTACGGGTTTATGCGCGGGTGCGGGCTCGGGGTGATGACGGGAGGGTTGGGTGACGGGATGCAGCCGGGCTTGGTGGGATTGTCCTGCCGGGATGTCATTCCGCAGCTTGACACCTTTTGATTTGCGACAATATAATCGGGAAAGACGCCAGTGTTTCGGTTTCCTCCCCTCAAGGCGTCCTTCCTTTTAGAACCTGCTCCGTTTCCCGCTTCAGGCGCTCAGCCGGTAATCTGAGCCCTTCCGGCTAACTTGCTCAGTATCAAAGCATGACCTCCGCATGACCACCAAGTATATCTTCGTCACCGGCGGAGTGGTCAGCTCCATCGGCAAGGGGATCAGCGTTGCCTCGATTGGACGCATCCTCAAGAGCCGTGGGCTGTCCGTCACCGTGGTCAAGCTGGACCCGTACCTGAACGTGGACCCCGGCACCATGTCTCCCTACCAGCACGGCGAGGTCTTCGTCACCAAGGACGGGGGCGAGACGGATATGGATCTGGGCCACTACGAGCGCTTCATCGACGTGGAGCTGACCAGGGACTCCAACGTCACCGCCGGACAGGTCTACATGGAGCTCATCGCCAAGGAGCGGCGGGGCGAGTTCCTGGGAGGCACCATCCAGACCGTCCCGCACCTGACCAACGAAATCAAGCAGCGGCTGACGGGACTGGCGGAGAGATCGGGGGTCGACGTGGTCGTCGTGGAGGTCGGAGGCACCGTCGGAGATATAGAGGGCCTCCCCTTCCTCGAAGCCATCCGGCAGATGCGCAACGAGGTTGGACGAGGCAACGTCTTCTACGTCCACCTGACCCTCCTCCCCTACATCGCCGCCACCTCGGAAATCAAGACCAAGCCCACCCAGCACAGCGTCAAGGAACTCCGCAGCATAGGAATCCAGCCCGACACCCTCATCTGCCGCAGCGACCACCCGGTCAACTCCGCCATCGTCGAAAAGCTCTCCCTCTTCTGCGACGTGCCCCGGGACGCCGTCATTCCCCTGCCCACGGTGGACAACGTATACCAGGTCCCCATCATGCTGGAGGAGGCCGGATTGGGCGACCTGCTCATACGGTCCCTGGGGTATTCCGGCCATTCCCGGGACATGGCCGACTGGCGGAAGATGGTGGACCACATGAGCTCCCTGGAGACCTCGATTCCCATCGCCATCGTCGGCAAGTACACGGAGCTGGCGGACTCCTACATCTCCGTCCGGGAGGCGCTGCGCCACGCCGGCACCGCGCACAACACCGCCATAGACATCCAGTGGGTCAACTCGGAGGAAATGGAACGGGTCGGCCCGGAGGAGCTTCTATCCTCGGCCCGGGGCATTGTCGTGCCCGGGGGATTCGGTCCCCGGGGAGTGGAGGGGATGATCATGGCGGTCGAATATGCCCGAAAACGGGGAGTGCCCTACCTTGGCCTCTGCCTGGGGATGCAGGTTATGGTTATCGAGTGGGCGCGCAACGTCCTGGGACTGAAGGCCAACTCCTCGGAACTGGACCCGGAGACCCCCCACCCGGTCATAGACATCATGCCGGACCAGCGGGATATTACCGACAAGGGGGGCACCATGCGGGTGGGAGGGTATCCCTGCAACCCGGTGCCCAACACCCTTACCGCCCACGCCTACGGGCGGAGCCGGGTCACGGAACGGCACCGGCACCGGTTCGAGCTTAACAACCACTACCGGGAACGGCTGGAGGCCTCCGGCCTGACCATTGGCGGCCTGTCGCCCGACGGGAGCCTGGTCGAAGTCGCGGAGGTGCAGGACCACCCCTTCATGGTCGGCGTACAGTTCCACCCCGAGTTCCAGTCCCGCCCCGACCGGCCCCATCCCCTTTTCCGCGAGTTTTTCGGAGCGGCCAAAGACACCGTCAGAGAAGGCGGCCAGAGACCGCTGCCACTGGAGGAATCAGCCTAGACCCGCAAGACCACCCTGCCACCCGAAACGTCCCACTTTCATACGACCTTCCAGCGCGGCAGAAAGCAGGCAATCCGATTGGCATTGCCTGGCATCGCCGCCCTCCGGGACAGCGCGCCAAGGCGGCGCCACCCGACGGTCCGAAGGAAACGAACCAATAACGGAATCACACCCCAGCCTGGCCGGTACTTCAACCGGCGGGCAGCCGGTCAATTATCGAGTCAAATCCTGAACCGGCCCACGGACACTCAGAGGTGAATATGACTACCACCACCCAGCTTGTCATCAACGTGGCCTCCCTCGGAGCCAAGTCCAAGGACGAACTCCTGGACGTGGCCCACGGCATCGGCCTGGAAGACGGCCCGGCCATCAACGGGCTGCGGCGCGACGAGCTCATCGGACGCATCTTCCAGAACGTATCCAACCAGCAGCACCTGATCGCCACCGGCGTGCTGGAAATCATGGACGAGGGCTACGGCTTTCTGCGCCAGATGTCCCATCACATGACCGGCAGCGATGTTTACATCAGCCAGTCCCAGATAAGGCGCTTCGGCCTGAAGACGGGCGACACGGTCACCGGCCAGGTCCGTCCGCCCAAGGAGGGCGAACGGTACTTCGGACTGGTCCGCGTGGAGAGCGTCAACGATCTGGCACCGGAGCCGGGCAATTCCCGCTCCCGAACCCAGTTCGAGTACCTGACCCCCATCTTCCCCGAGCAGATGCTGGTCCTGGAGAACGAGAGCTACAACCTTTCCACCCGGATGATCGACCTCTTCTCGCCCATCGGCCTGGGCCAGCGCGGTCTCATCGTGTCGCCCCCCAAGGCCGGCAAGACGACCATACTGAAGAACATCGCCCACGCCGTCTCCGTCAGCATCCCGGAAGCCGTGCTGATGGTCGCCCTCATCGGCGAGCGCCCCGAGGAAGTCACGGAGATGCGGCGGGCCGTCCACGGCGACGTATTCGCCTCCACCTTCGACGACTCCGTGGACGACCAGTGCCGGGTCGCCGAGCTGGCCCTGGAGCGGGCCAAGCGCATGGTGGAGACCGGGCGCGACGTCATCATCCTGCTGGACAGCATCACCCGCCTGACCCGGGCCTACAACCTGGCGGTTCCCACCAGCGGGCGCACCCTCTCCGGCGGCATCGACCCGGTAGCCCTGTATCCGCCCAAGCGGTTCTTCGGAGCCGCCCGCAACATCGAGGAAGGCGGCAGCCTGACCATCATCGCCACCTGCCTGGTGGACACGGGCAGCCGCATGGACGAGGTCATCTACGAGGAGTTCAAGGGCACCGGCAACATGGAGCTGCACCTGGACCGCAAGCTGGCCGACCGCCGCTTCTTCCCGGCCATCGACATCGTCCGCAGCGGCACCCGCCGGGAGGAGCTGCTCTACACCGAGGAGGAGATGAAACAGGTGTGGCTGCTGCGCCGCATGATCTCGCTCATATCCAACGACGGCTCCTCCAGCGCCACCGAGCGCGTCCTCGAGCGCCTGTCCAAGTACAACAACAACCACGAGTTCCTCGCCAACCTGAACAAGGACGCGTAGGGGCGGGGGCAGACTGGACCAGAGCAGGCGTTGGGCTGCCGGAAAATGAAGACCTTCACTGTATCCGTGGATGACGAGATATATCGTCTCGCCAGCATGAGAGCGGAGGAACAGGGGACCTCGATTTCCGCGTTGATAGAGGGCTTCCTTGGAAGTATGGCGGTGACGGCGCCGTCCGGTGAAACTCTCTCCGAAATCATCAAGTCCATTCGTGCCCAGGGCGGGGGCATTGACTCCAGGGACAACGTGAGCAGAGCGGAACTGCACGACCGCCATGCCCTTCGTTGATACCAATATCCCTGCGCTGCACTCGTCGTCCTGGGGAATAGGCCCATTTCCCCGCACGACGCCAATTGGGCTATCGACCCGCACAAGCAGCTATAAGTTCAGGCTGTGAATCGTGTCATCAGGTCTATTCGAGCGCGCAATTCATCGCCATCGACGCTGATCAGATCGTTCTCCTTCAGGTAGTTCAGGTCCCGGATAAGTGTTCGAGTAGTAACGTCCCTGTACAGGCTAGATAAAGTGTGGCCGCCCGAGCGCAGCAGTTTAAGCGAGACCGGCTGATTGGACAGCCCAGTCAAGAAGCGCAGTTGCCTTTCCCCGGCTGGTGTTCTCAATTTACCGACCTCATCCAGGAACTCTCTGGCATAATCCCGGAAGGCTATTGTCCTGACTTCGGCCAAGACTTCTTCGTGGACCGCTTCGAGTTCCTGCACTAACCCTTTCAGGGAAAACGCCACAAAAGGGGTTAAGTCCGACTCACCCCGCATCTGCACCAGGGTAAGGTGTTCTATATACTCCGGGCGATTCCGATAAAAATAGTTGGCCAGCGAGTAGAATCCCCTCACATTCACATCGGCTTTATAGAGCAGGAAACTCTCTACGGCTCTTGAAGTGCGTCCGTTGCCATCCCCGAAAGGGTGTATGCTAACCACATAGAAATGAGCGACTATCGCACGTATTACCGGATCCCATGATCTTGGAACCCCTGTGTTGAGCCATTCGATGAATTTGGACATCAGTTGTCGTACTTCTTCCCCTTCTGCGGGAGGGCGATAGGCCCCGACTGTTACAGGGTGATTGCGGTACCGTCCAGGAATATTGTTCGGATAATTTATGTCCTGAGTCAGGATTTCGTGGAATTTCAATATCAGCCGTTCAGAAATCGGTTCCGCTGGGTTGTTTTCCACGTATTCGCTGACATATCGCATCAAAGCTTCTGCGTTCCTGGCCTCCTGTTCTTCCCGCTCTCGACCAGACCCCAAAACAGGGCTGGCAGAAGGCGTGGACATTATGAGAGCAACTTCCTCTTCCGAAAGCTCGATTCCCTCGATGCCAGTAGTTCCCTTCACTGCCCTTAAAATGTTGAGGTGATCCAGCCTGGATTGTACAGATGGGGGAATCGGAATGCCCCGAATCACGCTGGCCAACGCATGGATCCTGGCCAAGTCCTGGATGATGGTTCGGCGGTCGACCCCAACATTCAGTTCGAAATGCACGTTCCAGCTTGGCATATATAGAACCTCCTAAAGAACGACATTGGCACGGTCAATGTCCATAAAATATCACGCTTAAATTGTAGCTATTTTTATTGGACAAACAACTGTCAGATGTCATGCTCATTGTCTGAATACAGCCCTTGGGAACTGGCATAAGTCAAGCGGTTCTCCCCGGTCCAGCGGGGCCAACCAACCCACGCCAGAGGAAACGAGAAACAACTTTTGGCGGGACAGAGTAAGCCACAAAACAGGCCGACTCGGAGGCTCGCCGAGACTTCGCCCTCAAGCAGCCACCTGCAAAGGAAATAGGACGGAATCAGCCAGGTCCAACCCGGATGCACCCCCATCTCCAGCAACCAGTCCCTTGAAACGGCTACTCTGCGCCCCGCCCCCGTCTAGTTCGGCGTGTAGGTGACGGTGCGGGCCTGCTCGAGGTGGCGGCCGTCGGGGTGGCGGGCCGTTACCTTGATGAGGTTCAGGCCGGGGCTGAGTCGGATGAGGGTGGAGAACTCGCCGTCCTCGTTGACCGGCACCACCACCCCGTTGACCGCCACGGTGACCCGGGGCAGCGTCCGTCCCGACACCTGCACGAACTCGTTGATGGAGTCCAGCCCGTCCGCCGGACGGTCGATATCCAGGCTGAAGGGACGGATCACCGGGCGGGTGTACGTCACCGCCAGGAAGGCCCGCGCCTCCACTCCCTGCGGGTCTGAGACTATAACCTCGATGACGTTGATCCCCAGGTTAAGCGGCACCACCGCCTGAAACGACCCGTCCCTTTCCACCAGGGCCCGCCGCCCGTTGGCCGTCAGCAGCCCACCGGGAATGGTCTCCCCGAGAACGGTCACCGAGGCATCGGATACCTCGGCCCCGTAGACCGGCTCGTGAATTTCCACGAAAGGCTTGACGTCAGGCAGCGGCGGGGTGGGGGTGGGAGACGGCGTGGGCGTGGGCGTAGGCGGGGAGGTCGGCGTCGGAGGCGGTGATGTCGGCGTCGGAGCAGGCGCGGGAGGCGTGGCCGTCGGAGGCGTGGCTGTCGGAGTGGGGGTCGGAGTCGGCGGTATCAACTTGGCCGTCGGCGTCGGCAGCGGGGGCGGCGGGGTCGGCACCATCGCGTACCGGTCCACCGGCGTGAAGCATCCGGCCAGAAGCAACAGCGCGATACCAGCCAGGGCAACCCCGGGAAGGACAGCCTTCGGAAGCCAGACTTTCGGAAGCAAGACCCTGGGAAGGAGCGTCATCAGGCGGCGGGCTGCTCCACCGGCGGGTCCAGCAGCGGCAGGGCCAGCAGGAAGGATGTGTGGTGGCCGTTGTCCGGCTCGGGAGTGCTTTCCACCGTCACGTCGCCGCCGCTGCGGCGGGCCAGCGTCCGCGCTATGTACAGCCCCAGCCCGGAGCTGGTCTTTTCCTCGCGCTTGGCCACCTCGGGGGTCCAGCCCCGGTCGAATATGTGACGCTGGTAGTAATCAGCTATCCCCGGGCCGTCGTCCCACACCCGGACGAAAAAGCTGGATGCGTTCTTGGTGATGCTGATCTCCACCCGCTCGCCGGCGAAGCGCACCGAGTTGTCCACCAGGTTGGTGACGATGTGCTCGATGGACGAGCTGTCGGCGTAGACCAGCCCGAACTCGGAGGGCTCGGCCCACCAGGTTATCTCCTTGCCCTCGTCGCCAGCCACTATGGAGTAGCGGGAGACGATGCGGCGGATGACCTCGGCCAGCTCCACCGGCTGCACCGGCACCTGCCCGTCGGGGGCCTCCATCTGGACCAGCACTTCCACGTTGGCGATCATCAGGCGGAAGCTGGGGGCCTGGCTCTCGATCTCGTCCAGCAGTTCCTTCACCTCTGAGTACAGGCCGGGATATTTCTCCGGGTCGGCCCCCTGGAGCAACGCCCGCAGCTCCCGCTCCTTGCCCAGGATGCGCCGCAGGGGACGGCCCAAGTCGTGGTTGAACAGCTCGAAATACTGGCGGGTCAGCTCACCCCACACCTCCGGCGTGGGCCGCTCATCCTCCCCGTTGCTCCCGTTGCGCTCCAGCAGCCGGGGGCCGACGTAGGACAGGACCACCACCAGCAGGCCGGCCACCACTGCCGCCGCTCCCAGGTAGGCCAGGGGCTCCACCGCCCAGAGCCTGGGGGATACCGCCTCCCCGAAGAAGGGCGATGCCCCGGCCGCCGCCAGGCCGGCCAGCGCCGCCAGGACGCCCGCCGCCCGCACCCACTTCTGCGCCGCGTTCATCAGACCCAACGGACCGCTCCCTGTTTCCTGTGATACGCTGCCGGCTAGGCCCCCGGACTCATCCGGGGCGGCGACAGCCGGTACCCCTGGTCCCGCACGTTTATAATCAGGTCCCCGGCCCCGAAGCGGCGGTCAAGGGCGTTGCCCAGGGAGACCTTTATCTCCCGGATACGCACCCGCAGGGAACCCCGGGCGTCCTCGCCGTCGAAGTGGCGCTCCAGGCGGCCGAAGGGGACCAGCTCGCCGGGACTGCGGTACCAGGTGGTGGCCAGCTCCCGGAAAATCTCGAACTTGATGCCGGTGATGTCGTTTACCGGCGCCCGCTCGCCATCCCGCAGCACCGACACCAGCTGGGCCCCCAGGTCAAGGAAGATGACCCCGCCGATGGATATGGCCTCGGGGGTGCGCCCGATGAGCCGCCGCAGCCGCAGCACGACCTCGTC
The DNA here is from genome assembly GCA_034423195.1 of Dehalococcoidia bacterium. Lineage (GTDB taxonomy): Bacteria > Chloroflexota > Dehalococcoidia > Lucifugimonadales > UBA3495 > CATOSK01. Next base: position 44,854 of record DAOUIZ010000047.1, on the reverse strand, counting down.
GGGGCTGGCCAGCTTGTCCACGAAGTCGACCGGCGAGTCCCACTGGAGGGAGCCCCGCACCGCCGTTTCCCGCTCTGGCCCCTGGGTGTACTGGGTGAACATGAGCACGGGAAGGCGGGGGTGCCGCCGGACAATCTCCCGCAGTATCTCCAGGCCCTTGAACTGGTCCTCGCGCAAGTCGCCCAGCCGGACATCCAGGAGCACCCCGCCGGGCTGCTCCTCCTCGATGGCGTAGAGGGCCGCCGCCTCGAACTCCTCCCCCTCGGGACGCGCGGCCTCGGGGAGCACCACCCGGGTGTCCCAGCCCTCGGCGTCCAGCCGCCGCCGGACGGCGGCCACTATGGGGGAGTCCCACTCGTCGTCGACGATGAGGATCTTGTCTTGATGCTGGACCAGCGCCATGCTCCTTTGCCAAGACTTTCAACCATTTTACCAGACCCGACGCCAGCGGCTGACGCAGGGGTGACGGCAGGTATGGTGGGGGAATGATGGGGCAGAGGGGTGACGGGGGGGTGACTCCAGGACGATTGCAAAGTTGCGCTCAAGGGTCGGCAGTTGTTGGAAGGGCCTACGGGGTCTGGGCCCTGCCCCTGCCTACGCAGGAGTGACGGGAGAGGTGTTGGGTGTGGGATAGGGAGTTGCAAGGAGGGATCTACCGGGGTCTGGATTCCCGCCCCTTTCCCTCCTTCGTCGTCCCTCCTCAGTCGCCAGGGGCAGGCTCTGCGCGGGAATGACGGGAGAAATGGAGAGCGGGAGTGACGCTTCTGAGGGGGAAGGCACTGCGGGAGTGGCGGCGGGGGTGACTCGCCCTAAAGGGGCCGGGACTGGACGTTGAGCAGGACCAGCCGCCGGTCCGCCGGGAGGTTGTTCGTCGTCACGGACAGCCGGGGCTGGGTCTGGGTCTCGCTCTCCCCCAGCAGCCGCAGGAACTCATCCACCGGGGCCAGCTCCAGGTCCACGCTCTCGTGCCGGAAGTGCATGGGAATGACCACGCGGGGGGACAGGTCCTGGATGGCCTGGGCGGCCTGGGCCAGCGGCAGGGTGCATCCGCCCCCGGTGGGGACCAGCAGCACATCCACGGGGGCGAGGTCGTCCGCCTGCTTCGGGGTCAGGGGCATGGCGATGTCCCCCAGGTGGCAGATGCTCACCCCGTCGATCTCAATGGAGTAGGCCACGTTCCGCTGCTCGTGGGGCGTTCCCTCGGGCAGGCCGGTCATGACGCCGCGCACCGCCACGCCGGAGAACTCGTACTCCCCCGGCGCGTTGAACACCCGGGGCTCACCGGGCACGTCCTGCCAGCAGGAATGGTTGGGATGGGTGTTGCTGACCGTCACTACGGCGGCGGGACGGGGCGCAAGGCGCAGTCCCAGGGACGACGGGAAGGGGTCGGTCACCACCGTCACCAGGTCCGACCGCAACTGAAAACAGGCGTGTCCCAGCCAGCTTATATCCATTTCAGCCCCACCTCCCCTGCATCCGCCAGTAAATCCACCACGCCGACGGCAAGGCCAGCGACGCCAGGTACAGCTTGATAAGGTCGCCCAGGATGAAGGGGTACAGCCCCCACTCCAGCGTTGTCGCCAGCGTGGGCTGGTCCGGCGGCACGAACAGCGAGAGCTGGATCAGCCCCGGGACGTACAGGATGACGTTCCCCGCCAGCATGGCAACCAGCACCCACGGCTTCCGGTCCCAGCCCCGCTCGCACATCCAACCCACCGCGAAGGCCGCCGGGATGAACCCGATGATGTATCCCCCGGAGGCCAGCGTCCAAACGAAGCCGGACGCTCCCCCCGCATAGAAGGGCAGCCACGTTCCGGCGACGAGGTAGACGGCCATCGCCGCCGCACCCTTGCGGCTTCCCAGGGCCGCTCCGGTGAGCAGCACCGCCAGGGTCTGTCCCGTGATGGGGACGGGGGTGAACCCCAAGGGAATCCGCACCTGGGCCAGCAGCGCCGTGAACAGGACGAAGCCGACGACCAGCGCCGCATCCCGCAGCAGACGCATGGCTCCCGGGGAAACGGGGAACAGGGCGTCGGCAAGGGCGGAGGGAGCGGCGGGAAGCTGGGGGGAGGTTCCTTGAGAGCTCCCTGGGAAGGTTCCTGGCGACATGGGCAGAGGGGTCCTTGCGGCAAGGTCAGGCCGGGTCCGTTTGGGAACCGCGGCTCCGCCGGAGTATAATGTTCCCGCAAAACCCAGTCAATTTCCCGCACTTCCTGAACGCGAGGCCGCCATGCCCGCCACCAACCACGGACCCCGCGCGACAGGCGCCGCCGTTGAGACAAGTTTCCTTGCGGCGGGGCCGGAGTCGCACCTACCCCGAACCTGTGACGCCTGAGGCCGCCATGCCCGCCACCAACGAGGAAATCGCCGCCCTGTTCGAGAACCTGGCCACCCTGCTGGAGGTCAAGGGCGATTCCGTCTTCAAGATCCGCGCCTACCAGCGGGCGGCCAACACCATCAACAACCTGTCCTTCTCCCTGGACCAGGCCGTCGGCGACGGGACCGACCTGAAGAAAGTCCCCGGCATCGGCAAGGCCATCTCCGACAAGATTCACGAGTACGTGACCACCGGCCAGATGGCGACCTACAACCGCACCCTGGAGGAGCTTCCTCCCGGCGTCCTCCAGATAATGACCATCCCGGGCATCGGCCCCAAGACCGCCCGCCTCATCGCCGACAACATTCCGGTGGCCTCCATCGAAGACCTGGAGCAGGCCATCCAGCAGGGACGCCTGGCCGCCCTTCCCGGCCTGGGCGCCAAGACCGTGGACAACATTCTGCGCAGCATCCAGTCCCTGCGGACCAAGGACCAGCGCACGCCCATCGGGGAGGCCCTGGCCGCCGCCGAGGGGGTGGTAGCCGCCCTGCGGGAACAGTGCCCCCACCTGGACAGCCTCTACCCGGTAGGCAGCCTCCGCCGCTGGGAGGAGACCATCGGCGACGTTGACCTCATCGGCCTGTCCGACCAGCCCGCCGATGTCCACCACGCCCTCGTATCCCTCCCCCAAGTGGAGGGAGTCCTGGTCCACGGCGACCAGAAGACCAGCGTCGTCGTCAAGCCCGGAATCCAGATAGATATGCGGATCGGCGATCCCGATTCCTTCGGCGCCCTGCTCCAGTACTTCACCGGCAGCCGCCAGCACAACATCCTGCTGCGCGACCACGCCAACCGGATGGGCCTGTCCCTGAACGAGTACGGGATCACCAGCATCGACACCGGCCAGGTCGAGACCTTCCCGGACGAGGCCTCCTTCTACGCGCGGCTGGGGCTGCCCTGCATCCCGCCGGAACTCCGCTCCGGGATGCACGAGCTGGAGGCGGCCCAGAAGGGCACCCTGCCGGACCTGGTCACGGTCGGCGACCTGCGGGGCGACCTCCACCTGCACAGCGAATGGAGCGACGGCGACGACCCCATCGAGGTGATGATCGAGGCGGTCATGGCCCAGGGCTACGAGTACATGGCCCTCACCGACCACTCCCAGGGCCTGGGCGTCGCCAACGGCCTCTCCGTGGAGCGCCTCGAGTCCCAGATCAAGCTCCTCCACTCGCTGCGGGAGCGTTATCCCATAACCATCCTGTGCGGCTCGGAGGTGGACATCCGGTCGGACGGCCGCCTCGACTACCCGGACGAACTGCTGGAGCAACTGGACGTGGTGGTGGCATCGGTCCACAACGCCATGAGCCAGGACCGGGAAACCATGACGAAGCGGGTTATCCGGGCCATGGAGCACCCCGCCGTTACGATAATCGGACACCTTTCCACCCGCCTGATCGGCCGCCGGGACCCCACCGAGTTTGACCTGGAAGCCATCCTCCAGGCCGCCCGGGATACGGGCACGGCCATGGAGATAAACGCCTCTCCGCAGCGGCTGGACCTGAAGGACACCCACGCCTACCGGGCACGGGAAATCGGCGTTCCGCTGGTAATCAACACCGACTCCCACCACCATTCCTGGCTGGAGCAGCGGCGGTTCGGAGTGGCCGTGGCCCGCCGGGCCTGGTGCGAGCCGGGCCACGTCCTGAACACCATGCCCCGCGACCGGTTCCTGGACTACATCGCCACCCCGAAACCCGGACGAGTCGGGAAGTTCGACGCCTGGAAGGCCGAGCGGATACAGGGGCCCCCATTGTGACCGTCGAGCAAGAGCCGGTATCCGCCGCGTTCCCCGGGGCGGGCGACCTGGCGCAGCCGGTTTCCGCCGCGGTGCTGCACCTGCGCCAGTCCGTGGAAACCGGCGTCCCGTGGTACGAAGCGCTGCTCGAAGCGGTGGGGCTGTGGACCCTGCCCCGGGAGGTACACCGGGGACGCACCTACCAGTACCTGATCCTGGGAGAGGCCTTCGACTGGCTCCTGCTGGCCGAGCGGCTTTGCGATGAAATAGAGGGCGCGATACCCGGGGACGACCGGGAAGCACTCCTGTTCACCGGCCAACTTCCCGCCGGGGTCTCGGACGACGCCTTCCGGGGCCTCATAGGCTCCACCAAGCACCGGGCGCACCGCAACTACTGGTACGGGATCGTGCTGGAAGAGGCGCTGCAGCTTGCCGTGGAGGAAGAGGTACGCAAGCAGCACCGGGCCCGCTGCTACCCCGACAACGAGGACCTGGTCGAAAACGCCTTCTCGATACTCTACGGCAGGAGCCACCAGCAGGCCTGGGAGGAGTTCCTGGCAGAATGCAGACCGGAGCCGGCCGGCGGCGACAGCGTCCCGGAAGGGACCCAGGGGTGGTCCCTGACCACCCTTAAGGAGTTCACCTACTGGCTGTTCAAGCACCGCCTTCACTACTGGGACCCGGCCCGGGTCGCCAGCGACACCCGCAAGGCCATGCTCCGCCTCAACGCCCTGGAACAGGGAGAGGCCCCGCCGGCAACTTCCGTCCTACGAACCTTCCAGGAGTGAGCAACTTCCTCAAAACCGCCTGCCCCTTCTCCCATTGTTCTTGCCCAGAGCCGGCGCAGCAAACACCCCGATTCCGGGTTTTGACCCCCCTGCCGGCCTTCCGGGCACTTTGATATTCGGGAATGTTATGTTGTAATGTAGCTGACCCCTGATTAGATGACTAGAAAGATGCACCCGGAGGATTTCCCCAACATGGTTGGACCCGACTACGACGGTATCACCGACATGTCCCAGTTGCCCGAGGAAGCTTTTACTCCCCAGCGGTTCCAGCGCGGCGATACCGTGGAAGGAGAGGTCGTGCGGATTGACGACGAAGGAATGGTCGTCAGCGTCGGCCTCAAGACCGAAGGCATGGTTCCGGCCTCGGAAATGCGCACCCTGACCGCCGAGGAGCGGGAAGAGCTGGAGGCCGGCAAGCGCATGGCGTTTACCGTGATACGCCGGGAGCGCGGCTCCGACATGGCCCTGTTGTCGCTGGACCAGGCCAGGCGGATGCAGGTCTGGGTGGACCTCCAGAACAACCTGAACGAGGGCGACCCGGTTACCGTGAAAGTTACCGGATACAACCGGGGCGGCCTGGAAGTGGACCTGAAGGGAGTGCGGGGTTTTGTCCCCATGTCCCACCTGGCCCCCAACTCCGCCGACGGCCGCGAGAAGGACCTGGCCGCCCGGGTCGGTGAAGAGGCCATGTTCAACGTCCTCGAACTGGACCCCCGCCGGGAACGGCTGGTCCTGTCCGAGCGGGCCCTCTACCAGCAACGGAGGGCCGAGGCCCGGCGGCGCTTCATGGAAGGGCTGGAAGAAGGGACGCTGATTACCGGGAAGGTAACCTCGCTCCGCGGCTTCGGGGCGTTTCTCAACATCGGCGAGGCCGACGGCCTGATTCCCATTTCCGAGCTTTCCTGGCGGATGCTGAAATCCCCGGACGAAGTGGTGAGCGTGGGGGACGAGTTGACCGTCCAGATACTCAAAGTGGACCGGGAAGCCGAGCGCATCAGCCTGAGCCTCAAGCGCACCCAGCCGGAACCGTGGGACACGGTCCCGGAGCGGTACAACGAAGGGGACATCGTCGAAGGCACCGTCACCCGCCTGGCCGATTTCGGCGCCTTCGTCCGCCTGGAAGACTGGGTCGAAGGACTGATCCACATCTCCGAGCTTTCGCCCCGGCGGTTGGACAATCCCAGCGAAATCGTGTACCAGGGACAGACGGTGCGGGCGCAGATCCTCAGCATCGACCCCGCCAAGCGGCGGATCAGCCTGAGCTACAAGAAAGCCTACGGATTGTAGCCTCTCCCTTTGTAGCCCCTTTCCTGTTGTAGCCTCTCTCCGTCGGGCCGTCCCGGATGAGACAGAAGGCCAGACCCCGGCAACCTTTCCGGCGCTGGAATTGCGCCTCCGGGATCGTCGGCGGTCCAAGCTGCGAGGGGAGTTGACGCACTCCAATGCTCCCCCAACCCGTTCCTGATTCTGCTTTACTGAAACAGGGATTTGCCTTACGATAGTCGTAGCGACATAACCTGCGGGTTTCCCCCTGGCGGGTTCCGCCGTCATCACCTGGCCGCTGCCGAGGCTTCCTGAAATGACTTCCCCCGCCGCCGACATTCCACGGGCATACAACGCCTCCGACGTCGAACCACGCATCTATCAAGGCTGGATGGACCAGGGCCTGTTTACGCCGGAGGCCGACGAGTCCAGGACTCCCTTCTGCGTCATCATGCCCCCGCCCAACGTGACGGGGGAGCTGCACTTGGGCCACGCTTTGACCGCATCCATTGAGGACGCCCTGACCCGCTGGCACCGGATGCTGGGCGATGCAACCCTGTGGCTGCCCGGCAAGGACCACGCCGGCATCGCAACCCAGTGGGTGGTGGAGCGGCTGCTGGCCGAGGAGGGCACCAACCGCCACGACCTGGGCCGGGAGAAGTTCCTGGAGCGGGTGTGGGAGTGGGTCGCCCGCTACGGCAACACCATCGACGAGCAGCACAAGCGGCTGGGAGCTTCCTGCGACTGGTCCCGCCTGCGGTTCACCCTGGACCCCGGGCCTGCCAAGGCCGTCCGCACCACCTTCGTCAACCTGTACAACAAGGGCCTCATCTACCGGCACGAACGCATCATCAACTGGTGCCCCCGCTGCTCCACCGCCCTGTCCGACCTGGAGGTGGAGTACGCGGAAACCGACGGGCGGCTGTACTACATCCGCTATCCGCTGGAAGCGGCGGCGGCGGGAGAGACGGCTTTCGTCACAGTGGCGACAACAAGGCCGGAGTCCATGCTGGGAGATACCGGCGTGGCGGTACACCCGGATGATTCCCGCTACCAAGCATACGTCGGAAAAATGGCCGTCCTGCCCATCATGGACCGCCCCATTCCCATCGTTGGCGACGATGCGCTGGACATGGAGTTCGGCACCGGCGCCCTCAAGGTTACGCCGGGACACGATCCGGTGGACTTCGAAATCGGGGAGCGCCACGGGCTGGAAATCATCAACGTCATTGGCTTTGACGGCAACATGACCTCCGCCGCCGGGAAGTACGAGGGGGTGGAGCGTTTCGAGGCCCGGCGCACCGTTGTCGAGGAACTGGAAACCCTGGGGTTGCTGGAGAAAATCGAGGAATACCAGCATTCCGTCGGCCACTGCCAGCGGTGCGATGCGGTGGTGGAGCCGCTCATCAGCCTGCAATGGTTCCTCAAGGTGGGCCATCACGACGAGCCGGACAGCATCGCCGGACGCGCCCACGCCGCCGTGGCATCGGGGGAAATCACCGTCGTTCCCGACCGCTTCAGCCGGGTGTACCTGAACTGGCTGGAAAACATCCGCGACTGGTGCATCAGCCGCCAGCTCTGGTGGGGACACCGCATCCCCGTCTGGTACTGCCCCGACTGTCCCGACCCGGTGGCGTCCGTTGATGAACTGACCGGGTGCCCCAACTGCGGCTCAACGGACCTGGAACAGGACCCGGACGTGCTGGACACCTGGTTCAGCTCGGGCCTGTGGCCGCACTCAACCCTGGGGTGGCCCGATGACGACCCCGACCTGAAATTCTTCTACCCCACGGCAGTCATGGAGACGGGGTACGACATCCTGTTCTTCTGGGTCGCCCGCATGATAATGATGGGGATAGAGAACACGGGCGATATTCCCTTCCGCACCGTCTACCTGCACGGGCTGGTGCGGGATGCCCAGGGTGCGAAGATGAGCAAGACCCGGGGCAACACCCTGGACCCCCTGGACCTCATCGAGCAGTACGGCACCGACGCCCTGCGCTTCGCCCTGACCACCGGGACCGCCCCCGGCAACGACATGCGCATCACCACGGGCAAGCTGGAGAACGCCCGCAACTTCGCCAACAAGGTGTGGAACGCGGCCCGCTACGTGATGACCGCGCTACCGGAGCCGGAGGACCTGGCGGGTTGGCACGACCTGGCCTCCGTCGAACACCGGGAAGACCGCTGGATTGTCGGACGGCTGCACCGGGTAACTGCCGAGGTGCAGGCCGCCCTGCAGGCCTTCGAGTTGGGGGAGGCCCAGCAGAAGCTCTACGAGTTCGTCTGGGACGACTTCTGCGACTGGTACATCGAGATGGCCAAGATCCGCCTCCGGTCGGGGGCTGGGCCGTCTCCGCTGCCCACCCTGGCCCACGTCCTGGAACGGACGCTGCGGTTGCTGCATCCGTTCATGCCCTTCATCACCGAGGAAATCTGGCAGAACCTGGTGCGGCGGCTTCCCGCGGAGGGCAACCTTCCAGCCTCCATCATGGTGGCGCCTTACCCGCAGCCCGAGCCGTCGCGGGAGGACCAGCAGGCCGAGGACGAGGTATCCCTGGTAATGCAGGCCATCCGCGCGGTGCGGAACACCCGGGCGCAGCTCCGCATTCCCGCCAACCAGCGGCTGGAAGCGGTGGTGGAGGCCGACGGCTGGCGGAACGCGGTGGAGGAAGAGGCCGACGTGATATGCGCCCTGTCCCGGGTGGAGCCGCTGCGCATCGTTTCCGCCGGGTCCGGCGAGGCGGAGTCCTCCCGGGGCGTGACGCTGGTGGTGAACCCGCTGGTGGTCCGGCTGGCCCTGGAAGGCGTGGTGGACCTCTCGGCAGAACAGCAGCGGCTCCAGGAAGAGTTGGACAGCACCCGCAAGAACCTGCAGCGGGTGGAACAACTGGTATCCAACCCCAATTTCAGGGCCAAGGCCCGGCCCGACGTGGTGGAAACCGAAGAGGAGCGTTTCCAGTCGCTCACCGAACAGGCCAGGAGGTTGGAGCAGATACTGGCGGACCTGGAGGCATAGCCCCGGGCCGCAAACAGGAGACGGCCGGGGTTTCCCGGACGGACTAACAGACTTGGAGTGGTGAAGATGGGATTGCGATTGGTTATTCTTGGAATTTTGGGGGTTTTGACTCTGGGAGTCATCGTGGGGTGTGGCGGAGAAGAACCAACCGCGACCCCGGAGCCGACCCAGCCCACGTCCCGCACGGACACGCCGCAGCTGCCGGACAGCCCACGGCCCACCTCGACACCGGAGCCGACGGCCACGCCCATACCCGATCCAACGGCAACGCCGGTCCCGGAGCCGACCGCGACGCCGGTTCCCGAACCGACGGCCACGCCCGTGCCTGCACCGACGCCGACACCGGTCCCGCCGACCCCCGTGCCCACGCCGGTACCCGCCGCTACCGCAGCGCCAACCCCGACCCTACCCGCTTCCGACGGAGCCCCCGAACGCAACGACGCCGTGCCGCCGCATATCGTCGTTGGCACCGCAAGCATTGACGGTTCTCTCGCCCCGTCGGGAACGCCTGTAACCGCCCACGCGGGAGACCTGGAGGTCGCGTCGGCCACCGTTGACGATGACACCGGGAAATTCTACTTCCAGATACCTTACCCGGGCGCCGAGGTGACCTTCAAGGTCAACGGCGTCACCGCGCTCAATGCAGTGGTGAACACCGAGATCGGCGGGTCAACCGTACTCAACCTCCGGGTGGTGTCCCAGTAGGACAATCCCCGCCCGCGGAAGGGACCCGGCAGGCAGCCCCACGGCCCTTCCCGGCGGAGCAAGGGCCGTGGGGGTATCCGGCATGAGCATTGAACTGGGCATCATCGGCTACCCCATCGGCCACTCCATTTCGCCGGTGTTCCAGCAGGCCGCGCTGGACCACTGCGGCATAGACGCCACCTACCAGGCCTGGGAAATCCAGCACGACGAGGTGGGAAGCTTCGTCAACGCCCTCCGCCGTCCCGGGATGCTGGGAATCAACGTCACCGTCCCCCACAAGGAGGCAGTCATCCCATTCCTGGACGAGGTGGACGACTGGGCCGCCGAGGCAGGAGCAGTCAACACCATCGTCAACCGGGACGGCCGCCTCACCGGGCACAACACCGACGGCGCCGGATTCCTGCGGGCCCTGCGGGAGGGCGCCGGGTTTGAGCCGTCCGGACGGAAAGTCCTGGTGCTGGGGGCCGGCGGAGCCGCCCGGGGGGTGGTCCTGGCCCTGCTGCGGGACGGCGTCGCCCAGCTCGTCGTCGCCAACCGCACCCTCCAGCGGGCCGAGGCCCTGGTCCGGCTGGCGTCGTCACGGGATATTCCCGCGCGGGCGACCTCGCTGGATTCCGCCGAGCTGTTCCAGGCAGCAGCGGAGGCGGACCTCATCGTCAACTCCACCACCCAGGGGATGGCCCACGGCCCGGATGAAGGCGCTTCCCTCCTGTCCCGGGAACACATACCGCCAACCGCCCTGGTCAACGACCTGGTGTATAATCCGCCCCGGACGCCGCTGCTGCACGAGGCAGAGCAAGCCGGGGCCTCAACCCTGGGAGGCATCCAGATGCTGGTCTACCAGGGAGCGGCATCCTTCGAGATGTGGTTCGGCCAACCCGCCCCGGTGCCGGTAATGCTCGAAGCGGCATCCCAGGCCATGCGGGCCAGGTCTCAACCCCAAAGCCACTAGCCTTCCCGCCCTCCCCCATCACGCCGCCCGGACCAACCCGGGCGGACGACTTTCCCACAGGAGTTACACCATGATCCGCTGGTTCACCGCCGGTGAGTCTCACGGCCCCGGACTGCTCATCATCGTCGAGGGAATCCCCGCCGGACTGCCGTTGAGCGAAGAGTACATTGACGTTCACCTGGGACGCCGCCAGAAGGGTTATGGCCGGGGCGGGCGGATGCTCATAGAGCAGGACCACGCCCGCATCGGCTCCGGCGTCCGCCACGGGAGCACCCTGGGCAGCCCCATCGGCATGACCATCGAAAACAAGGACTGGGCCAACTGGACCGAGGCGATGGCCATCGAGTACGTGGAAAACCCATCCCAGGAAGGCCGGAACCGGCGGGTGACGCGCATCCGGGCCGGCCACGCCGACCTGCCCGGCACCATGAAGTACGGCTTCGACGACGTGCGCAACTCCCTGGAGCGGGCCAGCGCCCGGGAGACGGCGGCCCGGGTCGCCGCCGGCGCCATCGCCATGCGCCTCCTGGAAGAGTTCGGAATCGTGATGCGCAGCCACGTCGTGGCCATTGGCCCCATCTCCGCCCAAATCCCGGAAACCATCGACTGGGACGCTGTTGAGGAGTCCCCGGTCCGCTGCTCCGACCCCGAGGCCTCGGAGCGGATGATGACAGAGATTGACGCCACCCGGGAGGCCGGCGACACCATCGGCGGCATCGTCGAGGTCATCGCCGAGAACGTCCCCATCGGCCTGGGCTCCCACGTCCACTGGGACCGGAAGATTGACGGCCAGATTGCCCAGGCCCTCATGTCCATCAACGCGGTCAAGGCCGTATCCATCGGCCCGGGCTGGGAGATCATGGACCGGAGGGGCTCCCAGTTCCAGGACGTCATCGAACCGGTCACCGACCCGGACAACCCCTGGCAGCGCAAGACCAACCGGGCGGGCGGCGTGGAAGGCGGCATGACCGCCGGAATGCCCCTGGTGGCCCGCTTCGCCATCAAGCCCATCGCCACCCTGCACAACCCCCTGCCGTCGGTGGACCTGGATACCGGAGAGCCGGTGCAGGCCCACTTCGAGCGTTCCGACGTCTGCCAAGTCCCTCCGGCGGGAGTCATTGGCGAGGCCATGGTCGCCCTGGTCCTGGCCAGCGCCTTCATGGAGAAATTCGGCGGGGACTCCATCCCTGAAACGCGGCGCAACTACGAGGGGTACCTGAAGACGGTGGGGCCAAGGAAGGTTTACGAGTAGGGGGACGGAGGTAGGAACGATGGCTATTTACAAGATGGTTGGAGATAAGGAACGGCTGGACAAAGTCGCGCCGTCCTCTTTCGGCCAAGAAGGCGTCCTGGAACGCTCCGACTTGCAACGTCTTCTAAGAGAGCAGCCCGAGGTGCTGGAAGAGGATCTCTTCATCATCACCGAAGAGTTCTCCAACTGGGAAGGCTCCGGCAGAAGCATCGACCTGCTTGGGCTGGATGCTACCGGCCGCCTGGTTGTCGTCGAGCTTAAGCGCGGCGAGACCGGCGAGCACGCTGACTTGCAGGCCATTCGGTACGCGGCCATGATTTCCACCATGACTTTGCAACAGGCCATTGATGCCCACAGACAATACCTTAACAAGCGAAACAGAGATGGTGACGCAGAAGTAGAGATAGCGAGGCATCTGGAAAAGAACGAAGGAGCAAGATTTGCCTCCGAGAAGCCGCGCATTATCCTGGCATCTGAGGGTTTCTCATCGGAATTGACGACCTGCGCTTTGTGGCTGAATGAAACCGGCCTAGACGTTACCTGTGTTCGAGTTCAGCCGCATCGCAGCGGCTCGGAACTGTTAATAGAAACCAGCCAGATAATTCCTCTCCCAGAAGCGCAGAATTACCTGGTCAGGGTCAGAGAGCGGGAAGAGGAACAGGGCAAGGAACGAGATTCGATTATGGGGAATTTCGTCCCGGGCGGGAGGACTTTTAGTGACCGGATCAATTCAGTGGAGGAAAGTGTCAGAGAAACAGCGACAAGGCTATACGAATGGGCAGTTGCCTTGGAGCAGTACGAACTGGCAGTTCTTTCCACCTATATCCACAATGAGAGATGCAACCTGCTGGTTGGGCTCCCCACGGGAAACAATCCTTGCCCAATCAGAGTTTATATGGCGGATTCGGTCATTAGGTTTCGGCCGGACTATTTCACTGCTTATGCCCCCAAGTCGGTTAGTCGCCTGGAGGCGCTAATTGGCCGTGGAATCGAAGGACACAATCATTCGTTTGGAGTCCCGTTTGACAAGATCAATGAAGAAATCTTGGCCATCCTCACCCAAGCCTACCGCGAAGCCAACGGACGGCCTGCGGACGACGCGCCTGAACCGGCCATCAGCGAAAATTCCTCCGCCCAGAGTTAACTTCGCGGACTAACCCTGCTCCTCAGCCTCCGCCACCTCCGGCAGCAGCAGGTCCTCCACCGCCAGCTCCACGTCGGGCAGTGATACCGGGGCAACCTTCCCGCCCCGCCGCAGAACCGCGTGTTGACCGTAGCCCTCGGGCCCGGGTTCGGTGAACCGCTCGATGCAGTCTCCCGGCAGGTTGAGTACCCAAGTTTCCGGGATGCCGGCCCGCCCGTAGATGTGGGCCTTCACCTCCCGGTCGTAATTGAGCGACGAGTCCGACACCTCGATGACCAGCAGGATATCCTCAGCAGAGGGGCGAGCAAAAGAATAGCCATCTCGCCGAAACTTCAGTAGGGCTACATCCGGCTCAGGCGCCAAGCGTTCACCCAACAAGACGGGTGCCTGTACCAAGAGCGTAACCCGCGACGCGGCAACAAGAGAAGCAAAGCTTTGGGTGTGTCGGGCTATTCCCCCGAAATGGCGAGTCCCCATGGGCGGCATAACCAATATCTCCCCTTCAATCAACTCCACCCGCTCCTTGGGCTTGAGGATGCCGGCTTCCACCATGCGGAAGTACTCGTCCACCGTGAACTTGCGGGTTTCCCGGCTGATTGCCGGAGCTTTTGCCATTGTGGTGGTCATATCAGTACCTGACCTTGTTTAATGGTCGCGCCCTCCCCCTTTCCCTCGCTCCGCTCGCCAGGGGCAGGCTTAGCCGAGTTGGGCAACTTGTCTAAGGCTCCTTGGGCGCTCTGTTTCTAAGAGTCGCGCCCTCCGTCGCCGAGTTGGGCAACTTGTCTAAGGCTCCTTGGGCGCTCTGTTTCTAAGGGTCGCGCCCTCCGTCGCCGAGTTGGGCAACTTGTCTAAGGCTCCTTGGGCGCTCCGTGGTGTATTGCCCCGAATGATAAACTCCCAGCCACCCTCATTCAACCAGCCGGCGGCCTGCCTCCCATGGAACGGCGGCCATGGATGGCCCCAACGTAAAATTTTGGTGGACACCCTTCCGGGGGTGTGCTAGAATCCACTTGGTTTTAGAAAACTCCAAACCATCAGGAGAGAGACATGGAAGGAAAGGTCCAGCTCGAGATCACCTACTGCGTGCCTTGACAGCACCACGCTACCGCCACGTGGATGGCGAATGAGTTCTTCCGGGCATACGGCCCCGACGCTGCTATCACCATTTCCCCCCGCGGCCAGGGCATCATGGAAGTCTTCTGCGACGGAGAGAAAATCTTCGACAAGAAGGCTGAAGGCGACAGCTACCCCGATCTGGCCCGGGTCCGGCAGATGAAACAGGTCATCGCCGCCAAGATTGCCGAAGTGGACGAGGTGGCAGTTCCCGCCGACAACTAGCTGCGGCAACCATCCGCAACCGTTGTTGCGGATAAGGTAACGGAAAAGTTTCAGCCCCTCTTGCTACAAGAGGGGCTGTCTCGTTCCCGGGGCCTTGCCCGTCGTCCCGCCCCCCGGGTCTGTCAATGCGGCCCCGCCGGCCGTATTTCCCCGCACAATCGGCAGCCGTTCGGAAACGTGCCGCCAGATTTCTTCCCGCACCTCCTCCGAACCAGGACCGGCGTCCACAACTACCCACCGGTCCGGGTTATTCCCCGCCAGCTGCAAAAACCCCTCCCGCACCCTGGCATGAAACGCCAGGGGCTGCTCCTCAAACCTGCGCGTCCCCGCCGTATCCTGCCGGGAGAAACTGGCCCCTTCCCCAGCCTCCAGGTTCAGCGTCAACTGGGGATTCCCCGTTCGCCGCAGCCCTTCTTCCGGCCTGATGTCCAGCAGCAGAGTCAGTTGGGGCAGCGTCCCCAGGACGGCGAACTCGTTGAGACGATGCACCGCATCCACCGCTATGCGCCGGCCATAACCCTGGTAGGCCACCGAGGACGCCTCGAACCGGTCCGACACCACCGTCATTCCCCGGTTCAGGCTGGGCCGGATGATTTCCGAGACCAACTGCGCCCGGGCCGCCTCGAACAGCAGCAGCTCGGCTTCTTTCGATACTGGCCGGTGGCTCTTGAGGTAGTCCCGCAGGTAAGCGCCGAGGACGGTGGTGCCGGGCTCGTGGACCAGGGTGACGGGAACGCCCGCCTCTCCCAGGCGGCGCACCAGGAGCGCGGCCTGTGTCGACTTACCCGCACCTTCGCCGCCTTCCAGGGATATGAAGAACCCGCTGGACAAAACTCACCTCGGCCGGCCTGAATTTCCTTCGGAAATAACGCGACGATTATCCGGCATCGACCGGACCATCGCCAACGGCACTATTCTACCAAACCGCCCCGGTTCTGATGACAGCAGCCTGTTGCCAACCCCGATGCCCGCCATCTAACATAGTTCTTGACGTGATGGCCTTCCTGCCTCCTTCCGATGTCCCACCCGCCGTAACTGGAACCTGGTGCGACAGAATGCACCAAAATGCATCAAAATGCGCCAGAAAAATTTCTCCGGCCCTGATTCGCACCCCAAAGATCGGCCTCCCGGAGCCGGGCCGTTTACGTTGCCCCCGTCCCGGCCCCGCTGATATACTTCCCGGCGGCGCTTGAACCCTTCCCCCACTCCAACTTCCCTTTTAGCCGCCGGTCATGGATTACGAAACGGTCATTGGGCTGGAAGTTCACGTCCAGCTCCTCACCAACAGCAAGATGTTCTGCGGCTGCCCGGCCCAGTACCAGGCCGCCGCGCCCAACACCAACGTCTGCCCGGTGTGCCTTGGGCTCCCCGGAACCCTGCCCGTAATCAACCGCCGCGCCGTCGAGCACACCATCACGACGGGACTGGCCCTCAACTGCCGGATACCTGAGTTCTCCAAGTTCGACCGCAAGAACTACCCCTATCCCGACCTGATGAAGGGGTACCAGATCTCCCAGTACGATCTCCCCCTGGCCGTCAACGGCTGGCTGGAAATCGAGGCCGGTGGCGGCAAGAAGCGCATCGGCGTCGACCGGGTGCACCTGGAAGAGGACGTCGCCAAGCTCCAGCACGTCCAACCCGCCGGCGGACCCGGGTACAGCCTGGTGGACGTCAACCGCTCCGGCACGCCTCTCATGGAAGTCGTCAGCGCCCCCGACATGCGCTCCCCCGAAGAGGCACGGGCCTACCTGACCACCCTGCATTCCATCGTCCAGTACCTGGGCGTCTCCGCCGCCAACATGCAGGAAGGCAACTTCCGCTGCGACGCCAACGTCAGCATCCGCCCCCGGGGCAGTTCCGAGTTCGGCACCCGCACCGAGGTCAAGAACATGAACAGCTTCCGCTCGGTGTTCATGGCCCTGGAGTACGAGGTGGAGCGGCAGGCCCGCATCCTGGACGACGGCGGAACGGTGGTGCAGGAGACCAGGGGCTGGGTAGACGACCGGGCAGTCACCGTCTCCCAGCGCAGCAAGGAGTACGCCCACGACTACCGCTACTTCCCCGAGCCGGACCTGCCTCCCCTGGTGGTTGCTCCCGAATGGGTGGAGGCCCTGCGCTCCCGCCTCCCCGAATTTGCCGCCCAGCGCCGGGACCGCTTCGTTGAAACCCTGGGACTCCCAGAAGCGGACGCCCTCCAGCTCACCGAGGACAAGGCCCTGGCCGACTACTTCGAGGAGACCCTCGCCATCAGACCCGACAAGGCTCCCTCCCAGGCCAAGAACGCCGCCAACTGGATGCTGGGCGACCTTAGCCGCCTGATGAACCTGTCGGGACAGGAAATAAGCGAAATCCGGGTCACGCCTTCCCACCTTTCCGAGCTGGTTGGCCTCATCGACTCCGGGACGTTGAGCGTCACCATGGCGAAAACGGTGCTGGAGGAGGCTTTCGACAGCGGCGACCCTCCGGGTAAAATAGTCGAGGCCCGGGGCTACGCCCAGATCAGCGACGCCTCCGTGGTCGACACCGCCGTATCCCAGGCCATCGACGACAACCCCAAGGCGGTGGAGGACTACCTGGGAGGCAAGGAGTCGGCCGCCGGTTTCCTGGTGGGCCAGGTCATGCGGCTGACCAAAGGACAGGCCAAGCCCGATTTGGTCCAACAACTGGTGAAAGAAAAGCTGGAGACGGCCAGGAACGCCTGACCCGATCCGAGGTAAAGATGCCCTTCCTCAACGTGGCCCAAATAATCGTTTCCGTGGTGCTGGTGCTGATTATTCTCTCCCAGGTCAGGGAGGGAGGAAGCGGCCTGTTCGGTTCCGCCCAGACCTCCGGCCGCACCCGCCGCGGCCTGGAAAAGACCCTGTTCCAGTTCACCATCGTCCTGACCGGCGTGTTCCTCCTGGTGTCCATCGCCAGCGTCCGCTTCGCCAGCCCCTAGACTGCGCCGGAAATGGCATCCGGGCGCCCCATCGTCCTGACCACCGACTTCGGCCTGTCAGACCCTTACGCCGGGGTGATGAAGGGCGTCATTCTCGGGATCAATCCCAACGCCACGATTGTTGACCTGACCCACCAGGTCCAGCCCCAGAACCTGGTCCATGCCTCGTTCCTCCTGAGGACCAGCCACCCCTTCTTCCCGCCGGACTCAATCCACGTCGCCGTGGTGGACCCGGGCGTTGGCACCTCCCGCAAGGCCATCCTCCTGGCCTCCCCGGCCGGTACCTTCGTAGCGCCGGACAACGGCATCCTCAGCGGCGTCCTGGAGCCGTTCCTCGACAATCCTCCCACCGGCAACGGTACCATTCCTGTGCCCCCTGGCTGTGCCGCCTACGAGCTGGCCAACCCGGAATACCAGCTCCACCCGGTCAGCAGCACCTTCCACGGGCGGGACATCTTCTCGCCCGCCGCCGCCCACCTGTCCCTTGGGGCTATGCCGGAATCCTTCGGGCCGCCGCTCCGGGAACTGGTCTGGCTGCCGTTCCCCCAGCCCACCCGGGAAGCGGGCCGCATCACCGGCGAGGTGATTTATGCCGACCACTTCGGCAACCTGGTAACCAACATCCCCGGGACAATGGCGCAGGGGAAGGAACGGGCTGTTGTCGAGTACCGGTCCCGCCGCCTGGATGGGCTGCACCCCACCTTCCACCAGAACCCTGGCCATCCCGCCGGCGAGCCCCTGGCGTTGGTGGGAAGCAACGGCTACCTGGAAATAGCCGTCCCCAACGGCAACGCCGCATCCCTGCTGGCGGGCGGGCCGGGGGACAGGGTGGCAGTGGATACAGGCTGACACCGCGCTCGCTGTGCTACCATACCGCTATCACTTGTTCCCGGAGTACAGTATGGCGACGATAAACATACGGCAGTTGGACGATGAAGTCGTCCGGAAATTGAAAAGCCGCGCCGCCAAGAACTGCCGCTCACTGGAAAATGAGGTCCGGCATATCCTGGAGAAGGCAGTAGAGGACGACCCGGCGGCAAAGATGCGAGCATTCCGCGAAAGGGCCCGGAAGTTGCGGGAACTGACCGAGGGCACCGTCCAGACCCCATCCGAAATCCTGATAAGGGAAGACAGGGACCACGGACACCGAGATGATTTCTGATGCGGCTTGTCGTAGACGCCAGCGTGGCGGTTAAGTGGCTGGTACGGGAGGAATTTTCGGACATCGCGGATGAAATCCTCAATGGGCAGCACGAGGTATATGCTCCCCACCTGCTGGCGGTGGAAGTTGGCAACGCGCTGTGGCGCAAGGCCCGCTCTGGCGAAATTGAGCGGCCGCAAGCGGGATTGTTGGCAGCCGAGATCAACGAGGTCGGAATCAACTGGGCGAACGACGAAGATGTCTGCGCCGACGCCGTGCGGCTGGCCCTGGCTTTGAACCATCCTATATACGACTGCACCTACCTGGCATTGGCCCACCGCATTGGCGCGAAGATGGTCACCGCCGACCAACGCTTCGTCAACGCGGTTGCGGGCACGGAGCATGGCGGGCCGGTATGGAACTGAAGGACCTGGTCCTCGAATAGGCGACTGGACCGGTCTTGCCCGACCCAAGCGGCAAAAGAATGCCGCCTCCTCCCCCGGCGCTACCCGCCGGTCCCACCGGCACCCCCTTGGTTGCAGGCGTAACCGGCGCTATTGACATGCAATCGCCGGATGCTACTATGAAGGCGCTTGGCCCCGGAAAATCGCCCTGTCTGGACTGGCGGCCAAGCCCGCACTAGTCGGCCCCAACTTCGACACTCCGAGGAACGAGTTATGGAGCTGGATCGAGCAACCCTGCTGCAACTGTACAAGACCATGACCACCATCCGGCACTTTGAGGAGCGAGGCATCCCGGAGACCGGCCAGCGCCAGATGTCCGCATCGGTCCACTCCTCCGCCGGACAGGAGGCCGTCCCCACCGGCATCTGCGCCCACCTCACCGTCGATGACTACATCGGCAGCACCCACCGGGGCCACGGCCACTGCATCGCCAAGGGCGTCGACCCCAAGGGAATGATGGCCGAGCTCTTCGGACGGGCCACCGGCCCCAACAAGGGCAAGGGCGGCTCCATGCACATTGCCGACATGAGCAAGGGAATGCTGGGAACCAACGGAGTCGTCGCCGCCAGCGTGCCCCTGGCCGTGGGCGCGGCCCTGACATCCAAGATGCGCAACCTGGGACGGGTCGCCGTGGCCTTCTTCGGCGACGGCGGCGCCAACCAGGGCGTCCTTCACGAGTGCATGAACCTGGCCTCGGTCTGGAAGCTGCCGGTCATCTTCTGCTGCGAGAACAACGGCTACGCCGAGTCCACCCCCGTCGAGTACGGCCTGTCCACCGCCAACGTGGCCGACCGCGCGGCCGGATACGACATGCCCGGTTTCACCGTTGACGGCATGGACGTCTTCGCCGTCTACGAAGCGGCGGGGCAGGCAGTGGCCCGGGCCCGGGCCGGCGAAGGCCCCACCATGCTGGAGTGCCGGACCTACCGCTTCTACGGCCATACCGTCTTCGACAACCCCCTCACCTACCGCACCAAGGAAGAGGAGGACGAGTGGCGCGCCCGGGACCCCCTGAAGCAGTTCCGCGAGAGGGTCATCCCTGAAGGCAGCATCACCGAAGCGGAGCTTGACCGTCTTGACCAAGAGGCGGAGCAACTGATGGAGGAAGCCATCCGCTTCGCCGACGAAAGTCCCATGCCCGAACCGGCCGAACTGTACGAGGACGTCTACGTCGACTACCCCGTGGACATGATGCGCCGCGGGGCGAATATGGAGGTCTGATAAACAAACAGCCTCTACCCTTCCCTACTCGCCGCTGAGGAGCTAGTTATGACCATGACCACCACGGCCACCCGGGAGATCCAGTACCGGGAGGCCATTAACGAAGCCCTGCGCCAGGAGATGGAGCGGGACGAGACTGTCATCATCATGGGCGAGGAAATCGCCGGCGGGGCCGGCCGCGAGCACCTGGGCATCGTCGACGCCTGGGGCGGGCCATTCCGCACCACCGTCGGCCTCATCCAGCAGTTCGGCAACCAGCGGGTCCTCGACACCCCCCTCTCGGAAGCCGCCTTCGTCGGCACCGCCATCGGCGCCGCCTCCACCGGGATGCGGGCGGTGGCGGAGCTGATGTTCGTGGATTTCGTGGGGGTCTGCATGGACCAATTGCTGAACAACGCCGCCAAGATGCGCTATATGTTCGGCGGACAGGTCAAGGTGCCCTTCGTCCTGCTGACCCGCATCGGAGCGGGGTTCGGCAGCGCCGCCCAGCACTCCGAGTCCTTCTATTCCATATTCAGCCACATCCCCGGGCTGAAGGGAGTGGTGCCCTCCGACCCCTACACCGCCAAGGGACTGCTGGCGGCGGCCATCCGCGACGACGACCCTGTGGTGTACTTCGAGCACAAGGGTCTGTACGGAAACCGGGGGCCGGTTCCCGAGGAACCCTACATCCTGCCGCTGGGCAAGGCCCGCACCGTCCGGGCCGGGTCGGACGTAACCCTGGTTGGCATATCCCGCATGACCTGGGTATGCACCGAGGCGGCGGACACCCTGGCCCAGCAGGGAGTCAACGCCGAGGTGGTGGACCTGCTGAGCGTATCCCCCATCGACTACGACCACATCATCGAGTCCGTCAAGCGCACCCACCGGATGGTGGTGGTGGATGAGGACACCCCGGTGTGCAGCATCGCGTCGGACATCTGCGCCCGGGTGGCCGAGGAGGCGTTCGAGTACCTGGACGCGCCGCCGTCCCGGGTCACGGCTCCCCACACTCCCGTGCCTTACAGCCGTCCCCTAGAAAACACCTACCTGCCCAACGCCGCCCGGGTGACGGCCACGGTGGGCAAGCTCATCAACGGTTAGAGCTGGCACTCACCCAGGCTCTTTCAACCATTTAACGGCAGACCTCTGTCCGATTCGCACCAAGGAGGAAAGACCATGACCACCGTTGGATCGGGAACCTACACCTATACCGAAGTCCGGGACTGGCCCAAGCTCCCCGGTGGCATGACCCTGGGCGCGGTCAGCGCCATCGCCACCGACTCCCAGGACAACGTCTACATTTTCAACCGCAAGGACCCGCCCGTCGTCGTGTGCGACCCGGACGGCAACTACATCAACGGCTGGGGCAACGGGGCCTTCGTCTACGCCCACGGCTTCTACATCGCCCACGACCTGGTCTATCTCACCGACCGGGACACCTCCATCTGCATGATCTACACCCTGGACGGCAAGCCAGTGAAGATGCTGGGACAGCATGGCGTCCACTCCGACACCGGCTGCGAGCGGCCCATGGACCCGGTGCCCCGGCCCGCCGGCCCGTTCAACTACCCCAGCGAGCTGGTGCCCAGCCCCTGGGGTGACCTCTACGTTTCCGACGGATACCGCAACGCCCGGGTACACCGCTTCGACGGCGGCGGCAACCTGCTCCAGTCCTGGGGCACCTGGGGCAAGACCGACCCCGGCCAGTTCCACCTGCCCCACAGCATCCTGGTGGATGAGACCCACACCGTGTACGTTTGCGACCGGGAAAACCACCGGGTGCAGGTGTTCACTCCCAACGGCGTGTTCCTGGAGATGTGGGACGACATCCAGCGTCCCATGGACATCGCCGAGTTCACCGAGGGGACTTTCCTGATTAGCGAAGGCACCCGGGCCACCGACGACGGACAGGAACTGCCCTCGCGCTGCAGCATCGTCGGCAAGCACGGCGAGGTACTGGCCCGCTGGCCTTCCCGCTCCGCCCACGGCTGCTGGGTGGACTCCAGGGGAGACTGCTACCTGGCCCTCACCGGCGACGCCTCGGTGGACAAGTTCGTCCGCCAGAGCTAAGCATCGGGGCGAGCCGCCCGACACTAGCCCCTGAGAAGAAGGAGGGCCGCATCAACGGCCCTCCTTCCTGATTTCCAACTCAACGCGGGGGCTCAGGTTGCGCCGAGGAATACCTGGGTGAGGATGTCGGTCTCCCGGACGGAGTCCGGGGTGCCATCGTGCACGACCTTCCCTTTGTCCAGCACGTAGGCCCGGTCGACAATATCGAGGACACCCTTGATGTTGTGCTCGACGACAAAGATGGTGGTATCGAAGACCCGGCTGATCTCGGATATTTTCTGAAAAGTCTCCTTGACGATGGCGGGAGCCAGTCCCAGGGTGGGCTCGTCAAGGAGGAGCACCTCGGGAGCGGCCATCAGGCCCCGGCCCAGGGCCAGCATCTGCTGCTGTCCGCCGGACATCTGGCTGGCCAGGTCCCGCCGCTTTTCCCGCAGCACCGGGAAGACTTCCATCACCGACTCCTTGCGCCGCTCCCGTTCCTCCC
Source organism: Dehalococcoidia bacterium (assembly GCA_034423195.1). Classification (GTDB taxonomy): domain Bacteria; phylum Chloroflexota; class Dehalococcoidia; order Lucifugimonadales; family UBA3495; genus CATOSK01. The sequence goes on along the minus strand of DAOUIZ010000047.1, from coordinate 21,981 downwards.
GGTCATTGAGGTAGAGGCATCCCATTTCGAGGTTTTCCTCGATGTTCAGGTGGGTGAAGACCCGCCGTCCCTGGGGCACGAAGGAAATGCCTTCCTTGACGATTTGGTGGGTAGCGGCGAGCAGCGGCTTCTGGCGCCACAGCACCGTGCCGGAGACCACCGGCGCCAGCCCCATGATGGCCTTGAGGACGGTGGACTTGCCCGCCCCGTTGGGCCCCATGACCGCGGCCACCTCTCCCCGCTTCACCCCCAGGGAAACGTCCTCCAGGGCGACCACGGCGCCGAAATGCACTGAAACGTTCACCAGTTCCAGGATGTTGGCTCCCTCGTCGGGCAGCTCAGGGCTCACTGCGCGTCTCCATGGGGTGAGAATAACCAAGTGTTAGCGGGGAGGGAATGTCAGGCTCCCAGGTAGGCGTCGATGACCTCCGGCCTGGTCAGCACATCCTCCACCTCTCCGTCGGCCAGGAGGGCACCGGCGTCCAAGACGAAGATGTGGTCGGACATCTCGCGCACAATGTCCATGTTGTGGGAAACAAAAACAATGGTGCGCCCCTCATCCCGCATTCGCTTCATGATGTCCTTGACATGCTCCAGCATCTGGGGAAACAACCCGGCGAAAGGCTCGTCCAAGAGATAAATCTGCACGTCCAGGGCGATGGCCCGTCCTATCTCCAGCAGCTTGCGCTGGCCGTAGGAAAGGTCCTCCGCGAGGGAGTCCCGCTTGTCCCACATTCCCACGTCTTCCAGGATGGCCTGGGCCCGCTCCCGGTAGCTGGGCCGGGCCCGTTCAAACAGGGCGGACCAGACATTCCTCCGGGTCAGTACCACCATGATGTTGTCCCAAACGCTGACCTGGTCGAAGAGCCTCACCTGCTGGAAAGTACGGGTGATGCCGTGGTCCGGTGTCTCGTGGGCCTTGACCACGCGCAAGCCGACACCGTCAATGACCACCATACCTCCGTCCAAGGGAAGCATCCCGCTGAGAAGGTTGATGAGGGTTGACTTCCCTGAGCCATTGGGGCCGACGATGCTGGTCATCCCCCGGCGGCTGATGGCCACGGAGAGCCGGTCCACCGCCCTGACTCCGCCAAACAGCTTGGAGACTTCGACTGTCTCCAGGACCGTATCGGGCCGGTTGGCAGGGGCGTTCTGACTCACAGCTTGTACCTCCCCACCAGTCCCTGCGGACGGAACAGCATCAGCCACACCAGGAGTATTCCCAGGACAATCTGCCGGGCCTGCCCGCTGTGCTCGGGCGGCAGGAACGGCAGGAACCTCATCCCTTCCTCCAGCAGCACGAAAACCATGGCACCAAGGAGCGACCCCCATATTGTGGCCGGACCTCCCAGGATGACAATGGCGACGAGCAGGATCGACTCCAGGAGGATGAAGGAGTTGGGGTCGATGAAGGTGGACCAGCTGGCGAACAGCCCTCCGGCCAATCCTGCCATCATGGACGAAATCACCCAGACGGCCTGCTTGTAATGGGTGGCCCGGTATCCGAACACCTCGATGGCCTCTTCGTCCTCACGGATGGCAGTGAGGACGCGGCCAAAGGAGGAGGACACGATGAACCAGGCAACCAGCATGACGAGGGCGAGGAACACCAGGCAGAGAAGCAGGAAGTCCACCGAGCCATCCAGCACACGGCCGCCGATCTCGGGACGGGCCACGTCGTGGATGCCGAAGGCGCCCCGGGTGAGTCCCCGCCAGTTGAGGAAGACGTTGAACCCGATGATGGCAAACCCGAAGGATACAAGGACGAAGATGTCATCCCGGAACCGGTTGAAGACCATTCCAACCAGGGCGGCGACGACTCCGGCCAGGACCATTCCCACCGGCAGAGCGGCGAAGAACGGCCAGTCAAAAGTCGGAATCGGCGCGGTGCGCAATTGGGCATAGTCGGTGGTGGAGGTCAGGATGGCAACCGTGTAGGCGCCGATACCGAAGAAACCGACGTGTCCCACGGAGAGCAGTCCGGTGAAGCCCACCACCAGGTTGAGACTCACCGCCAGAATGGCCCAGATGGAAAAGAGGGTGGCAAGGGTAACGGCGAAGCCCACACCCTGCCAGAGCATGAACCCGGCGGCCCAGGCAATGACCACCAGGTTGACCCACAACTCCAGGCTTCCGGGAACCACCCGCCGGCCCCCGTCTGGGCCACTCCCGATTCCCCATAACCTGCGGTAGGTGTCCGCAATCTTCTGCATTACTTTGCCCTGATTGGCGAGCTGGAAGGCGCCGTCTCCATGCTACCTTCTCGGCAGGATGCCCCGGGGCCAGAAGGACAGGAACAGGATGAGAAGCACAAAGGAGATGGCGTCCTTCCATTCCCCGGACAGGTCCCAGATGCCAAACTGCTCCACCATGCCCAGGGCGAATCCCCCCAGCATGGCGCCATAAAGGTTGCCCAGCCCGCCGACCACGGAGGCAATCCAGCCCTTCAGGAGCAGCAACAGACCCATCTTGGGCTGGATCGCGGTGTCGTGGCCGCTCAACAGTCCGGCGAGGGCGGCGAGGGCCGCTCCGATGAAGAACACCACGGCAATGACGGTCTTGGTGTCGATGCCGACCACCCGGGAGACCTCTTCATCGTCGCCGATGGCCCGCACCGACTTGCCGAAGGCGGTGCTCTTGAGAAGGAACAGCAGCCCTCCGAACGCAACCAGCGACACACCGATGGTAAACAGGTTGAACCCCTTGATATTGGCCCCGCTGATGGTCCAAGGATCGCTTCCAAAGGCGTCAGGCAGGGGCCGGGGAGCCGCCTGGAAGACGATGGTTATCGCGGCGGATATCGCCAGCAGGATGCCCAGGGAGGCGACGAGCATGACCAGCGGGGAACGGGACCGCTCCCGCATGAATGCGTAAAGGCCCCGGTACATGGCCAGCCCCACCGCTCCGGCCAGCAGGCAGGAAACCAGCCAGCTGATGTACAGGTTCAGGTGGGGAGAGCCGGCGAACCAGAAACCAACCCCCGCACCCAGGACGGCAGCAGCCAACCCGAGGGCCCACCGGGCTACCCGTCGCGGGCCCGGCGGGATGCGGCGGATTGCGAGGTAAACCAGCCAAAAGGCCAGGACCGCGGCCGCCAACCCCAGGGCGGGGCTTACCGTCAGGTAGAGAAGCTTGGGGAATGACAGGACGGCCCAGGTGTAGGCGCCGACGCCAAATCCCACCGCCACGGGGATCGCCCGGCGAAGGTTCGAGTCCGGCGGAATGTTCATCCGGGGCAGCAGGGCCACCCGCACCGCCCAGATGGCGACCCCGGCGGCCACCACCGCGAGGAGGATGTTCAGGTAAAGGGCGTCAATGCCGTATTGGCTGAATCCGGCCTGCTGGGTACGCAGGTAGAAGACACCGTAGGCCCCAAGGGCCGCCGCCGCTCCATAATACAGATCAAAGAACCAGACAGTGCTGTAAACGAGGGTAAATCCGAGGGCCATCACGGCGTAGACTGCGCCAACCGAAAGGCCGTTGAAGGCGAACTGGAGAGCCTGCTCGCCCGATTCGGTAACCTTCCAGATTAAGTACGCCGCCGCCAGCAGGACCAGAACAACGGCCAGCAGGCGCGTTCCCGTCAAATTCCCCAGAACACCCCCACCGCGGTCAGGCTGGGATCAGTTAGGCCAGGATAGGATCAGGGCCCTCCCTCGATACCGGCTTCCAGGCGGAGCGGTGGCGGGTTGCCGCGGTTTCCGGCCGCCCACCGTCCAGTCACAGGAGCGAGGTAATTCTCTAGTTTATCGGAGCCGGGCCCAGTACCTTGTAGCCCTGGTTTTCGTCGTTGCGCTCGGAAAGAGGGAGTACCTCCACGACGCTGTTGGCCAGTCCCTCAACCTCTCCCTTGTCGTCAAACCCATAGTTGCTGCCGATGGCGCCGCTCCAGGTGATGCCGTACAGGCAGTCCCGGAAGCCGTCGGCGTCCTGATCGTCCCCGGTCTCCTCCAGGCATTCGGCGGTGATGTAAACATCGTCGTAGGCCGAGCCCATGTACCAAGGCAGGGAGATGTAATCGTAACGGGACTTGAAGTTGGACAGGACCTCGGCGCTCTTGGGGTTGGCCGGGTCAAGCTCGGCAGTTATGGCCTTCAGGCCGGTGGCCGCATCGCCGGCAATCTCCAGCGCCGTTGCGCCCACCACCACGATTTCGGAATAGATGGGGCCGTCGTACCCCAGCTCCCGCAGCTGCTTCACTATGGTGCCGCCGGAAAACTCTCCCTGGGCGGCAATGTGAATTGCGTCGGGTTCCGCAGCGGTCAACTTGGAAAGCTGGGTGCGGAAGTCGGTAACGTCAGAACTGTAATTCTCCGATGCCACCACCGTTCCGCCCAGCTTTTCAAACTGGTCCACGCTGGTCCGGCGGACGCCCTCGGCATAGTCGGTGGACTCGTTGATGGTGGCCAGGTTCTTGACTCCGTCGGCCCACATCACGTTCCCGGTGTCAATGCCGAGCTGCAGGTCGTTCATGGCCGTGCGGAAGATATAATCACCGGCTTCGGCAATGTCGGGGTTGGTCGCCAGACCCGAGAACAACACGACTCCATCCTCTTCAGCCAGGGGGGCGGCGCCAAGCATAGCTCCGCTGCAGGACGTTCCGAGGATAATCTTCACACCATCCACATCGGTCAGCTTGTTGTAGGCGGTGATGGAGTCCTGGGCGGCGCACTTGGAGTCTTCTACCACCAGCTCAAGCGTCTTGCCATCGATGCCGCCCGCTTCGTTGATTTCCTCGACGGCCATCCGCTTGGCCTGCAATGCCACGTTTCCATAGGTCTCGCCGGGACCGGTCAGGGATTCCATCACCCCGATTTTATAAGTATCCGGCTCACTTTCGCAGGCCACCACGAACAAGCCTGCAATCAAGGCCACCAGCGAAAAAGCTGCAATCCGCTTCTTCAACATCGTCCTACCTCGCACCCCTGACTGTTTCACCGGTATTACCCGTTGAATCCGGGAAAGTCTATTTCGACGTGAATGTTTTGTAAAGACACCGTACCCGTCCCGGACCGGCGGAGCTTCAGCTGGCCCTGGCGGTCGTCTCCGGGAAGAACACGCCAAGAATCTGGTCAACAATCCCTTCGGCGTCGAGGTTCAGCCGGTGCCGTTGGTCCGCGGCGGTGCCATGCTCGATGAAGAAGTCGGGCATTCCAATGCGGTGCACCGCCACGTCCTCGAACCCCGCTTCTGCCAGCGCTTCCAGGACAGCGGAGCCGAACCCCCCGGCCAGCACGTTTTCCTCGACGGTCACGATCCGGCGGGTCGAGCGGGCGGCGTCAAACAGCAGGTCGAGGTCCAGCGGTTTGACGAAAATGGGGTTGACCACTCCGCAGGAGATTCCGAACTCGGCCAGCCTGTCCGCAGCTTCCATCGCGGCGTTGGCGGCTCTGCCCAGGCCGAAGATGACCACGTCGCGCCCCTCCTGCACGACAGAGCCGCGACCGATGGGAAGCTCCCTGAGTTGGTCGTCCAAAGGCGTGCCGATCGCGGCGCCCCGGGCTATGCGGATGGCGAAAGGACCGGGGTGCTTGTAGGCGGTGTAGATGAGGTGCTGGAGATCGTTTTCGTCCATGGGCGCCGCGACCACGGCATTGGGGAGGCAACGGAGGTAGGATACGTCAAAGGCGCCGTGGTGAGTCTTGCCGTCTTCTCCAACGATGCCGGCACGGTCGGCGATCAGGGTCACCGGGAGGTTCTGAAGACAGACATCATGGACCACCTGGTCGAAAGCGCGCTGGAGGAAAGTCGAGTAGATGGACACGAAGGGATTGAGCCCGGCGGATGCCATGCCGGCCCCCATGCTGACGGCGTGCTGTTCGGCGATGCCGACGTCGAAGACCCGCTCCGGGAACTCGCGCCGGACCTCCTCCAGACCGGTCCCCTCCAACATCGCCGCAGAAATGCCGACCACCTGCTCATCTTCCCGCATCAAACGCTTCATGGTCTGGGCGAACACCTGGGAGTAGGTGGGCGCTCCCGAGCCGGCGCCGAGGGGAGAGCTGGGCTGGTGGAACCTGACCGGGTCGTCCTCGGCGGGCTCATATCCGTGGCCCTTGTGCGTCACCACGTGGATGAGAGGAACGGCCCCGCCGGAGTTTTTGGCCTGGTAAAGGGTTTCCTCTATCTGCTTGAAGTCGTGCCCGTCCACCGGGCCCAGGTACTGGAAGCCCATCTCGTTCCAGAAGACGGTCGGCAGGATAATGCTGTCCAGCCCGTCGTTGAACCGTTTGACCAGACGGTAGATGGCGTCCCCGGTCGGCACCCGCTGGGAGAGAGCCCTCATGCGCCCGATCATCGCCTGGTACTCGGGATGGGTAATGACCCGCTTGCGCCAGTTGGTGAGGAATCCGATGTTCTCGGAGATGGACATCCCGTTGTCGTTGAGGACGACAATCATTTTCTCCGGGTTGAGGTGGACGATGTTGTTGAGGGCTTCGAAGCTGGAACCGGATGTCATGGCTCCGTCGCCGACGACGGCAATGGTCCAGGAGTCGGACTTGCGGTTGGCTTCGGCCTGGGCAACACCCAGGGCAATGGACAACCCGGTGCCCGCGTGACCGGCGCAGAGCGTGTCGTGGGGGCTTTCACTGGGTTCCCCGAAGCCGGACAGTCCGCCTTCCAGGCGAATATCCTTGAACTCGTCCCGCCTTCCGGTCACCAGCTTGTGAGTGTAGAGCTGGTTGGTGGTGTCCCAGACGATCCGGTCCCTGGGGCTGTCGAACACGCGGTGGAGGGCGAGGGTCAGTTCTACCACTCCCAGGTTCGACGCCAGGTGTCCGCCCCGTTCGGTGATGACCGAAATGATGGTGTCCCGAGCTTCCTGGGCCACCTGTTCCAGTTCAGGATAGCTCAGGGGCCTCAGATCGCTCGGAGCGTCGATGCGGTCCAACAACCGGCTGGACATGGAATACCTCCTGGGGACATTGCATGGTGCGGCGCCGCGGACCCGTGGAGCAGACATCGGGGCACTTTACAGGTCAACAATGTAGGATACGGCAATTCGGGTGTCAAGAATGGCCCTATGCCAGAGCCGGGCGGTTGCCCCTCGTCGCCAAATACGCCGTATACGCCGGAATGGTTTCATAATCTTCACATTCAAGCGGCCAGGCTGGGTCCGGGTTGGAAACAATCCACCGGGTTTCAGCAGGAAACCCCGCCTTTGGTATAATTTTCCCCAACGGCCTCGTGATTCATTCACCTTAATCACACGCCTCAACGGACTCGGCAAACAGAACGGACTGGAGCCGGTTATGACGACAAAAGCCTCTGCGTACGACGACGCCCAATTCCTGGCCGCCACCGAAGGCGCCGCCTTTTACAACTCCCACGCGGGCCGCCTCAAGGCCGCCGGCGCGGACGGGCTGGACCTGTTGAACCGCATGACAACAAACGCCGTCGTCGACCTTCAACCCGGCGAAGGGGCTCCTACCATCCTGACCACCGACCGGGGACGCATCCTGGACATCCTTGGGGTGGTGAACCTGGGAGACTACGTCCTCCTGCTGACCAGCCCCGGGCGGCAGGAGGCAGTGATGGAGTGGCTGGACAGGTACACTATCATGGAAGACCTGGAAATCTTCGACATCACCGAGGAGACGGCGATGCTGACAGTGCTGGGGCCAGGCGCGGCTGATGCCATCGCAAAAGCGATGGACGTGAACGTTGCGGATGTTCCATCGCACCACTCCGTTGTCACAGAGGCCGGCGGCAGGGTAGTAACGGTTATCAACCGGCCCCAGGGCACGTTGTCCGGCTTCGACATCGTGCTATCCCCGGAAGACCTGGACGCCGTAGCTGACGCCCTGGCCGGGTCCGGAATCGTCGCCATCAATGAAGACAGCTACCAGACCACCCGAATTTGCGCGGCCATCCCGGAGTACGGGCGGGAGATGGGAGATGCCTATAACCCGCTGGAAGCAGGACTCATCGGCGGAGTGGACTTCGAGAAAGGGTGCTACATAGGCCAGGAAGTAATCGCCCGCCTTGACACCTACAACAAGGTCCAGAAGCGGCTGGTAACCCTGCGGCTGCCGGAAGGCTTCGAGGATGTCTCCGGGGCAACCCTGCACCACGAGGGAAGGGACGTGGGGGTGGTCACGTCGGCTGCCAGGAACCCTTCCACCGGGGAGGTGACCGGGTTGGGATACGCCCGCTCCGCTCACGCCGACGTTGGGTCACTTCTGGAGATCGGGGAGAGCGGCGGCATGGCCGAGGTAACCGGCCTGCCCCAGTTCTTCGGGCCGGGACAATTTGAAGACGCTTAACGGCTAGGTCCCAAAGTACCGATCCCCGTAATCCCCCAGGCCCGGGGAGATGAACTTGCGGCCGTCGAGGCCCGGGTCCACCGCGGCGACGGTGATGTTGGCCCCCGGTATAGCTGCGGACAGGCGTTGCAGACCTTCCCCGGCCGCCAGCACTCCGGCATGGTAGATGTCCCGGGGCGCATAGCCGATTCCCTGCAACAAATCCGCCACTAGCAGGGAACTGCCGCCTGTAGCCAACATCGGATCCAAGATGATGGCGCTGTCCGGCAAATCGGCAGGGAATTTCTGGTAGTACAGACCCGGCTGCGCCGTCACTTCGTCCCTTTGCATCCCCACCAATGCCACCGGCGCGTCAGGCACTGCTGACAGGAACGCAGGCAGCATGGCCAAGCCGGCGCGAATGATGGGAACGAACATCACGGATCCGGCCGGCCTCAAGCCTTCAGCGGGGGCAAGAGGGGTTGTCACGGTGACTGGGGTGTGGGGAAGCTTCGCCAGGGCTTCGGCACAGACCAGGACCGCCAGTTGATCGGACGCGCGGCGAAACTGGGCTGTACTGGATTGACTGTCGCGAAGAAGGGTGAGGAGGGCGTCCTTCATCGCATTAACGCTGCTTCACTGGACGACGGCTTCAATCCTGCCGTCGGGATCCGCCGCCATCAGCGCGGTAAAGTCGTAGCCCCGGCGCGCCAACTCTTCCGTGCCGCCCTCACGCCGGTCCAGAAGAGCGAGAACCTTCACCACGCTGCAGCCTGCGCTTTCCGCGGCGGCAATGGCATGGAGCAGGGAACCGCCGCTGGTGCAGGCATCGTCCACGATGGCGACGCGGATGCCGGGCCGGAGGGGGCCTTCGATGAGATTGCCCATCCCGTGTTCCTTGGTCTCCTTGCGCACGATGAAGGCCGGGATTCCCTTCCCTTCAAGCTGGCTGATCATGGCAATGGAAGTCACCATCGGGTCCGCGGCCAGCGTCGGGCCGCCCACCGCTTCCGCTCCGGCCGCGGCGACCAATGGCAGCAGCGCACGGCCAATCAAGACGGCCCCCTCTGGGCTGAGGCTGAGCAGGCGGCCGTCGAAGTAGTAGCTGCTCTTCTTCCCCGAGGAAAGGGTGAAGTCGCCATACTTCAGGGCTCCCAACTCCAGAGCCAACTCCAGCAGACGTTCTACGTTATCTTCCATCGCTCAACATCTTCTATCTTTCAACGTCCCCAGGTTACGGTCTGGACAACTCAACGGTAAAGCCCCTCCCGGCGGATGTAATCAACCACCGGTTCGGGAGTCAGATATTTGATTGACCTACCGTCGCGGACCCGGCTGCGGATATCGGTGGAACTGATCTCCAACCTCGGGACGGTCAGGAGGGTGAGGCCGGGCCCGGCCTCGGGAAAGCGCCCAACGAAATCGTTGACGTCGACGCGCTGGTGCCCCACCCGGTTTACCACTACCAGGTTGCACATCCGCAACAGCCGGTCCGGTTCCTTCCAGCGGTCGAACTGCTCCAGCGCGTCCATTCCCACCATGAAATATATCTGGTCGGATTCGGCATATTGTTGGCGGAGCTCGGCAATGGTATCGACGGTGTAGGTGGAACCCTCCCGCACCACTTCTTGGGTGCTGATCTCGGAGTCATCTCCCTCGCCCACCGCCAGCCGCACCATCTCGAGGCGCTGGATGGCCGAGGCCAGCGGGGCGTGTTCCTTGAGGCGGGGGCTTCCCGCCGGCATGAAGACCAGACGGTCGAGTTCCAAACGGTCCCGGGCTTCCTCCCCAACTACAAGATGGCCGAGGTGGATGGGGTCGAATGTGCCACCAAGGACACCGATGCGGGTCATGGCTGATGAACCGTGCAGGCAGCCGCCACGATCAGAACCACTCCACTTCCGCGTTGCCGATGCGTATCGTGTCTCCGGCCTCGATACCGGCATCCGACAGGCCGCGGGCGATTCCCAACCTGGTCATTTCCCGCCAGATCTGGAGCAGGACCCGGTAATCGCGCGTGTCCGCCAGGGCAGTCAGACGTTCCAATTGCTCCGACTCTACGACGTACACACCGTTGTCAATGTAGAAGCTGTTGCCGCGGGTGCCCCGGCGGTTTGAGACCGCAACGGGTTCCGGGACGTCGAAAGGCATCTCCGGGGCAGTTGCCAATGCGTCTACTACGTAACCGAGCAGGTTATCGATCCCCTCCCCGCTGACCGATGAAATGAAGAATATGTCCGGCTTCTTCCCGAAGGAATCCACCAGTTCATCCTCGAGGACGAAGCGGAGTTCCTCCCGTTTCTCGCTGACCTCGGTCACATCCATCTTCGTGACGGCGATCACCTGGCGCTTCCTCTCCAGGTCGGGATTGAACATCTGCAGCTCCTGGTTGATCATCCGGTAGTCCCCCACCGGGTCAGGAGCCATGCCGTCGATGAGGTGGATATACAGGCGGGCCCGCTCCGCGTGCCGGAGGAACTCATCGCCCAGACCCACGCCGTCATGGGCGCCCTCTATCAGGCCGGGAACTTCCATCATCACGAAGTCCTGTCCCTTCGCCGTGACCACGCCCAGGGCCGGCTCCACCGTGGTGAACGGATAGTCCGCGATCTTCGGCTTGGCGGCCGAACACCGGGACAAAAGGGTGGACTTACCAGCGTTGGGCTTGGCCAGCAGCCCCACATCAGCGAGCAGCTTCAATTCAAGGAGGAGAATCACGGATTCTCCTTCCTCCCCGCTCTGGGCCAACCGGGGTTCCTGGTTGGTGGGAGAAGCGTAATGGGTGTTTCCCCAACCCCCTTTTCCACCCTGAGCAACCAACCTAGGCTGCTCATCAACGATATCAGCAAGCATCTCATTCGCATCCGGAGAACCGGGAACCATTCTCCAAACAACGGTGCCCAAGGGGACCCTAATGTAGGTGTGGGCGCCGTTGCCGCCCCGCTGGTCCTTCCCGCGGCCATGCTCCCCGCGCTGGACGTAGAAAGTGCTGTTGAACTTGAGGTGGAGAAGGGTGTTGATGCTGGGGTCACCAACGATAAATGCACTGCCACCGTCCCCACCATCGCCCCCGTTGGGGCCGCCCTTTGGACGGAATTTCTCCCGCAAGAAACTCATGCACCCATTACCACCGTTACCAGCTTTTATATTTAATCTAACTGTATCAATCATGGTCTATAGGTAAGGGTAGTGGTAATAAGGCAGTTGATGGAGTGGAAATATGCCTCGCGGTGAGCGTAGCTGCCGGTAGATTACCGGCATTTTAACATGGATAACTGCAAGCACCGGGTCGATAAGTTGAGGTATGCCGTGGGCATCATTGGCGTGGGTGAAGAACCGAAATTCATTGTTGGAATGGATCTCAGATTCTCAACGGTATCTGGACTAGATTTAACCTTCAGTCAGCTATTATCCACTATTATATGAAGTTATCAACGAAAATTCCGGGGTTATCAACTGGGAATGGCCGGTGGGAGCCATGTCCCCATTGTTACCGGCGCCGGCGGGGCCGGTCTGCGCCCCGGCGACGGGAACGGGAAGAACCGCGCCGCGCCGACACATTTTCGGACGGCTCCGAGCTTTCCACCCTTTCCACCCCAGCCCCGGGGTCCTGAGGGGCGCGCATGGCCGCCCGGATGCCGGGCCGGTCGCGGAAGATCCAGAGGGCCTGGGTTACCAGGGTGAGGATGATCCCCGCGGGAACGATAGTGATGGTGAACTGGTTCAATTCACCGGCATCAAATCCGGCGGGGTATATGTCCATGTACCCAAACAAGTATCCGCCGCAGATCAAGTACGCCCAAGCCAAGGCGCCGGACACCAGTCCGTTGTGCCAAGGGGAGCGGATGATGAGGATGGGCCAGAGGGGCCAGAACACGATAACCGGGTAGAAGAACCAGTACTGGTAATACCAGGGTTTGAGGTGTTCGGGAGGGGGCGGGCGTTCCTGGTCCATAGCTGCCTGCGGCGATTGGTTGGCTGGCGTTCCTTGGGCCGGGTGTTAGCCGGGGAGATTCCTGGAAACGGGGGCGCTTTCCCGGCCAACCGGATTATATCAGTCCTTGTCCCAAGGGGGTCACGAAGGCCGGGGTTTCGATTGGAACCGATGGTCTATGCCCGGCCAGGGAACAACCTGCTAATATGTCTGCCACCAATCGGATGGGAGTGGCGGGGCGATGACAAACCTGTCGGCCCGAGAGGCTTGGCGTGCCGTGCTCGGCGACCTGGAACTGCAAATCCCGAAGCAGTTGTTTGATTCCTACCTGAAGCAGACGGAAGGGATCGATTACGACGAATCATCTTTTATGGTGCGGGCGCCGTCGGCGTTCGTGGTCACCTGGCTGGAACGCCGGATGTACCCGGCGATCCAGGAGACGTTGGCGAAAGTCACCGGCCAGGCGCGGGAAATCCGCTTTGACGTTCTCCCGATAGAACAGGAGACGGAACTTCCGCCGCTGGAGCTGGCCCACGAATACACCCCGGAAGATGATCGAGAGTGGGCGGCAACCCCGGACATCTGGGCGGGAACCGGTGTTGCTGATGCTTTGCCGGCTGCCGCGGTCAGCGGCGATAGATTTGCCGTTCCGGCGGGACCTGGGCCGGGTTTCGCGCACAATCCCAAGTACACTTTCGATTCCTACGTAGTCGGGCCTTCGAACCACCTGGCTTACAGCGCCGCGCGGGCGGTGGCCGACGCACCGGGGAAGAGCTACAACCCGTTGTTCCTCTACTCCGGCGTGGGTCTGGGGAAAACGCACCTGTTGTACGCGGTGGGCCATGCCTGTGCACAACGGCAGAAGTCGGTGCTGTACGTGACCTCTGAGCAGTTCACCAACGAATTCGTCTCCGCCATCCGCAACCGCACCACCGAGGACTTCCGGCACCGGTACCGGGAGGTGCAGGTGTTGCTGATTGACGATGTGCAGTTCATGAGGGGGAAAGAACAGACCCAAGAGAGCTTCTTCCATACCTTCAACGACCTGCATAACTCGGGCCACCAGATCGTCATCAGCTCGGACCGTCCTCCCAAGGCGTTGGCGCTGCTGGAAGACCGGCTCCGGTCCCGGTTCGAGTGGGGATTGATCGCCGACATCCAGCCGCCCGACCTGGAGACCCGGATGGCTATCCTGTCGGCCAAGGCGGAGGAGATGGGCGTGGAATTGCACGACAGCATTCTGGAACTGGTGGCGAAGCGGGTGCAGAGCAACGTCAGAGAGCTGGAGGGCTGCCTGAACAGGCTCATGCTTCACGCCAGGACGATGTCCGAACCGATTACGGCCCAGTCGGCCTCGCTGATGCTGAACGACCTGACCGCGGACACCGCCCGCCACGCTATGGACCCCGACCGGATCATCGACCAGGTGGGGCTCCACTTCAAGGTCACGAGGGACGAACTGCTAAGCAAGCGCCGGACCAGAAAGGTGGCCCAGGCCCGCCAGGTGGCGATGTACCTGCTGATGTACGAACTGGAGATGTCGCCGACACAGGTGGGCCGGCTGTTGGGCGGCCGGGACCACGCCACCGTCATCCACGGAGCCGGCAAGATTAACGGCGAAATCAACGAGGACCGGCAGCTGCGGCAGGATGTCCTGACCATCAAAGACGCCCTGTTCACCTGACGGTGTACATTCTTGCGCCGCCCCGGTCATATTGGTAGACTCCGCCGGAGGGGGAGATTTTTGCCCCCGTCACACTGGCGTAATCCCACCCGCACCAGTCCAGATGAGGAGGGAAGTCATGCCCACAGAGAGCGAGAAGCAGGCGGAGCGCGACCGGGTTATCCAGAACAGCGGTTTCAGAGTCGGGATGCACGATTTCCTGTCCGAGGTGGACCTGGACGCTCTGAAAGCGCGGAACAACGGCTGGGAGCGGGACCACGGCGGACAGTCGCTGCTGGACCGCAAGACTGAGGAACTTATCCGCATCGCCGGTTATGTGTGCATGAGGAACCCGGTCTACCACATCCAAATTCACGTTCACGCGGCCAACCAGGCGGGGGCCACCCCCGAGGAAATCTACTCGGTTATCAAGATGGCGGGGAGCTGGGCCGGCGGCACGGCGGTGCAGAACGGCATGGAGGCGTGGCGGCTGGTGTTCCGGCCGGACCTGCCAACCATATTCCGCGTTTCTGAACTGGGGCCAGTAAACGAGATCTGACGGTTTTGGCGCCGCTGCGCGAACGGTGCGCTTCCATAGGACCAGACGTGAAACTGAACTGAACCAGAACCGTCACCTGCAGGAGAACAGACATGATTGACCAGGTCGAAATGATGCGGGCCATCGAGCGCTTCCGGGGAGACGCGGTGGTGGTGCCGGTGTTCCGGGCGAACGGCGCCTGGGCCAAGGTGACCAACAATGTGAAGCGGGACATCCCGGTGGGAGGCGCGATGGGCAAGGCATCGTCCGTCGCTCTCGGACTAGCCCTTTCCCAGCCCGACACCAAGGTCATCCTCTTCGATGGCGACGGCAGCCTTTTGATGAACCTGGGGTCGCTGGTGACCATTGCCAACAAGGGGCCGAAGAACCTGGTCCACTTCGTCATGGACAACGGCGTCTATGCCACCACCGGCGGGCAGGAAGTTCCCGGTGTCGGCGTCGCCGACTATGCGGATCTGGCTACATCGGCAGGATACGCCCACTCCTACCGCTTCGACGATCTGGAAGACTTCGTGACCCGCGCCGAGGAAGTCTTCTCACAGGAAGGGCCGGTGTTCGTGGCGGCCAAGGTCATTCCCGACATTCGGCTCCCGGAGGAACGGGCCGCCGGAGGCCAGAGGCGCACTCCCGAGGCGGTGCTGGACCTGCGGGAGGAGTTTGCGGCGGCGGACTAGAGAACCATTCCTCCATGGGTGGCCCGTCCATCCACAAACTGGAGAAAAGGCAACGCGATGAGAGTTTCCAACTGGACAACCCGGGTCCTGCAGACTCCGGCCGATAATCCCCTGGTTGTGGGGGTGCCGCAGCCCGGTACGCGGGAGTTCGTGACCCTGGAGCTGGATACCGACGAAGGAATCCAGGGAGTGGGAGTCACCTTCTTCGGAGGGCCCCTGACCCCGGCGCTGCGGTCGGCGGTGGACAGCCTGTGCGAGCTGACGGTGGGGCATGACCCGATGCAGGTGGAGGCCATTGCCGAGTCCCTGAAGACGGCGGCGGGGAGCGCCGGGCCGGAGGGGGTTTTCACCCTGGCCCTGGCGGCGGTGGATATGGCCCTGTGGGACATCAAGGGGAAGGCCCTGGGCCAGTCGGTGTGCTCCCTGCTGGGAGGCTGCCGGGACCGGGTGGACACCTACGCCAGCGGCGCCCTTATGCGTCCCTACAACCTGGAATATCTGGCCGAGGCGGGGCCACGCCTGGTGGAGATGGGATTCCGGCAGATGAAGACCCAGATGGGGGCCGAGCCCACCGCCCAGAGGGAAGTGGCCCGGATCCGCACCCTGCGGGACGCCATCGGGCCGGACATCGACCTGATGTGCGACATCAACCAGCTCTGGGACGTGAACCAGGCCATCGACATCGGCCAACGGGTGGAGGAGTACCACCTGTTCTGGCTGGAGGACGTGGTTGTGCGGGACGACTACCAGGGGCTGGCCCGGGTGGCGGACGCCCTGACGACTCCGATCTGCGCCGGCGAGTATGTCTACGGGATCCGTCCCTTCCGGCACATGGTGGAGCAACGTTCGGTTGATATTGTCATGATCGACCTGCTGCGGGTTGGGGGCATCACCCAGTTCCGCAAGGTGGCGGGGATGGCCGAGGCCTTCAACCTGCCGGTGGTGAGCCATCTGATCCCGGAGGTGCAGGTCCACAACATCGCCGCCATTCCCAACGGCCTGACGGTGGAATACATGCCGTGGACGCTGCGGTTGTTCGAGGAGACGCCGGCCATCGAGGATGGACAGATAGTGGTGCCGGACAAGCCGGGTCTAGGGCTTACGTTCAACCAGGAGACTTTCGAGCAGTACCAGGTGGGTTAGCCGGGACGGGGTTACTTCGGGGGATGCATCCCCCGAACCCCCTGGATTTGGAGGAACAACGATGACTACTGATGCGGGATACGCGCATCCTGAGTACCTGGTGGACGCGGCCTGGGTGGAGGCCCACCGGGGTGACGCCAACGTGGTGGTGGTGGATACCGACGTGGAGGCCGGGTACCTGCGGGGGCATATTCCCGGGGCGGTGCTGGTGCCGGACAATTATGAGAAGGACCCGGACACGGGGCGGGTACACATCCTGCCGCCCCAGAAGTTCGCCGCCATGTGCCAGGGGCTAGGCATCGGGGACGACACGCTGGTGGTCGCCTACGACAACAACCAGAGCCTGTATGCGGCCCGGCTGTGGTGGGCCCTGAACTACTACGGACACGGCAACGTCAAGGTGCTGGACGGCGGCTGGCGGGCCTGGGTCCAGGCGGGTCTTCCCACCAGCTTCGACCGGGGCCGGGCGGCTTCGGGAGCGACCTTCACGCCCCGGGCCGATGATTCGCTGCTGGTGAAGGTGGACGAGTTGAAGACCGCCTGCGACGTGGGAGATTCGGTTATCTGGGACGTGCGCAGCGACGGCGAGTACGACGGCAGCGTGAGCCGGGGAAACCAGCGGGTGGGGCATATCCCCGGGGCCGTCCACCTGGAGTGGTTCAACGTGATGGACCGGGACACGCACAGGTTCCGTCCGGCCGACGAGGTTAGGAAGCTGCTGGAGGAGCACGGCATCACGCCGGACAAGACGGCCTACGCCTATTGACAGGGCGGCATCCGTGCGGCGCACGGAACGTTCCTGCTGAAGATGCTGGGCTACGACCGGGCCAAGAACTACGATGCTTCGATGGGGGAGTGGGCGAACCGGGAGGACACGCCGCTGGAGGTGTGATGTGAGTGCGCGGTACCGTTTACTTGTGGCGGATGGGGTGTTTTATGCACCCCACATATCGGCCATGACTGAACGTAACCTTCAGATTTGTGCTCCGATGGTTTTTGTCTCAGGTACGCTCGCATACCCGGACGCATGCGCTTTTTCATTCACTACCAATTCTGACGTCCCATGAGTTCATCGAATTTCTTGGCGATGAAATCCGGAGCATAGTGGGTGAGGTCCACCGCGTAAGGTTCTATGTCGCACAAGCGATGGCCGTCTCCAAGCATGTAGAATAACCACTTGTCCCCGTTCGTGAGAATGGCCATCCCCTCGGTCATGCGAGGTTCCGCGTCCACATAGGCTTGGAGTTGATGACCGTGGTCTTCCCAGAGTTCAGCACGGAATGATTTGCACTCGATGATGACGGCGGGGATTGCCTCCCTGCGGGCGAAGTCGTAGGTAGTGCTTCGCGGGAATAGCGCGTAATCAACGCGCCCCTTGCTGTTCTCGGCCCGCCATTCGGGATGGCAGACCTTCGGGTCAGCGGTGTCCCAACCCAAGGCGCGCAGGATGGGGTCAATGATGGCATATCGCGTCTGGTCTTCGCGCCATTGTCCTCCAACACCATCCCACTCTTCGATGGTAGAGACAACCGCTTTTATTGCGTCTCGCATGGCTGGGATGTGCATTCCATCCTTCATGATGTCCGTTCCGACGGAGAATCTCACGCGCCGGATGTAATCCAGCAGGGCCTTATTGATGTCCTGGTGGGATTTCTCAAGTGTCTCAGCCTGTTCCTCGAACCAGTGTATGACGTTCTGGTCCAGCCTTAGAGTGATGTCCTGCCAGTCCGGCTTGTAGTGTATCCCGATTTTGGCCGTGGCCCAGTGGATAGGCTGCTCGGGGATATCGGAGAGGTCAAGTTCGTTGTCGGAGAGATTCTCCAGTGCGTCGATCTCCGCTTTCTGTTCGTCAGTCAGTTTGACCATTGCCTTCCTCGTAGGTACGTCTCTCGTGCCGGGTAGCCCTCCGTGCGCTGATGATTCGTCCCGGGCTTTCCTGCGGCCAAGTGTGAATGACTATTATGACAGAGGGTCCGACTAAACCGGTAGTTCTCCATCGTTCCTCGTCGGGATGGGAGTCGACTTCGGTGACGCAGTAGAAGTCCTGGAACACCAGTTGGGCTGTGCTGAAGCTGATGCGGTGCTTAAGGATGTTCTCCCGGCCCTTTTCCGGGTCCCAAGTCCATTGCAAGGTGCTTGTCCCTTAAGGTGACAGGTTGGGTGACCGCCCATTGTCGCGCACCTTCTTTTACAGGAGGTGCTCTGTCGAGGAAGAGTTGCCTGTTGCCGCCGGTGCGCGGGCCGTTTCGTTTGAGAGACGGCCCGCGTTTCTGCGAGGCCCGTGGGGATCAGGCGGGTTTGCGGGCGACTACCTTGACGCTGGCTACGTTGAGGGGGATGCCGTCTTCGTCGAAGCGGATGCCTTCGTCGGTGGTCTCGATGTTGACGAAGCCGGCGCGCTTCAGGCGGGCGAGGTAGACATCCCGAAACTCGGCGCCGCCGACGCAGGAGGTCCAGGCCTCGGCGTCGGTGCGGGCCGGGCCTTCCTCGGTGAGGGCCATCATGTCAGAGATGTGGATGCGGCCGCCGGGGCTGAGGACCCGGAAGGACTCGCTGAAGACGGCGTCCTTGTCCGGGGACAGGCAGACGACGCAGTTGGATATGACCACGTCCACATGGGCGTCGGGGAGAGGGATGTTTTCCATCTCGCCCTGGATGAACTCGACGTTGGTCAGCCCAACGCTGGCCTGGTTGCGGCGGGCCAGGTCCAGCATGTCGGGGGTCATGTCGAGGCCGATGACGCGGCCGGTCTCTCCCACCTGCTGGGCGGCGAGGAAGCAGTCGATTCCGCCGCCGGAACCGAGGTCGAGGACACGCTCTCCGGTGGTGAGCCCGGCCAGGGCGGTGGGGTTGCCGCAGCCGGCGGAGGCGGCCACCGCGGCGGCCGGCAGTCCGTCAATCTGTCCCTGGTTGTAGAGGCGGAGGGCCCGGTCCAGGTCGGCGGGGCCACAGCATCCGGCGTCGCCTTCCCCGGAAGGAGCGGCGGGTTGGACCTCGGTGAGCTGGATAACGCCCCGGGCGCGGGCGCCGTAGCGGTCGCGGACGACTTCCTTGATCTGTTCGTGGTTAGTAGTCACGTTCATCCTCCGTTCTAAAGGTCGCCGCTATCGGGCGCGAATTGCGGCGTGGGTTAGTCGAGTTTGAAGCGCTTGAAGGCTTCGGCGTACTTCATGCCGACCTTCTCGCCGGTGCTGGAGCGCCAGCGGCGCATGTGGTAGTCGGCTTCTTCTTCGGTTACCTGGCTGCGGTGTTCCTTGAGGGCGGCGATGGACTGGTCGATGTAGTTGGTGACGTCGACGTACTGGTCGGCGTCGTCGGGCTCCATAATCCAGACTTCCCTGACCTTGTGGGGCTCCAGTCCTTCCTCAAGAAGCTCGGGGAAGGTGAGGTGGTCGCGGGCGGAGGGGAAGACGGCGGAGAGGGCGGCTTCACCGGAGGCGAGGTGGTCGGGGTGGCCGAGGTAGCCGGTTTCGGTGAGCTGGCGGGTGGGGCCCATGCAGATGAGCACGTCGGGGCGGAAGCGGCGGATCTCCCGGGTAAGGTCGCGGCGCAGGGCCAGGGAGGGCTCCAGCATGGCGTCCTCGTAGTCGAGGAAAACCACGCCGGCCAAGCCGAGGACCCGGCCGGCGTTGAGCTGCTCCTGGCGGCGCAGTTCCACCAACTCGGGGCTGGTCAGCTCGCGGTTGTCACTGCCCTTGCTGCCGTCGGTGCAGAGGACATAGACGACTTCCCATCCCTCGGCGCACCACTTGGCGACAGTGCCGGAGCAGCCCCACTCGGCGTCGTCGGCGTGGGCGACGATGACCATGCCGCGACTTCTGTCACCCCTCCGGGGCCGCTCGGCGTTGTTTCCCTGGCCGGTCATGGATCCGTTCCTCCTGGGCTAGGGGTAGTCCGGTGGGCTAACCGGCGGGGGCGTTCTAAGGGTCGCCGCCTCCGTCGCCAATTCAGGTAACTTGTCGAAGGCTCCTTGGCGGCTCCGTGCTGGGAGCCGAGCCGCCGGGAGTACGGGATACAGTTTAGCACAGGGGAAAGGAATCGCCGGGGGAGAAGAAATCTGTCCTATTTTGTCCCAAAGTGTCCCATTAGCGCTGGCCGCGGCTGGGGGGTGAGGATTTTAAAACTGGCGCATTTTGCTACATTTTGCCGCATTTCCAGCGAGGACAGGGGCGGGGGTCGGCAAGCGAGCGCTATACCGCAAGGCACACTTCCATGGTAAGGGGCCAAATGGGGGAGGCGCAAGGTGAGTAGCGTCAGCAATTCCAGGGCAGGGCAGTATCCATTCCGTTGCTGGTGCTTTCCCCGTGCGGCAGCCCGGGGAGAGGAGGAGGCGGGGCGGGACGGCGCCGTCTGGGGTATATTGGGAGTATGCCAATGCTTTGGGCAAGGACGGTGACCTTTGAGTCGGTTTCGCCGGGGGACCGGCTGCCCATCGTCATCAAGTGGGAGACGGAGGAGGCTATCCGGCGGTCCAACTCGGGGGAAGGAACCGGCGCGGCGGAAGAGGACGGTGATGGGTTGGGGGCGGGGGAGGAGTTCCTGAATCCGGCGGTCATCCGGGGGTACGCGGAGGAGCTGCTGCTGCGGGCGTTTCCGCCGGAGAGTGTGGAGGACCCGGCGCGGCGGCTGGAGCTGGAAGTGACGGGGAATGTCGCCTCGACGGACACGGTGAGCCTGTCGGGCCTGGTGGCGGGGAAGCGGGAGGAGGATGGGCGGGGGATGGTGGAGTGCGAGCTGGTGGTGGAGAAGCAGGGGGCGGACCTGGCGCTGGAAGTGATTGGGACGGGGGTGGCGGTGGTGCCGATGCGGATTCAGGGAACCTCTGTGAAATGAGCTCTGTCACCCCATCCTAACTTACTCAGAGCAATAGTTGATAATAGAGTATATATGCACCAAGCTGCGGCACCTGCATGTGGGTGTTTTTCAAATGGGATAGCCCGGGATACGCACCGGATATAGACCTGTTGGGGCGAGCCGCTGTCGTATAATGGTTGAGAGGTGACGCAATGAGGATGACAAGATTTGGCGTGGCGGGATTGGGCGTGACCCGTGGCAATTGTGCCGAAGTTTCCGATAAATTACAAAAAGTCATGGTGAACAGCCTCAGAGATTACAGCAGAGTTATACGGGGGTGGTATAGTAACCGGGCATTACACTAGTAACGGGAGTGGTCTGCTCACGTTTGCGGTCGTGCTGGTCGTCATTGCTCTGCTGACGTAGCTTCAACACTACAGACGCAGATTCACTGAAATGGAGAACAAATCAGCCGTCTTGGAGGTGAACGATGAGAAGAATGCTCTTGATTCCCGTTGCTGTTCTGGCGGTGGTCGCCATAGCCGGTTCCGCTGTCCTTTTGGCGGGGAACCGAAGTAGCCAGTCAACTCAGTCGACCCAGGCACTGGCCGCAACCGTGCCTGACCGCCCAGTGGCGCATCTGGAAAACAGGGAAGCCCCACCCGCCGGGGAAGTCGTGAGCGAAGTCAACGAAGACCCTCTCCCCGAACTGCCGCCGCAACCAGACATCGAATATCCCAACCTCGGCTACGCCCTTGACCAGAAAGTTTCTG
This sequence comes from Dehalococcoidia bacterium, assembly GCA_034423195.1. Classification (GTDB taxonomy): domain Bacteria; phylum Chloroflexota; class Dehalococcoidia; order Lucifugimonadales; family UBA3495; genus CATOSK01. The sequence goes on along the minus strand of DAOUIZ010000047.1, from coordinate 195 downwards.
AGCAACAGTCCGGTGGTTCTGGGGACCGGAGCTCAGGCGAACCCGATTTCGTATCCAACACATCCAACACAACGACACCGATACTAGTAGATAGTCAAAGTTGTGGTGTCAGGGTATAGCCTGCGAAGTTTGGTTCTGGCCTTCCTGGTGGTAAATCGCCAGTTGATGGGGGCTGCGGCAGCGTTGCGCTCCGAG